>JAJXUD010000052.1 GCA_021783235.1 Myxococcales bacterium | reverse complement strand
CCCGCGGCGCCGGCCGCGCCGCCCCCTGAGCCCCGCCCGGTGGCCGCGGCGGCGCCCCCCGAGGGCGTCCCCGACCTCGCGCCGCCCACCCGTCCCGGCAAGGTGACGCAGCTCTTCTTCTCGCAGGGCGAGAGCGTCGACCGGGCGAACGCCGAGGCGCTCCGCGCGGCCTCGGGAGAGGCGAACCGCAAGCCCGGTCAGACGCAGATGTTCATGGCCACGCAGGACTTCGAGGCGAAGCTCGTCCAGAGAAGTCGGATGCCGCTCTACCTCGGGCTCGGCGCCGCGGCGCTCGTGCTGCTCGGCCTCGCGCTCGCGTCCATCCTGCCGTCGATGCTCGGGCCGGCGGGCTCCGATCGGAAGTCCGTCGCCGAGCACGACAAGGCCGTGGCGCTCCTCGAGCGCGACGACGCGCAGAGCCTCGCCGCGGCCGACCAGTCGCTCGCGAAGATCCTCGAGCGGCGCCCGAAGTACCTGGACGCGAAGGCCGACCGGGCGCTCGTCCTGGTCTTCCGGGCCCACGATCTCGATCTGCGCGCGCGCCGCATCTACGACGCGTACGACGCGCTGCAGCGGCAGGTGACCGAGCTCAGCAAGCGCAAGGAGCCCGCCGACTGGACGCAGAAGGTCAACGAAGACATCGCGCAGATGAAGAAGATGCATCAGGACTACGACCCGCTCCGGCAGGAGCAGACGACCGACTCGAACCTCGCCTACAAGCTCGCCGACGCGGCGCACAAGGCCGACCCGCACGACGCCGCGGCGCTGCGGGCGCTCGCCTTCTACTTCGCGGACAACGGGGACGCCGACCGGACGAAGGCCATGGTGGACGCGTACACCAAGGCGCTCGGGAAGAAGGACGGCTGGGCGATGCTCGCGCTCGCGGAGCTCGACGTCTCGGGCGACAAGAGCTCCGAGGAGAAGCGGCAGGCGGCGAAGGGCGACCTCACCGAGGCGCTCGCCCGCGATCCCAAGCTGACCCGCGCCCGCTTCCTCCGCGTCGAGCTCGACTTCAAGGCGAGGGATCTCGCGGCCGCCAAGGACGACGCCGCGGCGCTGACGGCCCAGGACCCGGCGCACGACGGCGGCGCCCGCCTGGTCGCCTGGCTCCAGGAGTCGCTCGCCCGCGAGGCCGCGGCGAAGCAGGAGCGCGAGACTCGGGCCGCGGCCGCCGCTGCCCCGGCTCGCAGGCCGGCGAGGCCGGTCGCGAGCGCGAAGCCGCGCAAGCGCTCCCGGCGGCGCTGGTAGAAGAAGCTTTTTACCCTCCCGCTCCCCCCGTTTCTCCTCCGCTCCCCGTGGGACGGGGAGGTCCGGTCGGCCCGTCGCTTGCACCTCTCCCGGTCGGCTCGCTGGGCGGGGAGGGGGGGCGGAGATGGGGACCGTGGCGTCGCTTCTGCTGGAGGCGGTCGTCTGGGGAGGCCTCGCCTCGGTCGCTTACGCCTACCTGGGCTACCCAGTCCTCCTCGTCGCGCTGGACGGCTGGCGCGAGCTGCGCGGAAACCTGCGGCGGCTGCGCCGCGGCTCCGAGCGGAGACGGCCGCCCTCGTCGCTCGAGCCGCCGCACGTGAGCCTCGTCGTCGCGGCCTTCGACGAGGAGGCGGTGATCCGCGAGAAGATCGAGAACTGCCTCGCGCTCGACTACCCGCCCGATCGGCTCGAGATCCTCATCGGCTCCGACGGCTCGACCGACGGGACCGACGCGATCGTCCGCTCGTATGCCTTCCGGGGCGTCGTGCTCTCCCGCGCCCCGCGCTCTGGAAAGGCCCAGGTGCTGAACCGGCTCATCCCGATGGCGAAGGGGGACGTCGTGGTCCTCTCCGACGCGAACACGATGCTCCGGGCGGACGCCGTCCGGCGGCTCGTCGCGCGGCTCGACGCCCCCCAGGTCGGCGCGGTCTGCGGACGGCTGGATCTGGTGACGGCCGGCGGCGAGCCGTCGCGCGAGGGGCCCTACTGGAGCTACGAGAGCCTCCTCAAGCTCTACGAGGGGAAGCTCGGCTGCGTGGTGGGCGCGAACGGCGGCCTCTACGCGATCCAGCGGAGGCTCTTCCAGCCGCTGCCGCCCGGGACCATCACCGACGACTTCGTCATCCCGCTGCGCATCCTGGCCGCGGGCTGGCAGGTGGTCTACGAGCCGGCGGCCGTCGCCGCGGAGGAGGCGCCCGCCGAGGGCCCCACCGAGTTCCGGCGGCGCGTCCGGATCGGCGCCGGCAACCTCCAGAGCCTCGGCCTGCTCGGCGCGCTCGCCCGCGGCCCCCGCCCCTTCGCCGCCCTGGCCTTCGTCTCCCACAAGCTCCTGCGCTGGCTCGCGCCGTTCTTCCTCGCCGCGGCGCTCGCGGGATCCTTCGCCCTCTGGCGGCAGCCGCTCGTCCGCGCGGCCCTCGTCGCCCAGCTCGCCTTCTACGCGGCGGCGCTGCGCGGCAGCCTCGGCGCCTCGAAGGGGCCGTTCGGCCTGGCCTGCGCGCTGGCCCACCACTTCGTCTCGATGAACCTGGCCCTCGCCGTGGGCGCCTTTCGCCAGCTCCGGCACGGCCAGAGCGCCGCCTGGGAGCGAACCCCTCGCCACTCGATCGGCGGCTAGCCTTCTGGGGCCGGCGCGCCGCTCAGCGCGCCATGAGCCGAAGCCAGGCCTCGAGCGAGGGGACGCGCAGGAAGCGGTTCTTGCGTTTCTGCTCGCCGAGCGGCTCGCTCGGCAGCTCGCCGTAGTCGTGGCCGGGGAAGAGCACCACGTCGTCCGGCAGCTTCGCGAGCTTCTGGGTGAGGCTCTCGTACATCGCGGCCGGGTCGGCGCCCGGCAGGTCGACGCGGCCGCAGGCGCCGATGAAGAGCGTGTCGCCGGAGACGAGCCGCGCCCCCGGCCGCCCCGGGGCGACGAGGAAGCACTGGCTCCCGGGGGTGTGGCCGGGGGTGTGGATGAACTCGACCTCGACGTCGCCGACCGAGAGCCGGTCGCCGCTCTGGACCGGCCGGAAGTCCGAGCGCGACAGGCCGGTCACCGTCACGAGCCCCTCGATCTCCTCGGCGTTGGCGTGGACCGGCACGGGCCGCCTCGCCTGCAGCTCCCCGAGCCCCTCGATGGGAAAGCCCATGAAGCCGCCGCCGACGTGATCCGGGTGGTAGTGGGTGACGAGCGCTCCCGTCAGCGTCATCCCATCCCGCTCGAGCCGCTCGAGGAGCCCGGGCACGTCCCAGGCCGGGTCGACGAGGACGCACTCGCGCGTTCGGTCGTCCCCGATGGCGTAGACGAAGTTCGCCATCTGCCCGGCGAACGGGTTTGCCGGCGCGAAGTCGCGCCCGGCGAGCCACTGGCGGAAGTAGAGGGCCATGGGGGCCTTTACAAACCGAAACGCCCGCCGGCTGTCAATTTGCTACAGTGGAAGCCAATGGGGCGCCGGACCTCCTCGCTCGCCTTGCTCCTCGCGTTCGCCGGCTGCGGCCCGGCGGCGCCTCGGCCGGGCGCGGGGCCCGCCGCGCTGGACGCCGGCTCGCCGCCCGACTCCGCCGCCGACGCGGGCGGCGCCGACGCCGGTGCGGGCGTGGACGGAGGGCTCGACGCCGGGCTCGACGCGGGCGGCCCCTCGGATCTCGACGGCGGGCTCGACGCCGGCACGGTCGACGCGGGGGGCGGCGACGCGGGCGTCGGCTCGGGTCCGTACCCGATCCAGCACGTGATCGTCATCATGCAGGAGAACCGCTCGTTCGACTCCTACTTCGGGACCTTCCCCGGCGCGAACGGCATCCCGATGGACGACGCGGGCGTGCCGACGGTCTGCGTGCCCGTGCTGCTGGACGGCGGCCGGCTCGACGGGAGCTGGGACTACGCCCACTGCGTCCGCCCCTTCCACGATCCGCACGACTACAACGCGGGCGGGCCGCACGGCCTCGCCGACCCGCCGATCGACGAGCACGGCGGCCGAATGGACGGCTTCCTCGTCGACATGCAGGTCGACCCCATCACGGGCGGCTCGGGTTGCAGCGGCCAGACCAACGACGCCGGCTGCGGCTCGGCGATGACCGACGGCCGGGCCCGGGCCGACGCCGTCGGCTACCACACCGACGCCGAGCTCCCGAACTACTGGGCCTACGCGCGCGCCTACGCGCTGCAGGACGCGCTCTTCGAGCCGAACGCCTCGTGGAGCATGGCGGCGCATCTGTTCCTGGTCTCCGAGTGGTCCGCCAAGTGCGGCTCCAGCGACCCCGCGAGCTGCGTCAACGACGAGGGCTACGACCTCTCGACCGCGAACCAGCCGAACAGCATCTGGCCGAAGCCGAACGTCTTCGCCTGGACCGATCTCACCTACCTGCTCCACCGCGCGGGCGTGAGCTGGAGGTACTACCTCGGGCAGGGCGACGAGCCCGACTGCGACGACGGCGAGATGACCTGCCCCCCGACGCCGATGGTCGGCACGACGCTCTCGATCTGGAACCCGCTGCCCGGCTTCGTCACCGTCGCCCAGGACGGCGAGCTCGACGACGTCGTCCAGGGGGCCGACCAGCTCCTCCTCGACGCGCAGGACGGCACGCTGCCGAGCGTCGCCTGGGTGATCCCCGGAAACCAGGTGAGCGAGCACCCACCGAACGGAATCGCGGAGGGGCAGGCCTACGTGACCACGATCGTCAACGCGATCATGCAGGGGCCGCAGTGGGGGAGCACGGTCATCTTCCTCGCCTGGGACGACTGGGGCGGCTTCTACGACCACGTCGATCCGCCCATCGTCGACGAGAACGGCTACGGGCTTCGGGTGCCCGGCATCGTGATCAGCCCCTGGGTCCGGCCCGGCTTCATCGACCACCAGACCCTGAGCTTCGACGCCTACGCCAAGTTCATCGAGGACATCTTCCTCGGCGGGGCGCGGCTCGACCCGGCCACCGACGGCCGCCCCGATCCCCGACCGACGGTGCGCGAGGACGTCGCGATCCTCGGCGACCTCCGGAGCGAGTTCGACTTCGGCCAGACGCCGCTGCCGCCCCTCATCCTGCCGCCGAACGACAGCGAGGCGCAGGACTACCTCCTGCCGGACGCCGGCACGCCCGACGCCGGCTGAGGCGGGACCGCCCCGAGGGAGGCGAACGGGCCAGGAACGAGAATCGACGCGGGCCCGCTCGGTCGCACCGAGGGCGCGCTCGGCTTCGACTCGACCGCGTTCGCCTTCGACTCGACCCTGCTCGCCTTCGACTCGACCGTGATCGCCTTCGACTCGACGCTGCTCGGCCTCGACTCGACCGCGCTCGCCTTCGACTCGACGCTGCTCGGCCTCGACTCGACGCTGTTCGGCTTCGACTCGACCCTGCTCGCCCTCGACTCGACCCCGCTCGGCCTCGACTCGACCGCGCTCGCCTTCGACTCGACGCTGTTCGGCCTCGACTCGACCGCGCTCGCCCTCGACTCGACGCTGTTCGCCTTCGACTCGACCGCGCTCGCCCTCGACTCGACGCTGTTCGCCTTCGACTCGACCGTGCTCGCCCTCGACTCGACGCTGTTCGCCTTCGACTCGACCGCGCTCGCCTTCGACTCGGCGCTGTTCGGCCTCGACTCGACCGCGCTCGCCTTCGACGCGACGCTGTTCGGCCTCGACTCGACGCTGCTCGCCCTCGTCTCGACGCTGCTCGCCTTCGACTCGACCCTGCTCGCTCTCGTCTCGACCCCGCTCGCCTCGAACCGCTTGGTCCCGACCAGCCGATCGGCGATGCTCGCTCACCGCTGGAGCCTGGAGGCCGACAAACGGAAGGACTTCGACATCCCGCGGCACGGCCAGCGACGAAGGCCCTCCTCGCGCTCGCCGTCGCGCTGGCCGCCTGCCGGCGGCCGGGCGGCGGTCGCCTGAGCGGCTCCTTCGAATCGCTCCCCGCCGTCGGCCCCGGCCCCCTGCTGGCGCGCCTGCCGGGCCCCGCGACCTTCGCCGCGGTCTTTCCGAGCCCCCGCGGCGCCCTCGAGGCGCTGGAGCGCTCGCCCCTCGGCGCTGCCCTCCGGCGCGAGCGGCTCGATCGCGATTTCGAGGCGCTGCCGTGGCTCGAGCGGCTCCGGACCGCCCGCGACCGGCTCTCGGAGCTCTCGCGCGGCAGCCCGCTCGACCTCGCCGCGCTGCTCGACGGCCCCGCGGTCCTCGTCCGCGTCGCGCCCGGGCCCGAGGGGCCGGGCGGCTGGCTCTGGATCTCTCGGCTCTCCCCCGCGCGCGCGGCGCTCCTCGACCTCGCCCGGGCGCTGCACGCGGTCCACCCCTCGGGGCGCGACGTCGAGGTCGAGCGGCGACGGGGGGTGCCGCTCCATCGGGTGAGGCTCTCGCCCGAAGGGGCGGTCTCCTACTTCGTCCTGGCCGACCGGCTCGTCCTCGCGAGCCGCGGCGCGCTGCTCGCCCGCGCGCTCGAGGCGTCGATCGGGGAGCGGCCGGCGGCGCCTGGGGCCCCCGTGCCGTTCGCGGGGCTCGAGGAGAGCGCGAGGGGGCATCTCTTCGCCGCCGCCTTTCAGCCGGGCGAGGCTGGCCCCGAGGCGGCCTCCGCGCCGCTCGGCCTCCGGTCGATCGGCGCGATCGACGGGACGCTCTCGGCGGAGCTCGACCTCGGGGCCTGGGGAGAGTCGGCCGCGCCGACGCTCCTGCCGCCCGGCGGGATCGTGCGGCTCGAGGGGCCGGGGCTCGACGGCGCGGCTGCCTGGCGCTCGATCCGGCCGGCGCCCGAGCCCGAAGGGGCGGCGCTGCTGGGCGCGCTCGACGCGCTCGCGCAGCGGCTCGGCCGCGGCGCGGGGCTCTGGCTGGGGGCGGACGGCGCGGGCGGCCTCGGCGGCGTGCTCGCCTGGCGGACGAGCTCGGAGGCCGCCGAGCCGCTCGAGCGGGCCGCCCGCCTCGCGTTCGTCGAGGCCGAGGAGCCGTTTGAGGCGGCCTTGCGGGGCGGCAGGATCCTCTGTCCGGGCGGGGTCGACGCGTCGGTCTGCGTCTGCAGCCGCGCGGGCTGGAGCGCCGTGGCCGTGGCCGAGCACGCGGCGCGGCCGCTCCTCGAGCGGGCCGAGGAGAAGGGAGAGGTGGGGGGCCCCGTCCTGCTGCGGGCGCTGGCCGACGGGGCGGGCCTGCGGCTCGAGGCCGAGCTTCGCGGGCAGGGCGGGGGGGCGCGCGGGAGCTGGACGCTCGCGAGCGCGCCAGCCCCAACAGAGGCCGCTCGCGCCGCGCCGAAGCCGGCGAGCGTCCCCTCCGGCGGGACGGCGGCGGCGGAGGCCGGCGCGGGCGCCGAGGCCGCCGTCCAGCTCTCGGTGGACGCCCCCGTCCTCCCGGGCGCGGAGGGCCAGCCGGTCGCCCACCTCGCCGTCCGAGGCGCGCGCGAGGTCGAGCTGACGCTCTACCGGCTCCCCAATCCGCTCGCGGCGCTCGCGGGCCGGCTCGATTCCGGCGCGGCGGTCGCTCCGCCGCCGCTCGAGTCGGCCGCCCGGCTCGGGGGGCGCGCCCTCTCGAGCAGCTACCGCGCGATCTGGCGGGCGTTGACCTCCCCCGGCCGCGCCCTCGCCCGGGCGCTCTCGGGCGCGTCGCGGCCGCTCGGCGCCAGCCTGCCCCGGGACGCCGAGCAGCCGAGCGAGGTGAGGGGCGACGAGCCGCTCGTGCGCGCCTGGCGCGTCGAGGCGCCCGAGCCCGGCTGGACGTACGCCGACGTGGCGCTGGGGCCGCTCGAGGCGGGGGCCTACCGGGCGGTCGCGCTCGCGGGCGGCGCCCGGGGCGAGGCGATCGTCCTCTCGAGCCGGCTCGCCCTGCTCGTGGCGCGCGCGGGCGGGGGCGTCTCTCTCCTCGCGACCGACGCGCACAGCGGGGCCCCGCGCGAGGGGGCCGAGATCTTCGTCTCCGAGGGGGAGGGGCGCGAGCTCTCGCTCGCGGGCCGCACGCAGCCGAACGGCCTCCTCGTCGCCCGGGCCCCGATGGAGGGGATCGCCGTCGCGCGGCTCGGCGCCGACCTCGCCTGGGCGCCGCTGCCGCCCGCCCGCGAGGAGCGCGACCTCGTCCCGCCGAGCGCCCCTCGGGTCGCGGCGGCGCTGACGCTCGACCGCTCGCGCTACCTCGCCGGCGAGACGCTCCACGCCCGGGCCCTGCTGCGGGTGCGGACCGGCCCCGGGGCGCCGCTCCCCTGGCGGATCGCCGACGCCCAGGAGGCGACGCTCGAGCTGAGGGGGCGCCGCGGGACGTTGCTCGAGTCGCTCCCCGTCGACATCTCGGCGCTCGGCACGGTGGACGCCTCGCTGCCGCTCCCCGAGGGGCTCCCGCCCGGCCTCTACTCGGCGGTCCTCGACTGGGGGCGGAGCCGGCGCGGGGTCGACTTCGAGCTGGCGAGCGGCGCGCCGCCCGAGCTCTCGGGCCGCTGGGAGCTGCCGCGGATGGAGCCGGGCCGGCCCGTCGTCGCGCGGCTCCGGGTGCGGCAGAGGCCGGGGCTCCCCCTCCCGGGCGCCGCGGTCCGCTGGGACGCGCTCTGGAGATCGCTCGGGACGGCGGGGGACGGAGTGGGGCCCGCGGAGGACGGCCCCTGGGAGAGCCTCGCGAGCGGCAGCGGCGTGAGCGGCGCGGGCGGCGAGCTGACGGCGTCGCTCCCGTCGCCCCCGGGGCCCGGCCGCGTCCGGATCGAGGCCCGCCTCGAGGATCCGGCCGGGCGGGAGGCGAGGGCCGTGGCCGAGGCCGAGGCCTGGGGCGTCGCCCCGCGCCTCCGGATCTCCCCCGAGCATCGGATCGCCCGGCCGGGCAAGGCCATCGCCGTGGGCGTCGAGGCCGCCTCCGCCGGCGGCGAGCCCTGGCGCGGCGAGGTCGAGCTGCTCGTCCGGTTCGTTCGCGCCGGCCCGAGCGGCGAGGCGCAGAAGTCCGAATCGGCGAGCCTCCGCGCCCAGACCGACGCGAAGGGGAGGGCCACGCTGCTCCTCCCGCCGGCGGCGCCGGGCTACGTCGAGCTCGAGGCTCGGCCCGCCCGTTCGGGGAGGGGCGAAGCGGGCTTCCGCGCGCAGGCGTCGATCTTCGTGACCGAGGCCGGCGGCGACGTCCCGACGACCCCCGATCGGCTGCTCCTCGTCCCCGACAAGATCGCGGCGGCCCCGGGGGACGAGCTCCGCTTCCTCCTGCTCTGCCCCTTCGAATCCGGGGTCGCGCTCGTGGGCGTCGCCCCCGGGGGGCCGCCCGACCACGTCGTGCCGATCCACGGCTACTCCGGCATCGGCCGCGTCCGGCTCGGCGAGCTCCCCGCCCTGCTCTCGGCGAGCGCGCTCGTCGCCGGCCGATCCTACCGCGCGCTCGCGTCGATCGCGGCGGCGGAGCGCGGCGAGCCGCTCAGCCTCCGGATCGGGCCGGATCGGCTCAAGGCCGGCGCCGGCAACCCGCTCTCCATCGAGGTCCGAGACGCCGCCGGGAGGGGTGTCCCCGCCTGGCTCGGCCTCTTCCTGTCGAACGAGCGCCCCTGGGCGCCGCGGCTCGAGGAGCTGCTCGCCCCGCTCCGCGCGCCGCCCGGGGTCGCCTTCTCCCGGGAGCCGTTCCAGCGCGTCGCCTCCGGGGAGGCCTCGCGGCCGCCGCTGCAGCCCTACGGTCCGGTGGCGCTCCGGCCGGAGGCGGAGGGGGCGGCCCCCGACGGCCATGCGATCTCGCTCACGGCGGACGACTCCGGGGCGGCGGTCGCCACGATCCGTCCCCAGCAGGGCGGAACCCTGCACGCGAGCCTCTGGGCCGTCGAGGGGCCGGGCCTCTTCGCGGAGCGCCGCATCGACCTCCGCGTCTCTCCCCCGGCCGAGCCGCCGCCGGAGCTGCCCGCCTGGATGCGGCCGGGCGATCGGCTCGTCGCCGCCGCCGCCGCCGCCATCGGGCCCCCGCAGGCTCTCTGCCCGGCCCCTCCCGCGGTCGCCGGGGGGCGGCTCGTCTCGTTCCGCTGCGAGGGGGCGACGGCGATCTCCCTCGTCGAGGCCGGGCCGCCGGGCCTCCTCGAGCTGCGGGGCGCCCATCGGACGGCCCGCCTCCCGATCCTGCCGGCGGAGGACTGGGCGGCGGGCCTGGGGAGGAGCCCGCGCGCCGCGGCCCGCGAGCTGGCCGAGCGGTTGGCCTCGGCGCACGACGCCCGCGGCGACGCCGACCTCGCCTGCGCGGCCGTGCGCGCGCTCGGGGCCCTCGGACCCGCGGAGCGGAGCGCGCGGTCGGTGGAGGCCGCGCTGGCCAGGCTGGCGCAGCTCGAGAACCTCGCGGGCGGCTTCGGGTCGGCGGTGGACGAGCGGCGCCGAGACTGCGAGGCGCTCGCCGGCCTCGGGGCGCTCGCGGGCTCCGGAGCGACGCTCGACCGCGGCCTCGTCGACCGGACGCGGCAGCGGATCGAGGACCTCCGGCCAGGCGAGGGCGGCCCGGTCGCGGGGCTTCCACGGGGCTGCTCCGAGTTCGTCAAGGAGCCCTCCCGGAGGCCCGGCCGGCTCGAGCGGACGGCGATCGTCGAGCGCTCGAGCCGCTGGCTCCGGGGCGGTGACCCGTTGGACGCCGCCGAGGCCGTCGTCGCGCTCGCGCCGCTTTCGGGGGAGCTGCCGCCGGACTGGGCGCCCCCCGCGACCTCGGTCCGACGCTCGCTGTCGCGGCTCACCCGTCCGCCCTGGACGGAGGCCGCCATCGCCGCCGACGACGAGCCGCCGGAGGCGACGAAGGGGCCGGGCCTCCGGCTCCGGGTCGGCGACGAGCTGCAGGTGGAGCTCTCGGCCGAGCTCGCCGAGGCGACGCCGCGCGCCTGCCTCGTGGAGCGGCCGGCCGCCGGCCTCTTGCCGATGGGGCTGCCGGAGGAGGCGGCCGGCGCGTTCGCCCTCTGCGGGGACGGATCGAGCGGCAGGCTCGTGGTCTCCTACGGCGCGCGGGCAGTCCACGCGGGAGAGTTCGCGCTGCCCGGGGCCTCGCTCGGCTTCGCGGCCGCGTCGCTGCCGGCCGGCCGCCTGGAGGTCTCGCCATGAGGGCTCTGCTCGCGCTCGCGCTCCTCGCCGCCCCGCCGCCGTCGCCGCCATCGATCGAGCGCCCCGCCACGGGCACGACGGGGCTCGAGACCACGGAGCTCGTGGCCGACGTCGGCCATGGGCCGGCCGCGCTCCTCTGGGCCGACCGGAGCTGGCCGCTCGCGGTCGATCGGCACGGCCGCGTGGCCGTCTGGCTGCCGCTCTTTCCCGGCGCGAACCCGATCGGCGTCGCCCGGGGCGGCGAGCGGGCCTGGGTCGATCTCGTCGGGCGCGCCCAGGGGCCCGATCTCGTCGTGGTCGCGGGCTGGCCGGCCGCCGGCGCTCGGCTCGACCTGCGCGTCGTCGACCCGAGCGGGGAGGCGATCGACTCGAGCAACCGCAGCGCGCGCTCGGGGGCGCTGCGGCTTCGGGACGACCCGGAGGCGCCCGGGCCGCACGTGTTCCTGCTCCGCCGCGCCACGCCCGGCGAATACCGCGTCTCGATCGAGTGCGGCCGGCTTCCGCCGGGCCTCCAGCTCTCGGTCCAGGCGCTCGCCATCCTCTTCCCGGGGACGGAGCGGGAGGAGCGGATCGACCTCGGGGGCTCGGTGGGCCGCTGCGACGAGAGCACGCAGCTCGGTTCGGTGAACCTCGGCTTTGGGCTCTCGAGCGGGAAAGCGAAGCCGATTCAATGACTTGCGGCCAGTCGCCGCCCCGTCCACCTGACGGATGGGGCCGAGGGCCAAGCTCCGGTATGCTCCCCACATGGAGCGGAGACGGACGATGCGCTCGAGAGAAGCCGGCCAGGTCGGAGTGGAGACGGCCCTGGTCATGCCGTTCAGCATCTTCATGATCCTCGGGATCATGCAGCTCAGCATGATGCAGCAGGCGCGCCTGCTCGCGGAGTACGCCGCCTACCGCGCCGTCCGGGCCGGCAGCGTGAACCAGGTCGCCTGCAACGTGATGATCCCGGCGGCCGACCAGGCCATCCTGCCGAGCTTCGGCCGGACGGACACGGCGCTGGAACTCGGCAAGACCTGGCTCGGAAACAGCTACGGTTCGCCGGTTGGGAACATCTACCTGCCGCTGCCGCTGCCGCTCATCCGGCTCAAGTACGTCGTCACGGCGGACGACGGCGCCCCGGCCTCCCCCTACACGGCGCAGGACTTCGACGACCCCGACCACCCGCTCACGTTGACCGCGGAGCTCACCTACAACTACGAGCTCCGGATCCCGTTCGCGAACATGATGATCCACGAGATGTGGACGGGCTCGAACTACTTCAGCAACAAGGCCGACGAGCTCGTGCCGGCCTCCAAGCGGAGCAACGTCGACGCCCTGTTCGCCGGCCGCAAGGCGACCCACATGGCCGACGCGGCCAAGTACCACCTCGGCAGCCGCTACTTCGTCCCGCTGCGGACCTCCTACTCGATGCGGATGATGTCGAACCTGCCGGCGGGCGCCTCGCCGGGCTACAAGGGGACCTGTCAGTGACGCCGGCGCCGAAGCGCGGCCAGAGCGGCCAGGCCATCGTGCTCTTCGCCGTGATGGCGGCGATCGTCGCCTTCACGCTCCTGACGACGTTCGCCATCGGCCGGGCCGTCCGCGAGAAGATTCAGCTCCAGCAGGCGGCCGACGCCGCGAGCTACTCGCTCGCGGTCCAGGAGGCCCGGACCTTCAACTACTTCGCCTACACCAACCGGGCGATCGTCTCGCACTACGTCGTCGTCATGGCGCTCTACGGCTACATGAGCTACCTCGTGAACTACGAGGGGAACCTCTACGCGCTCGCCTCCAACTGGGGCTGCGACTTCGACCCGTCCTGCAACGTGAACCCGCTGGCGCTGCCGATCGCGCTGCCGGGCATCCTCGACAAATTGCCCAGCTTCCTCAAGGACGTCCTCGGGGCGCTCAACATCCCGGAGATGATGGACGCCGAAGTCGCCGCGGGCTGCGCGCTCGCGGCGACCGTCGCGGGGGCGCCGATCGGTCTCCCCTTCTGCGACCAGGCGGAGTGCGTCATCCAAGAGAACATCAACATCCTCGAGAACTACTGCCCGAAGATCTGCAACGACCTCCAGCAGGCCGACCAGGATCTCGGCAAGAGCGGCGGCGGCGGCGGGACGCTCGGGCGGCTGCACGATCTCGCGAAGCTCCATCGCGACGACCTCGCCCGCGACACGATCGCCGGACTCCAGCAGGAGGGGATCGCCGCGAAGCTCATCGCCTCGATGGGGGACACGAAGGCGATCTCCGAGAAGATCGGCCAGACCTTCGACCCGCACATCAAGGCCCCGCTCCTGGTGGGGGCGCTCAACGTCAAGTCGATCGCGGGGAAGACGCCGGCCGGCTTCTGTGACGCCGCGATGGTCGGCGGGATCGGGGCCCCCATCTGCGAGCCGCTCGGCGGGCACAACTCGGTCTCGATCGACACGCTGCAGTTCGCGGCGAACTCCGAGCGCTGGGGGCCGGCCGCGGCGAACCTGGGGGCGTTGACGGGGGATTTCCTGCGCGACCGCAAGAAGACCGAGGAGAACGTCTACCTCCAGATGCACTACTTTGGCGCGCCCTTCCCGCGCCAGAACGGCATCGTCGACCTCGCGCACTTGAGCTTCGGCAGCCTCGAAGGGACGGGGATGTCTCGGCTCGTCGTCGGCCCGCAGCAGAACGCGCTCTGCAACGACAGCAGCGGTTGGAACTGCCCCGCGCTCTACAACCCCGCGCCTGGCGGAGGTGCCCCGCCCTCGCCGCCGTCGGGCGGCCAGGCCTCGGGTGGAAGCACCGCGGCCGGCGCCGAGGATCACAACGGGTTGATCTCGGCCGACGAGGAGTGCCTCCCGGTCTTTGGGGCGATGGGCCACGAGTCGAACACCTTCGTCTACTCGATGCCGCCCGGCAAAGGGGACAGCGACGTCCACTGGGCCGACGGGACCGACAGCGGGAGCTCCCAGATCGACATCCGGCTGGGAGGGAAGCTCTCGCCGACCATCGCGGGGCTCGGCATCCCCACCGCGAACTTCGCCGTCCAGACGACCGACCCGCTGGAGAACCAGCCGAGCACCTGGGCCCTGCTCACGACCTCGCTCGCGGCCGCGGACGAGGGCCCCTACGGAATGGAGCTCGACAAGAGCTCGATGGGGATCGTCGACACGAGCAGCCACACCTACGACAACGTCTTCACGAAGTTCGGCCCGGGGCAGAAGATGTGGGCGCTCTCGCGCGGCCTCGCCTACTACCACCGCCCCGGCACGTGGAAGGAGCCGCCGAACTTCTACAACCCGTTCTGGCGCGCGAAGCTCCACCCCGTGCAGTCGCCTGGCAGCTCCCAGGTGGATGCGCGGATCACGCTCGATGCGGTGCTAAAAGCGGGTGGGATGCCGCTCGGCGACATCGCCGCGGTGGACGCCCTCTCGGTTCCCAGGGTGACGGAGTGAGCATGAGCCCGACGGCGCGAGTGGGTCGTTTCGATCGTCGGCGCGGCGCCGCCACGGTGGAGTTCGCCGTCTCGATGCTGGTCTTCATCCCGGCGCTGCTCTACTCGATCTTCCTCGCCGACACGCTCTTCTTCCAGCTCAAGGCGCAGGAGATCACCGCCGCGGCCGCGTGGGATCTCACCGGCCGGACGCTGCACGACTACTCGTCGAGCTTCGATCACGCCTCGAAGTACACGGCGGCGGCGTCGGCCACGCAGAGCGCCGTCGAGAAGCGCTACAAGGGGCTCGACGCCTGGGCCAACGAGGGGGGCGGGGGGGCCTCGTCGTCGGATCTGGTCGGCGCGGGCGCGAAGGGATCGCTCAAGAATGGCTCGGTGAGCTGCAAGCTCGACGCCTCGGTCGGCGGTGGGTCCGGCGACATCAGCCCGCTCCCCTCGATCGATCCCTCGAGCGCCGCGTTCGCGGGCGTGAAGCTGCACACCGGCGGCTTCGTCCGCTGCCAGGCCGAGGTCGAGTCGCAGAACTGGTTCCTCGGCACGGGGAAGCCGTCGCAGCACTTCATGGATGGTCCGACCTGGCTCGGGCAGGTGGCGCTGTATGACGCGACGGCCATCGGAAAGATCTCGCTCTGCGGCGTCGGGACGGCGTCGGGGGGGAGCTGCGGAACGGGGACGGCCTCGTTCGGGATCATGACGGACGACTGGGGCCTCGCCGCCGACGGGACGTCGAACGGCTCGGACAGCCACACCCACTGGGCGGATGGGAGCCAGAACACGGACACGGACTTCTACGACAGCTCGTCGAACTCGATGGACTTCTACCGGGTGGGCAAGGAGGTCTACGAGAACTCGGTGCCCACCGGCGGCCTCGGTGCGCTCGGCGTTCCTGCCGTCAGCGGCTTGACGTACAATAGGGCCGTGCAACTGGCAGAGGCCGGCTATGCGACCGGGGGCAGCTACGCCGAGATCGGTGAGCTCGCCCTGATCGACGTCGCTTACGGCGCCTTCCTCCTGAACGAGCGGTCGCCGGTGACCGACAAGCCCGGCGGCGGGGGCGGAGCGTCGGGCGACCCCGCCATGCTCAAGGATACGCCGAACAACCTCCAGCAGATCGAGCACGGCGAGCAGTCGCCGCAGTACTCGGACACCTGGCCGTTCTACCTGAAGGCGAACTCGTCGATCGCGCCCTTGACGGGCAACGCGTACTACAAGGCGTGGAGGGCTCGGACCGAGAACTACCTGGGGATGTGAGCGGCGGGGCGCGTGAGTGCCCCGGGAGACGTGGCAAGGGGAGAGACGATGGCCGAGTGGACGACGCCAGCGAGCCGCAGGACCGGCGAGAGCGGTCAGACGCTCGTGCTGCTCGCGGTCATGGGCGCGATCGTCGCCTTCACGCTCCTCACCACCTTCGCGATTGGCCAGGCCATCCAGTCGAAGATCGAGCTCCAGCAGGCGGCCGACGCATCCAGCTACTCGCTCGCCGTTCAAGAGGCGCGCGCGTTCAACTTCTTCGCCTACACGAATCGGTCGATGGTGTCGCACTACGTCGCGATCCTCGCGACGTACGGCCACATGAGCTACCTGGTCGCCTACGAGGGCTACCTCGAGTCGCTCGCGAACAGCTGGGGCTGCGGCTACTCCGGCAGCTGCCCGATCGACATCCCCGATCAGCTCTACGCCTGGTGTTGGGCCATCTACGGCCCGATCTGCGTCGCCTCCGAGGGGACCGACTGCGGGCAGCTCATCGAGTGCAACGTCTCGGCGGAGGAGGAGCAGCAGAGCATCCAGAGCGGGATCTGCCAGAACCTGAATCAGCGGATCCAGAACGTCCAGCAAGGGCTCGGCAAGAGCGGGAGCGGTGGCTTTTTGTCCGGCGCGCTCCACGACTCCGCCCTCGCGGACATGGCGGAGATCTGGGCGGTCAACGCCCAGCAGGAGAAGGTGAGCGTGAAGATGGCCCAGATCCTCAAGGGCCAGGCGCTGGCGGCGCAGCTCGGCAAGGGCTTCGACGCGAAGGGCAAGATCGTCCCGGTCGGCGGGGTCGGGGTCGACGCCGCCAACACGATCGGGATCGGCAGCACGGCGGGCTACTGCACGGCGACCGATACCGTGCCCTGCGGCACGGGCTCCGTTCTTCACACCCAGATCGAGGCCTCGAACGCCAGTCGCAACGGTCCAGGGATGATGAGCGACTTCTTGCGGCAGCGGAACTACGCGACCTCGCCCATCCAGCTCCTGCTCCACGAGTGGATCTCCGACCCGGAGTGGCAGAACGCCCTGATGGGGCAGGGCAGCTCGCTGATGATTCAGTCGGCGAGCGGGAACGTCCACTCGGCCGTTCACGCGCCTGATCCGGGCGGCTTCTCGTTCGCGGGCGAGGACCACGGCAACCTGCTGTCGACCGACCTCAAGCCGATCGGCTGGTCGACGCCGATCCCGCCAGGCTTCTGCGACGCGAGCGTGCAGGTCTGGGCCTACTCGGAGCCGAAGCTCCAGCCGTCGGGGGGCCAGGGCCAGAGCGAGGTCCGCTGGGCGGACGGGAGCACCTCCTACACGAGCCAGATCGATCTGCGGCTCGGGAGCTGCAGCCCTTGCGACGGCAACCCGGAGCACTACGGCGTCCTGATCCCGACGGCGGAGTTCAAGATCAGTCCGAGCGAGCAGCTCTACAACCAGCCCCGGACGTTCTCGCTGCTCGGTCGCGGCTACACCGCCGCGGAGGAGGGGCCGTACGCGATGAACCAGAAGGTCTGGAGCCAGATCGACCGGTCGAACTTCACCTACGACAACGTCATCACCGACGCGGTGCCCTGGAAGCAGATGCTCGCGGCCTCGCAGGGGCTCGCCTACTACCACCGCCCCGGCGACTGGAAAGAGCCGCCCAACTTCTACAATCCGTTCTGGCGGGCCAAGCTGCATCCGTTCGCCCGCGGCGATCTCGCGGCGCTGCTCACCGCCGCCAAGTTCACGGAACCCGCCAAGATCGCCGCGGTCTTGCCGGCGACGGAGTAGCCATGACGAGGCGCGTCGACGATGCTGGAAGGGCCCGGGGTACGGCGCTGGTCGAATTCATGATCTCCCTCTTGGTCCTCGTGCCCGTGCTCCTCTATTCGATCTTCTTGCAGGACGCGCTCTACGCGCGGCTCAAGGCCCAGGAGGCGGTGGCGGCGGCAGCGTGGGATTTCACGGGCCACCTGCTTCACAACTACGACAACTACAACCACCCGCTGATGTTCAACAAGGCGAAGGCCGACGTCGAGAAGAACATCAAGAAGGTCTACGGAGCGCTCGACGCCTGGGACGAGCGGATGGGCGGCGGGGCGAGCGGCTGGCTCACCGGGGCGGGCGCGCGCGCCCAGCTGAGTTCGATCCGGTGCGAGCAGGCTTCGGCCGGGTCGCTCGACGTGGGGCAGGCCGCGGCCGAAGGGACGAAGCTCCACGAGGGCGGCCTGATCCAGTGCCAGACGCAGGCCCGGATCGAGAACTTCTATCTCGACCAGAAGACCGAGCAGGGTGAGATCCTGCAAGGGGACAGCATCTGGCCGAGCGATCTGCTAGGCTCCATCTCCGTCTGCGGCATCGGGACGCCCGCGTCCAAGAGCTGCGGGATCAGCTCGTCGTTCACGATCTTCACGGACGACTGGGGCCTCGGGCAGGACGGCTCGAGCGACCCGTCGAAGAGCTGGCCCGACCAGGACCAGAACAAGCACTTCTCCGCCCTATCGAAGGCGATCCATGACACCACGCCCTCTCTCCCTTGGATTCCTTACGACGTTCTCGTCGACGGGCCCGAGCTCGACACCGAGTTCGGGTCGTCCGAGCTCGCCTACCAGGCCGGTACGCCGGCCGATGGTGCAAGCCCCTCCGGGGCCGGCAATGGAAGCCCCACCGTCAACACCGAGGCGGGCTCTCAGGTCTTCAATACCTGGCCGTCGGATCACGGCACCTTCGAGGGCGTCCCCCAGGACGCCTACCAGACGGCGCTCTCCCAGCGCGTCGATCGTTACCTGGGCCGCTAGCGCGCTGCTCGCGCTCTGCTCGGGATCGGCGGCGGCCAGGACCGACGGCGGAGTGGCGTCGCCGCCGCAGGACGCCGCCGGCCTCTGGGCGGTCCTCGGCCACTTCGACGAGTACCCGGGCGCGCTCCCCTACCAGATCGCCGATCAGGTGACCTTGGGCGACGCGAAGCTGCAGATGGCCGGCTTCCAGACGGACGACCCGCCGGAGAAGGTGGTCGCGTTCTACCGCGCCGAGTTCAAGCGGGAGCAGCTCTTCGTCCCGCCGCCGCCCAAGCAGATCCCGTTGACCGGCGTGACCGCCTTCGATCCCGTGAGCGGCCTGCAGAAGACCGTTCTCGTGATGCCGGGGGCCGGCGGGCCGACCCGGGTCGTGCTGAGCATCGCTCCGGGGAAGGGGCTCACCGAGAACGCGCTCGCCGGCGACCAGAAGATGCCGGCGGGGCTGCCCGTCTTCCCGAAGACCGACGGCGTCTTCCGCACCGACGCTCAGGACGGGCCGAGGAGCAGCAGCACCATCAGCTTCTCGGCCAAGGGCAACCCGGCCGAGGTCCTCGACTTCATCCAAAGTGGGCTGGCGGCCCAGGGCTGGACGCAGGCGAAGCAGGGCCCCGCTGAGCTCGGGGAGGGGCTCCGCTACGCCCGCGGAGCCGAGGGGCTGCAGGTGACGGTGCTCCCCATCGGCAACGCCACCGAGGTCACCTACATCTACGTTCACTGAGGAGCGCGGCGCAGGGCGGCGCCGAAGAAGCCGTCCGTGCCGTGCCGCTGCGGCCAGAGGCGCAGCCCGAGCGGAGAGCGGAGCGCCTCCGGTCCGCCCTCGAGGTCGCCGGCGAGCGACTGGGCGAGCGGCGAAGGGAGCAGCTCCTGCCAGGGGACGGAGACGAAGCCGCCGCGGGCGAGGAAGCGCTCCACGACCTCCTCGTTCTCTTCCCAGAGGAGGCTGCAGGTCGCGTAGACGAGCCGGCCCCCGGGCCGCACGAGGCGCGCGGCGCGGATGAGGATCGAGAGCTGGCGCCGGGCGTGCTCGCTGACCGACTCCTCGGTCAGGCGCCGCCGGGCGTCCGGGTTGCGCCGGAGCGCCCCGATGCCGCTGCACGGGGCGTCGACGAGGACCACGTCCGCGCGGCCCGCGATCCGATCGAGCGCGGGGGGGAGGGGCCCCTCGTCGGGGATCGCCAGCAGGCGGACGTTCTGAGCTCCGGCGCGGCGGGCGCGCGGCCGGAGGAGCTCGAGCCGGTCGGCGCGGGCATCCAGCGCCCAGAGCTCGCCGCGGTTTCGCATCGACGCCGCGAGCGCGAGCGTCTTCCCGCCGGCGCCGGCGCAGGCGTCGACCACGAGCCGGCCGGGCGGATCGCCGCAGAGCAGCGCCAGGAGCTGACTCCCCTCGTCCTGGACCTCGAAGAGGCCCCGGCGGAACGACTGGAGGCCGAAGGCGTTCGTGCGGGCGTCGAGGGCCGTGCCCCAGGGCGAGTGGCGCGTGGCCGTCGCCATCGCCCCCTCGGCCGCGAGCGCGCTGAGCAGCTCCTCTCGGCTGCCGCGCAGGAGGTTTGCGCGCAGCGTGAGCGGGGCGCGGCGGTTGAGCGCGTCGCAGAGCTTCGCGCACTCGGGCTCTCCGAGCCGAAGGGCGAGGCGGCGGACGAGCCAGTCTGGCAGCGAGAACGACAGCGACAGCCGCTCGAGCGGTTCGAGCGCCGCGAGGAGCTCGTCCCGGACCGCCCCGGCGGCCTCGACGGCACGCCGGAGGGATGGCGCGAGGCCGGGCGGGGGCGGCGCGCCCACGAGGCTCGCCCAGACCGCGAGCCGCACGGCGTCGGCCTCGCTGGAGGAGAACGTCGCGAGGCGCCCGGAGCCGAGCGTGGCTCCGGCGACCCGCTCGACCAGCCGCTCGTTGCGCAGCAGACCATAGACGCGCTCGGCGACGGCGCGGCGCTCCGCGCTCCAGAGGCTCTGCTCCCGCCGCAGCACGTGCGAGAGCGCCCGGTCGGCGAGGCGCCCCTCCTCGCGCACGATCGCGAGGACCTCCAGCGTGGCGGAGTGGACGCGGTCGGGGCGCAGCTTCGACGAGAGGCCGCTGTTCGGGCGCGGGGCGCGCTGCGATTTCTCTTTCACGATCGGCTCGCCATACCATAGCCTGTCTTCGATGGCCGAGCCCCTCGAACACGCGGTAGGCGCGTCGAAGCTGGTCCCCGCGCGAGCGGGAGCGCGGGCGCTCGCGGTGATCGGCGCCGAGAGCCTGCTCGGCCGGGAGATCCTCGACGCGATCGAGGAGCTGGCTCCGCGCGCGCTGGAGCTCCGGCTGCTCTCGGAGAAGCCCGGTCGCGAGCAGCCCTTCCGCGGCGGGGAGCTCGAGGTCGCGAGGCTGGGCGAGGGCTCGTTCGCGGGCGTCTCCGCCGCCATCTTCGCCCCCGGCGCCGCGCGGGCCGGCCGCTGGATTCCGGGAGCCCTCGCGGCCGGCGCCTCGGTGGTCGATCTCTCCGCGGCCCACCGGCTCGACCCGGAGGTCGCCCTGCTGAGGCCCGCCGGCGCGAGCGGGCCGCGCCACGTCTCGATTCCGGGGGCGCCGGCGCTCGTCGTGGCCCGCGCCCTGGGGCCGCTCTGGGCGAAGGCCCGGATCGAGCGGGTCGAGGCCACGCTCGTCATTCCGGCGAGCGGCGCGGGCTCCCGCGGCGTCCGCGAGCTCTCCCGCCAGACCGGTGGGCTGCTCGGGTCGCGGCGGATCCGGGCGCGGCGCTTCCCCCACCGGATCGCGTTCAACGTCATCCCGGAGGTCATGGGCTTCGAGGGGGCCGACGACCGGAGCGAGCTCTCGTTCGCGGCCGAGCTTCGACGGCTGCTCGGGAGTCCCGGGCTCGCGATCGCCTCCACGGCGCTCCGGGCGCCCCTTTTCTTCGGGCTGCTCGCCGTCCTCTCGCTGACGCTCGAGCGCGAACTCGGGCCGGCCGAGGCGCGCGAGCTCGCGCGAGGAGGGCCCGGGCTCCAGCTCCTGGACGACCCGTCGAGCCACGTCTATCCCATGCCCTCGCTCGCGACGGGGGACGCCGCGGTCCAGGTCGGACGGATCCGCAGCGACGCCCCGCGCCACCTTCAACTCGTGGCGGCGGCGGATCCGGCCCGGCTGCTCGGGAGGGCGGCCGTCGAGGCCGCCCTCCTGCTGCTCTGATTCCGCCTGGAGGCTCGAACCTCGGCCCGGCGTGCCAATTTGGCATCGGCCGCTCGCCCGGCGGCTGGTCCCCTGACAAATAGTCGCGGCCGAGCGAGGCCGACCGTGGCCGGAACCCGCCGTCAAAAGGCAGGAACGAGCGGTCGCCCCGTGGCCTCTCGTTTGCTACAGTCCCACCCCATGCGCGTGAAGTGGCTCCTGCTGGGGGTGCTACCGCTCTTCGCCGGTGTGGCGCGGGCGCAGTACGGCTACTCGACGCTGACCGTGACCGTCGATCAGAACCCGACCCAGTGGCCGAGCGGATCGGCCCCGCCGCTCTACGTGACCAAGGCTGGCTGCCGCGAGGCGTTGACCGGCAGCGTGACCCCGGGCGTGAACGGCGTTCAGCTTGGAATCCCCGAGGCCGACGTGGGGGCGACGGCCTTCTGGGCCACCGACTCTTCCTGCGGCACCCCCGACGGCGGCGCCACGTTCAACCTGACCCTCGGCTACGTGGACACCCAGCTCGAGTACGTCGTGAACGTCAACGGCGAGCAGGTCGTCTCCGAGGCCACCGGCCTGTCCGACCCGTGCGACGATCCCTCGGAGCCGAACGGTACCCTCTACCTCTGCGTCGCCCTTCCGAACGTCGGCTCGGTCTATTACCCGTCGACGCCCCCTTGGTACATGCAGCTCATCTACGACATGCGGCCACCGCCCGCGCCCGCCGACGTCACAGCGACGGCCGGAGACGGCCAGCTCTCGATGGACTGGTCGTTCGTCTCGAACGGCATCACCCCGGACCACTTCCTCGTCTACACGCAGAAGGACACCTTCGGCGGCTGCGACGGCGGAATCGCGGGTGGCGCCCTCTACGAGAACTTCGGCGCGGACGGCGGGCCCACGGGCTCGCCCGGCGATCCCGGAGACCCCTCGAACTGGTCCGGGGCGACCCAGCAGGCCCCGGCCGGAGTCACCTCGGCGATGCTCTCGAACCTCGAGAACGAGACCTGCTACGATCTCTCCGCTCGCGCCTTCTACGTCGACGGCACCCCGGGTGACTACAGCCAGCCCGTGGCCGCCTCGCCGATCGAGGTGCTGGACTACTGGCGGCTCGCCCACCAGGCGGGACTGCAGGACCCGGGTGGGTTCCACTGCGCCTCCGCCTCGGGCGGGCTGCCGCCGCTCGCGCTCGCGCTCGCGGGGCTGCTCTTCTTGCGGCGGCGGAGGAGCCGTTGAGGCGGATCTCCCTCGTGACGCTCGCGCTCCTCGGGGGCCTCGCGGCGCGGGCGCGGGCCGAGACCCCCGACCGCCCGCACGAATGGAACGCGGAGTTCCGCTTCAGCACGGTCTATTACCCGGACGCCGACGAGACCCCCGGCGTCGGACCGGTGGGCTACACGGCCGGGGGCGTGCCGAAGTCGAGCAGCCCGTTCAAGGCGATCTACGGCTCGAAGCATCGGCTGCTCTCCCAACTCGAGGTGGACCGCGACCTCTGGCAGGGCTTCGGCTCGCTCGCGGTCGGCGGGTCGATCGGCTACGCCGAGTTCTACGGCCATGGAATCTCCGCGGCCACCCTCGAGCAGGGCGGCGCCACCTCGAGCTTCCACGTCCTGCCCCTCAAGCTCCTCGCGACCTACCGCTTCGATCCATTCGTGCCGCAGGGCGTCCCGATCGTCCCCTTCGTGCGGGGCGGCCTCGACTGGGTGGTCTACTGGAACGCCATGCAGAGCGGCCAGATCTCGTTCTTGCCGCCCGCCTCCCAGGCGGACATGCCGGCGCTGGGCCTGACCACCGGGGTCGAGGGGACGGTCGGCCTCGCGCTGGTGCTCGACTGGATCGATCCGGATCTCGCGCACGACATCTACGACGACCTCGGCATCGCCCGCACGAGCTTCGTGCTCGCCTACACCGATCAGATCATCGAGAACGGACCCGGCAACGTGATTCACGCCATCCGGACGGGCGGCGCGGCTCCGATCCCGGTGATCGATCTGTCGGCCCGCTACTTCGAGTTCGGCCTCGACTTCGCGTTCTAGCGCTACCGCAGCGGCGTCGCGGTGGCCTCTTCGAGCGCGTAGACGGCGCTCCAGTAGCTCGCCAGATCCTGGTGGTACTCGAGGTTCGTCGCGAGGTACGTCCGCTCGGAATCCAGGAAGTCGAGCAGCGAGGCGGCGCCCTTCGTGTACATGAGCTGCTCGAGGTCGCGCGAGAGCTTCGCCTCCTTCAGCAGATCGCGCTCCATCCGCTCGACCATCTCGCGGGCCGCGACGTAGCCCGCCCAGGCCTGGGCGACGTCCGAGACCACGACCGCCCGCGCCTTGGCCTCCGTCGCCCGCGCGGCGAGGAGGTTGCTCTCGGCCCGCTCGATCTCGCCCTGCTGCTGGTAGAGCACGGGCAGGTTCCCAGAGAGGCCGAGCTCGAGCGAGGGCGGCGTGACCACGTAGGCCGGGGTGTACTGCGTCAGGTAGGTCGCGGTGACCGCGATGTCGGGCAGGATCTGTCGCTTCGCCTGCGAGAGGAGCGCCTCGTCCTGCTTCGCCATGGCGACCGCCGCGAGGTAGTCGGGCCGCCGCTCGAGCCCCAGGGTGACGAGATCGTTCGGCCCCTTCGAGGCGAGCTCCGCGAGCGGGTGGTACTCGAGACTCCCGGCCGCCTCGAAGCTCGCGACGGCATCGCGCACGCCCAGGAGGAAGGCCAGGGCCGCCTTGGCGGAGGCGAGCCCCTGGTTCGCCTGCGAGACGGTCTGGTCGGCCTCGAGCTTGGCCGTCGAGATCTTCGCGAGGTCGGCCTCGCTGATGTCGCCCTTCTGGTAGCGGATCTGGTTCAGGCCGTATGTCTTCGCGTAGCTCGCTTGGACGTCCTGCGCGAGCGTCACGTTCTCCGCGGCCATGAGGAGCTGGGCGAAGGACTGCCGGAGCTGCGTGAGCTCGGTGCGCCGCAGATCCTTCGCCGACAGCTTGGCGGCGGCGAGCGCCTGGGCGGCGGCCTCGATGCGGAGCGAGCGCTTTCCGGAGAGCTGGTCCTCGATCGCGGCGTTGTCCGAGAGCGAGGCCGTCCAGCCCCAGACCGCAGGGGCCCCGCCGCCCTGGTCGGGCGGCAAGGGGAAGCTGTAGAGCGCGCCGACGCTGCCGCCCGGGTTCGGGTGGGCCCCCGCCGCCCGGAGATCGCCCTCGGCTCCGCGAGCCTGCGCGTCGGCGACGAGCAGGTCGAGCCCGTGGTCGAGGAAGATCCGCTCGGCCGCCTCGAGGGTCAGTGGGCTCGGCAGCCGTGGCGACTCCAGTCGGTCGGGCGGCGGAGCGGAGAGGGCGAGGAGGAGCGTCAGGGCGTGCTGGATCACGGGCGGCCCCAGTCGACTAGGCGTGCTGGACGGGAACGGCGGGGATGTGGGGCGTCTCGGTCGGCGGAAGGCGCCAGCGAGGCTCCCTGCGGTGCATCAGGAGCAGCAGCGACGGCTGCAGGAGCCGTGGGAGGACCGCCAGCATGAGCGCGCCGCCGATGACGACGACGGCGAGCGGCTTCTGCGTCTGCGAGCCGATGGCGTTCGAGAGGGCCGCTGGCAGGAGGCCCAGCATCGCGACGAGGGTCGTCATGAGGACCGGCCTCAGCCGGCGCTGGGACGCGAGGAGGATCCCCTCGGTGAGGCCGAGCCCCTCCCGCCACGACTGCTGGGTGTAGCTGATCACCAAAAGCCCGTCCTGGATGGCGATGCCGAAGATCGAGATGAAGCCCATGGCCGCCGAGATGCTGAAGTGGATGCGGGTCAAGAGCAAGAGGAGGATCCCTCCGCTGCACGCGATCGGGATGTCGAAGAGCACGATCGCGGCGTCGCGCCAGTCGCGCACCGAGGCGTAGACCAGGAGCGCGATCAGGAGCAGCGTGATGGGCACGATCCAGGCGAGCCGGCGGGTGGCCTCCTGCAGTTCGTTGATCTCGCCCGCCCACTCGAGGTGGACGTCGTACGGCAGGTGGACGGCACCTTCGATCTTCTGGCGCGCCTCGCCGATGGTGCTCGATAGGTCGCGACCGCGGACGCTGAACTTCACCGGCACGTAGCGGCGGCTCCCCTCGCGGTAGATGAGCGCCGGACCGTTCTCCTCCTTGAAGGTCGCGATCTGGCCGAGCGGGATCTGCGAGCCGTCGGGCGCGCCGACGAGGACCTCCTTGAGCCGCGGGATGTCCGCCCGGTACTGCTGGAGCCAGCGGACGGTCAAATCGAAGCGCTGCTCTCCCTCGAAGACCTGGGTCACCGCCTGACCGCCGACGGCCGCCTGGATCACCGACTCGACGTCCCCGACGTTCAGCCCATAGCGGGCGCAGAGGGCGCGGTTCGGGACGATCTCGACGTTCGGCTGGCCGAGGCTCGGCACGAGCCCGAGATCTTGGATGCCCTGCACCTTGGAGAGGACGTCCGTGATCTGGCGGCCGATCTGCTCGTCGACCCCGAGGTCCGGTCCGACCACCTTGACCGTGTTCTCTCCCTTGACGCCCGAGAGGGCCTCCTCGACGTTGTCCTCGATGTTCTGCGAGAAGTTGAAGACGACGCCGGGGAACTCCTTCGCGAACTCGTCGCTCAGCACGGCGGTGAGGTGCTCCTTCGTCTCGCCTCGCGGCCAGTCGTCGAACGGCTTCAGCGGCACGAAGAACTCGAGGTTGTAGAAGCCCGCCACGTCGGTGCCGTCGTCCGGCCGACCGAGCTGCGAGACGACCGTCTCGACCTCGGGCTTCTCGCGCAGGATCTGCCGCATCCGGCCGACGTACTTGGCCGACTGCTCGAGGGAGATCGAGAGCGGCAGGGTTGCCCGGATCCAGAAGTTCCCCTCCTCGAGCTTGGGCATGAACTCGCTGCCGAGGAGCGGCAAGAGGAGGACGCAGAGCGCGAGGGGCAAGAGGCCCACGAGCAGCGCTCGCCACGGCCGGCGGACCGCTCCTCGGAAGAGCGGATCGTAGACGGCGTGCAGCCCCCGGGTGAAGAAGTTGTCCTCCTCGGCACGCCCCACGGGGAGCATCCGCGCGAGGTTCGGGGTCAGTGTGAGCGCGAGGACGATGGCGCCGCCGATCGCGAAGGCGTAGGTGTGAGCCATCGGCGAGAAGATGACGCCCTCGACGCCGGTCAGCGTGAAGAGCGGCAGGAAGGCGACACCGATGATGATCGTCGAGAACGCCATCGGCATCCCCACCTCGCTGGCGGCGGCGAGCACCCGTTCGCTCGCCTTCCCGGAGGTTCCGTGGCCGAGGTGGTGGAAGCAGCTCTCCATCATGATCACGGTCGAATCGACGATGATCCCGAAGTCGACCGCGCCGAGCGAGATGAGGTTCGCGGGCGTTCCGGTCAGCACCATGAGGAGGAAGGCGAGCAGGAGCGCGAGCGGGATGTTGAGCGCCGTGATGAGGGCCGCCCGGACGTTCGAGAGGAAGAGGAGCAGGATCAGGACGACGAGCACCATCCCCTCGACCAGGTTGTGCAGGACCGTGTGGGTGGTCACGTGCACGAGGTGGGTCCGGTCGTAGTAGGGGGAGATGTCCATGCCTGGCGGCAGCAGGTGCTGGGATCTGATCTCCTCGACCTTGGCGCGGACGCCCTCGAGGGTCTTCAGGGTGTCGCCACCCCGGCGCATGAGGACGATGCCCTCGACCACGTCGGGGTCGTCGTCGTGGCCGACGATGCCGAGCCGGGTGGCCCAGCCCACCTTCACGTCGGCGATGTCGCCGATGCGGACCGGGACGCCCTTCTGCTCGGCGACGACCACCTGCTCGATGTCCTTCGTGGTGCGGATGAGGCCGAGGCCGCGGACGTCGAAAGCCTGCTCCCCGAGCGGCAGGATGTTGCCGCCGACGTTCTGGTTCGCGTTCTGGAGCGCGGCGACGAGCGGCGGGAGGGTGAGGTTGTGCCCCTTGAGCCGGTAGGGGTCGACGTCGACGTGGTACTGCTTCGTCTGGCCGCCGAAGCTCGCCACGTCGATGACTCCTGGGACCTGCTTGAACGCCTTCTCGAGGACCCAGTCCTCGGTTGCCTTCACGTCGGTGAGATCGTAGCCCGGCGCCTTGACGACGTAGCGGTAGATCTCGCCGATGGGGTTGTCGGGCGAGAGCCCCGGCTGGATGCCGTTCGGGAGCGTGACGAGCTGCAGCCGGTCGAGGAGCGTCTGCCGATCCCAGCGGTAGTCGGTGTCCCACTTGAAGTAGCACTTGATGTCGGAGAGCTGGAAGATCGAGATGCTGCGGCAGACGTCGAGGCCGAGCATCCCGGAGAGGCCGGTCTCGAGCGGCACCGTGACGTAGCGCTCGACCTCCTCGGCGCTCCAGCCCGGCGGCTGGGTGATGATCTCGACCCGCGGCGGGACGGGGTCCGGGTAGGCCTCGATGTCGAGGTTCTGGTAGGCCCAGAGGCCGCCCGCCACGATCAGCGCGACGAAGGCGGCCACCCAGACCGGGAAGCCCAGGGCGAAGGAGACGATCTTCCGAATCATCGGTGGTAGTGGCCGTCAGACCTGCGAGGAGAGGAGGATGGCCCCTTCGGTGACGACCGAGTCGCCCGCCTGGAGGCCGTGGAGGATCTCGATCCAGTCCTGCTGCTCGATCCCCGTCGTGACCGGGCGGGGGGCGAAGCGGCGCAGCCCGGTCTCGGTGGTGCCCACCTGCACGAAGACGATCGACCTGTCGCCCATCTGCAGGACCGCGTCGCGCGGCACCGCGAGCGCGTCCCGCTGGCCCAGCGCAACCGACGCCGTGACGTACATCTCGGGCTTGAGCTTCCTGTCGGGGTTCTCGATGGTGCAGCGCAGGTGGGCGGTCCGGGTCTGCGGATCGAGGACGTCGCTCACGTAGTCGACCGAGCCCTGGAAGGTCTCGCCCGGGTAGGCCACGGTCGTGATGGCGACCTTGGCGCCTGGGTGGACGGCCCCGAGGTCGCGTTCGTAGATGTCGGCGAGCATCCAGACGCGCGAGAGGTCGCCGATGGTGAAGAGCTCGTTCGCGATGCTCGCGCCCGACAGCATGCCCTGGATCTCGATGCCGGGGTTCATGTTGCGGGCGATCACCTCGCCCTCGATCGGCGAGCGGAGCAGGTACTGCTGGCTCACGATGTCCGATTGCGAGGCGTGCAGGAGCTTCACCTTGAGCCGGGCCCGCTCCATCTCCGCCTCGGCCTTGCGGTAGCTGTCCTCGCTCTGCTCGACCTGCGACTGCGAGGCCGCGTGCGCCGCGAGCAGGTCGCGCTGCCGCTGGATGTCGTGCTGCGCCGCCACGAGGTCCGCCTGGGCCTTGAGGAGGTCGCTGTAGGCGCTGCCGAGGTCGGGGCTGTCCACGAGCGCGAGCGGCTGACCCTTGGTCACCTTTTCGCCGAGGTGGGCGTAGATCTGGGAGACGCGGCCAGTGACCGGAGAGAAGACGTGGCTCACGAGCAGATCGTCGAAGGCCATCTTGCCGCCGGTGACGAGCTCGCGGGCGAGCGGCCGGACCGCCGCCGGCGCCAGCTTGAGGTGGGCCTGGTCGACCTGCTGCGACGAGAGCCAGACCTCGCCCTTGGGCGCCTGGGCCGCGGCGGCAGTCGGCTTCTCGGCGGCGCCGCAGGCGAGCAGGGTGAGGGAGACCGCGAGAGACGAGAGGAGAGCACGCATTGACGGCGACCTTCATGCACGAGGTGTGCCGTGCGCGCAAGCTCCTTTGAGCACGAGTCGTCACTGCGGGCGATTCGCGGCTCCTCGAAAAAAGCTTTCGAAAGAATCGTTCTGCCCGGCTGGCGACGGTTCAGCCGTGCGCCGCGCGCTTGCGCGGTTCGCTGGCCACCGCCGGGCGGCCCTCGGCGCGCCAGAGGTCGAGCGCCTCGAGGCAGGCGCGGACGACGTCGGGGTCGCATTGGCTCCCCGAGAGCCGCTCGAGCACGGCCCGCGCCTCGTCGAAGCTCATCGCCTCCTGGTAGGGGCGGTCCGAGGTGCAGGCGTCCCAGGTGTCGGCGACGTTGACGACGCGGGCGACGAGCGGGATCTCCACGCCCGCGATCCGGTCGGGGTAGCCGGTGCCGTCCCAGCGCTCGTGGTGGCTGCGGACGCAGGGGAGGGAGGGCGCGAGGAAGCCCACCGGGCTGACGATGGCGGCGCCGATGACCGGGTGCTCACGCATGATCCGCATCTCGTCCTCGGTGAGCACCGCCTGCTTGCCGAGGATCCGCTCGGGGATGCCGATCTTCCCGATGTCGTGGAGCACACCTCCGTAAAGCAGATGCTTGAGCGTCCGGTCGGGCAGCCGCAGCCGCTGCCCCGTCGCGACCGAGAGGTCGGCGACGCGCTGCGAGTGGCCGCGCGTGTACGGGTCCTTGCTGTCGATGCTGTTCGCGAGCGCGACCATCGTCTCGAGGTAGCCCCGCTCGAGCGACTCGTAGAGCCCGCGCGTCTCCGAGTCGTAGGCGTAGAGCTGCTTCGACATGTAGTTGAAGGTGTGGGCGAGATCGCCGAGCTCGTCGCGCCGCCGCACCCGGATCTCGCGGCCGAAGATGCCGCGCGAGACGTCGAGGGCTTCGGCGACGCACTGCCGCAAGGGGCCGACCACCCGGCGCGCGAAGAGGATCCCGAGCAGCGCCGCGAACGCGAGGCCGACGCAGAGCGCGACGAGCCCCTCGCGCTGCACGCGGCCGACGAGCCCCGTCGCGGCCGCGCGGGGGGTGAGCACCGCCACCTCCCAATCGGTGCTCGGCACGAGCCCCACCGCGCCGAGCGCGGGACCGCCCCCGGGCAGCTCGTAGCTGCCGATGCGGACGTCGTCCGGCCCGCGCCCCTCGGCGCCCTCGAGCGAGCGGCGGGCGTCGGCGAGGGCGGCGCGCAAGCCCCGCCCGCCGTCGCCCTCGAGCGCCGCGCCGAACGGGCCGTCGCTCGCGACCAGCGTCCCGGCGCCGTCGAAGACCGCGATCTGAGTCTGGTTGCCGAGCGACTGGCGGGAGACGATGGCCTGCAGCCCCTCGAGGTCGACCTCGACGGCGAGGAAGCCCGCGGGCGCCGTCGCCTCGCCGCCGTCGTCGCGCGCCCGGGCGAGGCGACCGGGCAACGCTTCGACCAGGGTCGCCGCCGGGTGGCCATCCCCGGCGCGGTGGACCGGGCTCCAGGCGGCCTTGCCGAGGTCGGGCAGGAGCGCTGCCGCCGCCTCGAGGTGCCGCTCGCGAAGTCCCGGCGGCAGCGCCGGCGCGGCCGCCTGCATCCCGGGGAGGGGATGGCCCGCGGGGTCGAAGAGGGTCGCGACGTCGATCTCCTCGCGCTGGGCGAGCAGGCTCGAGAGGATCTCCCGCCGCGCGTCGTCCGAGAGCTCGGGCCAGCCGGGCCGGCGCGCCGCGACCTCGATCGCCCGTTGGGTCGAGGCGAGCTGGTCCGCGAGCCGCAGCCGGAGCCGCTCGGCGCGCTCGCGGGCGAGCTCCCTCGCGTTCGCGAGGAGCACCCGCCGGGTCGACAGGCTCGTGACTCCGAGGATGAGCGCCGCGGGCACGGCCGCGACGGCGAAGACGAGCAGGACGATGAGTCGGGAGAGCCGCATCCGTCAGGCCGCCCCCTCCGCCTCGCCGGCGAGCCCGACGAGCTGCCGGACGATCCGGGCGATGGCCTTCAGCTTGAAGGGCTTCTCGAGGTAGGCGTCGGGCCGGACGTCGTCCTGCTCGAACTGCTTCACGGTCTCGCGCGTCAGCGCCGTGACCAGCACCGCCGGCACGTGGGGCGCCCCCTCCTTGCGGATGCGACGCAGGGCGTCGAGCCCGTTGAGCTTCGGCATCAAGAGGTCGAGAAAGAGCAGGTCGGGCCGCTCCTGCTCATGGAGCACGACGGCCTCCTCGCCGTTCTGCGCCTCGACGACCGTGAAGCCGAGCCCCCGCAGCGCGCTGCCGAGCATCGCCCGCACCAGGGCATCGTCGTCTGCGATGAGCGCTTTCCGCAAGAGAGTTTCGCCCATGGTCCCGTCACCCCCGACGGGCCAATCCTACCACAGCCTTTGCACTTCGCCCTTCCCTTGGATAGATTCCGCGCCCTCTTCAGTGGAGGACATTACATGGCGCAGGGAGACGAGCGGTTCCTGTCGGGGTGGGCGATGGTCCTCGGGGCCTCGAGCGGCTTCGGCGCGGCCACGGCGCTGGAGCTCGCGAGGGCCGGTATGGACGTCTTCGGGGTGCACCTCGACCGCAAGGCGACCGTGCCTGCGGCCGAGAAGGTCCAGGAGGAGATTCAGGCGCTTGGCCGGCAGGCGGTCTTCTTCAACGTCAACGCCGCCGACGAGGAGAAGCAGCGGGAGGTCCTCGGCCACGTCGAGTCGCGCCTCAAGGAGGCCGGGCAGCTCGGGCAGCTGCGCGTGCTCATGCACTCGCTCGCCTTCGGGACGCTGAAGCCGATGGTCGGCCCCGACTGCCTCACCCGCCCGCAGATCGAGATGACGCTCGACGTGATGGCGAACAGCCTCGTCTACTGGGCGCAAGGCGTGGTCGGGCGCGGGCTCATGGGGCACGGCGGCCGCATCTTCGCCATGACCTCGTCGGGCTCGGTCCATTGCTGGGGCGGCTACGGAGCGGTCTCGGCGGCGAAGTGCGCGCTCGAGTCCCACATCCGCCAGCTCGCCTGGGAGCTCTCGCCGAAGGGGATCACGGCGAACGCCATCCGCGCGGGCGTCACCGACACGCCGGCGCTCCGCAAGATCCCGGGCAACGAGGGGATGATCGAGATCGCCCTGCGCAAGAACCCCTCGCACCGGCTCACCGAGCCGGGGGACGTCTCGCGCTGCATCGTGGCGCTGTCGCGACCGGAGACCCAATGGATGACCGGCAACGTGCTCAACGTGGACGGCGGGGAAGAGATCTCGAGCTGAGGCTTCTCGGCGCGCTCGCCGCCGCGGCGGCGGGTGCGGCGGGCTGCGTCTCGCTGCCGCCCTGCCAGGCGGCCGACGGCGGCCTGCCGAAGGAGATCCCGGTCTGCGCGGCCGACGCGGGGCCGGGGAGCTTCGCCATCGACACCGACGCGGGCTTCCTCTTCGGCACCGCCACCGCGGCCTTCCAGGTCGAGGGCGGCATCCACGGCGCCGACTTCTGGCAGTGGACGGAGGTGCCCCTCGACGGCGGGAGCTGCACGAAGATCCTTCACTGCGACGATCCGGACGACGGCGACGACGACTACGATCAGTACGCCCAGGACCTCGCCCTCGCGAAGGCGCTCGGCACGAACGCCTACCGCTTCTCCATCGAGTGGTCGCGCATCGAGCCCGCCGAGGGCGAGTACGACCCCACCGCCATCGCCCACTACCACGCCCTCCTCGCCGCCTGCGCGGCGAACGGGCTGACGCCCTTGGTGACGCTCGAGCACTACACGCTGCCGATCTGGCTGCACGGCGTCGCGCCGGGCAAGAGCGGCGCGAGCGACGCGGATTGGCTCGGTGGCTGGCGCGGCTTTCCGGGCGAGGCGGCGGGGCCCGGCGCGAAGGTCGTGCAGGCCTACGGGAAGTTCGCGGGCGACATGGCGAAGGAGTACGGCGGCGAGGTGGACCTCTGGGTCACGCTGAACGAGCCGATGGTGCTCGCCGCGGCGGCCTACGTCGGCGGCACCTTCCCCCCGGGGGCGACGCTCCACCTCACCGACGCGCGCAACGCCCTCGTGAACCAGGCCTATGCGAACGCCGCCGCCTACGACGCCATCCACGGAAACGACCTCGTGGCCGCACGGCCGGGTGGTCCGCCCGCGCTCGCCGGCATCGCGAAGAACATGCCGGTCTTCTTGCCCGACCCCTCCTCCGACCCGGCCCAGGCCGCCGCGGCGGCGCAGCAGATGGACTACGTCTTCAACTGGCTCTTCTTGAACGCCGTCGTCGACGGCAACCTCGATACCCACATGGACGGCAGCTACTCTCACCCGGGCGATCCCGAGGGGGAGGGGACCGCCATCGCCGCGCTCGCGGGCCGCGCCGACTTCATCGGCGTGAACTACTACACGACCGAGGTCGTGACCCCCATCGCGGGCGGCCTGCCGGACGCGCAGGGGTCGGCGCTCACCTTGCCGGGCCTCCCGATGGAGAACCCCGACCCGAACGTGCCGCACAGCGATCCCCCCGCGAGCGAGCAGATCTACCCCCAGGGGATGCACGACGAGCTCATGGCCGTCTCGGGGAAGTTCCCGCAGCTCCCCATCTACGTGACCGAGAACGGCGTCGCCGACGCGAAGGACGTCCTGCGCGCCCCCTTCGTCGTCCACCACATTCAGGCGATGCAGCAGGCGATGGCCGAGGGGGCCGACGTCCGCGGCTACTTCCACTGGGCGCTCATGGACAACTTCGAGTGGGCCTACGGCTTCGCGCCACGCTACGGGCTCTACCGGGTCGACTACACGAGCCCGCAGAAGAGCCGCACGATCACGATGGGCGCGAAGGCCTACCAGGCGATCATCGCGGCGCAGGGCGTCACGCCCGCCATCGCCAAGCAGTGGGCCCAGTAGAGGGTCTTCGGGGCTTCTCGAGATCGAGGGAGGCGCTCGGGGTCGAAGCGGCTCGCAGGGCCCCGGCAAAGTCGTAGACGTCGCGTGGATCCGCGGGGATAGCGCAGGGGCTGGCGCCGTTCGGCGTTTTGTGGCAAAGCGTGGGGCGTGGAGCGTGTGCGCCAAAGCGACGAGCGGTTGCG
>JAJXUD010000051.1 GCA_021783235.1 Myxococcales bacterium | reverse complement strand
ACCTCGACCTCGACCGCCGACCACGACCACGACCGCCGACCTCGACTGCGACCGAGTGACAGGCCGAAGGCCTGGCGCGAGGTTGCGAGGACGAACTCGTAGACCCCCCACCCCGGCCCTCCCCCGCGAAGCGGGGGAGGGGGACCGCGACCGCGACCACGCGTGCGACTGAGGTCGTGGTCGTGGTCGTGGTCGTGGTCGGGGTCGGGGTCGTGGTCGTGGTCGTGGTCGGGGTCGTGGTCGTGGTCGTGGTCGGGGTCGGGGTCGGGGTCGGGGTCGGGGTCGGGGTCGGGGTCGGGGTCGGGGTCGGGGTCGGGGTCGGGGTCGGGGTCGGGGTCGGGGTCGGGGTCGCAGTCGCAGTCGCAGTCGCAGTCGCGGTCGGCGGCGCCCCCCCTCCTCTTCCGCGTCGGACCGCAGTGCTATAGAAGCCCCCCTTTCCCATCGGGGGTCTCGCCGTGACCGACTTCGCCCACCTCCACCTCCACACCCTCTACTCCCTCCTCGACGGCGCCATCCGCATCAAGGATCTGCTGTCGACCGTCCAGGAGAAGGGGATGGACACCGTCGCCGTCACCGACCACGGCAACATGTTCGGCGCCGCCGACTTCTACCTTCAGGCCAAGGCCGCGGGGGTGAAGCCGATCTTCGGCTCCGAGGTCTACGTGGCGGGGCCGCGCGGCCGCAAGGACCGGACCGAGCGCTCCTCGAACCACCTCGTCCTCGTCGCCGAGAACCTCGAGGGCTACGCGAACCTGCGCTACCTCTGCTCGATGGCCTACACCGAGGGGCACTACTACCACCCGCGGATCGACAAGGAGCTGCTCAAGGGGCGCACGAACGGCCTCTTCGCCTTCACCTCCTGCCTCGGCGGCGAGGTGCCGAGCGCCTGCCTGCGCGGCGACCTGGATCACGCGCGGCGGGCGGCCCTCGAGTACAAGGAGCTCTTCGCGCCGGGCCACCTCTTCCTCGAGGTGCAGTCGAACGGGCTCGCGGAGCAGCAGAAGGTGAACGGCTGCCTCGCGGGGCTCGGCGAGGAGCTCGGGCTGCCGCTCGTCGCCACCGCCGACGCCCACTACGTCAAGCCGACCGACGCGAAGGCGCACGAGTACCTGATGTGCATCGCCTCGGGGAAGACCTTCGAGGATCAGAAGCGGCTGCGGCACGAGACCGAACAGCTCTACATCAAGTCGGCGGGCGAGATGCTCGAGGCGCTCCCCGAGTACGCGCAGGCGATCGCGAACGCCGCCGACATCGCGAGCCGCTGCAAGGTCGAGCTGCCGATGGGCAAGCCGATGCTGCCGAGGTTCCAGGTGCCCGACGGCTTCGACGACAAGGGCTACGTGGCGAAGCTCGCGCGCGAGGGGCTCGACCGGCGCTTCGGCGAGCTCCCCTACCCCGTCGACAAGGACGTCTACCGCGAGCGGCTCGAGCGCGAGCTGCGCGTCATCCAGGACTGCGGCTTCTCGGGCTACTTCCTCATCGTGCAGGACTTCATCAACTGGGCGAAGGCGCACAAGATCCCGGTGGGGCCCGGCCGCGGCTCGGGCGCGGGATCGCTCGTCGCCTACTGCCTGCGCATCACCGACCTCGACCCCATCCCCTACAAGCTCCTCTTCGAGCGCTTCCTGAACCCCGAGCGGGTCTCGATGCCCGACTTCGACGTCGACTTCTGCCAGAACCGGCGCGACGAGGTCATCGGCTACGTCACCCAGAAGTACGGCAAGGACCGGGTCGGCCAGATCATCACCTTCGGGTCGCTGAAGGCCCGCAGCGTCATCCGCGACGTCGTGCGGGTGCGCGGGCTGCCGTTCGCGGAGGGGGACAAGCTCGCGAAGCTCGTCCCCGAGGGCGACCCCAAGATGACGCTGTCGAAGGCGCTCGAGCTCGAGCCGCGCCTCAAGGCGCTCTACGACGAGGGCGGCACCACGCGCGAGATCCTGGACGTCGCGCTGGCGCTCGAGGGGCTGCACCGGCAGGCCGGCATGCACGCGGCCGGGGTCGTCATCGCCGATCAGCCGCTGCACGAGATCGTCCCGCTCTACCAGCCCTCGGGCGAGGACTTCCTCGTCACCCAATTCGCGAAGGACGAGGTCGAGAAGGTCGGGCTCGTGAAGTTCGACTTCCTCGGCCTCAAGACGCTCGACGTCATCGACGACGCGGTCCGGATGATCAACAAGAACCGGGCCGAGGGGTCGCCCGAGATCAGCCCGGAGAAGATCCCGCTCGACGACCCCGAGACCTACGCGCTCCTCACGCGCGGCGAGACCGCCGGCGTCTTCCAGTTCGAGAGCTCGGGCTACACCGAGTTCCTCCGGCGGCTCAAGCCGACCGAGTTCGAGGACATCATCGCCGCGGGCGCCATCTACCGGCCCGGGCCGCTCGAGAACGGCGTCGTCGACGACTACGTCGCCCGCAAGCAGGGCAAGGCGCGCGTCGTCTACCCCCACCCGAAGCTCGAGCCGGTCCTGAGGGAGACCTACGGCTGCATCGTCTACCAGGAGCAGGTGATGCAGATCTCGCAGGCGCTCGCGGGCTTCACGCTCGGGCGCGCCGACATCCTCCGCCGCGCCATGGGCAAGAAGAAGGCCGAGGAGATGGCGAAGCTGCGCGGCGAGTTCTGCGAGGGGGCGAAGGCGAACGGCGTCGACCCGCGCGTCGCGGGCGAGATCTTCGACCTGATGGAGAAGTTCGCGGGCTACGGCTTCAACAAGAGCCACGCGGCGGCCTACGCGCTCGTCACCGTGCAGACCGCCTGGCTCAAGGCCCACCACCCGGCCGAGTTCATGGCGGCGCTCTTCACGAGCGAGGCGGCGAACACCGACAAGCTGGTCGGCCACATCGCCGACGCGCGCGAGATGGGGATCGAGGTCCTGCCGCCGCAGGTCAACGAGTCGGACCTGCACTTCTCGGTGCCGAAGGCGGGGCAGAAGGCGATCCGCTTCGGCCTCGGCGGCATCAAGGGCGTGGGGGAGGGGGCGGTCGAGGCGATCCTCGAGGCGCGCGCGCGAGGGGCCTTCGCCGGGCTCTGGGACTTCTGCGAGCGGGTGGACCTGCGGCGCGTCAACAAGAAGGTGCTCGAGGCGCTCGTGAAGGCGGGGGCGCTCGACGGGGTCGGCGGGGCCGAGACCCACGAGCGCGCGGCCCTCTTCGCGGCCATCGAGCGGGCGATGGAGCAGGGGCAGTCGCGGCAGCGCGACGAGGCCGCCGGCCAGTCGTCGCTCTTCGCCGCCTTCGCGCCGAAGAGCGCCGCGGGCCCGGCCGCCGATCCGCTGCCGAAACTCGAGGATTGGAGCGAGAAGGAGCGGCTCGCCTTCGAGAAGGAGACGCTCGGCTTCTACATCTCGGGCCACCCGCTGCGGCAGTACGAGCGGGAGATCCGGCGCTACGCGAGCAAGAGCCTCGCGCAGCTCCAGTCGGCCTCGGACGGCGAGCGGGTGACGGTCGCGGGCGTCGTCTCGGGGATCGTCGACCGGATGACGAAGACCGGCAAGCGGATGGGGATCGCGACGCTCGAGGACACGACGGGGACCCTGAAGCTCATCTGCTTTTCCGCGGGCAAGGCGGGGATGCCGGGCTACGAGCAGTGGGAGCCCATGCTCAAGAGCGACGAGCCGCTGGTCGTCGCGGGCCAGGTCTCGGTGAACGGCCGGGGCGACGAGGAGAACCCGGTCCGCGAGCTCAAGGTCGAGGAGGTGACGCGGCTCACCGAGCTGCGCGAGAAGAAGACCCGGCGGCTCGCCATCCGCATCCCGGCCGCCAGCGTCGACGCCGACCGGCTGAACCAGCTCCGCCAGCTCCTCTCGGCGAGCGCGGGCGAGACCCCGGTGGTCCTCGAGGTGCTCGCGCCGGGCGAGAGCGAGACCGTGATCAGGCTCGCCGAGCTCCGGGTGCGGCCGACCGACCTCGTGCTGCGATCGATCGAGAAGCTCTTCGGCAGCCAGTCGGCGGAGCTGCGGGCGTAGGGGCGCGAGCGAGGCTTTTCGTGGGAGGAGGCGCCGGCCGGTGGACGCTCGCCGCGCGGGCAGGTAGACTTGGGCCATGAAGGCGATCATCTGTCCGATCGCGCTGCTGCTCGCGGCCGGGTGCCGTTCGCAGCCACCGGGACATCCCGGCGAGTCTCTCTTTGGACCACCGACGGTGTGCGACCTGACGCGGGGGTCGCAGGCCGCCGTCGAGGCGGCCGTCGTCCAGATCGGCTCTCCCGAAGGCGCCCAGGCCGCCGGCCTCTCCCCGGCGGAGACGCAACTGGAAGACGTCTCCGATGCGGCCGCCTATCGGTTCACGCCGGTGACGCTCGCCGTCCGGGACGTCCTCCTCGGCCAGGTCGGGGCGACGAGCCTCGAGGTGATCGTCGCGGGAGACGGGACGACGGTGGGAGGGGTGCCGCTCGGGGGCGACGGCGGCGACGCCGGCGGCTACTTCTTCCTCGTCGCGAACCAGGGCCACTTGCTCGTGGCCAGGGATGGCTTCCTCCGGAGCAACGGCGACGGCACGCTCGCCAGCGCGACCTCGAGGCGCCTCGCCGCCTCGGACTTCCTCGCAGAGGTGGCGCAGGCCCGGGCGATCCCCCAGGGCGAAGGCTGCCCTCCGGCCCCGATCTGCGCGCTCGACGGCAGCTGCGACGGCGGCGCGGGCAGCGCGCCCGACGCGGGGAGCGACGCGGGGAGCGACGCGGGGAGCGACGCGGGGAGCGACGCGGGGAGCGACGCGGGGACGGCGCCGAAGTAGCGCCGGGCCGCTCGGGACCCTCATCGCCGCCCGGCTTCCCGAACGGGTCCCCAGTGCTTAGCTTCGTCGGCCAATGGCCCGGCGGTTCCTCTGCATCCACGGACACTTCTACCAGCCGCCGCGCGAGAACCCCTGGCTCGAGGAGATCGAGGTCCAGGATTCGGCGGCGCCGTTCCACGACTGGAACGCGCGCATCGCGGCCGAGTGCTACGGGCCGAACGGGGCGGCGCGGCTGCTCACGCCCGAGCGGCGGATCACGGACATCCTCGACAACTACGCCCACCTCTCCTTCAACTTCGGGCCGACGCTCCTCTCCTGGCTCGAGGAGCACGAGCCGGAGATCTACGAGCGGATCCTCCTCGCCGACCGCGAGAGCCTGCGCGAGCGCGGGCACGGCAACGCCATCGCGCAGGCCTACAACCACCCGATCCTGCCGCTCGCCTCGCGGCGGGATCGCGTCAGCCAGGTCCGCTGGGGGATCGCCGACTTCGAGCATCGCTTCGGCCGTCGCCCGGAGGGCTTCTGGCTCCCCGAGGCGGCGGTGGATCTGGCCTCGCTCGAGATCCTGGCCGACGAGGGGATCGCCTTCACGCTGCTCTCGCCCTACCAGGCCGCGCAGGTCCGCCCGGCGGACGGGCCGTGGCAGGACGCCCGGGGCGGCCGGCTGGACCCGACGCTGCCCTACCTCTGCCGGCTGCCGAACGGGCGATCGATCGCGATCTTCTTCTACGACGGCCCGATCGCGAAGGCGATCGCCTTCGAGGGAGGCCTCTCCTCCTCGGGAGAGCTGGTCTCGCGGCTGCGCGCCGGCTTCGACGACGCCCGCGGCCACGACGAGATCCTGAACGTCGCCCTCGACGGGGAGACCTTCGGCCACCACAAGAAGGGCGGCGACGAGGTGCTCGCCGGCGCCATCGCCCAGCTCCGCGACGGCGGCGAGGTGGAGCTCACGAACTACGCGGCCTTCCTCGCCTCGCACCCGCCGACCTGGGAGGCCCAGATCCAGGAGAACACGAGCTGGAGCTGCGCCCACGGCATCGAGCGCTGGAGGTCCGACTGCGGCTGCCAGGACAACGGGCAGCCGGGCTGGAGCCAGTCGTGGCGCGGCCCGCTGCGCGCCGCGCTCGAGCGGCTGCGGGACGGCCTCGCCGACCTGTTCGAGCGCGAGGGGCGCGAGCTCTTCTCCGACCCGTGGAGCGCCCGGGACGGCTACATCGAGCTGATCCTCGATCGCGGCCCGGAGCGACGCGAGGCCTTCTTCGATCGCCACTCCGCCCGGCGGCTGTCGGAGCGCGACCGGGTGCAGGCCCTCCGGCTGCTCGAGCTGCAGCGCAACGGCATGCTCATGTTCACGAGCTGCGGCTGGTTCTTCTCGGAGCTGTCGGGGCTCGAGACGGTGCAGAACCTCAAGTACGCCGCCCGCGCGCTGCAGCTCGCCGGCGAGCTCGGCGAGGTCGCCCTCGAGGCGCCGTTCCTCGAGGCGCTCGCCCAGGCGAAGAGCAACCTGCCCTCGCCCGCCGACGGGCGGGAGATCTTCGAGCGCTACGTCCGGCCGTCCGTCGTCACCCTGCCCGGCGTCGTCGCCCACCGCGCGCTCGCCCGGGCCGCCGGCACCGACGCCGCGGACTTCGGGCGGCTGCGCTGCTACGACACGGAGATCGTCTCGGAGCGGCGCGAGCTCGCGGGTCCCGCGGCGCTGACGCTCGGCCGCATGCGGCTGACCTCGCGGATCACGCTCGAGCGGCTGGACGCCACCTTCGCGGTCCTCCACTTCGGCGGCAACGACTTCCGCTGCTCGATCCGCCCCTACACCGACGTCCCGACCTACCGCGAGCTCGAGGCCGATCTCTTCAAGAAGCTCTCGGCCTTCTCGCTGACCGAGGTCGTGCGGGCGCTCGATCGCCACTTCACCGGCTCGGACTTCACGCTGCGCAGCCTCTTCCTCGACGAGCGGCGCGCCGTCGCGGCGGATCTCCTGCGCGAGACCCTCGAGCGCTACCGGGCCGACTACCAGCGCATCTACGAGGAGAGCGGGAAGCTCGTCCGCTTCCTCGCCGAGATGAACACGCCCATCCCGGGCGCGCTGCGCGCCGCCGCCCAGGTGTCGCTCGACGGGGCGATCCAGGACGAGGTGGCGGCCCTGCGGCGCGGCGACGCGGACATCCGCGAGATCCACGCCGAGCTCCTCCGCCTCTTCGCGGAGGCGCGCACCATCGGCGTCTCGCTCGACCGCGAGCCGCTCCGCGCCGCGCTCGACGAGCTCCTGCTCGCCAAGATGGCGGCGTTCAGCCGGGCCGGGGAGAGCGAGCTCGCCCGCGAGCTCATCGCGGAGCTCGACCTCGCGGAGGGGCTCGAGCTCCACCCGAACCTCTGGCCCGTGCAGAACCGGCTCTGGGGCCTCGTCCAGGGCCGCCGCGCCGAGCGGCTGGACCACGATCTGCTCGGCCGGCTGGGCGAGCGGCTCTACCTCGACCGGGCGAGCCTCGAGCGGCGGCTCCGGGAGGCCCGCGAGCGACCGCTGTCGGCGGAGGGGGCCGGGGCAGCGGCGCCGTGAGCCAGCCGGAGCGGCGGGTGATAGAGTTCGACGCCGTGACCACCCTGGAAGACATCCGGGCGGCGCGCGAGCGGATCCGCAGCGCCGTCCACGAGACGCCCTGCCGCAGGAGCGAGACGCTCTCGCGCCTCGCCGGCGCCGAGGTCTACCTCAAGCTCGAGAACCTCCAGCCGACCGGCTCGTTCAAGGAGCGGGGCGCGCTGAACCGGCTCTTGCTCATCCCCGAGGGCGAGCGCCGGCGGGGGGTCATCTGCGCCTCGGCGGGCAACCACGCCCAGGGCGTCGCCTACCACGCGGGGAGGCTCGGCATCCCCGCGACCATCTGCATGCCGGAGGGGACCCCGCTCGTCAAAGTCTCCTCCACGCGCGGCTACGGGGCCGAGGTCGTCCTGCACGGCGCCAACTACGACGAGGCCTACGAGGAGGCGCGCCGCCGCGAGCGGGAGCAGGGCCTCCTGTTCATCCACCCCTTCGACGACGCGGCGGTCATCGCCGGCCAGGGCACGATCGGCCTCGAGCTCCTGGAGCAGCTGCCCGACGTCGACGCCGTCTACGTCCCGGTCGGCGGCGGCGGCCTCGGCGCGGGCATCGCCGTGGCGCTGCACGGGCTTCGCCCCGCCGTGCGGCTGATCGGCGTCGAGGCGCGGGTCATCGCGCCGATGAAGGCGAGCCTCGAAGCGGGCCGGCGGGTGACCCTGGATCCGGCGATGAGCATCGCCGACGGCATCTCGGTCCGGACGGCCGGCGAGCAGACCTTCGAGATCTTCCAGCGCCACGTCGAGCGGGTCCTCGCCGTCGACGAGGAGGAGATCGCGAGCGCCATCCTGCTGCTGCTCGAGAAGGAGAAGACCGTCGCCGAGGGCGCCGGCGCCGCGGGGCTCGCGGGGCTGCTGCACGGCGGCGCGACCGAGAAGGGAACGGTCGCGGTGATCGTCTCGGGCGGCAACATCGACGTGAACCTGGTGGCGCGGATCATCGAGCGCGGGCTCGTGAAGGCGGGCCGACTCGTGCGGCTCGTCGTCAAGGTGCCCGATCGCCCCGGCGCGCTCGCGCGCCTCACGGCGGCGCTCGCGGAGCAGCGGGTCAACATCATCGAGATCTTCCACAACCGGGCCTCCGGACGCTCGACGCTCGGCGAGGCGCTCGTCGAGCTGACGCTCGAGACGCGCGGCCCCGATCACGTGGAGGCGCTCCGCGGCGCGCTGGTGGCGCGGGGCTACGACGTCGAGCTGGACCGGTGAGCCGCGCGGCCGCGCTCCTCGCGCTCGCCCTGGCCGGGCGCGCGGCGGCGGCCGGCATCGACGTCCCTCCCCGCGGGACCCTGACCCTGCCGAGCGGCCCGACGACGGGCCCCCTGCGGCTCCACGGCGGCGCCAGGATCCGGGCGGCCCCCGGGGCCGTCCTCTCGGCGCCGGACGGGAAGGTCGTCGTCGCGAGCGAGGGCGAGGAGAACGAGATCGTGGGGCTGTCCGTCCGCGCGCGGGGCGAGCAGAGCGGGATCCAGCTTCGCGGCGGATCGCTCGCGCTGCGGGAGGTCCGGGTCGCGGCCGAGCGCGGCAGCGCGATCCTCGTCTCCGAAGGGCGGCTGTCGGCCCGCGGGATCGCGATCGACGGCGGCGACTACGGCGTGCTCGCCTACCGGGGCGAGGTCGACCTCGAGGGCGGATCGATCGAGCGGGTGCGCCGCGCGGGGGTCGCCCTGGTCCGGACGACGGGTCGGATCGCGCGGATGCGGCTCGTCGGCCCCTTCGGGGACGCGGCGCTCTCCGCGCTGGCCAGCCCGAAGCTCTCGCTCGAGCGGAACGAGATCGCGGCGGCGGGGAGCATCGGCATCAAGATCCTGAGCTCGACGGCGACCCTCGCGCACGACCGGGTGGCGGGAGCCAAGGCCGACGCACGCGGGCTCGAGGGGGACGGCCTCTACCTCTTCCAGAGCGAGGTCTCCTCGAGCGGGGACCGGATCGAGGGCAGCGGCGGGAACGGCGTGGTCGTGCTCGGGGGGCGGGCGGCGATCCGCGACTGCGTCATCGAGCGGAGCGGGGACGCCGCCGCCTGGGTCGACGAGCGCGGTCGCCTCAGCCTGACGCGCTGCGCCGTGCGAGGGGCGGCGCTCGGGCTGCACGTCGAGCCGGGCTCCGAGGGGACGGCCCCGGGCACGACCTTCCGGGAGCTGCGGGAGGTCCCCCCGGAGCCTCGAACCGGGCGGAACCAAAGCCCGCCCGCGCCTGTTGAGCGATGAGACGGCGCGTGCTAGGGTCGCATTAGACTGTCGCCGTGGTGACGGCTCTCCGTCGCCGTCAGGAGCGCTCATGCGGCTGAGGAAAGCCCTCTTCGTACTGCCGAACCTGTTCACGGTCTCCTCGATCTTCTGCGGCTTCTACGCCCTGTCCGTCTGCGCGGAGCCGGGCCGACCGGGGCAGTACGTCCAGGGCGCACTCGCCATCCTGTTCGCGATGTTCTTCGACGGGTTCGACGGACGGGTCGCCCGCCTGACCAAGACGCAGAGCGAGTTCGGGATGCACCTCGACAGCCTCGCGGACGTGGTCAGCTTCGGCGCCGCGCCGGCCCTCCTGCTCTACCGCTGGGCGCTCGCGCCGCTCGGCTTCTGGGGCCTCTTCGTCGCCTTCGCGTTCGCGGCCTGCGGCGCCCTGCGGCTCGCCCGCTTCAACGTCCTCGCGAGCCGGGCGCACGCGAACCCCTCCCCGGCTTCGGCGGGAGCCTCGCGCTACTTCGTGGGCGTTCCCATCCCGATGGCCGCCGGCGCGGTGATTGCGCTCGTCCTCGCCCACGGCGTCTCCGAGCAGCCCCCGCCCGCCGTGCCCGTCGCCATCGTCACGCTCGTGCTCTCGTACCTGATGGTCTCGAACGTGCGCTACCGCACCTTCAAGCAGGTCCGGCTCACCCGGCGCCTGGTCGCGGGCCTCTTCCTCGGAGCGGGCGCGGCGGCCGTGGCCGCCATGGAGCTTCGGCCGGCCGTCGTGCTGCTCGCGGCCATCGCGGGCTACCTCGCGCTCGGCCTCGCCGAGCAGGCGCTCGGCTTCGGGCGCGCCCGGCTCGAGCGGCGCCGCGCCCGGCTGGCCGCCGCCGGCCTCGACGTCGACGAGGATGAGGACGACGACGAGGACGACGACGGCGATTTCGCCTAGACGCCCGTCGGAGCTGGTCGTCGACCGTTCGACCGGGCTCTCAGTGAACGGTCCTTCCGGTTCGAGGCGCCGTTCGCGCTGAGCCCCCTGGAGCCGAGCCTTCCTCGTGCAGATCGAGCTCATTGCCACCGGGGACGAGCTCCTCAACGGCACCATCGCGGACACCAACGGGGCCTTTCTCTGCGAGCGGCTCGCCGCGCTCGGCCTGCCCGCGCGGCGCGGCGCCACCGTCCGGGATCGGCGGGAGGACATCGTCCTCGCGCTGCGGACGGCCGCCGCCCGCGCCGACGTCGTGGTCGTGAGCGGCGGGCTCGGGCCGACCTCGGACGACGTCACGCTCGAGTGCGCCGCCGAGGCCGCCGGGGTCGAGCTGACCACGGACGAGCCGACCGCCGCGGCCATCCGCGCGCGGCTCGGGCGACGGGGGATCGCCTGCACGCCGAACAACCTGCGGCAGGCGAGGGTGCCCGCGGGGGCCAAGGTGTACCCGAACCGCTTCGGCACCGCGCCGCTCGTCGAGCTCGCCCTCGGCTCCGCCCGGCTCTACTTTCTGCCCGGCGTTCCACGGGAGTTCCGGGGGCTCGCCGAGGAGATCGTCCTGCCCGCGCTCGGACGGCTCGCGGCCGGCGCGCCGGTTCGCCGCGTGCGGCTCTTGCGCTGCTACGGCGCGGCCGAGTCCCACCTCGACCACGCCCTCGCGGGGCTCGAGGCCGCCCACCCGGGGATCGAGCTCGGCTACCGGACGACGCTCCCCGAGAACCACGTCCGGCTCGTCGCGGTCGGTGCCGCCGGGGAGCCCGCCTCGGCCGTCGAGGCCCGGCTTTCGGCCGCCGTGGCGGAGGCGCGGCGGCGCATCGGCGTCGCCTGCTTCTCGGACGACGGCCGCGGCCTTCCGGCGCTGCTCGGCGAGCTGCTGGTCGCCCGCGGCGCCACGGTCGCGCTCGCCGAGTCGCTCACCGGCGGGCTCGCCTGCGGCCTCCTCACCGATCCCCCGGGGGCGAGCCGCTACGCGCGGATGTCGCTCGTCGCCTACGTCGACGAGGTCAAGCGGGACGTCCTGGGCGTGCCCGGAGAGCTGCTCGCGCGCCACGGCGCGGTCAGCGAGCCCGTGGCGCGGGCCATGGCCGAGCGGGCCCGCGCGCTCGCGAGGGCCGACTTCGGCCTCTCGTGCACCGGCCTCGCCGGCCCCGAAGGCGACGCGAGCGGGCAGCCGGTCGGCACGGTCTTCACCGCGCTCGCGGCCGCGTCCGGCAGCCGAGCCGAGCGCCACGCCTTCGGCGGCGACCGCGACCGGGTCCGGGCCTTCTCTGCCCACGCCACCCTCGACGCCCTTCGGCGCGATTTGCTAGAAGCGGCGGGGTGAGCTCGACCTCCGCCGCCGTCGCGAGCCGCAGCGCCGTCGCCCGCCCGCTCGAGGCGTGGCGCTGGCCGGCCGCCCTCTTCGCCATCTCGTTCTCGATCTTCGCGGCCTTCTCGGGGCAGCGGCTCTTCCACCAGTCGCAGGCGCCCCAGTTCGTCTACCAGGCCGAGGCGTTCCTCCACGGGCAGCTCGCCCTCACCGCCCCGCCGCCGAACCTGAACGACTGGGCCCGCGTCGGCGACCGCTGGTACGTGAGCTTCCCGCCGTTCCCCGCGATCCTGATGATCCCCTTCGTCCTCTTCGCGGGCTTCCAGCTGAACGACGTCTTCTTCACGATCGCCCTGGCGGCGCTCGCGATCGCGCTGCTCTTCCTCATGCTGGAGCGGCTCTCGGCCGAGGGCGACAGCGACCGCAGCCGCGCCGAGAACGCGGCGATCGCGCTGCTCTTCGCCTTCGGGACGGTCGACTTCTACTGCTCGATCCGGGGCGAGGTCTGGTTCACCGCGGAGGTGGTGGGCGTCGCCTTGACCGCCTGCTACCTGCTCGCCGCCTACCGGGCGCGCCACCCGATCCTCGCGGGCCTCTCCCTGGGCTGCGCGGCGATCACGCGGACGCCGCTGGCCTTCGCGCTCCCCTTCTTCGTCTGGGAGGTCATCGCCCCGGACGGCGGCTGGCCGAGCGCTCGGTCGCTCTGGACGCGGCGGGGCGAGATCGCGCGCCAGGGGCTTCTGTTCGCGGCGCCGATCGTCGCCATCGCGCTGCCCATGATGTGGATGAACGACGTCCGCTTCGGCCACCCGACCGACTTCGGCCACGATCACCTGTTCGACAACCGGGTCAACGGCGACATCGCCCGCTGGGGCCTCTTCAGCTACCAGTACCTCGAGCGGAACCTGCACGCCGCCTTCACCCGGCTGCCGCTCCTCGACTGGCCCCCCGGCGGCTGGCCCCGCCTCTCGTTCGACGCGCACGGGATGAGCCTCCTCGTGACGACGCCGCTCTTCCTCCTCCTGCCCTGGCCGAAGGAGAGGCCGCGGCTTCACCTGCCGCTCTGGCTGACCACCGCGGCGGTGAGCATCCCCGGCTTCTTCTACCAGAACGACGGCTGGCGCCAGTTCGGCTTCCGCTTCAGCCTGGACTACACGCCGTTCCTCTTCCTCCTCCTCGCGATCGGCGGCCGGAAGATGGGGCGCACCTTCTGGGCGCTCGGCCTCGCGGGCGTCCTCGTGAACCTCTGGGGCGCGCTGGCCTTCGTCTAGTCGCGCCCGGCGCGCTGTAGCTCGCCGAGCTCGCGCAGCGAGGCGTAGCCCCCGCTCGCGACGACGAGGTGGTCGACGGCGCGGATGCCGAGAAGCGCCGCCGCCTCCGAGAGCCTCCGCGTCAGCGCCCGGTCCTCCATCGACGGCGCGGGATCGCCCGAGGGGTGGTTGTGGGCGAAGACGACCGCCGCAGCCCCGGCGCGCACCGCCGGCGCCAGGGCGTCTCGCGGCTCGACGGCACAGGCCCAGCCGCTCCCCTCCGCCACCCAGACGTCGCGCAGCAGCCGGAGCCGCACGTCGAGCAGGAGCACGACGAAGACCTCCCGTGGCAGATGGGCCATTCGGGGGCGGAGGAAGTCGTAGGCGGCCCTGGGGCTGCGCAGCTCCCGGCCGGACGGCGCCTCGGCCAGGAGGACTCGCCGGCCCAGCTCGAAGGCCGCGCAGAGAGAGCTCGCGCGGACGGGCCCGATGCCCTCTCCGGCGAGCTCGTCCGGAAGGGCGCGGGCGGCGCGAGCGAGGCCGCCGAGCCGGCGCAGGAGCGCGGCGGCCGGGGAGATGCCGCCCACCCCGCCCGCGACCACGAGCGCGAGGAGCTCCTCCTGCGAGAGCGCGGCGGGGCCGAGCCGGCCGAGCCGCTCGCGCGGCCCTTCGCCGGCGGCGAGGCGAGAAGGGTCCATCCCCCCCGAAAGACGCAACGGGCGTGCCGACCGTCGGGCCTCGGAAATCCGGTCAGTTGGCGCGACGGGAGGGTCGCGTTTCCAGACCCTCCCTATGCCGAGAGGTGCCGTTCACTCTGGCGGGGCACACTAACGGCGGCGACCGAAGAGGTTCAGGATCGCGAGGAAGAGGTTCACGACGTCGAGGTAGATGGCGAGCGCGAAGCCGATGGGATCGGAGAGCGACTGCGTCCGCATCAGCCTCGAGGTGTCGAAGAGGATGAAGGCCGAGAAGAGGAAGCACTCGACCGCCGACAGCGCCCCCACGACCGCGCTGCTGTGGAAGAAGATCATGTTCCCGATGCCGACGGCGAGCACGGCGAGGAGCCCCGTGAAGACGAAGCTCCGCAGGAAGGTGAAGTCGCGCTTGCTGACCACGGCGTAGAGCGTCAGGCCGCCGAAGGCGACGCAGGTCGAGAGCAGCGCGTTGGCGGTGGCGGTGGGACCGGCCCAGAGCGCGGACGGCGCGATGATGAGCGCGCCGGTCACCGCCGTGAAGGCGACGAGCAGGACGAGGTTCAGCCCGGCCCTTCGCCGCAGCGCGTTCGCCCCGAAGAAGACGCCGAAGTAGAGCCCCATCGTGAGCCAGACGTGCTGGATGGCGTAGACATAGGCGCCCGACTGGAGCGACCAGAGCGCCGCGGCCGAGGTGGAGACGAGGCCGAGCAGGACGGTGCCGTAGACCTTGCGCAGGAAGGCGGCGCGGGCATCCCCCTCGAGCGCGTAGGGGCGGGCGTCGGAAGGGAGGCCAGAGACGGGGAACTGGTAGCTCATCGGCATGCGATCTCCTCGGCTAACCTCTCAGAACCGTGCTGAGAGGGCGAAAAATCCCTTGATCTTGTCGTTCGTCTCGCGGAGCCGCTCCGAGAGGGTCCGCACGAAGGTCCAGAGGACGGAGTAGGCGATCTCCTTGTCCATGAACATGAGCTGGTCGAACTGATCGCGCTCGAGGACTCCGAGCGTGCAGGAGACGTGCGCGAGCGCGTCGGCCGAGCGGGGAGTGTCGTCGACGAGCGCCATCTCGCCGAAGTAGGCGCCGGGTTCGAGGATGGCGAGCGCCTCCTCGCCGACCCCCTGGACGATCTTCGAGATGCGGACCTTCCCCGACAGGACGACGTAGAACTCGACGCCGTTCTCGCCCTCCTGGAAGATCCGGGTGCCGGCGGGGACGGCGCGCTCGACGAGGAGCGCCGCGACCTTCGCGAGCTGCGGGCCCGTGAGCCCCTCGAACAGCGAGACCTTCTTGAGCAGGGCGACGTCCATTCGAACCTGGCCGTCCTATAGCCCCCGAGGCCCAGCCCCCGCAAGCTGCCGCGCCAGACGGCGCTTGCTGGGCGGCCGCGGCGGGAGGGATAGTCCTCGGCGCCGGGCCGCTTGCCGAAGGTCGCGGACGAGGAGCTCTCCGATGCCGCCCCCGATGCCGCGATCGCCCTCCGCCCGCGCCCTGGCCGCGGCGTCGATGGCGCTCGCCGCCGTCGGCTTTCTGCGGATGGCGAAGGTCGATCTCGGCCCCGTCGCCGCCGGCGCGCGCATCGACCCGCGCTACGCCGGGCTCGCCCGCCGGCTGCCCGCGAACGGCCCGATCGGCTACCTGACCGACGAGCGCTTCTCGGCCCCCATCGAATCCGTCCGCTTCAACCAGGCGCTCTACGCCCTCTCCCCCCGCCTCCTGAGCCTCGGCGACGATCGGGCCCCGAACGTGATCGCGGACCTCGTCGACCCGGCCGAGCTCGGGCGGCTCTGCCGGGACCACGGGCTCGAGCCCGTCGCGACCTGGGACGACGGGAGGACCGCGCTCCTGCGCCCCAGGGCGGCGGCCCGATGAGCCCCCGGGCGCCGCTCGCCATCGCCTTCGGCCTCGGGACGGCGGGCGCGCTCCAGTCGGCGCTCCTGCTCGCCGGGGCGCCGCGCCCGCTGCTCTCGCTCTCCTTCCTCGCGCTCCCCGCCGCCGCCATCGCGGCGCACCGGCGGCTCGGCCCGTGCCTTGGGCCGAGGGCGCCGCTCGGCGCCCTGCCCCGAGGCGACCGGCTCGCCAGGGCGGTCGCGATCGCCTTCGGGGCGGCCGCCCTGCTCGCGGCCGCGATCGTCGTCAAGCGCGCGCTCGAGAGCCCGGACGGCGGCTGGGACGCCTGGATGATCTGGAACCTGCGCGCCCGCGCACTCCTGCGCGCGCAGCCCATCGGCGCGGCCTTCCCCGCCGCGCTGCCCCAGACCCACCCGGACTACCCGCTCCTCGTCCCGGCGCTCGTCGCCAGCGGCTGGAGCGCGACGGGGGGCGCGGCCTTCGTCCCCATCGTCCTCTCGGCGGCCTTCCCGTGCCTCACGGTCGCCCTCCTCGTCACGGCCGTCGGCCGGCGCCGCGGGCCCGCCCTCGGGCTCGCGGCCGGCCTCTGCCTCCTCGGCACGCCGATGTTCGTCTGGTCCGCGACCGATCAGGGCACGGACCTTCCCCTCGCGACCTTCGCCCTCGCCGCGGCCATCCTCCTCTCGGAGCCGGGCGCCGCCGAGGCCGGCGCCGGGCTCGCCCTCTCGGGCGCCCTCCTCTCCATGGCTGCCTGGACGAAGAACGAGGGGCTGCTCTACCTGCTCGCCTTCTTCGTCCCGCTCGCGCTCTGGGACGCGCGCCGCCCGGGGAGCGGGCGAGGAGGCGCGGCGCTCCGCTTTCTCTTCGGGGCCGCGCCGCTCCTCGCGCTGCTCGCCTATTTCAAGTGGCGCCTCGCGCCGCCCTCGGATCTGGCCCAGCCGAATCGCCTGGCGCAGCTCTTCGCGCGGCTCGTCGAGCCGAGGCGGATCGGCCTGCTCGCGCTCCTGATCCCCAGGCGGCTCGCCTACTTCCAGGCCTGGGGCCTCTGGCTGCTCGCGGCCGTCGCCGCCGCCCTCGCCTTCGTTCGGGGCCGGCCGCGGCGGCCCGAGCTCGGTCGGCTCGGCCAGTCGCTCGTCCTCGTCTTCGGCGGCTTCAGCCTCGTCTACCTCGCGACCCCCTACGACCTCGTCTGGCACCTCCAGACCTCCGTCGACCGCCTGCTCCTCCAGTGCTGGCCGCTCGCCCTGCTCTTCCTCTTCTCGGCGCTCTCCCCGGCGGTCGAGCCGCCAGGCGGCTCCGAATCCAAACTGGCTCGGGAGGCTCTCTTACGTTAGCTTGCCCTCCACCAGTCGTTCGTCCCCGGAGAATCGTTCGATGGCCCAGCACTCGAAGATCCTGATCGTCGGCAGCGGACCCGCCGGCTACACCGCCGCGATCTACGCGGCCCGCGCGAACCTCGAGCCGACCCTGGTGGCGGGCTCGCAGCCGGGCGGCCAGCTCATGATAACGACCGAGGTCGAGAACTTCCCCGGCTTCCCGAAGGGCATCCTGGGGCCCGAGCTGATGGATCTCTTCCGGGTGCAGGCCGAGCGCTTTGGAACCCGCTTCGTCGACGGCACGGTCACCTCCCTCGACCTCTCGCGCCGGCCGTTTCGGGCGATCGTCGACGGCAAGGACGAGCTGACCGGCGACGCGCTGATCCTCTCGACGGGCGCCACCGCCAAGTGGATCGGCATCCCGCGCGAGAAGGAGCTCTCGGGCTACGGCGTCTCCGCCTGCGCGACCTGCGACGGCTTCTTCTTCAAGGGCAAGGAGGTCGCCGTCGTCGGCGGAGGCGACACCGCCATGGAGGAGGCGACCTTCCTCACCAAGTTCGCGACGCGGGTCACCGTCATCCACCGCCGCGACTCGCTGCGCGCCTCGAAGATCATGCAGGAGAAGGCCAAGCGGAACCCCAGGATCTCCTTCATCTGGAACAGCGTCGTGACCGACATCCATGGCGGCCGGGAGGAGGGGGTCACGGGGCTCCGGCTGCGCAACACCGTCTCGGGCGAAGAGGCCGATTTCCCGTGCCAGGGGCTCTTCGTCGCGATCGGCCACGAGCCGAACAGCCAGCTCCTGCGCGGCCTCCTCGATCTCGACGAGAAGGGCTACGTGAAGACGGTGCCCGGCAGCACGAGGACGAGCGTCCCCGGCGTCTTCGCCTGCGGCGATCTCCAGGATCCGACCTACCGCCAGGCGATCACGGCGGCGGGGAGCGGCTGCATGGCGGCCATCGACGCCGAGCGGGCCCTCGAGCACTAGGCCCCGCCGATGAGAGTCGTCGACGTCGGCGGCAAGCGCGCGACCGCTCGAGTGGCGGTGGCGCGCGGGTGGCTGTCTTGCACGGCCGCGGCCGTACGGGCGGTCCGGCGCGGCGAGGTCGAGAAGGGCGACGTCCTCGCCGCCTCGCGACTCGCGGGGATCATGGCCGCGAAGCGGACGCCCGACATCGTCCCGCTCTGCCACCCGATCGCGCTCTCCAGCGTGGAGCTGTCGGTCGAGCCCTCGGACCGGCCGAGCGGCTTCCGGATCGAGGCGCGGGTCCGCACGGTCGACCGGACGGGCGTCGAGATGGAGGCGCTCGCGGCGGTCTGCGGCGCGGCCCTCTGCGTCTACGACATGCTCAAGTCGCGCGACCGGGGGATGCGGATCGAGGCGATCGAGCTCGTCGAGAAGCGCGGCGGGCGCAGCGGCACGTGGCGGCGGCGCTCATAGGGTCACGCGCAGGAACGCGGCAGCGTTCTCGCGAAGCACCCGCCTCGCCACGGCGCCGGCGAGGCCGCGCTCCTCGAGCTCCTGGGCGAGCTTCGGCAGCGCCAGCAGATCGGCGCCGCCCCGGCCGGCGCCAGACGCCACGACGATCCGCTCGCTGCCGAAGCCCGAGACGAGCTCCGCCGCCGCCTCGGGCGAGAGGCCGCGCGGCCCCACCCGCAGCGCCTGCCAGCGGTCGACCTCCCGCAGGACGCGGAAGACCTTCCGGCTCGGACCGAGGAGGAGCAGCCGGTCGTGGCCCGCGTCGCCGGCGTCCAGGATGGTGAGGAACGGCTGGAGCGGGCGGCGAGCGTTCAGGGGCAGCCGCGCGATCAGCGGTCGGCCCACCTCCCGCGCGAGCTCGAGCTGCCGTTCGACGAGGTGCGCGTCGGCCGCCCCGCCGCGACCGAGCTCGACCGGCCCGAGCGCGACCACGCGCCGCTCCGAGAAGGCGGCGGCGAGGCGATGGACGGCCCGCTCGAGTCCGAGCCTGGGGGCCCCCGGCGGGAGCCCCAGCGCCGCGAAGGCGCGGACCCCATGTCGCTCGAGCCGGGGCAGCTCGCGCTCGACGAGCCGCTCCCACCGACGGACGAGGTCGTCCGCGCTTCGCGGCGCCTCGTCCCAGAGCGGCGCGGCCAGCGCGGCGGCGAGGCCGAAGTGGACGAGATCGTCGAGATCGTTCTCCGAGAGCCCCTCGGGGTGGAGCTCCGCGTCGAAGAAGAGAGGGGCTTGCACTTGAAGGGGCCCCGGCCACGGGCTATCGTCCGCGCCAATGATAGCTCGCAATCGATTGGCTCTCCTAGCGTTCGCCTTCGCCGCCTGCTCGCGGGCGCCGGCGGCGACCGCGACGCTGCTGCTCACGGGCGACGGTTGGGGCGAGATCGCCCCGTGTGGCTGACACCTCCACCCGACTGGCGGTCTGGCCAGGCGAGCGAAGGCGATTGAGGACATCCGAGCGGCGGCGCCCGGCGCGGCCGCCTTCGACCTGGGCGATTCGCTCTTCGCGAGCGCGCAGCTCCCCCGCGAGCAGGCTCCCGCGGTCCCCCCTCCACCGGGCTCGGGGGCGCCCCCTTCGACCCCGGCCGCCGCGGCGCGGCCAGCTGCCCCCGGCGGTCCGCCGAGGTTCATCGACGAGGCGCGGCAGCAGGCTCGTGCGAGGTTGATCCTCGCCAGCCTCGGCGCCATGGGCTACCGGGGCCTCGTCGTCGGCGAGCGCGACGTCGCCATGGGGCTGCCCTTCCTCGAGCAGGCCGCCGGCGAAGCGCACCTGCCGCTGCTGTCGGCGAACCTCGAGGACGCGCGAGGCAAGCCGCTCTTCCAGGGCCACCTCGCCTTCGACGACGGCCCGCTCCATCTCTGCGCGGTCTTTCTCTCGCCGGCCGGCGACTACGGGCCGGACGTCCACCGCGAGGATCCGATCGCCGCGGCGAAGCGCGAACTCTCGGCGTTCGCCACGGAGCCCTGCGACGCGCACGTTCTGCTCGCGAACCTGCCGGCCACGGAGATCGAGCAGATCCTGAAGGAGAACCCGGGCTTCGAGGTCGTCGCCCAGGCCCACGAAGGCTGGCAATCCGATCCGCAGCCCGTCGACGGCATCCCAGTGGTCCACGCCGGCCAGCGCGGCCGCGTCCTCGAGAAGCTCGAGCTCTCGGTGGTGAAGCCCGGCAGCGGGCCGTTCGTCGACGTCGGCGCGGCGGATCGCGTGAAGGGCGAGGTGACGCAGCTCGACGGGCAGATCCAGGCGGTGAAGAGGCAGATCGACGAGGCGCAGGCGCCGCTCGTGAAGCCGATGCGGGCGAGGCTCGAGCTCCTCGAGCGCCGTCGCGCCGAGCTCTCCGCCCAGGCGAAGACGGCCTCGCACCCCTCGCGGACCTTGCGCGGCAGCTACGTGACGCTCGACCCGAAGGTCGCGGACGATCCCGCCGTCGCGAAGCTCGTCTCGGGCTACCTCGCGAAGTACCCGGACGGCCCGTCGGCCTCGCCGCCAGTTCGCCCCTGGGCCGGTGGGCCGGGGCGGCCGATGCCGCCCCACCCCGTCGTGCCGTTCCCTGGGGCGCGTGGGGCGCGGCTCGGCCCGACGATGGCCGCGCAGGCGAATCAGCCTGCCCGATAGCGAACCTCCGCCGGCGCGTCGCCTGGCTTGGCGAACGGGACCGGCTCTCCGGGCGCCGGGGTCAAGACCTCGAGCACGTGCAGGAAGATCGAGGCGGCGAGCGACATGGCCGGCACCGCGAACAGCGCGCCGAGCAGGCCGAAGTAGCGCTCTCCCGCCATCAAAGAGAGCAGGATGAGCAGCGGGTGGAGACGCGAGGCGTCGCCCATGACCTTGGGGTTCAGGACGTAGGCCTCGAGGTTGTGGATGCCCACGAGGCAGAGCGCCATCAAGAGCCCCACGTGCAGCCCCTGCCCCATCGCGACCGCGACGACCGGGACCGACGAGAGGAACGTGCCGAAGATCGGGACGAACGCGCAGACGCTCGCGAGCAGCGCGAGCGCATAAGCGAACGGGACCCGTAGGACGAGCAGGGCGACGAAGGTCAGCGTGCCGTTGATGAGGCAGATGGTGAGCTGGCCCCGCACGACGCCCGCGAGCCCCCGGTCGATCCGGGCGAGGAGCCGCCGGTAGCCCGGCCGGCCCCCTTCGGGGACGAGCCGCTCCACGAAGCCGAAGAGCTGGCCCGGGTCGGCCAGGAGAAAGGCCGTCACCATCAGGGAGAGGGCGCCGTCGAAGACCCCGCGGATGAGCCCGCCCACGATTGCGGGACCGAGGCCCACGAGCTCGAGGAGGTGCGACCGGAGCGCCTCCGAGGCGGAGCCGATGGCGCCCTTGGGATCGAGGGCGAGTCCCGCGCCGATGGGGAGCCCGTTTCGCAGCGCCCAGGCGGAGATTCGATCCGAGAGCTTCGCGAGCCCCTCGGGCGTCAGGCTCGCCGCGAGCTCCCTGGCCGTTCCGCCCAGCCGGCCGAGCTCCCGATCGAGGTGGGGAAAGACCCACGACGCGAGCAGCGCGACCAGCGTGGCACCGGCAGCGAACAGGATGAGAACGGCTCCCCACCGAGGCAGCGTCCGGCCGCGCAGGCGAGGGCGGACGAGCGCCTTGACGGCGGGGTCGAGCAGGTAGGCGCCGAGCGCGCCGAGCAGAAATGGCAGAGCGACGCCGCGCAGCGCGAAGGCGACGCTCGCGAGGACGGCCCAGAGGGCGGCCCAGGCGAGGCGCCGCGCGCGTTCCGAGAGGGCGGGCATGGCTCCTTTATCCACCATTCGCTCGACGGCAGGAAGCCACCGAGCGGTTGACCCGGGGCAAGGGGGGCCGCATAGATGGGGCGGACTCGGATGATCCGGATCACCTTCCTCGGGACCTCGGCCGCCCAGCCGACTCTGCAGCGTGGCCTATCGGCCATCGCCGTGCGGCGCGAAGGCGAGCTGCTGCTCTTCGACTGCGGCGAGGGAAGCCAGCGGCAGATGATGCGCTTCGGGACGGGCTTCGGCGTCTCGGCCGTCTTCTTTACCCACCTCCACGCCGACCATTACCTGGGGCTGCTCGGCTTCGCGCGCACGCTCAACATGCAGGGACGGGAAGCGCCGCTCTCCGTGTACGGGCCCCCGCCCACCGCGACCCTCCTCGAACAGGCGCTCCACCTCGGCTTCGAGCGCTACTCGTTTCCGATCGAGTTCCACGAGCTCTGCGGCGGGGAGCGGATCGAGCGAGCGGGCTGCTCGATCGAGGCCCTCGCGGTCGATCACGGGATCCCTGCCCTCGGCTACGCGCTCGTCGAGCCCAACCGCCCAGGCGAGTTCTCCGTCGAGCGGGCGGCCGCCCTCGGGCTGCCGCCCGGACCGCTCTACGGCGAGCTCCAGCACGGCCGCGAGCTGCTCGCCCCGGACGGCCGGCGCGTTCGACCCGCCGACGTGCTCGGCCCCCCGCGCCGGGGTCGGCGGATCGTCCTGAGCGGCGACACCCGCCCCTGCGAGAGCGTGCGCGAGGCGGCCCGTGGGGCGGACCTGCTCATCCACGAGGGCACGTTCGGCGATGGGCTTCGGGAGCGAGCGCTCGAGACCCACCACTCGACCGCGCGAGAGGCCGCCGAGGTCGCTCGCGCGGCCGGTGCGCGGCGGCTCGTCCTCACCCATTTCAGCTCCCGCTACGAAGACGACGTCTCGTCGCTCGCGCGGGAGGCGCGGTCGCTCTTCCCCGCGACGGAGCTCGCCCGCGACGGCCTGACGATCGAGGTGCCGCTCCCGCCTGGCTAAAGCGGTTCGGCGACCGGATCGGGGCCGAGCAGCTCGGCGGCCTTCGCTCCGAGCGGTCGAATCCTGCCGCGGCCGAGCTCCAGCACCTTCTGCGGGGCGGTGCGAACGTCCCAGACCAGGCCGAGGCGGGCGAGCCCGCGAATGACGTAGCCCGCGACGTCGACCTGCCACCAGTAGAAGCCTTGGCGCATCGAGCCCGGGAAGTAGTGGTGGTTGTTGTGCCAGCCCTCCCCGAGGGTCAAGAGCGCGAGCGAGAGGCTGTTGCGGCTCGTGTCGGTCGTCTGGAAGCGGCGGCGGCCGAAGACGTGCGCGAGCGAGTTGATCGCAAAGGTGCCGTGCCAGAGCACGACCGTGCTCACGACGAAGCCCCAGACGAAGGCGTGCCATCCGCCGAGGAGGAAGAGGGTGAGACCGAACAGCGCCGGCGGCAGGAGGTAGTGGTCGTTCAGAAAGCGAAGCTCGGGGTACTTCGCCAGATCCTTGATCGAGCCGTAGTCGGTCTTCTCGAAGCGGGGAGAGAGGATCCAGCCGACGTGCGCCCACCAGAAGCCGCGTTGGGTCGGAGAATGGACGTCGAGCGGCGTGTCCGAGTAGCGGTGGTGGTGGCGATGATTCGCGGCCCACCAGAGGGCCCCTTTCTGCAGAGCGGTCCCGCCGAGGAACGCGAGCAGAAGCTGGAACCAGCGCGAGGTGGAGTAGGTCCGGTGCGAGAAGTAGCGGTGGTAGCCGCCAGCGACGCCGAACATTCGCAGGTAGTACATCCCGGCGCAGAGAAGCAGGTCGGCAACGGTGGGCCGAACCCAGATCGCGGCCAGGAGGGCGGCGAGGTGAAAACCGACGAAGGGGATGCTGCCGACGAGCCTCGGTCGGTCGAGCTTGGGATCGAATGGAAGGGTCGCTTCAGTCATGGACTCCTCGCGGGGGCCAAAACGGCCGTCCGGGGAGTCTTAGTCCCGCCCTGTCACGGCTCTGTCATGCCCCGAGGGCGCCGGTTAGTTCTTCGTGGCCGAGAACGTCCCCGGGAAGGTCGCCCCGAAGGCCGTGCCCGCCCAGACGCCCTGTGTGATGTCGGTCCCGTCGGGAACCTGGGCCGTGCCCGCCACCTTGGCCGCGCCGAAGCCGACCGTGATCTGGCTGAGCGCATTCTGGATCTCGGAGAGCAGCGCCGCCGACTGGAGCTGGCAGGTCACCTGCGCGCTTCCCGTGTACTGGGAGCAGTCGAGCGCCGCCTGGACCGCCTGGTTGAACGAGCTGTAGCAGGGGCCGCTGTTCGAGCAGGTGGCGATGTTCGTGATGGCGTCGAGCAGCACGTTGACGAGGCCGCCGAGCGCCGCCGAGAGGTCGTGCTGGTCGAAGGTGGCGTCCGTCCCGCAGACCTGCACGCCGTAGCCGGGCGGCGAGGTGAAGCCCGCCGTGCCGCCGTCGAGGGGAATCCAGCTCCCGTTCTGCTGGACGAGGACCTGCTGCCAGGTCTCCTGCGCCTGGTACTGGGTGTCGGGCCCCGAGGGAGGCGCGGCGGCCAGCGTCAGGTCGGAGAGGACGTGGATGTCCTGGTAGAGCGCGGAGAGGTTCGAGAGGTCGCCGAAGAGGTTCAGCACCCACTGCGGGATGGGGGCGCCGAGGAGGGCCAGCGTGTTCAGGAAGCTGTTGATGTCGTTGATCGCCTGCAGCAGGCTGGCGCTCTGGACGACCTGGCTCAGGTCGTAGTCCGAGGTCATCGACCAGTCGCCGGTCAGGTCGGGGCTCGGCGCGCACTGGGGGCCGGCGTCCGGGGGAGGAGGAGGCGGCGGAGGCGGAGGTGGGGGCTGACCCGCGTCGACGGGACCGGCGTCGGGGACGCCCGCGTCCAGATCGATGGGACCCGCATCGGCGGGCCCCGCGTCGCGAAGCTCGCCCGCGTCCAGCGGCTCGATCCCGGCGTCGCGCGAAATCCCCGCGTCCACGCGGGGAACGATGAGCCCGGCGTCGTCCTCGCCGCTCCCCGGGTTGTTCGAGAGGCCGCTCGCCCCCGGGGGCACGGCGACGAGGTGCTCGGGGCAACAGCCGACACCGAGCCCGAGGGCCAGCGCCAGGAGAGATGGAACGGCGAGAGCGGTGCGCACGGGCAGAGTCATTTGCAACCCTTGGGCCATTCCCCCAGCCCGGGTGGACAGCCGTCAGATCAACCGTTTGACGAGTGAGCGCACGAAAACTGGAGCAGGCGTGCTCCAGTTGGAGCGGCGTCAGTCCGTGACGGGCCTGGGCAGGACCCCGGGATCCTTCGCGGCAGGCCAGACGATCGAGAGGACGTAACTTTTGAAGATCCACGGCAGCATCCGCGGGACGATCAGCACCGGATCGATCCGGTGGACGTGCTCGGCGTGAAGCTTCGGCAGCTCCGACCAGTGCACGCCCGGCTTGTAGTGGTGCACCGTGTGGATCCCGTTGTTGAAGAGCAACGCGTTCGTCCAGAAGCCCACGATGTTGCGCGAGTGGTTCCACTCCGAGTGGGGATCGCAGCCGATGTGCTGAAAGTAGTTGAAGGCCTGGATGGTGAAGAGCGCGGCCTGCTGCGGAACGACGAGCAGGACGAACGCCTTGCGCCAGTCGAGGACGAAGGCCAGGACCATGAGGCCCAAGAAGACGGCGTACTCGCTCACCGCCTCCCAGAAGAGGCGGCGGTTCGTCTTGCGCAACCCCCAGACGTAGGCCCGAATGGCCGGCGTCTGCTCGAGCGACGTGAGGGTCGGGTAGACGAGGACCGAGAGGAGGTGGTCCCCCTTGAAGAACTTGGGCGAGAGCGAGAGATCGCCCTCGGTGTTGTTGTACTTGTGGTGGTTCTGATTGTGCGTCGGGACCCAGCCGATCGCCGGGTGGCCGTAGAACATCCCGATCCAGTAGTTCGTGAGGACGTTGAGCCAGCGGTTCTTCCAGGTCGGCAGGTGGTTGTGGTTGTGGGCGATGACCGCCGAGGCGATGCTCATGAACAGCGAGAGGGGATAGAGCCACCAGTTCGCGAGCCCCGGCTGGTGCCACTGCCAGAAGAAAAGGGCAGTCCCGAAGGCCAGGTAGGCCAGGGTCCGAAGATCCGCTCGGTAGCGAAGCATGTGGTTCTCCCGTCCAGAGGGGCTCGCCCCCCCCGCGGGCGGGACCCTAATCCAGTTTCGCCCGCCCCGCAATCGGCCGCCCCCCCTCGAACGCTTCACGGGCAGCCTCGAACGCTCCACGGGCAGCCGAACGCCCTGGGCTGGGAGGCAGGACGCGGCTTTACAGCCCGGCCGGGCGGCGCATAAATAGCCCCCGTGATCGGAAAGCTTCCCACCATCGCCGCCATGGCTCTCCTCGCGACCGCCTGCGCGCACGCCCCGGCTCCTGCCCTCGGAGGACACGAAGAGGAGCGGGCGCCATCGGGCCCGACCGCGTCTCCCGCGGAGGCGGAGCAGGCCGAGGCGAGCCGGCGGCTCTCCGAAGCGGACGCCCTTCGCGCCCAGGGGGACCACGCCGCCGCCGCCAAGAGCTACCGCGCCCTCTCCGCCAGCCTCCCCGACGCGCCGGCGGCGGCGAGGGCCCTTTGGCGGCTGGGCGGCGAGGAGGAGGCGCTCTCGGATCCGGCGCAGGCCCGTGCCGCCTACGCCGATCTCCTCGTTCGCTTTCCGCTCGATCCCCGCGCCGACGAGGCGAAGCGGCGGCTCGCGCGGATCGACCTCGCTTTGAAGCGCTTCCGAGACGCCGAGCAGACCCTCAAGTCGCTCTACGACCGGACGCCGCCCGCCGAGCGCGCCGACGCCGACCGCGCCCTGGCGCGGGCCGCGGAGGGCGCGGGCGACCACCTCGAGGCCATCCACGCCTGGGTTCGGCTCGCCCGCGAGGACGAGTCCGCGAAGGCCGAGTCCGACCGGGAGATCGCCCGGATCGTGGACACCCGCCTGCCGGCCCTCGAGATCGCCCGCGCCATGGACGAGCTGCCCGCCGGAAGCCCGGTCCTGCCCGAGCTCGCCGCCAAGCGAGCGCTCGTCCTCGAGCATCTCGGCGACCCGGACGCCGCCCAGGCCCTTTCGGCGTTCCTCGCCCGCTACCCGGACTCGACCTTCGCCCCCCGGGTCCGCGAGCGGCTCGACGAGCTCTCCCGCGCCCGGACCGCCACGCCCGGGGTCGTCGGCGTCCTCTTGCCCAAGACTCCCGACCGCTTCGCGGCCTACGCGACGGCGGCGCTGCAGGGCCTCCAGCTCGGCCTCGGCCCCGACGTGAAGCTCGTCGTCGAGGACAGCCAGGGCGACCCCGCCGCCGCGACGGCCGCGGTCTGGAAGCTCGCGCAAGCGGGGGCGCAGGTCATCGTGGGGCCGATCCTCTCGGGCGAAGCGGTGGCGGCCGCGACCGCCGCGGAGCACCTCGGGATCCCCATCGTGACGCTCGCTCGCACCGAGGGGCTGACCCGGATCGGACCGCACGTCTTCCGCAGCATGCTGACCGACTCGGCGCAGGCCCGGGCAATCGTCCACTACGCCGCCGACGTCCGCGGCATGAAGCGGTTCGCCGTGCTCTACCCAGAGGCCGAGTACGGCGAGCAGATGATGAACCTCTTCTGGGATCAGGTCGACGGGCGTCACGGCGAGATGCGGGGCGCGGAGGCCTACCCCTTCGACGCGACCACCTTCAAGCCGTTCACCGAACGATTGGTCGGGCGGCACGATCTCGAGCTGCGGCAGGACTGGATCGACGGCGTGAAGGAGATCGATCGGCAGAAGCTGCCCCCCGTGAAGAAGAAGCGGGCGCTGCGCGAGCTGCGCGAGGGGCTGCCGGCGGTCGTGGACTTCGAGGGGCTCTTCATCGCCGACTCGGCGAAGGCGGTCTCGCTCATCGCCCCCCAGCTGGCCGTCGAGAACGTGGTGGCGAACGGCTGCGACTCCGCCGAGATGAAGCGGCTTCGCGAGACGACGGGGGAGGACCGGCCTTCGCCGGTGGAGCTGCTCGGCTGGACCGCCTGGTACGACCCGGACTTCGATCTCGTGCAGCGCGCCGGCAAGTACGTCGAGTGCTCGGTCTTCGTCGACGGCTTCTTCGCCGACAGCAAGCGGCCGGCGACGCGCGACTTCGTGCAGGCGTTTCAAAAGACCTACGGGCACGCCCCCGGGCTGATGGAAGCCGAGGCCTACGACGCGGGGCGGCTCGTGGCCCAGGCGCTCGCCTCGGCGCCGAAGACGCGCGACGCCTTTCGCGATGCCTTCGCCGCCATCAAGGGCTTCTCGGGCGCCACCGGCGACACCACCATCGGCCCCGACCGGGAGCCGGAGAAGGATCTCTTCTACCTGACCGTCACCGCGCAGGGCTACGTGGAGCTCGACCTCTCGAAGGTCAAGCCCATCGCGAGACCCGGGAGCTGAGGCCGGGCGATGCCCCCCGTGAGCTCCCACGCACTCCCCGAGAGCCGGGCCGCCTCGCAGCGGCTCGGGCTCCACGCGGCGCTGCTCGCGCTCGCCGCCGTCACGACGGCGCGGGCGGGGACGGTGCTCGCGAGCGGCCTCGGAGGCGGCTTCTTCCACGTCTCGGGCGAGGGCGCGGGCTTCGCCGCCGCGCTGCTCGCGATTCTGCTCTCCCACGAGATGGGCCACTACGTGTTCGCTCGCCTCCACGGCGTCGACACGACTCTCCCCTTCGTGATCCCGGTCCCGCCGGTGCTCCCGGGCGTGGGGCTCGTCTCCTTCGGCACGCTCGGGGCCGTCATCCGGATGCGCTCGCCCATCGCGACGCGAGACGCGCTCGTCGACATCGGCGCGGCGGGTCCCATCGCCGGCGCCATCGTGGCGCTGCCGCTGCTCGTCTACGGCCTCTCGCTGTCCCACTACGCGCCGAGCCCAACGGCGGCTGCCTCGGTCTGGCTTGGAAACGACTCGCTGCTCGGCTGGGGGCGCGAGCTCTGGCGCAACGCCCACCAGCTGCCGATTGGGACGGGCGCGGCGGGACACGCGCTCTCGCTCGGGGACGATCTGCTCATGCGCCTCTGCGAGCGCTGGGTCCTCGGCCCGAGGCCCCCGGGGCAGGACGTGGTCGTCCACCCCATCGCCATGGCGGGCTGGTTCGGCCTGCTCGTGACCGCCCTGAACCTCTTCCCCATCGGTCAGCTCGACGGTGGCCACGTCGCCTACGCGCTGCTCGGCCCGCGCCACCGGACTCTCGGGCGGATCGTCTCCTTCGGACTCCTCGGCCTCGCCGTCTTTTCGAGCCTCTCGTGGGGGGTCTGGTGGCTCGTGACCAGCCGCTTCGTCGGCTACGACCACCCGGCGGTCGACGACGAGCGGCTGCCGCTCGACGGCTTGCGGCTCGCCGTCTGCGCCGCCTCCCTCCTCCTCTTCGTCCTGACCTTCATCCCCGTCCCCATGGACACGATCTAATGGCGGAGAAGGACCCGCCGTTCACCGCCGAGACGCTCGCGCTCCTCTCGCACGAGCTCCGTTCGCCGCTGACCGCGGTCATCGGCAACGCAGACATGCTCGCTTCGGGCCACATGGGCGCGCTCACGGCGGAGCAGCGCGATTGCGCCGCGGCGATCCTCGAGCGGAGCCAGGCGCTGCTACTCGGGATCGAGGCCGCGCTCGACCTCTTCGGCGCCTCGCTCGGAGAGCTCTCGCTCCTGCGCGGCTCGGTGCAGCCCGCCGAGGTCGTCGAGGCCGCGCTCGCCGAGGTCCTGGCCTCGGCGAAGCGGCGCAAGGTCACCCTGCATGCGAGCGTCGCAGCCGACCTCCATCCCTGCTCCCTCGACCGCCGCCGCATCCAGCAGAGCCTCGCGCAGCTCCTCGGGCACGCCATCCAGCTGTCGCCCCGGGGCGGCGAGATCCGTGTGGAGGCGCGGCGGCTCTTGCGCGGTGGCGCGCTCGGGCTGCTCGAGATCGCCGTCGCGGACTTCGGTCCTGGGATTCCGCTCGGCGAGCTCACCCGACTGCTCGACGGCGACCTCGGCGCCAGCGTGGGCGGCCCCCACCCCGTCGGCGGCCTCGGACTCGGACTCGCGCTCGTCCGGGCCCACGCGGCGGCTCACGGGGGCCGGGTCGAGCTGGCGGCGGAAGAGCGGGGCAGCCGCGTCAGCATCCTCTTGCCGATCGAGCCGGCGTAAGCCATCGCGAGCGGACGCGCCGACCGGCGATTCGGGGCACGAGCCCCGGCACCGTCCCCGGCCTACTCGGAGAGCAGCCGCAGCCTGGGCGCGGGCGCGGCCTGCGCCGGGGTCGACGGAGCCGGCACGGGGGTCGGCCAGAGGGTTCGATCGAGGAGCTGGCTCGGGCGAACGTTGGCGAGGGCCGAGAGCATGTTCTCGCGGACGTGGGGGTGCTCGACTTCGAGCTCGCCCAAGAGCCTCTTCATCCGCTTGCGCTGGAGCTTCTCCTGCGATCCGCAGAGATCGCAGGGGAGGATCGGGAAGGACTTCTCCGTCGCGTAGGCGGCGATGTCGGCCTCGGCGCAGTAAGCGAGTGGACGGATGACGACGTTGCGGCCGTCGTCCGAGACGAGCCGCGCCGGCATCGCCTTGATCTGCCCCGCGAAGAAGAGATTCAAGAGCAGGGTCTCGACGAGGTCGTCCCGGTGGTGGCCGAGCGCGATCTTGTTGCACGAGAGCCGCTGCGCCGCCTCGTAGAGGATTCCGCGCCGCAGCCGCGAGCAGAGCGAGCAGTAGGTCTTCCCCTCGGGGATCTTCTCGGTGACGATCGAGTAGGTGTCCTCGCGCAGCATCCGGTAGTCGTAACCCTCCTTCGCGAGGTACCCCTCGAGGACGTGCGCGGGAAAGCCCGGGTGGCCCTGATCGAGGTTGACGGCGAGGAGGGAGAAGCGAACCGGGGCGCGTCGCTGGAGGAGCCGCAGCAGGTGGAGGAGGGCGTAGGAGTCCTTGCCCCCCGAGACGCCGACCAAGATCCGATCGCCCTCCTCGACCAGGGAGAAATCGGCGATGGCCCTCCCGACCTCGGAGAGGAGCTTCTTCTCGAGCCTGTCTTTGGCATCGGCCATGGGCGGGGCGGTGTATATCAGCCTCGCCATGGAAGCAAACGACGACCGGATGATGCGGATCGCCCTCGGCATGGCGAAGGCCGCGGCGCTGCGGGGCGAGGTGCCGGTCGGGGCCGTGCTGGCGCGGGACGACGAGGTGATCGCTCGGGCCTCCAACCGGCGCGAGCGCGGCCGCGACGCGACCGCCCACGCCGAGATCCTCGCCATCCGCGCCGCCTGCCGGAGGCTCTCGTCCTGGCGGCTGTCGGGGCTGACGCTCTACGCCACGCTGGAACCCTGCCCGATGTGCGCGGGGGCGCTCGTGCAGGCTCGAATCGCGCGGCTGGTCTACGGCGCGCCGGATCCAAAGGCCGGGGCCGCGGGGACGCTCTACGACATCCCGCGGGACGGCCGCCTGAACCATCGACTGGAGGTCGCCGGGGGCGTCCTCGCCGAGGCTTCCAGCGCGCTCCTTCGCGATTTTTTCCGTGACCGCCGCGGGCCAAGCAGGTAAGAGTGGCCGGTCCCCCGGGAGAGGTGACCGAGAGGCCGAAGGTGCACGACTGGAAATCGTGTGCACCTCCAAAAGGGGTGCCGTGGGTTCGAATCCCACCCTCTCCGCCCGTTAGGTGGGAGAAGTGCAGTCTGGAGAGATGGCCGAGTGGTCGAAGGCGCTTGACTCGAAATCAAGTGTACCCTTACGGGTACCGGGGGTTCGAATCCCTCTCTCTCCGCCCGTAGCTGGTTGACCTGGGTCGATTGGGAGCGCATAAGAGAGCAGCAGCGGTTCTTGTGGCCGGGGTCCCGCGACGCGAGAGCGCGAACCCCGCCAGGCCCGGAAGGGAGCAACGGTAGCGCCCCCTCGCGTGCGTGGGGGCGCCCCGGCCATTACCCGCTCTGCTCGGGAGTATCGTGTCCGCCGACTACCAGGTGCTCGCGCGCAAGTGGCGACCGCTTTCGTTCGGGGACGTCACCGGGCAGGAGCACGTCGTCCGCACGCTGAAGAACGCGATCGCGGGCGGGCGGGTGGCGCACGCCTACCTCTTCTGCGGGCCGCGAGGCGTCGGCAAGACCACGGCGGCGAGGCTGCTCGCACGGGCACTCAACTGCGAGAAGGGGCCGACGCCCGAGCCATGCGGCGAGTGCCTCGCCTGCAAGGAGATCGTGCTCGGCAGCTCGGTGGACGTCGCCGAGATCGACGGCGCGTCGAACAATGGGGTCGACGACGTTCGGGCGATTCGAGAGAACGCCCGCTACCTGCCGACGCGCGACCGGCACAAGGTCTACATCATCGACGAAGTCCACATGCTGTCGGTGGCGGCGTTCAACGCGTTGCTCAAGACGCTCGAGGAGCCGCCGCCGCACGTCAAGTTCATCTTCGCGACCACCGAGGCCCACAAGGTTCCCGAGACGATCGTCTCGCGCTGTCAGCTGCACACCTTCCGACGCATCCCGCTCGGACAGCTGGTCGCGCGGCTGAAGCAGGTCTCGATCGCGGAGGGCTTCGGGCTCGGCGACGAGGCGCTCTCGCTCATCGCGCGGCAGGCCCAGGGCGGGCTGCGCGACGCGCTCTCGATGCTCGACCAGCTGGTCAGCTCATGTGGTCCCTCGCCCGCCCCGGAGTCGGTCGCCGAGGCGCTGGGCGCGGTCGACCGGCGCAGCGTCGTCGGGCTCGCCCGCGCCCTCTGCCGGCGCGACGCGCCAGCGCTGGTACGGCTCCTCGGCGAGTTGCACGAACGCGGGCACGAGCCGCGGCGCATCTGCGAGACGCTCTGCGAGGAGCTGCGCCACCTCGTGGTCTGCCGCGCGGCCGGGGCACCTCCCGCGGATTTACCGGATCACGAGCAGCGCGAGATCGAGGAGCTGGCGAAGGAGACGGACGCCGTCCAGCTCGCGCGGCTCTTCGACCTCGCGCACGGGGCCCTCTCCGATCTCGGCCGGGCGTTCGAGCCGCGGCTCGCGCTCGAGGTCGCGCTGCTCAAGGGAGTCTTCCTCGCACCGGGTTCCTCCATCGCCGAGGTGATCGCGAGGGTGGAGGCGCTCGGAGGCGGAAAGATCGATTCCGGCGCTCCCTCGCCCCCGCCATCCCACGGCAGAGCCGGCGGGGCGCAGAGCCCCCCACCAGCGCGGGGTGAAGCGAAGGGGGGCCACGAGAGCGCGCCCCCGAAGCTCTCGGCCAGGGACGACCCGACTCTTCCCGCCGCCGAGCGGCTCACGCGGCTCTGCGACGCCGCGGCCGCGCAGTCGCCCCGCCTCGGGACGGCGCTCCGGAACGGCCGGCTGACGGCGCTCGAGCGGGGCAAGCTCACCCTCGCCTTCCCGCCGGGCGACTTTCGGGCCGCCCTGCTCGCCTCCGAGCAGGCCGCGGCCGAGGCGCTGCTCATGGGCTTCTTCGGCGTGCCCACGAAGCTCGTGATCCTCGAGGCGGAAGCCGACGAAGGCGAGGCCTCCGTCGCCGAGCGCGAGGCCCAGGGCGCGCGGGAGCGCTCCGAGCGAATTCGAGCGGCGGCGCTCCAATCCGAGGCGGTCCGCGAGGCCGTGCGTCTCCTCGGCGGCGAGGTCGAGGAGATCCGAGTGCTGGGCGACGACCCCGGGCGGAAGTAGGTTCTGCGGATGGACTTCGACCTCGGGCAGCTCTTCCAGCAGGCGCAGAAGCTCCAGGCCGAGGCGCAGCGACGCCAGGAGGAGCTCGCGCGCAGGGAAGTGACCGGCCAGTCCGGCGCAGGCATGGTGACCGCGGTCGCGAACGGCAGGGGCGAACTCTTGCGACTGCGCTTCGATCCCCAGGCCGACCTGCGCGACCCCTCGCTGCTCGCGGACCTGATCGTCGCGGCGGTCAACGACGCGCTCGCCCGGGCGCGCGAGCTGCAGCAGCGCGAGCTCTCGCAGCTCGCCGGCCCGCTCGGATCGATTCTCGGGACGGGCCGGTGATCCCGGGCGCCCCGCCACCGCTCCAGCGACTCGTCGCGGAGCTCTCGAAGCTGCCGGGTATCGGCGAGAAGACCGCGCTCCGGCTCTCCTTCCACCTCCTCCGGGCCGGGCAAGGAGACGCGGCGGCGCTCTCGGAGGCCATCCGGGCCGCGGTCGAGAAGGTGCGACTCTGCTCGCTCTGCTGCTCGCTGAGCGAGCTGGACGTCTGCCCTCTCTGCGCCGACGCGAGGCGCGACGCCGCGACGGTCTGCGTGGTCGAGGGCGTGGCGGACCTGCTCGCGGTCGAACGGACGCGGGAGTACCGGGGCCGCTACCACGTGCTGCATGGGTCGCTCTCGCCGCTCGACGGCGTCGGGCCCGAGCAGCTTCACATTCAGGAATTGCTCACGCGGCTTCGCGGTCCGGACCGGATCGCGGAGGTCATCCTCGCGACGAACGCGGACGTCGAAGGCGAGGCGACGGCGCTCTACCTTGCGAGACTGCTGCGCCCCTTGGGAGTCCGAACGACTCGAATCGCCCAAGGGGTCCCGATGGGCGGCGATCTCGAGCTCGCCGACCAGGCCACCTTGGCGCGGGCGCTCTCTGCCCGCCACGACCTCTGAAGTGGGCAAAACCTCAGGGCCCCGGCAAAGTCGTAGACGTCGCGTGGATCCGCGGGGATAGCGCAGGGGCTGGCGCCGTTCGGCGTTTTGTGGCAAAGCGTGGGGCGTGGAGCGTGTGCGCCAAAGCGACGAGCGGTTGC
>JAJXUD010000050.1 GCA_021783235.1 Myxococcales bacterium | reverse complement strand
CCCGCACGTGACGTATCGAGTTGGTCCGCTTGCTCCGCGCGGCCCGCAGCTGTCCCCCTGATGTCTCTCGGGCCGGCGAGCCGCCGGCTGCCTCGCGCTCCAGTCCGACTTTGTCCGGCGCCCTGGGGGGCCCCTGGCATCGCTTGCGGGGATCGGGATCGCGTGTTAAACTTGAGGATCTCGCGGTCCCAAGGTCCGTTCGGATCCCAGACCACGAAGGTAGTAGCAGTAAATTCACACACTTCCGGAGGGTCCGGGGGGTGTCCAGGCGGGCCGCCGCGAGGCGTCGCCCGCTCTGGGTCCCGGTCCCGTCGAGGGAAGTGGCGGGCAGCCAGACAACCAGCCGGTCGGACCGGCGCGAAAGGAAGCAGGAATCGATGAGCGAGATGGGACAGGCGATTGCGCAGCAGGCGCAGGCCTCGCAGATCACGATGAAGCAGCTGCTCGAGGCCGGTGTGCATTTCGGCCACCAGACGAAGCGCTGGAACCCCAAGATGAAGCCGTACATCTTCGGGGCTCGCAACGGCATCTACATCATCGACCTCCAGAAGACCGTGCAGCTCGCCCGCCAGGCGATCCGCTACGTCTCGGACGTCGTGGCCCACGGCGGCTCGGTCCTCTTCGTCGGGACGAAGAAGCAGGCGCAGGACGCCATCGCCGAGGAGGCGACGCGCTGCGCCCAGTTCCACGTGACGAACCGCTGGCTCGGCGGCACGCTCACGAACTTCAAGACCATCAAGGCCGGCATCGACCGGCTCAAGACCATCGAGAAGATGGCCGAGGATGGGACCTACGAGCGGCTTCCGAAGAAGGAGGTCGCGGCGCTCGACCACGAGCGCGAGAAGCTCGAGCGCAACCTCGGCGGCATCAAGGAGATGCAGCGGCTCCCCGGGGCGATCTTCATCGTCGACCCGAAGAAGGAGCACATCGCCGTCCACGAGGCGCGCCGCCTCGAGATCCCGATCGTGGCCCTCGTGGACACGAACTGCGATCCCGAGGGGATCTCGCACGTCATCCCGGGCAACGACGACGCCATCCGCTCGATCCGGCTCTTCGCCGGCAAGGTCGCCGACGCCTGCCTCGAAGGGCTCGCCCGCCACCAGGCGATGCTCGCCGAGCGGGGCGAGCGCGACGATCGGGGTGACGAGGGCGATCGCGAGCGCGATTCGCGCCGCCGCCGCGAGTCCCGGGATCGCTCCGAGGGCGGCCCTCGGGTCGACGTGGTCCGCAAGGCCCCCGGCGCCGACGAGGGAGAGTCCTCCGCGGTGGAGCCCGATGGCCAGGAGCCGGTGACCCAGGCGGCCGCCATGGCCGACAAGCCCGACAGCGACGCCTGAGCCTCGAACCGACTTCAGCGAAGCCCCCGATCGATTCACGGCACCCCGCCTCGCGGGGTGCCGTCTTTTGAGGAGACGACCATGGAGATCAGCGCAGTGAAGGTGAAGGAGCTCCGGGAGAAGACCGGGGCCGGGATGATGGACTGCAAGAAGGCGCTCACCGAGGCTGGGGGCGACTTCTCGAAGGCCGAGGAGTGGCTCCGGCAGAAGGGGCTCGCCGCGGCGGCCAAGAAGGCCTCCCGCGTCGCGAGCGAGGGCGCGGTCGGCTCCTACGTCCACATGGGCGGGAAGATCGGCGTGCTCGTCGAGGTCAACTGCGAGACCGACTTCGTGGCCCGCAACGAGCTGTTCCAGGCGTTCGTCAAGGACGTCGCCATGCACATCGCCGCCTCGGCGCCGCTCTACCTGCGGCGCGAGGAGGTCCCCGCGGAGGTCGTCGAGAAGGAGCGGGCGATCTACCGCGAGCAGCTCCGCGAGCAGGGCAAGCCCGAGAAGGTCTGGGACAAGATCCTCGAGGGCAAGCTCGACAAGTTCTACAAGGACGTCTGCCTGCTCGACCAGCCGTTCGTGAAGGATCCGGACAAGTCGATCACGCAGCTCATCACCGAGATGGTGGCCAAGATCGGCGAGAACATCCAGGTTCGCCGCTTCTCGCGCTACCAGCTCGGCGAGGGTGCGGTCGCCGAAAAGAAGTAGCGCCGCCTACCCGTAGCTCTCGGTGTGCATCCGGTTCTTCTCGACCTTCAGGTCGTGGAGGAGGGCGAGGACCGTCTCGAGGAAGCGGGGAGGGGGCTCGAGCCCCTTCTGGCGGGCGGCCTTTCGCTCGAACGGCGTGACGCCCGGGCCGCACGCGTAGACCACGCAGCGCTGCCGGTCGCCGATCGCCTCCTCGAGGACCGCCCGGTCGATGTGCCCCGATCGGTAGCCTGGGCCGTGGCGCTCGGCCTCCGGCTCGCGGGAGAGCGAGTGGACGATCCGCAGCCGCTCCGGCCGCTGCCGCTCGAGCCGCTCGAGCGCTTCGCGGAAGATGATGTCCTTGTGGCTCTTGTTCGCGTAGACGAGCGTCTGGCGCAGGGGGAGCTCCTGGTGGAGCGCCTGCTTGAGGATCGCGAAGTTCGGCACGATGCCGCTGCCGGCGCAGACGTGGACGAGGTGATCCGCCTCCCGCTCGATCCCGGGCGGCAGGACGTAGGCGCCGGTGAATCCGACGATGGTCATCCGCCGGCCCGGCCGGAGGCCGTGGACGAGCAGCGGGCTGAGGAGCGGCGGGAAGGCCATCTGCTCGGGCGAGAAGTGCTCCTCCTTCACCGTGACGGCGAGGAGCGGCTCGTGCGGCGCCGAGGACATCGAGTAGGCGCGCGGCGGCTCGCGCCGCGCCTTCGCGTGATCGAAGTAGTGGACGATCCCCGCGATCTCCGGGAACTGGTGCGGATCGATGGTCAGGAACTGGCCGGCCTCGTAGACGGGCCGCTCCTCCGTCGAGAAGGTCAGGGTCACGCTGTCGTGCGTCTCGCGCACGACGTCCGTCACCGTGGCCTCGAGCGGCCTGATCTCGCGCCGTTCCCGCATCTGCCGGCAATGGGTAGCCACCGGCCACCGGGGCCGCCAGCCGCAGCCGCGGCGAATCGCCTTGACGCCCCGCCGGGGCTTGCTTAGAACGAATACAAACAGGGAGCCCCCGATCCCATGAGCCCCGTCGAAGAGCTGATCGCCCGCTGCCGCGACGCTGGAATGCGGATGACGCCCCAGCGGCGCGCCATCTTCGAGCAGCTCTCCGGCAACCGCGAGCACCCGACCGCCGAGGAGATCTTCCGGGCCGTCCGGAGGCGCCACCGCGGCCTCTCGCTCGCCACCGTCTACAACACGCTCGAGACGCTCGCGCGGCTCGGCGAGGTCGTTCGGCACGGGATGGGGACCGGCGCCGAGCGCTTCGACCCCGAGACGCGCCCCCACCACCACTTCGTCTGCAGCGGATGCGGGGCGGTCGAGGACGTCTTCGGGGATCTCCCCGTCGGAAAGCTCGTCCCGCCGGGCTGCCGCCTCGACCGGGCGGAGCTCCGCCTCACCGGGCTCTGCCGCGCCTGCGGGGGCGGGGCCGCGGAGGCGGGCGGCGCCCCAGACCGCCAGTAGCCGTCGTCGATCAGTCACCGTCGTCGAAAGGAGAAGCACGCATGCCGAAGCTTCAGAAGACGCAGAAGACGTTCGAGAACCTCAAGGCGGCCTTCGCGGGCGAGTCGCAGGCGAACCGCCGCTACCTCTACTTCGCCAAGGTGGCCGACGTGGAAGGGCACGCCGACATCGCGGGGCTCTTCCGCGACACCGCCGAGGGCGAGACCGGCCACGCCCACGGCCACCTCGACTTCCTCAAGCAGGTCGGCGACCCCGCCACGGGCGAGCCGATCGGCGACACCGAGAAGAATCTGAAGGCGGCCGTCGTGGGCGAGACCTACGAGTACACGCAGATGTACCCGGGCTTCGCGAAGGCCGCGCGCGAGGAGGGCCACGACGAGATCGCCGAGTGGTTCGAGACGCTCGCCAAGGCCGAGAAGAGCCACGCGGGCCGCTTCCAGAAGGGGCTCGAGAGCCTCCGCTAGCGGGTCCTTCGGCCGGGGCCCGCCGCTCCGGGTCCCGGCCGATCCCTCGGCGACGCACGATGGCCGGATCCTACGACCTCGACGAGCCGCAGTTCTGGTCCCCCGACGCGCTCGACGCCGAGCTGCGGCGGGTCGCCCTGATCTGCAACGGCTGCCGCCTCTGCCACAACCTCTGCCCCTCCTTCCCCGCGCTCTTCGGCCGGATCGACGAGCTCGACCCGGACCGCGAGGCCGCCGAAGGGGCGCTCCTGCGCGAGGGGGCGCCGATGGAGGAGGGCGAGGCGGCCCACGCGCTCGCGGGGGTCGTGGTCTCGACCGAAGACCCCGTCGCTCGCCTCTCGGGGGCCGATCTCGGGCGGGTCGTCGACCTCTGCTACAACTGCAAGCTCTGCTTCCCCATCTGCCCCTACGTCCCGCCCCACGAGTTCGCGCTGGACTTCCCGCGGCTCATGCTCCGGGCGAAGGCCGTCCGCGCGGCCGAGGAGGGCGTTCGCCTCGAGGACAAGCTCCTCGGCGCGACCGATCTCTTGGGCTCGATCTCGACGAAGATCCCCGGCCTCGCCAACTGGGCGAGCCACCACGCCTGGAGCCGCCGGCTGATGGAGCTGACGGCCGGCATCCACCGCGATCGCAACCTGCCCGAGTGGGCCCACGAGACCTTCGACGCCTGGTGGGAGGGGCGGCAGGAGGCCCGCGGTGAAGGGTCAGACCGCCCGAGCGCCGAGGACGAGCGGCCGAAGGCCGTGCTGTTCTCCACCTGCTACGGCAACTACAACGACCCCGAGGTGCCCGAGGCCGCGGTCGAGGTCCTCGAGCGCAACGGCGTCCGTCTGGCGGCACCGCCGATGCGCTGCTGCGGAATGCCGTCGCTCGACGGCGGGGACGTCCAGCAGTGCCTCGAGCAGGCCCGGGAGAACCTCTCGCGGCTCGGCCCGTTCGTCAGGGCGGGCTACGCCGTCGTCTCCCCGAACCCCACCTGCACCTTCATGCTCCGCGAGGAGTACCCGGCGCTCCTCCGGACCGAGGAGGCGCGCGCGCTCGGCGCCGCCACGAGGGACCTCGGCGAGTACCTCTTCGCGCTCCGGCGCGCGGGCAAGCTCGACGCCTCTCTAGCGTCGGCGGGACCCGTCAAGGTGGCCTACCACGTCCCCTGCCACCTCAAGGTGCAGAGGGTGGGGCTGCGCAGCCGCGACCTGCTCGAGCTCATCCCTGGCGTCGAGGTCGAGCTGGTCGACCGCTGCTGCGGCATGGACGGGACCTGGGGCATGAAGAAGGAGTTCTACGAGCTGTCGCTCGGCGTCGCGAAGAGGGCCACCCGCCAGGTGGCCGAGCTCGCCGAGGAGTGCGCCGCGGCAGAGCCCCCGCCGAAGCTCGTGGTCGTCAGCGACTGCCAGCTCGCGGCGCTGCAGCTCGAGAAGACCACGGGGCGTCAGGTCGCGCACCCGATCGTGCTCCTGCGGGACGCCTACCGCGCCGCCGACGCCGCGCGCTCCGGGGGCGAGCCGGGGAAGGAGGAGTGATGCAGAGGCTCACCGAGAAGGATCTCTGGCCGAACCCGGTCTACGAGCGGAGCCGCGACGAGTACCGGCGCCACATCATCGAGCTCAAGCGGCCGCGCCGCATCGCGCTCGGCGAGAGCGTGACCGTGCTCTTCGAGAACCGCGAGACCGTCAAGTTCCAGATCCAGGAGATGCTGCGGGCAGAGGGGATCTCGACCCCGGAGGGCGTGCGCGCCGAGATCGAGGTCTACGACGGGCTCCTCCCCGGTCCGGACGAGCTCTCGGCGACCCTCACCATCGAGGTGACCGAGGAGGCGCGCATCCCCGAGACGCTGCGGCGGCTCGTCGGCATCGAGGAGGCCCTTTGGCTGGTCTTCGCGGGCCACGAGGTCCGCGCGAGCTTCGAGGCGGGGCGCAGCGACGGCGCCCGCATCTCGGCCGTCCAGTTCGTCCGCTTCCGGCTCACGCCCGAGGAGCGGGCCGGCCTCCTCGGGGCCGGGTCGGCGCGTCTCGAGCTGCGCCACCCGGGCTACGAGGCCTCCGTCGTGCTCTCCCCCGCGACGCTCGCCTCCCTGCGCGGCGACCTCGCGGAATGAGGCGGACCGCCTCCCGGGTGCGCCGAAACGGCCGCGCCTCCTTGACCCCCAGGGGGGGCGGCAGTAGATCCGAGCCGCCCATGGCCCCGAGCGACGCCCCGAGCCCGCGGTTCCGCCGAATCCTCCTCAAGCTCTCGGGCGAGGCCTTGATGGGCGATGGCAAGTACGGCATCCACCCCCCGGTCCTCCAGCAGATCGCCCGCGAGGTCGCCGAGGTCCACGGCATGGGGGTGCAGGTCGCCGTCGTCATCGGCGGCGGCAACATCTTCCGCGGCGTCGCCGCGAGCGCGGGCGGCATGGATCGCGCCAACGCCGACTACATGGGCATGCTCGCGACCGTCATCAACGCGCTCGCCTTGCAGGACGCCTTCGAGAAGCAGGGCATCCCGACGCGCGTCCAGACGGCCATCGAGATGTCGCAGCTCGCCGAGCCCTACATCCGCCGGCGCGCCATGCGCCACCTCGAGAAGGGGCGCGTGGTCCTCTTCGCCGCCGGAACCGGCAACCCCTACTTCACCACCGACACCGCCGCCTCGCTGCGCGCCATGGAGATCCACGCCGAGGTCATCCTCAAGGCCACCAAGGTGGACGGCGTCTACACCGCGGACCCGATGAAGGACCGCACGGCCACCCGGTTCAAGACGCTCTCGTACATCGACGTCCTCAAGAAGGGCCTCAAGGTGATGGACTCGACCGCGATCTCGATGTGCATGGACAACGGGTTGCCGATCGTCGTCTTCGACCTCCACGGCGCGGGAAACATCAAGCGCGTCGTGCTCGGGGAGGAGATCGGGACGATGGTGGGCAAGGTGAGGACCGAGCGCGCTGGCGGCAGGGTGGCGGCGCGCGTCTAACAGCCGCGCGAGAGGAGAGAGGCCATGGAGAACGTTCTCAAGGAGCTCAAGAGCCACATCGAGAAGACGCTCGGCGATCTTCAGCGCGATCTGTCGCGCATCCGGACCGGGCGCGCGAACCTCGCCCTGGTGGACGGGATCAAGGTCGACTACTACGGCACGCCGACGCCGATCGGCGGGGTCGGCAGCCTGAACGTCCCGGACGCGCGGCTCATCACCATCAAGCCGTGGGACCGCAGCATCATCCCGGCCATCGAGAAGGCCATCAACGAATCGGGCATCGGGATCAACCCCTCGAACGACGGCGAGACCGTGCGGCTCCCCATCCCGCAGCTCACGGAGGAGCGGCGCAAGGAGATCGCGAAGATCGTCAAGTCGAAGGGCGAGGAGCACAAGGTGGCCGTCCGCAACCTGCGCCGCGACGCCAACGAGAAGCTCAAGGGGCTGGAGAAGGACAAGAAGCTCTCGGCGGACGACCTCAAGCGCGGCCAGGAGCGGGTCCAGAAGGAGACCGACCTCGGCATCGCCAAGGTCGACGAGATCGTCGCCCGCAAGGAGAAGGAAGTGATGGAGGTCTGAGGGCCTTCACTCCCGCGGCAGCTCGAACCAGAACGTCGAACCCTTGCCGGGAGCGCTCTCGGCGCCGACCTCGCCCCCCTGCGCCTGGACGAGGTGCTTCACGATGGCGAGCCCCAGCCCCGTGCCCCCCGTCTCCCGCGAGCGGCCGGCGTCCACCCGGTAGAAGCGCTCGAAGAGCCGCGGCAGGTGCGCCGCGTCGATGCCGATCCCCTCGTCGCGCACGAAGATCCGCAGCCGCGAAGGGTCTCCCCCCGGTTCCACCCCGAGCAGGACGCGCGCCCCCGCGGGCGTGAACTTCACCGCGTTGTCGAGGAGGTTCACGAGGATCTGCTCGACGGCGCCCCGGTCTCCGACGAACTCGGCGGCCTCGGGCAGCGCGTTCTCGATCCGCACGCCGCGCGCCTGCGCCTTGGGCCCCACGAGCTCCATCGCGCTCTCGCCGGCGTCGGCGGCCAGGACCTTCTCGCGGGCGAGGTCGCGGCGCCCGGCCTCGAGCCGCGAGAGCTCGAGCAGGTCGTCGAGCAGCCGGCCGAGCCGCTCGGCGTGCCGCTCGATCACCTCCGAGAACTCGCGGGCGCGGGCGGGGTCGTCGGCGGCTCCCCCGAGGAGCGTCTCCGCGTAGCCGCGGATCGCCGCCAGCGGCGTCCGCAGCTCGTGCGAGACGTTGGCCACGAAGTCGCGCCGCACCGCCTCGAGCCGGCGGACGTCGGTGAGGTCGTGGAGCACGAGCACCGCGCCCGTCCCGGTCAGCGGCGTCCCCCGCACGAGGATCTGCCGGCCGTCCGGCAGCGCCAGCTCCTCGGCGGTCCGCTGGCCGCGCAGCGCCCGGGTCGCCAGCGCGAAGAGCGCCGGAAGCCGCCCGGTCTCGAGCAGGGAGGCGCCCGGGGGTGCCTCGCGGGGCATTCCGAGGAGCTCGCGGGCCGAGGGGTTCGCGAGCAGGATCCGCTGGTCCGGCCCGAGCACCACGACCCCCTCGACCATCGAGCCGAGCAGCGCCTCGAGCCGGTCCCGCTCCTCGCCCACCGTCGCGAGCTCTCGCGCGAGCTGGTCGCCCAGGCGTCCGAGCGCCCGTCCCAGTCGGGAGAGCTCGTCCGCGCCCGGGACGTGGGCGCGCGCCGTCAGGTCTCCGGCCGCCATGGCGTCGGCGGCGTCCGCCAGCGCCCGGGTCGAGCGGGTGAGCGGGCCGCCCACCGCGAGCGAGAGGGCGGCGGCGAAAAGCAGGGCGAAGAGGGATCCCAGCGCCACCGCGCCGCGGACCTCGCTCACCACCGCATCGACGCGCGTCGCGGGCATCGCCGCCCGCACGAAGCCGCGCGGCGCGTCCGCGGCCCCCACCCGGACGGCGACGTAGAGCAGCGGCGCCCCGATCGTCGTCGAGAAGCGGAGGGCCCGGCCGCTCCCCTCGGCGCGCGCCTCGCGGACCTCGGGGCGTCCGGCGTGGTTCTCGAGTCGCGCCACCGCGGCGTCGTCGAGCTCGGAGTCGCCCGCGACGACGCCGTCGGGGCGGATGAGCGTGAAGCGGGCGTGGGTGGCCGCGCCCAGCCGGTGGGCGAGGAGCTGCTCGCCGCCGGCCGGCATCGTGGAGAGCGCTTCGACGCCGAGCTCGGCCTGGTGCGCGAGGTCGGCGCCGAGCCGCTCGAGCAGCTCGCCCCGCAGCCGCCCGAGGAGCCAGGCGTCGGCGCCGCCGATCGCCGCCGCGACGACGAGGACGTGGGTGAGGAAGAGCTTGCTCCGGACGCCCATGGCGAGTTCGCGGCGGTCGCTCAGCGCTCCTCTTCGGAGAAGCGGTAGCCGAGGCCGCGGACGGTCTCGACGAAGCGGCCGGCCGAGCCGAGCTTCTCCCGCAGCCGCTTGATGTGGGTGTCGACGGTCCGGGTCTCGAGGTCCGCCGAGAAGCCCCAGACGTCCGCGAGCAGCATCTTGCGCGTCTGGACCCGCCCCTTCCGGTCGATCAGGGTCGTCAGGAGCCGAAACTCGAGCGCCGTCAACGACACCGGCTCGCCTCCCACGAGCAGCTGGTGGCGGGAGACGTCGATCGCGAGCTCGCCGTGCTCGTAGCGCTCCGCCTCGCCACCCGCCTCCTCGCCCCGCCGCAGGATCGCGCGGATCCGCAGCACGAGTTCGCGCACGCTGAACGGCTTCACCACGTAGTCGTCGGCGCCGAGCTCGAAGCCGACCAGCCGGTCGACCTCCTCCCCCTTGGCGGTGAGCAGCAGCACCGGGACGGGCCGCTCGGCCCGCTTGATGGTCTTGAGCAGCTCGGTGCCAGGGACGTCGGGCAGCAGCAGGTCGAGCACGACGAGGTCGGGCGGCGACGCCTTGAGCTTCGAGAGCGCCGCCCGGCCGTCCTCGGCGGTCTCCACCGCGAAGCCGGCCTGCGTGAGGTTGTACTCGAGCAAGGAGCGCAGGTCCTTCTCGTCGTCGACGACCAAGATTCGGGCGGGCATCGGTGGGCCTCAGGGGGTCCGGCTGCCGGGGTGCCGCACGTCCGTGCCCCGGGCCATGAAGATCACCATCTCGGCGACGTTCGTGACGTGATCGGCGAGCCGCTCGAGGTGCTTCGCGACGAAGAGCTGGCCGGTCGCCGAGGGCACCGCGTCGGGGTTCGAGCGCATGAGCCCGAGCGCGCGCTGAAAGGCCTCGCGGTAGAGATCGTCGACCCCCTGGTCCTGGCGCAGCACCTCCGCGGCGGCGTCGGCGTCGCCCCGCACGAAGGCGTCGAGCGCCTGCCGCAGCATCCGCTGCACGGCCTCGGCCATGCGCGGCAGCTCGGGCGGCAGCGGCAGGGGCGGCTCTCGCGAGAGCTCGGCGACGCGATCGGTGATGTTGACGGCGAGATCGCCGATCCGCTCGACGTCGGTGACCGCCTTGAGCGCGAACGTCACGAAGCGCAGGTCCGAGGCGGTGGGCTGCCGCAGGGCGAGGATCCGCAGGCAGAGCTCGTCCACCTCCACCTCGCCGCGGTTGACGAGCTTGTCGCGCTCGGCGACCTGCGCGGCGAGCCGCTCGTCCCGCTCGAGCATCGAGCGGACCGCGTCCCGGATCATCTCCTCGACCTGCCCGCCCATGAGGAGGAGCTTCTCGCGGAGCTGGCGCAGGTCCGCCTCGTATTCGCGGTCGGTGTGCTGCAGGCTCATCCAAATTTCCCCGTGATGTAGTCCTCGGTCCGACGGACCCTCGGATTCGTGAACAGCGCCTGGGTGGGAGCGTACTCCACCAGCTCGCCCATGTAGAGGAAGGCCGTCTGGTCGGAGATGCGGGCCGCCTGCTGCATGCTGTGGGTCACGACCACCACCGTGAGGTCGGCCCGCAGCTCGTGGAGCAGCTCCTCGATGCGGGCCGTCGCGATGGGGTCGAGCGCGCTCGCCGGCTCGTCCATGAGCAAGACCTGGGGATCGACCGCGAGCGCCCGGGCGATGCAGAGCCGCTGCTGCTGGCCGCCCGAGAGCGCGAGCGCGCTCGCGCGCAGCCGGTCCTTGACCTCGTCCCAGAGCGCGGCGCGGCGCAGGCTCCCCTCGACCACCGTCTCGAGGTCCGCCCGCCGCCCGGTCAGCCGCGGCCCCGCCGCCACGTTGTCGAAGATCGAGAGCGTCGGAAACGGGTTCGGCCGCTGGAAGACCATGCCGACGCGCCGCCGCAGCTCGACCGGGTCCTCGCCGGGCGCGTAGACGTCCGCGCCGCCGATCCGGACGCTCCCCGAGGCCCAGGCCCCCTCGCCGAGCTCGTGCATCCGGTTCAGGCAGCGCAGGAGCGTCGACTTGCCGCAGCCCGAGGGGCCGATGATGGCCGTGACGGATCTCGGGGGGACGTCCAGGGTGACGCCGCGGATCGCGGTCGTGCGGCCGAATCCGGCGGAGAGAGCCCCGATCGAGATGGCCGCCTGGCCGCTCACCGCGCCGCTCCCGCGCCGAGGCGCGAGCGGGTGGCGAACCGCGCGATGAGGTTCAAGAGGCCGACGAGGAGGAGGAGCACCAGCGCCGCGCCCCAGGCTTGCCGCTGCCAGTCGGGGTAGGGGCTGATGGCGTAGGTGAAGATCTGGACCGGGAGCGAGGCGGTGGGCTGGTCGGGGCGCAGGTTCCAGAACTGGTTGCCGAGCGCGGTGAAGAGCAGCGGCGCGGTCTCGCCCGCCGCCCGCGCCAGCGCGAGGCAGACGCCGGTGGCGATGCCGCCGGCCGCGGTGCGGGCCACGACGAGGAGGCCGCTGCGCCACTCGGAGGCCCCGAGCGCGAGCGAGGCCTCGCGCAGGTCGCGGGGGACGAGGCGCAGCGCCTCCTCGGTCGCCCGGGCGAGCGTCGGCAGCATCACGAGCGCGAGCGCCACCGCGCCGGCCAGCGCCGAGAAGCGGTGCATGGGTCGGACGAGGAGGGCGTAGACCGCGAGCCCGAGGACGATCGAGGGGACGCCGCCGAGGACCTCGGCCACGAAGCGGACCGCCTTGGCGAGGGGGCGCTCGCCCGCCTCGGCGAGGTAGAGGCCGGCGCCGATGCCGACCGGCAGCCCGAGGGCAGAGGCCAGCGCCAGGATGAGCGCCGATCCGAGGAGGCCGTTGCCGATCCCGCCGCCCGCCTCCCCGACCGGCTTCGGCAGCCCCGTGAGGAAGCCCCAGCCGAGCACGGGCAGGCCCCGCGCGAGGAGCAGCCAGAGCAGGCTCGCGAGTGGGACGAGCGCGACGGCGACCGCGAGGCCGCAGGCGAGGGTGAAGGTCCTATCGGCGAGGCGGCGCCTCATGCGAGCGTCCTTCGGACGAGGAGCCGCCCAACGGCCGAGACGGCGAGCGTTCCGCCGAGGAGCACGAGGCCGAGCTCCGCGAGGGCCGCCTGGTGCAGGGGGCTCACCGCCTCGGTGAGCTCGTTCGCGATGACCGACGAGAGGGTGGCCCCGGTGGCGAACAGCGAGCGGGGCAGCTCCGGGCTGTTGCCGATGACCATCGTGACCGCCATGGTCTCGCCGAGGGCTCGGCCGAGGGCCAGCATGCCCGCCCCGAAGAGGCCCGGGCGCGCCGTGGGCAGGACCCCGAGGCGGATCGCCTCCCAGCGGGTGGCGCCCAGGGCGTAGAGCCCCTCGCGCTGCGAACGGGGCACGGCGACGAGGACGTCGATCGAGAGCGAGACCAGCGTGGGCAGCACCATCACCGCGAGGACGAGGCCGGCGCAGAGGATCCCGACGCCGACGGGCGGCCCCTCGAAGATCGAGAGGCCGAGCGCCCCGAGCCGGGGCTCGAGGCCGGCGCGGAGGAGCGGGGCGACGACGAAGAGGCCCCAGAGGCCGTAGACGACGCTCGGGATGGCGGCGAGCAGCTCGATGGGGAAGCGGAGCACGGCCCGCAGCCGTGGCGGCGCCATCTCGGCGAGGAAGATCGCGCCGCCGAGGCCGACCGGCGCGGCGAGGAGGAGCGCGATCGCGGTGGTCCAGAGGGTGCCCACGGCGAAGGGGAGCGCGCCGAAGGCGTCGCTCGTGGGATCCCAGTCGGTGGAGGAGAGGAACGAGAGGCCGAACCGACGCAGGCTCGGCCGCGAGAGCTCCCAGAGCTCGCGGGCGACGAAGAAGAGCGCGAGGACGACCCCGAGGCCGAGGAGCGCGAGCAGGAGCCGCCAGAGCCGGTCGCCGGTCCGGCGGGGCGCGAGCGATCGGTGGCGCGTCGCGGCCACGGGGAGGACGGCCTCGGTCATCGGATCGGCAGCGGCCGGCCGTTCAGCGTGAGCTGCCGCAAGACCTCCTCGTCCAACGCCACGACGTTCGCGGGCAGCGGCGCGTAGAGGAGCGCGGGCGCGTCCTTCTGCCCCGCGTGCAGCGCCCACTCGAGGAAGCGGGCGAGCGCGGGCCCCTTCACCGGGTCCGTCTGGTCGCGGTGGACGAGCAGGTAGCTGAAGCCGGCGATCGGGTAGGCGTCCGGGCCGGGCGAGTCCGTCAGCGAGACGCGCAGATCCTTCGGGATCGAGCTCGCCCTCGCCGCCGCGCTCGTCGACTCGACCGTGGGCGAGACCCAGGCGCCCGCGCGGTTTCGGAGCTTCGCCACGGGCAGCCGGTTCTGGGCCGCGTAGGCGAGCTCGACGTAGCCCACCGATCCCGGGATCTGCGAGAGCTGGCCGCTGACGCCCTCGTTCCCCTTGCCGCCCAGGCCGACCGGCCAGTGGACGGCCGTGCCATGGCGGACCTTGGCGGCCCAGGTCGGGCTCACCTTCGCGAGGTAGTCGGTGAAGATGGCGCTGGTGCCGCTGCCGTCCGAGCGGTGGACCACCGTCACGGCGAGCTTCGGCAGCGCGACGCCCGGGTTGTCGTTCGCGACGCGCGGGTCGTCCCAGCTCGAGATCTCACCGAGGTAGAGGCCGGCGAGCGTCTCGGCCGAGAGCCTGAGCGCGGGGTTCCCGGGGAGCCGGTAGGCCACGGCCACCGCGCCGAGCGTCGCCGGGACGTGGAGGAGGTCTGGGGCCGTGGCCAGCTGGGCGTCGGTGAGCGGCGCGTCGCTGGCGCCGAAGTCGACGGTCCGGTCGATGACCTGCCGGATGCCCGCGCCCGAGCCGATCGACTGGTAGTTGAAGCGGACGCCGGGGTCGATGGCGGCGTACTCGCTGAACCACTTCGAGGCGAGCGGGAAGATGAAGGTCGAGCCGGCCCCGTTGACCAGCGTCTGGGCGGAGGCCGAGAGGGAACCGGCGAGCGAGAGGGCGAAGGAGAGGCAGAGGAGCAGGCGGCGCATGTGGACCTCCACAGAGGCCTCGAGGATAGAGGTGGGCGATGCCGTTGCCGTGAAAGCCTCGTGACGGATCCGTGACGAAAAGCTGCTGCCGCTGCCCCCGGGGTGGGGTAGAAGCCGGGCTGCGCCATGCTCCTCGGCCTCTTCGCCATCGTCGCGACCGCGCTCGTGTTCGACTACACGAACGGCTTCCACGACTCCGCCAACGCCGTCGCGACCTCGATCTCGACGCGGGCCCTGCCGCCGACCGTGGCCCTCGTCCTCGCCGCCGTCTTGAACTTCGCCGGCGCGCTCGTCTCCACCCAGGTCGCCGCCACCCTGGGGCAGGGCATCGTCCACTCGACGGCGGTGACTCAGGCGGTCGTCGAGGCGGCGCTGCTCGGCGCCATCGGCTGGAACCTCGTCACCTGGTGGTTCGGGCTGCCGTCGTCCTCGTCCCATGCCCTCGTCGGCGGCATGGTGGGCGCGGTGCTCGCCCGCGCCGGCTCCGTGGGGGTGCGCTGGTTCGACATCTTCCGGAAGGTCATCGTCCCCACCCTCACCTCGCCCCTCATCGGCTTCTTCGTGGGCGGCGCGCTCACGGTGGCCCTCTACTGGATCTGCCGCCGCCAGGCCCCCGCCCCGGCGAACCGGCGCTTCCGGCTCCTCCAGACCGCCTCGGCGAGCCTGATGGCCTTCTCCCACGGCTCGAACGACGCCCAGAAGACCATGGGCATCATCGCGCTCGCGCTCTTCTCCTCGGGCCGGATCGACCACTTCTACGTGCCGCTCTGGGTGAAGCTCGGCTCGGCGGTCGCCATGGCGGTGGGCACCTTCACCGGCGGCAAGCGGATCATCCGGACGCTCGGCATGCGGCTCGTGAAGCTCGACCCGATCGACGGCTTCGCCGCCGAGACCGCCGCCTCGGTGGTGCTCCTCGGCACCGCCCAGCTGGGCTTCCCCGTCTCGACGACCCACGTCATCACGACCACCATCATGGGCGTCGGCGCGACGAAGCGGCTCTCGGCCGTCAAGTGGGGGGTCACCTTCGACATCCTCACCGCCTGGGCCTTCACGCTCCCCGCCGCCGCCGGGCTCGCCTTCCTGATCGAGCGCGCCCTCGCGGCGCTGTTTCACTGAGACACGAGGTTCCGCATGGCCTTCCGATTGCTGCCCCGAGACGAGACCTTCTTCGACCTCTTCGAGCGCGCCGCCGAGAACAGCCTCGTGGGCGCCGAGGCGCTCGCCGACCTCTGCCGCGACTTCAGCGGGGTCGAGGAGAAGGTGCGGCACATCAAGGAGCTCGAGCACGAGGGCGACCGGATCACCCACGAGACGCTCGATCGGCTGAACCGGACCTTCGTGACCCCGCTCGAGCGCGAGGACATCCACCGGCTCGTCTCGGGCATCGACGACGTGCTCGACCACATCGACGCCACCGCGAACCGGCTCTACCTCTACGAGATCGATCGGCCGACCGACGCGATGAAGACCATGGCCGACGTCCTCGTGCGCGCCTGCCAGGAGGTCAAGATCACGGTCGGCTACCTGCGCAACCTGCGGCAGGCCGCCGAGATCAACCAGCACTGCATCGAGATCAACCGGCTCGAGAACGAGTGCGACGACCTGCTCCGCCAGGCCCTCAAGCATTTGATGAAGGACCGCAAGGACGACCCCATCGCCGTCATCAAGTGGAAGGAGATCTACGAGAAGATCGAGATCGCCTCCGACAAGTGCGAGGACGTCGCGAACGCCGTGCAGGCGGTGATGCTCAAGCACGCGTAGTCGGCCGCTCTGCGAGAGACGGCCGCGGCCGAGGCGCCCTCGCAGCCAGCCGCGCCTCGCTCTAGCGGCACTCCATGCAGCCTTGCCCCCAGCCGCCCTGGGAGTAGTCGAAGCTGCAGCCGGGCTCGCAGTCGCCGCTGCAACAGTCGGCGTTGGCCTGGCAGGGCGCGCGCCTCGGCAGGCAGGCGACGCAGGCGCCGAAGGTCGGGACGCCGTCGAAGACGACACCGCAGTGGGTCCCGGCGGGGCAGCCGTTCGCGTTCGGGTTTGGAGCGTTCGGGTCGCAGATCGGCGTGCAACTGCCGGCGTCGGGCGCGGTCGCGAGGCAGTAGTAGCCCGCCCGGCAGGCGTACGAGCGGTCCTTTCGCGGGTAGTACGGATCGGGGTTGCAGTGGCCGAGCGAGGCGCCGCCCTCGAAGCAGTAGAGCGAGGGGCCGGAGTAGGTCCACATCGGCATGCAGGTCCCCGGGTTGAGGCTGTTGCCGCAGCCGGTGCCGGCGTCGGTGCAGGGATTCGGTGCGCAGGCCTTGTTGCCGGCGGCGTAGGTGGCGCAATCCGCGTTCCAGGGGCAGTCGTCCTCGCCATTCGGGCAGGGGAACTCGCAGAAGTGATCGTAGGGCGTCGGCCCGGCGCACTGGAGCGGGCAGCCGCACTCCGCCTGGTTCTGGGAGTTGGTCACGTGCCCCGGGCAGGGCGCGAACTCGTAGAGCGGGAAGTCCTGGACGCAGCCGCACTGCCCGTCGGGTGCCGTGCCGACGACTGCCCAGCCATGGCTCGGCCAGCCCGGATCGAATGGCTGGAGCCCCGAGTAGGTTGCGTTCACGCAGGTGGTCAGTCCGGCGTCGGAGGAAATCGTGCAGGCGGGATAGCCTGCTCCCAAGCAGGTATTGGCGGGGCTGGAGCAATTGACTTCGCATAGCCCAGTGGGGAAGGACGTCGGCTCCGGGACGCACGAATCCCCTGGGCCGCACGTCGAACCGCCATCGGGGAACAAGTCACACGCCTGCCCCTTTCCGGTGGTGAGGCAACAGGTTGCCTGGGATGGATTACAGCAGCCCACCCCGTTGCCCGGAACGCAGCAGGTCCCCATGTCCGGAGCGCAACCGCCGCTTGTGGATCCGCCAGCCGTGGATCCCCCCGAGGAAGTCCCCGTGCCGGCGGCGTTCGAGGTGCCGCCTCCCGGCAGGCCGCCGTCCGACGCAGGGAGTGATCTGAAGCAGCAGGCCGTGGCGAGGGATCCGAGAAGGCCCAGCGAGGCCAAGAGGCGCGGCGTCATTTCAGCGCCCCTTCAGGCCGTAAGCGTTTGAGAAAGAACGAGATCCAGCCGAGAAGCCAGCGGTTCATGAGCACCCCTCACAGGCAAGCCAGAACGGGAAGACTTCTGACAGAGCAGAGGTCGCTTTGCAATCACAAGTGCGCGTCAAGTCTCTCGAGCTGATGGTTTCACGCGAGGCGGTGATGCTCGAGCACGCGCGTAGTAGTCCGCGGCTGCGAGAGACGCCCTTCCCGGCTCGCACTGCGCGAGGGCGATCGATTGGGGGCGCGGCCCTACCGCCGGGGCCGCTCGCGCCCCAGCTTTCCCTCCGCGGGTTTCACGCGAATGCCGGGAGATCCCTCCATCGTCGCCGAGATCGCCGAGCGGACGCTCGGCCGCCTGCTCGATCGCCGCCGGCCGGTCGCGACCTACCGGCTGCAGCTCCACTCGGGCTTTCGCTTCCGGGACGCCGCGGCGCTCGTCCCCTACCTCGCGGCGCTCGGGATCTCGGACGTCTACCTCTCGCCCTACTTCGCGGCGATGCCCGGCAGCCGGCACGGCTACGACGTCGTCGACCACCAGCGGCTCAACCCGGAGATCGGTGGCGAGGAGGAGCTCGAGGAGCTCGAGCAGGCGCTCTCCCGGGCGGGGCTCGGCGCGCTGCTCGACGTCGTGCCGAACCACATGGGGGTGGGCTTCTCGAACGCGCTCTGGACGGCCGTCCTCGAGAGCGGCCAGAGCTCGCCTTCGGCGCGCTTCTTCGACATCGACTGGGAGCCGGTCAAGGACGAGCTGCACGGCCGGCTGCTCTTGCCGATCCTCGGCGACCAGTACGGCCTCGTCCTCGAGCGGGGCGAGCTGCGGCTCTCCCACGAGGCCGGCGCCTTCGAGGTCCGCTACTGGGAGCAGCGGCTGCCGCTCGACCCGCGCAGCTACCCGCGCATCCTCGGCCGGGGCCGCGATCGGCTCGCCGCCCCCAAGGAGGATCTCGAGGACTTCGACAGCCTGGTGGCGGCCTTCGGCAAGCTGCCGCCCGCCACCGAGACCGAGCCCGGCCCCTGCGCCGAGCGGGAGCGCGACAAGGAGGTCCTCAAGCGCAGGCTCGCCCGGCTCTGCGAGCGCTGCCCCGGGGTCCGCTCGTTCATCGAGGAGAACGTCGCCGAGCTGAACGGCCGGCCGGGCGATCCGCGCAGCTTCGACGAGCTCGACGCGCTGCTCGACGCCCAGGTCTACCGGCTCGCCCACTGGCGCGTCGCCGGCGAGGAGATCAACTACCGGCGCTTCTTCGACATCAACGACCTGGCCGCCATCCGCGTCGAGGACCCGGTCGTCTTCGAGGAGGCGCACCGGCGCGTCTTCGAGCGGATCCGGCGCGGCAACGTCGTCGGCCTGCGGATCGACCACCCGGACGGCCTCTACGATCCCACCGAGTACTTCCGGCGGCTCCAGCTGGGTTACGCCCTCTCGACCGCCCGAGGCGTCGCCCGCGAGCTCGGGCAGCCGGTCGAGGCCTTCGCCGATCTCGAGCCCGAGCTCGAGCGGCGCTTCGCGGCGGAGGTGGCGCGCGATCCCAGCTCGCCGCTCTTTCGGCCGCTCTACGTCGTGGCCGAGAAGATCCTGACCGGCCGCGAGCGGATCCCGCCCTCCTGGGCGATCCACGGCACCACGGGCTACGAGTTCTCGAACGCGCTCGGCGGCCTCTTCGTGGCGCCGGAGAACGAGGCCGCGTTCAGCCGGATCTACGAGCGCGCGGTCGGCCGCGCGGTCGACTACGACGAGCTCGTCTACCAGGCGAAGAAGCGGATCCTGGGCTCCACCATGGCGAGCGAGATCAACGTGCTCGCCCGCCGCCTGAACCGGCTCTCCGAGCACGACCGGCGGACGCGCGACTTCACCCTGCGCAGCCTCACCCGCGCGCTCGTCGAGCTGCTCGCCTGCTTCCCCGTCTACCGGACCTACCTGCGCGAGGGCGAGCTCGGGCCGGAGGAGGCCGGCCCGAGCGGCCGGCGGGCGGAGGCCGAGGGCCGCGGCGACTGGATGGACCCGGGCGACCGGCGCTACCTGCGCTGGGCCGTGGAGCGGGCGAAGCGGCGCGACCCCACCGCGAGCCCGTCGATCTACGACTTCATCGAGAGCCTGCTCGTGCCCGGGGGCGCGGAGGTGCCGCCCGCCGAGCGGGCCGAGCGCTTCGCCTTCGCGCTCCGGCTCCAGCAGCTCACCGGGCCGGTGATGGCGAAGGGGGTCGAGGACACCGCCTTCTACGTCTACTGCCGGCTCGTGGCGCAGAACGAGGTGGGGGGCGAGCCCGAGCGCTTCGGCCGGTCGCCGCAGAGCTTCCACGCGCAGAACCACGAGCGGGCGGCGCGCTGGCCGCACTCGTTGCTCGCGACCTCGACCCACGACACGAAGCGGAGCGAGGACGTCCGGGCGCGGCTCTACGCGCTCTCCGAGCTGCCGCACGAGTGGGAGCGGCACCTCGAGCGCTGGACCACGCTCCACCGCTCGCTCGAGACCGAGCTCGAAGACGGCCGCCTCGCGCCCGATCCGACCGACCGGCTGCTCTTCTACCAGACGCTCCTCGGCGTCTGGCCGCTCGGCGAGATCTCGGAGGCGTCGTGGGAGGCGCTGCTCGGCCGGCTCGAGGCCTACGCGCAGAAGGCCGCCCGCGAGGCGAAGGTGAACACGAGCTGGGTGAACCCCGACCTCGCCTACGAGGCGGCGCTGCGCGACTTCGTCCGCCGGGCGCTGCCGGCGCGCCCGCCCCCGATCGAGCAGAACGCCTTCCTGGACGACCTCCTCCCCTTCGAGCGGCGGCTCGCCCGGGTGGGGCTCTACACCTCGCTCTCGCAGATCGTCCTCAAGGTGGCCTCGCCCGGGGTGCCGGACTTCTACCAGGGCAACGAGCTCTGGGACTTCTCGCTCGTCGATCCCGACAACCGGCGCCCCGTCGACTTCGCGCTCCGGGAGCGGCTGCTCAGCGACCTGCGCGAGCGGGGGGCCGACCGGCCGAGCCGGCGCGGCCGGCTCGCCTCCGAGCTCGCGGCGAGCCCCGAGGATCCGCGCCTCAAGCTCTACGTCACCTACCTGTCGCTGCGCGAGCTCGGGGTGGCCACCTCGCCCCTGCGGCGCGGCGACTACCAGCCGCTCGCCGCCACCGGGGCGCGGGCCGATCGGCTCGTCGCCTTCGCCCGCTCGCGGGCCGGCCGGACGCTGGTCGCGGTGGCGCCGCGGCTCTGGGCGGGGCTCCTCGACTCGGAGGGGCGGCGGCTCGACCCCGAGGAGAGCTGGGGCGACACCGCGCTCGAGCTTCCCGAGCGGCTGACCGCGGCGTCGGGCGGCGAGCTCTTCACGGGCGCGCCGGTGGCCGTGCGGCGCCGGGACGGGAGGCCGGTCCTTCGGCTCGCCGAGCTCTTGGGCCGGTTCCCGGTGGCGCTGCTCGAGATCGAGGGGTGAGGGCCGGTCGATCGACGACCGGCCGCGGGGCAATCGTGGTAGGCTTCCGGTCGTCCGCTGTTCAAACCGAGCCTGGAGGGGTTCCACGTGAAGAAGCTGCTCTTGCCGCTGCTCTGGATTTCGCCCGTCGCCCTCGCGCAGTCCCTTCCGCCGCCGGCGCCTCTCTCGCCGCCCGTGGTCACCACGCCGGCCTCGCCCGCGCCCCCGGCGTCCGGCGAGGAGGCCCGCGTCCCCGGCTTCTCGGCCGGCACGCTCGGCCTCGAGTTCGGCCTGCCCTCGGGCGGCGGCCCCACCATCGGCGGCAGCTACTTCCTCACGCCGAACGGCGCCCTGCGGGTCGACCTCGGCCTCGGCGCCAACTTCGCGCCGTCGCCGGCCAGCTTCGCCTTCTCGCTCGAGGTCGGCTACCGCGACTACCTCGCCACCTTCGGCAAGCTGCGCCCCTTCGTGGAGCCGGGCCTCTTCGTCAACGAGACCCCGCCGAGCGGCAACTCGGCGAACACGGCCTTCGAGTTCGCCCTCGAAGGCGCCGTCGGCGCCGAGTACTTCATCCTCGAGCACTTCTCCTTCGGCATCAAGACCGGCCTCTCGCTCGCCTTCGCGAGCAACGGCAACACCGCCGTGAGCCTCACCTCGGGGACCTCGGCGCTCTTCGGGGAGCTGCTCTGGTGACCCGGGCCCTCGCGCTCACGGGGCTCCTCGCCGCCGCGGGCTGCGGCGGCGCAACCGCGGCCGGCGGGTCGGCGGGCGGGGGGGCCGCCGCCGCGGCGCCCGGTCAGCAGTTCGGCCCCTCGATCTCCGGTGGGGCGGCCTTGGGCCCGTCGATCGCCTCGTCGGGTCAGGCGACCTCGCCCTCCGTGAGCGGCGGGGCGGCCACGGGCCCGTCCATCCAGGGCGGCGCCCAGACGCAGCCGAGCCTCACCTCTTCGGTCGGCTCGGTCTTAGGCTCGGGTGGCGCCGCCTGCGCCGGGATCGATCAGGCCTGCCCGCCGCAGCCCCAGGGCTGCTCGCTCCAGGATCCGGCCTGCGCCTGCTATGCGGTCTGCCTCGAGAACTTCTTGAGCCACCACCCCGACTGCTGCCAGCTCATCGTGGCGAACGCCGCCGCCCAGGGGGAGCCGGTGAGCTGCCCGTACTTCCTCTCCCAGTGCCAGCAGACGCTGGTCGAGCTCGCGCAGCTCGGCATCGGCTGCCCCACCGGCTGCGACTAGCGTCGCCCGTCACGACGACCCCGGGCGGCGCGCGGGATCTCCCTCGCGCCGCTCGGCCCGCCGCGCGCTCGCGAAGAGGCCGAGGCCGCGCAGGGTCGGCTCGACCCTAACGCCCGAGAAGCCGGCGCCCTCGATCGTCGCCCGGAGCGTCTCCTCGCGAAACTGCCCGAAGCCCCGGCTGACGACGCGCCAGGCGGCCATCGAGGCCGCGAAGCGCAGGCCGCCCGAGAGCGAGCGGAGCACGGGCCCAACGCTCGGGCCGCGCCGCGGCTCGAGCAGCACGAGCCCGCCGCCCGGCCGCAGCACGCGCCGGATCTCGGCGAGGACGGCGCTCCGATCCGACACCAGGTAGAGGAAGCTGTGGCCGGTGACCCCGTCGAAGGCGCCGTCCGGGAACGGCAGCCGGCTCGCGTCGGCCTGCACGAACGGCAGCTCGCCCGCGGTCAGCCCCGCGCGCTCGCGCCGCGCGCAGGCCCGCCGCACCATCTGCCCGGAGAGGTCGACGCCGACGTAGCGGTCGGTCGGGCTCGCCTCCCGCATCGCGAGCGCGCTCACCCCCGGCCCGCAGCCGAGGTCGAGGACGCGCCGGCCGCTCCCCTCGGGGAGGAGCGCGAGCAGCCGGCGGCAGTGGGCCCTCCAGCTCTCCTGGTAGACCAGCAGCTCGTAGGGGCGCGCGAAGGCGCGGAAGAGAAAGCCGCTCCCCACGGTCTCCTAGCCCTCCGCGAGCTCGCGCAAAAGCCCCCAGCGGACCCCGCGGTCGCTCACCGTCAGCTCCGAGAGCCGCAGCCGGAAGAGGACGCCCTCGACGATGGCCGCGCCGGCGGGCAGCAGATCGGCCCGCTGCGGCTGGAGGCCGGGGATGCGGCGCCGCTCGGCGACGGGGAGCGCCCAGAGCCGCGCCGAGATCGCCGAGACGTCCGCGAGCGAGAGCGTCGCGCCGTGGACGCGGGCGGCGTCGTAGGCGGAGAGCCGCTGCGCCAGGGTCGCGAGGGTCGTCAGGGTCCCCGCGACGCCGACGAGCCGCGCCCCCGGGGGCGGCGGCGGCACGCTCGCGAGCGCCGCCGCCACCGCCTGGGCCACCGCGAGCCTCTCCTCGGGCGAGGGCGGGTCCGAGCGGACGAGCCGCTCGGTGAGCCGGACCGAGCCGACCTGCAGCGACGTGCGGAAGCTCGGCGTCCCCTCGCCGTAGACGATCTCGGTCGAGCCGCCGCCGACGTCGAGCACGCCGAGCGGGCCCGTCCCCCCGAACTCGTCCCAGGCCGCGCGGAACGAGAGCGCCGCCTCGCGCTCGCCGTCGATGATCTCGGGCGAGAGGCCGAGCGCGCGCACGCGGGAGAGGAACTCCTCGCCGTTCGCGGCGTCGCGGGCGGCGCTCGTCGCCACGCAGGCGGTCCGCTCGGCGCCGAGCGCGCGGATCCGCTCGGCGAAGCGCGCGAGCACGGCCAGCGAGCGGGCGATCCCCTCGTCCGAGAGGCGGCCGGTGGCGTCGACCCCCTGCCCGAGCCGCGTGATCTCGGCCAGCTCCTCGATCGGCCGGAGCGCGCGGCCGGAGCCCTCGGCGACGGTGAGGAGCAGCGAGTTCGTGCCGACGTCGATGGCGGCGAAGCGGGCCATCGAGGCTACTTCTCCGCCTTGGCGCCCGCCTCGCGCTTCGCGGCGGCGGGCCGCTGCGGCGGCGCGAGCAGCCGCGCCAGGGCGGCGTGATCGACCCCGAGCGCGAGCGCCCGCTCGAAGATCGCGGCGACGACCGGCCGCGCGTCGCGGGGGACGACGTTCATCGCGTCGGCGGCCGCGCAGACCACGGCCTCCGCGTGCTCCAGCCGGGCGGGGGGCAGGGGCGGCTCGACCCTCGGCGGCGGCGGCCGCGGCACGAGCCCGAGCGCCGCGAGGTCGTGGCCCGTCGCCTGGGCGAGCTCCGCGGCGAGCGCGGGGTTCGTCGGCTGGAGCGCGCGCAGGAGCAGCTCGTAGTCGGCGCTGGAGACGAAGCCCCAGTTGCTGCGCCGCTGCACCGTGCGGACGGAGATGCCGAGGAGCTCCGCGACGTCCTGCTGGAGGTAGTTCAGCGCCCGGAGCGCGTCATAGACGACGTGCTGGAGGGAGCGCTGCGGCCGCGCTGTGGGGTTCAGGCTCATCGGACGGGCTCCTCGCTCCCGCTGGCGGCGCCCAGAGGGCGTGGCCACGACGGCGGCGGCTCGACTGTCGCACGCTTGGGCTCGACTGTCGCCCTCTTTGTGGACGGACCGGGCGGCGGCGTCGCTGGCGTCGGGGTCCACGGTCGATCGGGCCGACGGCGCCCGCTCAGATGGCGTGAGGGCCGACCGATCTGGCGGTAGATCCGACCGAGCTGGCGGTAGAGCGCTCTTGGCTGGCGTGCGCGGAGTCGCGGCTGGCGGGAGCCTTGGCCGGCGGTCTGGAGGTGAGCGGCGCCTGGCACGGCGGCTGAGGCCATCGGTCCGCCAGCCGAGCCGAGTGGCACGACAGGATCTCTTGTTCGCCCGTCGTTCTAGGCCTCCGGCTCGACGCGAAGAGACTTCCCGGCCGACGGCAGAGGCAAGAGAGCCGACACGGAGAGACTTCCCGACCGACAGAGCGGCTGCATCTCGCGACAGGCGAGCTCTGGGCTGGCGGGGAATGGCACGCGGCGCCCGACATCGCCGCGCCGGAGTCCGCCACCCTCGGCCCGCCCTCGCTGGCGCGAAGCGATGTGGCCCCGCGGAGGCGGGGACCACGGCTCGATCTTCGCGCAGTTCCCGGCGCTGGAGCGTCGGTCAGGAGGACGCAGACTCCCCCACCCGCGGTCGGTGGATTTTCGAGGGGCGGCCGCGAAAGTCGCCGTCGAGGGCGGGGCGGCGAGTCGCAACCGCTCGGAATGGTTCCATCGCGCGCGTGGCATCGCCGTTGCGTAACGGTCCGCCATGGCCCGTCTCCGTCCGTCCCTCCTCCTCCTCGGCTGCATCGCGTGCGCCGCGTCCGGCCGGCTCGATGACGTCGCTTCGAACGTCCAGGTCGCTCCCGCGGCCCTCGACTTTGGCGGCGTCTACCTCTCCGCCGCGCCCCGGCAGAGCGTCACGCTCACGAACGGCGGGGCCGCGCCCGACACCGTGGCGGTGGCCCTCGACCCGCCCGGGGGCGCCTTCTCTTCGCCCTCGTCCGCCGTCTCGATGGCTCCGGGCGGCGCGCTGCAGCTCCCGGTCGTCTTCTCGCCGAGCGTCGCGGGGCCGGCCTCGGCCGTGCTGCGGTTGCGCTGGAGCGCCGGGCAGGCGACCGTCACGCTCTCGGGCCGCGGCCTCGCCTGGCCGAGCTGTCCGCCTCCGGGGTCGTGCGCGACCTCCGCGTTCGACCCCGACGCGGGGAGCTGCAGCCAGCGCGCGCTGGCCGACGGCACGAGCTGCGAGAGCGGCGACCCCTGCCTCATCCAGACCGCCTGCGTGGCCGGTCAGTGCCTCGGCCAGCTCGACCGCTGCGACGACGGGAACGCCTGCACGCTCGACTACTGCGTGCCGGGCCAGGGCTGCCAGCACCAGGACCAGTCGGCCAAGTGCCAGACGAGCAACGGCTGCGAGATCGGCCGCTGCGATCCCGCGACCGGTTGCGAGAGCTCTCCCGCGCCGGACGGGACCCCGTGCAGCGGGGACGAGAGCTGCCAGACGGCCACGGTCTGCCTGCTCGGCCAGTGCAGCGGCGTGCCGGTGCCCGACGGGACGCCCTGCGCGCTCTGGTGGGCGCCATGCGTCGGCGATGCGGCGTGCAAGAAGGGGAGCTGCGACAGCCCCACCGCCGACGGTGAATCGCCGGGCCAGCCTCTCTGGTCCGCGACCGGCTACTGGTGGGGCGGCCTCCGCGTGCCCCCGCTGGATCGCGCGGGGACGGCCTACACCTTCGGGCCCCCCGACGTCGATGGCGGGCAGTCGACGATCGTCACCGCCCTCGACGCCTGTGGGCGGACCCTCTGGAGCTCTCCCTTGCCCGCCGGCCCGGAGAGCGTGGATCCGGGCGCGCCCCTCACCTCCCCCTCGACCGTGCTCACCCCGGCCGGGGTCCTGGCCACCGACTACTGGGGGAACCTTGCGGCCTACGATCCGGCCACCGGGCAGCAGCTCTGGCAGACCTTCCTGCCCGCCGCGCTCGGCGGCGACGCGGGCTTCTGGGCGAACTATTCGGGGCATGGGCTCGCCGCCTCGAACCAGGGGCGGATCGCCCTCTCGCTGAACGGGTCCGACGCGTTCCTCGCCACCGGCCCCGAGACCGGCCCCGCGGTCGCGGGCTTCACGAGCGTTCCGCTGCCGCACCCGCCCCCGGTGTTCTGGGGCAAGGTCTTCTTCGACGCCCAGGGGAACTCCTACGCGAACCTGAACTACTACGACAGCAACTCCACCATATACCCCCAGCCCACGGGTGACGGCCTCAGCGTGACGAGCTCGTTCGATCCCGCCGGCAATCAGCGGTTCTGGTTCTCGGGGCCGGGCGGCGACACCAGGCAGTATTTCGAAATCCTCGCGATCGGGAGCGATCGCCTCGTCGGTTCGGGAGGCATGGACGGGACCGGCCCGTTCACCGTCGAGGGCTTCAGCTTGTCGGGCGAGGAGCTCTACCGGACCGTGCTGCCCGGCGCGCTCGCCGCCCGGAGCGCGGCGATCGACGCCGCCGGCACGGCCTACGTCGGCGCGTCGTGCGGGCCCACGGACTGCGCCGGCGGCGGCTACCTCGCCGCGGTGGCGAAGGACGGTTCGCTGCGCTGGCAGACGATCCTGCCTGGCGGCGAGCATCCCGTGTCCGGCGCCGCGCTCGGCGACGGGAACCTCGTGTACGTCGTGACCGGCGCCGCGGACATGGCCGCCATCGACGACGGCGGCTTCGATGTGGTGGACAACTCGATCGTCGCGCTCGACACGACGAGCGGCGCGCTGGTCTGGCGCGCGCCGCTCGGTCCCGCGCAGTGGACGGACTACGCGTCGCTGGCGGTGACGCCGGCGGGCACGCTGCTCGTCGACTGGTGGACCATCGGGACCCTCACCGCCTACTTCCTCGGCCCGCACAAGCCGTCCCCGGACGCCCCGTGGCCGCGCGAGGGGGGCGACAACCGCAACGGGAACAGCCCGCGACCGGCGGGGGTGGCGGGGCCGTAGCCCACGGGCCTCGCGCCGGCCTGGCCGGCGAGCGCGGGCGTGCAGAGATCCTTGGGTGACGCCATGCGGTCCGAACGGACGACCATCACGGGTGCCCTCGGCTGGATGGCCGCCGGCTTCGGGGTCGCGGCGCTCGGCGCTGCCCTCGCGCGACGGTGGGCCCGGCGAGGCGCCGCGCGAAAGCCCGGCCTCGCCGAAATGATGGAGCATTCCCCCGAGCCCATGGTCGCCCAGTGGGGCGGCCGAATTCTGCGCGCAAACCCAGCGATCGAGCGCCTCCTCGGCTACGGCCCTGGCGAGTTGGATGGCCGGGATGTCCTCGCCATCGTCGCGCCGGAGGATCGCCCGGTGGTCGTGGAGCGGGCGCGGCGCATGGCGGCCAGCTTCCGTCCCGTCCCCATCCGCGAGGAACGGCTGCTCGCTCGGGACGGCCGGATCATCTGGGCCGAAATCGCCGCCCTCCCCGTCGTGCTCGACTCACGGCCCGCAATCGTGGCGATGGCGCACGACACCACCCAGCGGCGCCTCGCGGACGAAGAGCGACGCCGCCTGCTCGCCGAGGCCCAGGCGGGCGTGAGGCTGCGCGACGAGTTTCTCGCCGTCGCCTCGCACGAGCTCAAGACCCCCGTCGCCGCGCTCGGGCTCGAATTCGATCTCCTCTGGCGCACCCTCGGCGGACGCGTCGATGAGCTGCCTGAAACCTTACTGCGCCGTTTCGAGGCGCTGCGCCCGAGCCTCATGCGGCTCGGCGACCTCATCGACGACCTGCTCGATACCTCGCTCGTCCGCGCCGGGGAGCTGGCGCTCCACCCCGAGGAGATCGACCTCGCGGCCCTGGTCCGAAAAGAGGCCGCCCGCGCCCACCGGCGGGCTCCCCGGTCGAAGAGCGTCATCGAGATCGACGCGCCCCGGCCGGTGATCGGCCGCTGGGATCCCCGCAGGCTCCCGCAGATCGTCTCGAACCTCCTCGACAACGCCATGAAGTACGGTCTGGGCAGGCCGATCGAGATCTCGGTTTCGAGCGACGGCGTCCGCGCGCTGCTGTCGGTCCGCGACCATGGAGTCGGGATTCCGCCGGCGGATCAGGCGCGGATCTTCCAGCTCTTTCAGCGGGCCTCTTCCCAGAGCTGGGGCGGCCTCGGTCTCGGCCTCTTCCTCGTCCGCCGGATGGCCGAGGCCCACGGGGGGCGGGTGGCCGTCGAGAGCACGGCGGGTCGGGGCGCCACGTTTCGCGTCGAGCTTCCGCTCGTGCCTCAGGCGGCCGCGACGGAGGCCTGCGGGAGGCGAGAGCCGACGTCCGGGCCGGCAGGGGACGGCGCGCGAGCAGCACCGTGACGATCGTCGACGCCACCCGACCGATGCTGTTACATGGCCCCGTGCGCGTGCTCGTCCTCGAGAACGACGACTCGTTCAGCTGGAACGTCGTCGAGAGCCTTCCCGTCGATCGCAGGGACGTTCGCCTCTGCCCGGGCCGAGAAGCCGCGCGTGATCCACGGGCCGTCGAGACCGCGGACGTCGTCGTCGTGGGCCCCGGTCCGACCGACCCGGTCCGGGCGGGGATCGTGGACGTCGTTCGGATGGCGGCGCGCCTAGAGAGGCCTCTGCTCGGCATCTGCCTGGGCCACCAGGCACTCGGCCTCGCCTACGGCGCGAAGCTCGTCCGCGCGGCGCCCGTCCACGGCAAGCGGACGGCGATCGTCTTCGGGCGATCGCGTCTCTTCCCGCACTTCGCCGGTCCCGAGCTGGTGATGCGCTACAACTCGCTCGGTCTCGCGGCGGTCGAGGCGCCGCTGCGCGTGATCGCGCGGTCGGAGGACGGCACCCCGATGGCGATCGAGCACGAGTCCCTCCCGATGGCCGGGCTCCAGTTTCATCCGGACTCGTTCGGCAGCCCGCGCGGCCGGGAGATGATCGCCGACTTCTTCGAAGCCGTGACATGAAGCTCGGCGAGCTCGAGCCGCTTTCGTCCTTCGCGCTGCTCGGGCCGGGATTCGGCGGCGGCCAGTGGCTCCTCCTGCGCGGCCTCCGGCCGGCGGCCGCCGATCCAACGCTCGTCTTCGCGCCCTTCGAGGCGCGTGGCGCGGGCGCGCTCGGCTTCGCGGCCGATTCGGCCCGACCGTGCGAGGTCGAGCTCGGCGGGCCCGCGCCCCGCGGCCTGCGGGTGACTCTCCTGGCGGACGGCCACGCGGAGAAGGTGAGGCGGATCCGCGAAGCGATCGCGTGCGGAGACGTCTACCAGGTCTGCCTCACGGTCCGCGCGCAGCTCTCCGACGCAACCGGCGCCGAGCTGCTCTCGCTGATGTGCGAGCGCGGCGTCCCGCGATTCGCCGCGTGGGTGCGCTTTCCCGACGGGGGCGAGCTCGTGTCCGCCTCCCCGGAGCTGTTCTTCGAGACCAACGGCGGCGAGGTGCATTCAGAGCCGATGAAGGGTACGGCGCGGCCTGCGGGCAAGGAGCAGCTCGAGACCAGCGAGAAGGAGCGTGCGGAGCTGGCCATGATCACCGACCTCCTACGCAACGACCTCGCCCAGGTCTGTCGCCCGAAGACCGTGCGTGTCGCCTGCGAGCGCCGCGTGATCGAGCTGCCCTACGCCCTTCAGGCCGTGAGCGATGTCGTCGGGCGCCTCGACCAGGGGGCGACCCCCCTCGACGTTCTCGCGTCGCTGCACCCCGGCGGCTCGGTGACCGGCGCGCCGAAACGGGCCGCGCTCGCGATGATTCGGAGTCTGGAGCCCACCCCGCGCGGGGCGTACTGCGGCGCGCTCGGACTCTGGACGGGGGAGCGCTCGACCTTCAGCCTGCTCATCCGCACGGCGGCGAGGGCGCCGGGGGGCTGGAGCTATGGCGTGGGCGGGGGCATCGTCTACGATTCGGATCCCCAGGCGGAGCTCGACGAGCTGGAGACGAAGCTGGGAGCGCTCCGATGCCGTACACCCTCTGCCGCGTGACCGGCGGCGGCGTGGTCCTGTGGGACTACCACGCGCGGCGCCTCGAGGTGGAGGCCGACCCCGTCGCCCGAGAGGCGTTCCTCCGCTTTGGCCGCGATGCCGCGCCGGGCGTCTGGGCGATCTGGACGGAGCCGGGGGGCATGCGCGCCGAGCCCAGGCCCGGCTCGCGCCTGCGCGACGGAATGCCGGCGAGAATGCTGCCGTCACCCGTTCTCGATCGAGCCGGGTTTCTCCCGAAGAGCTGCTCGCCGAGCGGCTACGATCGGGTGCGGTTGGACGGGGTGGCGACGCTCCTGACGTCGGCGGACGGGCGCGAGACGCTGGAGGCCTGCTGCGCTGCCGTCGTGGGGTGGGACGGCGGCCGCATCGTCTGCCCTCCCCGGCGGCGGCCGCGCGTCTGGTCCACCGCCGAGGCCGCCATCCGCGACCACCTCCTCACGCGCGAGGCCGAGATCCCGACCTCGTGCGACGCGCTTCTCCTCGTGAACGCGGTCGCGGGAACGTGCGCTCTCGCGGAGCCGCACAGCCGTTCGTTTCCGCCGGAGATTCGGCAGCGGATCGAGGCGCTCTTCGCGCGCCTGACGAAGCGGCCGTGACGGGGGCCAAAGGGAGCGTTCGGCGTGGTCTCAGCGGCGCGGGATCGCCGGCCCCCACGCGGGGGAGGAGTAGCCGCCGTCGTGGGTGAGCTGGTGCTGGCTGTTGCCGTCGGGAGTGGTGACCCAGAGCTCCTTCTTGCCCGTGCGGGTCGAGGTGAAGACGAGGAGCCGCCCGTTCGGGGCCCACGACGGCGCGGAGTTGAGCCCCTGGTCCTGGGTGATCCGCGTCACCTGGCCGGTCTGGACGTTGATGGTGAAGAGGTCGAAGACGGCCCGCTCGTCGCGCGCGGTGAAGGCGATGAGGTCGCCGCGGGGCGACCACTTGGGGGTCTGGTTGTAGTTGCCCTGGAAGGTGAGCCGCTTCGCCCCCGAGCCGTCGGCGTTCATCAGGTAGATCTGCGGCGAGCCCTCGCGCTGGCTCACGAGGGCGAGCTGCTTGCCGTCGGGCGACCAGCAGGGCGAGGCGTCGATGCCGAAGTCGTTCGTCAGCCTCGTGACCTCGCCGCTCGCGAGGTCGAGCAGGTAGATCTGGTCGTTGCCCTCGGAGCTCGAGGCGAAGGCGACCCTCTTGCCGTCGGGCGAGAAGACCGCGCCGGTGTTCAGGTCGCCCCGCGCCGCGAGGAGCTTCTCCGCGCGCGAGGGGAGGAGCAGCTCCCAGAGGTCCGGGTGGCCGTTCTTGTAGCTCGTGAAGGCGACGGCGCGGCCGTCGGGCGCCCAGGAGGGGAGCAGGTTCAGGTTGCCGCCGCGGGTGACGAGCCGCTCGCCGTGGCCGTCCCAGTCGGCGAGGCCGAGCTCCTTCTGGCGGCCGACGTCCTTGACGTAGACGAGCTCGGACTCGAACGGCCCGGGCTCGCTCGTGAAGTACTGGATGAGGTCGTCCGCGAAGCGGTGGGCGATCTCCCGCGCCCCCTTGGGCCCGACCTCGTAGCGCCGGTCGAGCTGCTGGCTCCGGGCGAGCACGTCGAAGAGCTGAAGCTCCGCCGTCAACCGGCCGCCGCTGGCGCGGATCTCGCCCTTGACGAGCCCCTCGGCGCCCACGTCGCTCCAGCGCTGGAAGTGGATGGTCGCGGCCGTCATCCCCTCGTGCGGATCGGCGAGGTAGCCCTTCGGGTCGAGGAGCTGCGGGTCGAAGAGGCCGCTGATCGCGAGGTCGTCCTTCAAGGTCGCGTAGAGCTCGGCCGCCGCCGCGGCGGCTGCGCCGGTCCCGCCGAGCGGCGCGAGCGCGAGCGGATAGGGCTGGAAGCTCGCGCCCCCGATGATGAGCTTCGGCGGCGCCTGCGTGAGGGCGAGCGAGAGCGCGAGGGCGGTGAGCATGAGCGTGCTTTCCTACATCTCGGCGGCGCGGAACTCCAGCACGACGCCGTCGCGCGCCCGGCGCGCGAGTTCTGGCGGCGGCGCCGGCAGGGCGCGGCACTTCTTCACGGCCGCCTCGATGGCGTGGTCGAAGAAGGCGTTGCCGCTGCTCGTCTGCGTCTGGAGATCCCCGATGGTGCCGTCCGGGCCGATGCTGATGCGGACGTCGGCGACGAGCCTCTTCCGCTCGGAGTCGGGGATGGTGTTCGGCACGACGTAGAAGCGCTTGATCCGGTCGACGACGCGCGCCCAGTAGAGGTCGCCCTCGGTCGTGTCGTCGGTGCCGTTCTGAAAGCCGTTCGGGTCGCCGGCCTGGTCGTCGACCTGCTTCTCGAGCTTCGAGAGGGCGCTCTGGATTCGGTCCCGCGCGCTCTCGGCCCTCTTCGCGGTCAGCTTCGGCATCGGCCGCGTCGAGGCGACCGGCACCGCCTTCGCGGTGGCCACCGGCACCGGCGCGGCGGGGGTCGAGACCGGATCCTGGGGGCGGCGCGGCAGCAGCCTCTTGTCGCGCGGGGTGCCGATGCGGGCGAGCTTGACGTGGATCGCCTGGGAGGGGTCGAGCGCGGGCGGCCGGAAGAGCGAGCTGCCGAGCAGCGCGGCGACCAGGCCGGCGTGCAGCGCGACCGAGATCGCGAGCGAGGCGCCGAGCGGGAAGGGCGGGCGCCTCGGCGGGGCGCCGTCCTCGAAGTGCTCCGGCCCCTCGCCTCCGCCCCTCGGCCGGCCGAGCGGTCCTCCCTCCGCGAGGGCCTCGCCCGTCACCGCCGCTTCGACCTCTTCACCTCGGCGACCTTGGGCCCCTCGGGGTCCGTGATCATGCCGAGGTTCTCGATGCCGGCCCGCTGGATGGCGGCCATGACCGAGACGACGTAGCCGTAGGGGAGGTCGCGGTCGGCCTGCAGGTAGAGCTCCTTGTCGGCCGTCAGCTTCGCGTTGGCCCGCAGCTTCTCCTCGAGCCCGTCGAGCGGGATCTCCGCGTCGTCGAGCCAGATCGTCTGGTCCTTCTTCACCGAGAGGACGAGCTTCGCCTCGCGCGACTGGATCTCCGCGGCCCTCGTCTGCGGCAGCGCCACCTTGACGCCCTGCTGGATGAGCGGCGCCGCCACCATGAAGATGATGAGGAGCACGAGCATCACGTCCACGAGCGGCGTGACGTTGATCTCGGTGAGCGCGCCGCGGTTCTGGTTGCCCGAGAAGGCCATCGCCGGTTCAGCCCCTCACTTGAAGAAGTGACGCTTGACGATGTTGAGGAAGTCCGACGAGAAGTTCTCCATCTCGCTGTCGAGCACCTTGATGCGCGAGAGGAAGTAGTTGTACGAGACGACCGCCGGGATGGCCGCGAAGAGGCCGAACGCCGTGGCGATGAGCGCGTGGCTGATCGGCTGCGCCACCGTGGCGAGGTTCGCGTTGCCCTGCGCGTAGATGTCCGAGAAGGCGTTCATGATGCCCCAGACCGTGCCGAAGAGCCCCACGAACGGGGCGGCCGAGGCGGTCGTGCCGAGGAACGGCAGGGTGGCCTCGAGGTGGGTCAGCTCCGCGGTCTGGGCGCGGTGCAGCGCCCGCTCGACGTTCTCGATGCCGCCGAGCCGCTCGCTCATGGAGCCCTCGCCCGGCGCCGGCTGCGAGGTCAGCTTCGACAGCTCGATGTAGCCCGCCCGGAAGACCTGCGAGACCGGGCTCTGCGCCATCTTCTCGGCCCCCTCGAAGATCGCGTCGAGGCGGCGCGACTGCCAGAAGGTCTCGAGGAACGCCTGCGACTGGCGCCCCGCCGCCTTCAGGTGGGCGTACTTGCGGACGATGATGGCCCAGGAGACCATCGAGGCGCCGAGCAACAGACCGAGCACCGACAGCTCGATGACGCCGGCGTGGCGGATGACGTCGACGTAGTCGAGGCCCGCGGCGGGGAGGGGGGCGAGGAGGCTCATGGCTCGCGTTGCCATAACATGCCGTCAATTCGAGGGTCAAAAAGCGCGGCGATTGAATGGGATTCGCCGCCAGAGCGTCCGAACCGACGGGGAGCCTCCTTGCTTCCCGAAGGTCGCCTTCGGTATAGGGATCCGCATGAACCGCACGATCGCCGTCCTCTCCGCCCTCGCGCTGTCGGGCCTCGGCGCCTGCGTCGTCAAGTCGGGGCCCCCGCCCGCCGCGGGCAGCGTCTCCTTCCTCTGGACCTTCAACGGCGGGCAGTCCTGCGAGCTCGCGGGCGTCTCCTACGTCTCGGTCGAGATCGCGGGCGCCGGAAAGCAGGCCTACCCGTGCCGCGACCCGAACGGCGTCCCGGGCGTCACCCTGGACGGCATCCCCTCGGGGCCGGAGAGCTTCACGCTCACGGGCGAGGACGCGAAGGGCAACGCCATCTACGGGCTCACGAGCTCGCTCGTCGTCCAGGGCGGCGCCGACACCACGGTCAACGCCGATCTGGCGACGCCCACGGCCGCGATCGCGAACAGCGACATCACGCTGCTCTGGACCTTCGCCGGGCAGGGCTGCACCGCCTCGGGCGTAGCCAACGTGAGCATCACCATCGCGGTCGCGCCGGGCTCCAGCCAGACGCAGACGACCGTGGTCCCGTGCGACTACAGCGGGACCGACGGCGCCACCATCCAGAACTTCTCGGCCGGCAGCTACCCGT
>JAJXUD010000001.1 GCA_021783235.1 Myxococcales bacterium | reverse complement strand
GGCCCCCCCTCCACCCCTCCGGGAACAGGCGCAGAGAAGACTCGTTCCGAGTCTCGTCAGTACGGCGGCGACTCATGAAGGTCAGATCCCATGAGTGCAGGTCATACAAGCGGTCTCCAATACCGAGAGAACTTGGAGACCGAGCCAGGCGGCCTGCTCCGCTGGCAACCGTCGCCTCCCGGCGAGGATCCCGTCGAGGGTCTGGCCGTCGAGCCACTCCATGACGATGTAGGGCCAGCCGCCCTCGGTGCCGATCCGGTGGACCGCCGGCACGCCGGGGTGGGAGAGGGCCGCGGCGGCCCGCGCCTCCTGGACGAACCGCTGGATCGCGGCCTGGGCGTCGGCGGCCGAGAGCGAGGAGAGCAGCTCGGGCTTGATGACCTTGATCGCGACCCTCCGGCCGAGATCCTGATCCTCGGCGAGGTAGACTTCGCCCATCGCGCCTTCGCCGGCCTTCGAGAGGATGCGCCAGGGGAAGGCCGGCGTGGCTCGCCGGCCTTCCCACGGCAGCTGGGCGTTTGCCGTCGCGGACACGGTCGCCCTTCCTCAGACGACGTGCAGGCCCCAGTGGGCGCCCGCGAGGATCATCATCGCGCCAGCCATCGCGATCATCATCCAGTCGTGCACGCACAGGCCGGGCTTCTTCTTGCAGCCATCGATGGGACAGATCTTCGCCACGGTCGACCTCCTGCTCCGCCGCCCGTGGATCGGGCGGTCTGGAGATCAGTCTCCCATCGGGGAGAAACGTTACGGGCGCGGCGCGGGGCCGCGCAGGACGGAGAGAATCTCGTCCTCCTCGGCCTTCGTGAGCTCGCCGCCCCCGAGCCGGCCGAGCAGCGTTCGCGTCCGCTCGAGCTGGGCGAGAAGGGCGCGGCAGGCGTCGCAGAGGAGCAGGTGGAGCCGGAACTGCAGCCGCTTGCCCCACGGGAGGGCATGCTCCTGATAGTCGGTGGCGAGCTCGTGGATGTCTTTGCAGGCGAGCACGGCGCTATCGTCCTTTCGGTTCCCGCCATCGCTCGGCGAGCAGGGCGCGCAGCGCGCTGCGACCTCGGTGGAGGAGCACCCGTTGGTTCGTCTCCCCCACGTCGAGAACGTTACAAGCCTCCGCGGCCGACAGCCCCTCGACGTCCCGCAGGATCACCACGGCGCGCTGCGAGGCGGGGAGGCGGGAGAGCCCCTCCTCGAGGAGGCGGACGCCCTCACGCGCGATGGCGTCGTCCTCGGGATTGGGCCAGGCCCCCGGAGCCTCCTCGGGGCGCCAGCCGCCTCGCTCGTCGAATGGGGAGCCGTTCGCGGAGTCCTCCGGCTCGAGGGCCGAGAAGGGGATCGACCGCCCTTCCAGCCTCGCGCGCGTCGCGGCCCGCTTCACCAGGATGGCGAAGATCCAGCTCTTGAGTGAGCTGTCGCCGCGAAACTCGCCGATTCGTTCGACCACGGCCGTCCAGGTCTCCTGGACGACCTCCTCGGCGGTTGCCTCGGACCTCACGAGGCCGCGCGCGAAGCGGAGGAGCGAGGGCTGGAGCCGCCGCACCAGCTCGGTGAAGCTGGGATCCGCGCCCGATCGGACCGGCGGATCGGCGGCGGGTCTGGGATCCATTTTCAAGGCGGCGACAGTAGCCTCCGGCGCGACGGCGGGCAACGGCCCGCGCCCGCCTCCCAGAGCAGCAGCTCCTCGAGCACGAGGCCGATGGCCGCCGCGGCGAGGGCGCCCCGGGCCGCTCCTGCGCCCTGGTTCGGCGAAGCCGTTCCTGGATCAGGTCGAGCTGCTCGTCCCGTCCGGGCGGATGGTGACGGACGATTCCGTGAGCAAGACCGCGCGCATTCCCGTCTTCGAGACGTGCGGAGTCTTGCGTCTGGAGCAATGCTGGGGCTTCGGTCCAGAAGGTGAGCTCGCGGGGCTCCACGAACGACCGGGAACGATGCGGACGGGTTCCAGCCGGCCGCGAGGTAGGCCGAAATGGGCGGACGAGGGCCGTGCGGCTCGCCTGGCCGGCCGGTTGCCCTTCGCTGCGCGCGAGACGGGGCCTACCCCGGGGGGCCGGCCGCGCGGGGCGCGCGCTGGAGCGCCCAGTCGACGTCGCCGTAGAAGGCGCCCTCGACGATGTCTGGCCGCCGGACGCGGAGTGTCTCGGAGAGCGACCTTGCGAAGAGCTGGCGGTAAGCTTCCCGGCGCTGCGCCGGTGTGCGCCCGAGCGCGAGGTACTCCGGCTCGTCGTCGATGAGCTCGTTCGACTCGCCGAAGGCGTAGTGGCGGTAGCTCGACCAGGCGTAGTCCTTGGGGGCGCGGACCATCCCGGCGCGCACGGGGTTCAGGTCGCCGTAGCGCATCACGGTGAGGACGTGGCGACCGCTCGCGCCGGGCTGGATCAGCGGCGACTTCATGCGCTGGGTCACGACCTGGCCGCGGCGACTCTGCTGGCGCCCGTTGTACCAGCGGGCGAAGAGCTGGTTGACGACCTTCCAGAAGCGGCTGAACTCCTCCTGGCCCCGGGTCGCGACGACGACGACGTGCGGGTGGGTGCCCATGAGGCAGTAGGAGCGGACGAGGATGCCGTGGCGCGGGGCGTACTTGCGCAGGAGGTCGAGGAAGAAGCGCTTGGCGGCGTCGTCCTCGAGGACGAGGGAGCAGTTGTGGCTGCGCCAGGTGCAGTGGTTGGTGGAGCCGAGGTCGACGAGGAGGCGGCGGGGGATGCGGGGCACGGCCGCAGGCAAGGCAAGCAGCGTGCCGATATACGAGGGGATCTATAGTGGAGGGGTCTGACGAGCGTGGGGAGGAATGGGACATCCGCACCCGAAGAGCGTGGGGCAGAATCGTCCGTCACCGCCTACGACGCGAGCTGGAAGAGGCTGGATGAGTTCGTGGAGGAGCGGAAGTTCCGCCAGGATCTCTTCTACCGGATCGGCGGCAAGCTGCTCGTGGTGCCGCCTCTGCGAGAGCGGCTCTCGGACATTCCGCTCATCGCGGCCCGCTTCCTCTCGCTGCGCGACGCGAGGTCGAAGCCGACCCTCTCGACGGCGGCGGAGGCGACGCTGAAGACGTTCGACTGGCCGGGCAACGTGCGGCAGCTCGAGCGGGTGCTCGAGCTCGCGGCGATCGAGACGGAGGGGGCCGAGATCGAGGCGAGCACGGTGCGCCAGATCCTGGAGGCGCCGGGGCAGGCGGCGGCGCCGAAGAAGAAGGCGTGGGGGCTCGACGACGTGCCGGCGAGACTCGAGGCGATCGAGCGGGAGCTGATGGCCGAGGGGCTCGCTCGGGCGGGCGGCAGGTGGAAGCGGGCGGCGCGCGAGCTGGGCTACCGCTCGGTGACGACGTTCTACCGGCGCGCTCAGCGGTCTGGCCTCCTCCCGACGAAGGGGGGCTCGGCGGGCGCGCCGGATGACGACGGGGCCGAGGCGAGCTGCCGGGCGATCTCGCCGTCTGCGGGCGATCTCTCGACGAGAGTCCCGGGACTCTCGGTGAGAGTCCGCGCGATCGCATCGAGAGTCCCGGGACTCTCGGTGAGAGTCCGCGCGATCGCATCGAGAGTCCCGAGACTCTCGGTGAGAGTCCGCGCGATCGCATCGAGAGTCCCGAGACTCTCGATGAGAGTCCGCGCGATCGCAGCGAGAGTCCGGCGACTCTCGATGAGAGTCCCGCGACTCTCGTCGAGAGTCCCGGCGCCTCCGGCGAGAGTCCGGCCGAATCCATTGATGACGCTCGGAGTCCGCCGGGATTCACGAAGGATGACGGGGGCTTCTTCGACTTGGCCGCCTGCCGGAAGAGGACCGCCGAGGCCCCGTGGGCGCTGGCCCTGTCCGTCACGCTGGCTCCCGCGAGCCACTGCCCTCGCGCTGGCCCTCGGAGCCGTGCTCCCGGCGCGTCGGCGCGGCCTTCCCTGCGACGGCGCCTCGCGAGGGGTCAGCGCAGCCAGTGCCAGAGCCGCGGGCGCAGGCCGGCCGGGAGCTCGAGCGTCGCCGTCACCGGCCGCGGCTCCGTCCCAAGGCCCGCGACCGTCGCCTCGAGGCTCTTCGAGGCGGCTCCCTGGCCCCAGGCGAGGCCGGGCAGCCTCGCCTGCCGGCCCCCGGGCAGCCGGACGAGGGCGCCTTCGAGGTCGAGGGCGCGAGCCGCCTCGGGGGGGCTCGCGCTCAACCGGAGGACGCCGGGAGCGAGGATGCGGCCGCAGCGCTCCCCCTCGGTCAGCCGCGTGCCGGTGGGGAAGGGGGCCTGCGGCTCGAAGACGCCGGCCACGGGCGCCACGACGGCCGACCTCGCGATGAGCGGCTCGAGCCGTCCGGCCTCCGACCGCTCCTCTTCGAGCGCCGCCTCCAACGCGGCGATCGCGGCCGCGTGGCTCGCCGCCTGGTACCTCCGGTCGACCGCCCCGAGCGCGGCCTTGGCCTTGCGGACCTTGCGGTCGGCCTTCGCGAGCGCCCTGCACTGGCGCGCCGAAGGGCTCGCGCCCCTCCAGCGCTGCTGCCGCGCGAGCGCCGCGTCGAGCGCCCGCTGGCGGGCGGCGCGCGTGCGCTCGAGGCGCGCGGCGGCCCTGGGCTTCGCCCGGCGCCGCAGCCGGTCGAGCTCGGCCAGCTCCTGGGACGATCGCTGCCGGAGCGCGGCGAGCCGCGCCGCAAGTCCGTCCGTGGCCAGGGTCGCGAGCGGCTGCCGCGCCTCGACCCGGCTTCCGGCGGCGGGTAGAGGCGAGGAGAGCTCCCCGTCGCGCGGCGCGGTGACGACCGCGAGCGTCACGGGCTCGAGCTGGCAGGGAAGCTCGAGCCTGGTCGGCACCGGCCAGAGGAGGCCGATCGACGCCGCGAGGGCCGCGCCGCCGGCGAGCCAGGGCCGGCGCCGAGAGCGAGGCAGGGCGAGCCTCTCGAGGTCGTCGTCGGAAGGGACCTCGGCGGCGGAGACCTTCTCTTCGTCGTGCAGATCGGCGAAGTCGACCTCGATCGCGGGCTCCCCCTCGACCCGCTGCCGCAGCTCGCGCGCCTCGTCGTTCTCGGGATCTATTTCGAGCAAGGCCTCGAGGTAGTCGAGCGCCTCCTTGGACTTCCCCGCGCGGAAATGGCGGAGGGCGCCCTGGAAGAGCTCCCGGACGTCGGGAGTCCAGGGGCGGCGCGAAGGGCGGCCGGAGGCGCCCGCGGCGCCGCTGACCGGCTGGCCCGCCGGGCCGAGGAAGCCGTAGGCGGCCATCTGGCGCAGGAACCGCTCGAGGCTCTCGAGGCCGACCGGGATGCCGATTCGGCCGGCGATGGCGACGACCTCCTCGGCCGTGCGCCGGCCGTCCAGCATGCGCGCCACCGAGGCCTCGAAGTCGTAGATCGTGAAGCTGCGCCCCTTCGCCGGGTCGATCACCTCGACGAGCCCCGGCGAGCTCTTCGAGGGGACGACCTGCAGATCCTCCCGGAACGGCGGCAGGGCGTCGGTGGGGAGGAGCGGGCGGCTCGGCGGCGGCGTCGCCGGGCGGGTCTCGACCTTCGGAAGGAAGCCCGCGCGGACGAGCCGATCGAGGAAGACCGAGACCTGCGCCGGCTCGACGGCGACGCCCTGCTCCCGCGCCCGCTCGGAGAGCTGCCGCGGGTCCTTCTCGCCCGAGTAGAGCAGGACGAGCTGGGCCTCGACCGAGGTGAGCTCCATCCCTTTCCCGCTCCGCCGATCGAGGAGCCGCGGGTGGCGGCCGTCGCTGTCGAACTCGACCCCTTCTCGAAAACCGGACGGATGGACCGAGAGCATCGAAGCGGAGAGTATCGCACGAAGCCAACGGCCCGTCCGCACGGAAGGACGGGGCCGTCGGCGAGCGCCGGACGCTCGAGCGACCCCGTTCGCGTGGTCGGTGTCGGCAGGCACGGGACCCGTTCCCGTCGTGGAATACGGTCCGCGACGGCGACGGCAGCGTGAGCATCCTGCTGAACGACTGCGCCCCCTGAGCGACGGTTGGCGGGACGACCCGGCCAGGCCGCGCTCGTTCGTCGCGAGCGGCGGGATCGATTCGTTGACGTCCGACGGAACTTTGAGGCGCTCGTGACAGAGATGTCGGATCGCCGCCTGGGACGCCCCAAACGACGGTGCGTCCGTCACGGCCCGCGAGGCGACGGGCTCATGGCGGCATTCTTGCAGATGGTCAGCGCCAGTCCCGATCGCCCGAGGTCGCCATGCACCGTACCGCCACGCTTCTCACCGTTCTCGCGCTCGCCTCCTCATGTCTCAACCCCGTCTCCGAAGGCGACGACGCCGGGCCCTGCACGGCCTGCCCCGTCCCGGACGCCGGGAGCGCCGACGGTGGCTGCGTCGTGAACTCCGATTGCCACAAGAGCAACCCCGACGACTGCAACGCCTACCGCGACATGTCTCTCATCTGCTACGAGGGCGTCTGCACGTGTGCCGGCGCCGTGGCGGACGCGGGGAGCGGTGGAGCCGCCTGCGGCCTCGGTCCCGATGCGGGCGCGTGCGGGCCGAACCAGGTCTGCTGCGAATCCTGGGGCGGCGCCCACGCGCCCGACGGCGGGCCCAACGGCGGGCCGAACGGCGAGGGCTGCAACAGCCTCGGCCCAGATGGCGGCTGCCCAGAAAACGCCTCCTGCACGTTCGTCGACGGCGGCGCCATCACGAGCTGCAACTTCTATCTCCCCTGAACGGAACTCTCCGCGGCAGGGACGCGCAAGTGCCGCTTGCGCGTCTCGCGCCTCGCGAGCGCGGAGCGGCCTCTCGATTCCGTGCTCCGAGAGACGCGGTTGCCCCCTGACGGTCGGTGAGAATCCGGGATCCCTGAAGCGGGAGAGGGCAACCGAAGGCGGGGCAGTGCAAGGCTCGATTTCCTTGACGCGTGGCTGCCTGCGAGGCTATTCTGACGATCAATTCGAGGCGATGGAGTTCGCCTTTGAGCGCCGGTCCGCCCGGCTGATGACTCCTACCACCGTGGGTTCCGAGTGGGAGTCATGTCTTCGAACGTCGATCCCAAGCGCTCTTCGGCCGTAGCCGCTCCCGGCGGAGCGGGCCCGGTGCCGCTTCGGTCCGACGCCGCTTCCCTCTGGGAGTGGGCCGCGGCCACCGACGTCGGAAGAGTCCGGGATCACAACGAAGATCGTTTCGCGGCGCGGCCCGATCTGGGACTCTTCATGGTCTGTGACGGGATGGGGGGGCACTCGGCTGGAGAGGTGGCCGCAGAGTTGGCCGTCGCGGTCACCGCTGAGTTCCTCGAACGAACCGCGCGCGATCCCGATGCGACCTGGCCCCATCGGGCGGAGCCGGGGCAGGGTGACGAGGCCGGTCGCCTCGAGGTGGCTTTGCGCTGGGCCAACGAGCGGATCCGAGCCGAGGCGAAGCGGGAATCGGCCAAGTCCAACATGGGCACGACGGTCGTGGCGGCGCTGCTCTCTCCCGAGCGAAGCTTCATCGCCCACGCGGGCGACAGTCGGGCTTACCTCTTTCGCGACGGGGCGCTGAGGCCGGTCACCTCGGATCATTCGCTCCTCGAAGAATTCATCCGCCGGTCGCACCCCTCCGCGGAAGCGATTCGAGCCTTCCCCTACAAGAACGTCGTCACCCGGGCGCTGGGGCCAGCGGCGAACGTGGAGATCGAGTGCTCGGCGCTCGATCTGCGGCCTGGCGATCTGCTGCTGCTCTGCTGCGACGGCCTGCACGGCATGGTCGAAGACCCGGCGATCGCCGGGATCCTTGGGGGCGGTTCGAGCCTGACGGAGTCCTGCTCTCGGCTGGTGGATGCGGCCAACGCGGCGGGCGGCGTCGACAACGTGACGGTCGTCCTGGTCCGGCGACTGGACTCGGATTCCGCCGATGGGACGTAGCCGGAGCGGCGCGAGGCAGCTCGTCAGGAGGATGGGGTACGTGGCGACCGAGCGCGAAGACGATGGGCTGACCCCGCTGGGGCAATCGCTCGGCGAGAGTCTGTCGGTGGCGCGCCACCTGCTGCTCGTCGTCGCGCCCCTCGGGCTGGTCGTCGGCGCTGCCATCGCCGCTTATGATTGGGTCGTCAACGAGCTTCTCTGGAAGCGATTTGCCGAGCTCGGCATCCCCGCGCGACTCGCCCTGCCGGCGCTGGGGATGCTGCTCACGGGACTCGTCCTGCACTGGTTTCGAGTTCGCTCGTCCGCGATGGCGGACGAGGTCGTGAAAGCCTACCACGATCCCGAGTCTGGAATTCCAATGGACACCGCCGGCGCGAAGCTCGTGGCCTCGGTCGCGACCATGGGCTTCGGGGGAAGCGCGGGGATGGAGGGGGCGAGCAAGTGGCTCGGGGCCACCATCGGCACGCTCGTTCAGGGCCGCCTGAATGCGCTGAAGCTCCGGGCGTTTCACTGGGATCGGCGGACGACGCTCCTCGCGGGGGGCGCCGCCGGGATCGCCGCGATCTTCCGCGCACCGCTCTCCGGGGCGATCATGGGGATCGAGTCGCCATACAAGCACGACCTCGCGCTGGACGCGCTCGCGCCCGGGCTCGTCGCGTCGGCGACGTCGTTCTGGATCTTCAGCCGCTTGCGGCCGGGCTCGCCCTATTTCCCAATTCGGTTTCACTATGAGCTCTCGACGCGCGACATGCTGGTCGCGGTTCCGCTGGGCGTCAGCGCCGGCCTCGCTTCGCACCTCTTTCTGGCGACCCTGCGGCGGATTCGGAAGCGCTTCGGCGACATGCCCTTCCCGATCTACGTCCGAACCGGGATCGGAGGCGTGGCGCTCGTCGCCATCGCGTACGCAGCGTACCGAGCCGTTGGAAGCCCGGTCACGCTTCAGGCGGGGCTGCCGGTCGCCAATCGACTGCTGAACGGCCAGTACGTGCTCTGGGCCTGTCTGGTCATCTTCTCTTTGAAGCTGCTGGCCACCGCCGTGACGTTCGGGAGCGGCGGCGTCGGCGGGCTGTTCGTTCCCACGGCGACCATCGGGGCGGCGCTGGGCGCCTGCTGGGATGCGCTGCTGTCCCATGGCCATCCGGGGGTCTACACGATCCTGGGGATCGCAGGCTTCTCGGCCGCCAGCTACAACAGCCTCCTGTTCTCCGCCGTGTTCGTCGCCGAGGCCACCGGCAACGTGTTCCTGGTCGCTCCCGCTCTCATCGCCTCGACGGTCGCGTTTCTGGTCTCCGCGGGCGTCTCGAATTCTCACGCGCAACGCAAGAAGCGGCCCGGTCTCGACGAGAAGCTCGGGACTGTCCCGCTCGAACGGATCATGACCCGGCGCATCGTCACCACCTCTCCAGACGTCACGCTCGAGTCGTTCGCGCACTCGGTTCTGGTCGGCCACCAGTTCAAGGCGCTCCCGGTCATCGACGAACGGGGAATCTTCCAGGGGATGGTCGGGCTCGCCCAGCTCCGGAGGGTCCCGATGGTCGAGTGGAAGCGGGCCGTCGTGCTCGAACTGCTGGACGCCCGTGTTCCGACGCTCTGTCCTCATCACTCTGCCGCCGACGCCGAGCGGCTGCTCGGGGGCGGCACGGCCGATTACGTGCCGATCGTCGATCCGGGCAGCTACCGGCTCGTGGGAATCGTCTCGCGATCGGATCTCTACCGGGCGCGCGGGCAGGCCACCGCCGAGCGAGCGGCCTGATGCCTCATCAATCATCGCAGCGACCAGTGCCGTGCCGAAGAAGAGGAGACCGACAATGACGTTTCAGACGATGTGCGCCCTGCGCATCTACCTCCGCCGTGGGGACAACGCGCTTCCCGCGACGTTCTGGCAGCGGCTGTTCCGGCGACCGCTCGCCACCCACCTGCTGCAGCAATCCTTGAAGGCCGGCGTCACCCACGCCTCCCTCAGCTTGGGGCACATGGGCTTCTCGCGGGACGCCAAGGCGGTCTCCATGGACGTCCAGGAGATCCCGCTCGCCACGCTTCCGGTCTGCATCGAGCTGGTGGGGCCGAAGCCGCTCCTCGAGCAGTTCGTGCGGCAGGAGGCGAAGATGCTGCGGGAGGCGACGCTCGTCATGCTCGAGGGGGTCCAGGTGTCGCCTCCCGTGGAGACCGGTGAGCTGCTGCCGGCAGCCCATCGGGTCGAGTACCTGAAGGCCGATGGAATCAGCCTGCCCATCGACCACGTCGCCGCGACCAATCCCTTAGCCGCCGCCGAGGAAGCCCCGGGCGGAGAGTAGAAGGGGAGCGCTCGATGTTCAGGCGAGGGGTCCCTTCCATGCACTTCGCGACCCAGGGGAGGCGCGACGATGATGCGGCGTCCGATCTCGACGCGCGGGCGTCGGCTGGCGCTGACCGCGCATCATCGTCGGAGCTGCGATGAAGAGACTCCTACTCGTGCTGTCGTGCGGAGGCCTCGGGAGCGGGACTCGCTACCTGCTCGCGGGCTGGGTGGCCCGGGTCGCGGGCGCCTCCTTCCCTTACGGCACCCTCTCCGTCAACGCGATCGGCTCGTTTCTCATCGCCGGCATCATGTACCTGAGCCTCACGACCGCCCTGATCGGGCCAGATCTCCGGCTGGCGCTCACCACGGGCGTCATGGGGGGCTTCACCACCTACTCGACCTTCGATTACGAGTCGCTCTCGCTCTTCCAGCAGGGCGCCTGGCTGCTCGGCTGCCTGAACGTGGCCGTCACCGTGCTGCTCTGCCTCTCGGCCGGCGCCGCCGGCCTGTTCATCGCCCGCTGGTTGACCGCGCGGCCGTGGTCGCGGCTCGACCTCGCGTAAGGAGAACCGCATGAGGATCCTCGACGGAGAGACCCCAGGGAGCCGAGCGAGCTGAATGGCCGAGCTCTCGCCCGGATCGCCGGCCTCGGACCGGCTCCACGAGCTGACCCGACTCGCCGAACAGGCGGGGGTGGAGAGCCTCGTCTCGGAGGCCCACGGGCTCTCCGAGCGGCTGCGCGAGGGGCTCTTCCACGTGGCCTGCCTGGGGCAGTTCAAGCGGGGGAAGTCCACGCTCGTCAACGCGCTCATCGGCGAGGACGTGCTGCCGGTCGGCGTGGTGCCGGTGACGTCGGTGGTGACGACCCTGCGCTTCGGAGAGCCGCGGCGGGGCCGGGTGCGCTTCCGGGACGGCCGGAGCCGGGACATCGATCTGGCGGAGCTCCGGGAGTTCGTCTCGGAGGAGGGCAACCCCGACAACGGCAAAGCGGTCGCCGCGGTCGAGCTGCTTCTGCCGAGTCCGCTCCTCGATCGCGGAATGTGCCTCGTGGACACGCCCGGGGTGGGCTCGGTCTTCGCTGGCGCCACCGAGGCCACCCGCGCCTTCGTGCCGCACATCGACGCGGCGCTCGTGGTGCTCGGCGCCGATCCTCCTATCACGGGCGCCGAGCTGGCCCTCGTGGAAGAGGTCGCCCGGCACGTCGACGAGCTCATCTTCGTGCTCGACAAGGTCGATCGGCTGACCGAGGAGGAGCGGGTCGTGGCTGGGGCCTTCTGCCGGCGGGTCCTGACCGAGCGGCTCGGACGCCCGGTGGGGCCGCTGCTCGAGGTCTCCGGCCTCTCCGAGAGAGCCGGACGTCGCGTGGGGAACTGGTCCGCGCTCGTCGAGCGGCTGGAGCGGCTGGCGGCCGAGAGCGGCGCCCTGCTCGTGCGTCGCTCGGAGGAGCGCTGGTTTCAGCTGCTGGTGGGCCGTCTGACGCGCGATCTCACCGAGCAGCGGGCGGCGCTGGAGCGGCCCCTCGAGGAGACGGCCGGACGCATCGCCGAGCTTCGCCGCGCGGCCGTGGCGATCGAAGAGACCCTCGTCGATCTGGGCCATCTCTTCGCGGCGGAGCAGCAGCGGCTCGCGGAGCAGCTGACGCGCGAGCGAGAGGCGTTCGTCGCCCAGGCCGCCGCCGCCGCCCGTCTCGAGCTGGGCGAGAAGCTCGTCTCCCGCCGAGACCGCGGGGCCTCGCTCTGGCGGTGGGCAGCGAAGGAGGCGCAGCGGATCGCGGCGGTCCAGCTGGATCGCTGGCTCGAGGCCCAGCAGCCGATCGCCGAGGAGCGCTACCGGGCTGCCGCGCGCCGCTTCGTCGATCTCGCGAACGAGGAGCTGCTGCGGCTCGGCCGGTCGGGCCTGGTCGGGGCCGAGCAGCTCCCGCCCGAGCTCGCCCGAGAGCTCGGATTTCGCAGCCGTAGCCGGCTCTTCTACACGGAGCTCTGGGAGCTGGCCTCCCGCTCGCCTCCCGCCTGGCTCGCGACCACCTTTGGGACGCGTGCCCAGGCGCTGGCCAGCGTGAGGAAGGTCATGGAGGGCTACCTGACCGAGCTGCTCTCGGTGAACGCCACGCGCGTCCAGAACGATTTCGACGAGCGAATCCTGGAGAGCCGGCGGCGGCTCGAGGCCGAGATCCGGTCGATGCTGACCGCGGCCTCCTCGTCGGCCGAGAGGGCGCTGGCTCGCGCCCAGGCGGCGCAGCGGGCCGGCAGCTCGGCGGTCCGTGCCGAGGTCGATCGGATCGAACGGTGGACGCGGGCCGTCGCCGACCTCGCCGCCTCGCCCCAGCGCAAGGAAGGGGAGGAGCCGTCGTGAAGCTCGAACGCTCCTCCGAATGGAGATCGTGGTCGCGGCGCGCTTCCCGGTCGCGACGCGACGGGCTCGCGGCCCGGCTCGACTGGTGACGTCGGTTCGGCAATCACAAGGAGGCACACATGGCCAAGATCAAGTCGATGCACGCCCGTGAGATCCTCGATTCGAGAGGCAATCCAACCGTGGAGGTCGACCTCCGGCTGGAGGACGGGGCCGCGGGGCGCGCGGCCGTCCCGTCCGGAGCGTCGACGGGAAGCCGCGAGGCGGTCGAGCTCAGGGACGGGGAGCGCCGGTACGGGGGAAAGGGGGTCCAGAAGGCGGTCGCGAACGTCAATGAACGGATCGCGCCGCACCTTCGAGGGGTCGAGGCCTCCGATCAGGCGGCGGTCGATGGGCGCCTGCTGGCCCTGGACGGCACCGAGAACAAGCGGAACCTCGGGGCCAATGCCATCTTGGGCGTCTCCCTGGCCGTGGCCCGGGCCTCGGCGGCGAGCGCGGGCTCGCCCCTCTTCCGAATCTTGACGCCCGAGATCAGGCCATCGCTGCCCGTTCCCATGTTCAACGTCTTGAACGGCGGCGTCCACGCGGACAACAGCGTCGACTTCCAGGAGTTCATGGTGGCGCCGGTGGGTGCCCCCAGCTTCCGGGAGGCCCTGCGGATGGGGGCCGAGGTCTATCAGAGCCTGAAGAGCCTCCTGAAGGAGCGCGGCCTCGGCACGGCGGTGGGCGACGAGGGCGGCTTCCTCCGAACCTCAAGTCCGATCAAGAGGCGGTCGAGCTCCTCTTGGGCGCCATCGAGCGCGCGGGCTACCGTCCCGGCTCCGACCTCGCGATCGCCCTGGACCCCGCCGCCAGCGAGTTCTACCTGGAGGGCTTCTACGTAGCTCGCAAGTCGGACGGCCGCCGTCGGACGTCGGCGGAGCTGGTCTCTCTCTATGAGGATTGGGTCAGGCAGTTCCCCATCTGGTCCATCGAGGACGGCCTGGCCGAGGACGACTGGAGCGGTTGGCGCCTGTTGACGGATCGGCTGGGCGGACGGGTGCAGCTCGTCGGGGACGACATCTTCGTGACCAACCCCGCGATCATCCAGGAGGCGATCGAGAGAAAGGTCGCGAACGCGGCCCTCATCAAGCTCAACCAGATCGGCACGGTCAGCGAGACGCTTCGGGCCATGGCCGTGGCCCGGTCCGCCCGCTACGGCCTGGTCGTCAGCCACCGGTCGGGCGAGACGTCCGACGACTTCATCGCCGATCTCGCCGTGGGAACGGCGGCCGGCCAGCTCAAGACGGGAGCGCCTGCCCGCGGCGAGCGGCTCGCGAAGTACAACCAGCTGCTCCGGATCGAAGAGGAGCTCGGCGCCGAGGCCAGCTACGCGGGGAAGGCCTTCGCCGAGCTGGGATCCTTTCGCGCCGCCACGCCGTCGGCGGCGAGCCCTGGCAGGTGATCCAGAGCGAGCCGCTCTGCCCCAAGGTCGTCGGCCGCGACGACGTGCTCGCCTCGCTCGAGGCCGAACTGGCAGAGGGACGGACGATCCTCCTCCACGGGCCGCTCGGCATCGGCAAGACCGCGCTGCTGCTGGAGCTCGAACGCCGCGCGCGAGTTGAGGGCCGGCCCTGCGGCCGCTCGAAGGAGACGACCAGGCTCTCGGACGTGACCGAGGCCCTTCGACGAGCCTACCCGGACGCCGGCCGGCAGGCTCGAACGCAGCGCCAGCTGCGCGGCGCACTGCGCCTCGCGGCGGAGCGGCGGCGAGGCTCGCTGCTGCTCGACCGGCTGGGAGACGTGGGCAGCGCCGTCAAAGGCTACCTCCGCTCGCTGCGAGGGCTCGGCCTCGGGGTCGTCATCGCCGCGGACGTGGAGCAGCCGCGGGATCTCGCTCGAGCGCGGGCTCGCCGACTCGGCTACCGCGAGCTCGCGATCCCGCCGCTGCACGGCCGCTGGATGCGGCGCCTCCTGGACGAGGCGCTGGCTGGCCGCGAGGCGGCGCCGACTATCGCAGGGCCCGACCGGAAGAGGCTGCTCGAGCTTGCGGCGGGCAGGCCCGGCTTCATCCGCTTCCTCGTCGATCGACTGGCCGATCCTCGCCACCGGAGAGCCGGTCGATTGATGTTCGAGCTCCTGGGCTCCGAGGTCTCGATGGAGATCCTGCGCGTCTACACGGGCGCCGGCGAGACGAGCGTTGGTTCTGGGTCTCATCCGAGAAGTCCTCGTGGTCTGAACATCGCAGAGGGCGCAGGCCAGGGAAGTTGGCGAAGTCGTCAGGGCAAGGAGAATCCGGGGCCTCGGGAGCGGGAAGGGCCACTCGAAGCGGAGCAGCTCCTGCGCCGGCGGGGTTGACCGCTCTCGCCCCGGGGGTTAAGCCTCCGCCCGAAACCCGAAGGAGGATCCCATGGCCGTCTCGAAGCCTCGCGAGGTCGTGATCGTCTCCGGCGCCCGAACCCCGCTCGGCGCCTTTCAGGGGGCGCTCGCGTCCCTCCCCGCGCCGAAGCTCGGCGCCGTCGCGATCGGGGCGGCGGTGGAGCGGGCGGGGCTGAAGCCCGGGGAGGTGAGCCAGGTGATCATGGGCTGCGTCCTCCAGGGCGGCGTGGGCCAGGCGCCGGCGCGCCAGGCGGCGATCTTCGCGGGCCTCGCCGAATCCGTCCCCTGCGTCACCGTCAACAAGGTCTGCGGATCGGGGCTGCAGGCGGTGATCTCGGGGGCGCAGGCGATCGCGCTCGGCGACGCCGAGGTGGTGGTCGCGGGCGGCATGGAGAGCATGTCGAACGCCCCCTACTACGACTACGCCACCCGCCAGGGCGCGCGCATGGGCAACGTCGAGCTCGTCGACGGCATGATCCGGGACGGCCTCTGGGACGTCTACGGCCAGGTCCACATGGGCGTCTGCGCCGAGAAGTGCGCCACGACCGAGAAGATCTCGCGCTCGGCCCAGGACGAGTTCGCGAAGATGAGCACCGAGCGCGCCCAGAAGGCGCAGGCCTCGGGGGCGTTCGCGGCCGAGATCGTCCCCGTCCCGGTGCCGCAGAAGAAGGGCGAGCCCGTGCTGGTCTCGGAGGACGAGGGGCCGAAGAACGCGCGGCCCGAGAAGATCCCGCAGCTCAAGCCGGTGTTCCAGAAGGACGGCACGGTGACCGCCGCGAACGCGAGCTCGATCAACGACGGCGCCGCCGCGCTGGTCCTGATGGCCGCCGAGCGCGCCCAGGCCGAGAAGCGGACCATCCTCGGCCGGATCGTCGGGCACGGCGTCGCCGCCCGCAAGCCGGAGGAGTTCACCATCGCGCCGAACGACGCGATCCGGGCCACGCTCCAGAGGCTCGGCCTCCAGACGAAGGACATCGACCTCTGGGAGATCAACGAGGCCTTCGCGGTGGTCGCGCTCGCGAACAACGCGCTCTTGGGGCTCGATCCCTCGAACGTCAACGTCCGCGGCGGCGCCGTCTGCCTGGGCCACCCCATCGGCGCCTCCGGCGCCCGCATCCTCGTGACCCTGCTGTACGCCATGAAGGATCTCGGCAAGAGGCGCGGCGTCGCCTCGCTCTGCATCGGCGGCGGCGAGGGGATCGCGATGGTGGTGGAGCGATGAACAAGATCTTCGCGGACGCGAAGGCCGCGCTCTTCGACCTGAAGGACGGCGCGACGATCCTCTCGGGGGGCTTCGGCCTCTGCGGCAACCCCGAGAACCTCATCGCCGCGATTCACGAGAAGGGGACGAAGAACCTCACGGTCGTCTCGAACAACTGCGGGACGACCGAGCTCGGCCTCGGCGTCTTGCTGAAGGCGAAGCAGGTCCGAAAGATGGTGAGCTCCTACGTCGGGGAGAACAAGGAGTTCGAGCGGCAGTACCTCGCCGGAGAGCTGGAGGTCGAGCTGAACCCCCAGGGGACCTTGGCCGAGCGGATCCGGGCCGGCGGCGCGGGCATCGCCGGCTTCTACACCCCGACCGGCGTGGGCACGAAGGTGGCCGAGGGGAAGGAGACGCGGCAGTTCGAGGGGCGCGAGTACGTCCTCGAGCGGCCGCTGTCGGGCGACTTCGCCATCGTTCGGGCCTGGAAGGCGGACGAGTGGGGAAACCTCGTCTTCCGCAAGACCGCGCGCAACTTCTCGCCGCTGATGTGCATGGCCGCGAAGGTGACGATCGTCGAGGCCGAAGAGCTCGTGAAGCTGGGCGAACTCGAGCCCGACCAGATCCACGTGCCGTCCATCTACGTGCATCGGATCTTTCGGGGGAGCGGCTACCAGAAGTGGATCGAGAAGCGAACCGTCCGGCCGCGGGCCTGAGGAGACGACGATGGCACTGAACCGCGAGCAGATCGCCGCGCGCGCCGCGAGGGAGCTTCGCGACGGCTTCTACGTGAACCTCGGCATCGGGATCCCGACCCTGGTCGCGAACTACGTCCCGAAGGGGATCGACGTCGTCTTCCAGTCCGAGAATGGGATGCTCGGCATCGGGGCCTACCCGATCGAGGGGACCGAGGACCCGGACCTCATCAACGCCGGCAAGGAGACGGTGACCGAGATCCCCGGCACCGCCTTCTTCAACTCGGCCGAGAGCTTCGCGATGATCCGCGGCGGCCACATCGACCTCGCCATCCTGGGCGCCATGGAGGTGAGCGAGCAGGGCGACCTCGCCAACTGGATGATCCCCGGCAAGATGGTGAAGGGAATGGGCGGGGCGATGGACCTCGTCTCGGGCGCGAAGCGGGTGCTCGTGACCATGGAGCACTGCTCGAAGGACGGCCGGCCCAAGATCCTCCGGCAGTGCTCGTTGCCGCTCACCGGCAAGCGCTGCGTCTCGACGATCCTCACGGACCTCGCGCTGATCGACGTGACGGCCGAGGGGCTGGTCCTGCGCGAGGTCGCGCCGGGGCTCGCCCCCGCCGACGTGCAGAAGGTGACCGAGCCGAAGCTGCTCGTGCCCGGAAGCGTGGGCCAGATCGCCGCCTAGATCGCGGCCGGCGTCAGAACGACGAACCGAAGCAGTAGCGGGCGTCGAAGCTTCCGGAGAGGGTGCCGCTCAAGAACCCGGCGTCGATCCCGTTCGTCTGCAGCTGGGAGCCTCCGTCGAAGACGAGGTCGAAGGAGCCGGTCGCCTCGCCGCCGTCGTAGGAGGTGAGGGTGATCGTCCCCGAGACGGCGGCGTACATGCCCGTCGCCTCGAAGCCACCCGAGATCGCCTGGTAGGTCGCGAAGGTGGCGTAGCCGCCTCCGACGGGGAGCCCGTAGCTGCCCGGCTGGATGGGATCCGGAAGGCTCGACAGCGAGAGCCCGAGCGAATGGGGCGCGGCGGGGGAGATGCCCGCGTCGCAGGCGTCACCCCAGTCGGCGTCCGCGACCAGGACGCCGAGCCGAGTCGGGTCGACGCCGCCGTCAGGGAGCAGACTCAGCTCGAGCCCCTGGAAGCTCGGCGTGAAGGCGAGCGATCCGGAGAGGCCGCCGCCGGCTCCGCCCGAGGACGATCCTCCGGAGGTCCCTCCGGTCGATCCGCCTCCGCCGGGAACCGTCCCACCGCCCCCTCCGGAGCAGCCGCCGGCCGAAGCCGAGAGAAGCGCGGCGACGAAGACTTTCACGAGAGTCTGGCGCATGTTCCCTCCCCGGCGAGAGCTGACCCGTTTTCATCAATAACAGAGGGCCCCCCTTTCGGACAACGCTCGCGAACGAGCCCGATCGAAGCCGACGCTTCTTTGGCGGGCCGGCCGGCGGGGTGCTATAGTCGCCGGCCATGGACGCGGCGAAGGGCAAGCGCCAGGAGCGGAAGGCGCAGCGGCTCCACCACGAGATCCTCGTGGCGTACCGAACCGTCGATGGCTTCATCACCGACTGGGCGGTCAACATCTCGAAGGGCGGCCTCTTCGTGAACACCCGCACGCCGCTCCCCGTCGGCTCGCAGGTGCGGCTCATCGTCTCGCTGCCCGACGCCGCCTTCCCGTTCGATCTCCAGGGCAAGGTCTCGTGGGTGAACGAGTTCGACAACGCCTCGAACCTCGTCCCGGGGATGGGAATCGAGTTCGTCGACATCGACGACGAGAAGCGCGGCCGCATCGCCGCCTTCGTCGACAAGTTGCAGAAGGATCTGCCCGAGCCGCCCCAGTCCAAGCGGTAGGAGCGGCGCCAGGGCCGAGCCGGTCCCGTCATGGGCGCGACGCTTCGCATCGACACTCTCGCGCACGGCGGCGACGGGGTCGCCCGCCTCGAGGGCCGCGCGGTCTTCGTGCCGGGAACCGCGCCTGGGGATCTCGTGGAGGCGGAGCTCCTGCCCGGGCGCGAGAACCCGCTCCGCGCGACGCTCTCGGGCGTCGTCGAGCCGGGGCCCGGGCGGGTCCGCGCCTCGTGCCCGAAGGTGGGGGAGTGCGGCGGCTGCCAGTGGCAGCACCTCTCCCCCGAGGCGCAGCTCGAGGCGAAGCGAGAGACGCTGGCGCAGGCGCTGCGGCGGCTGGGGAAGATCCCGTCGGACGAGCTGCCGGAGATCCGGGCGATCGCGGCGCCGCTCGCCCGGCGCTACCGGCGGCGCGCTCGGCTCGCTTTGGGGCCTGGCTGGGCGCTCGGCCTCTTCGCGCGCGGCTCCCGGCGGATCGTCCCGGTCTTCGGGGACTCCTCCGGCTGCGAGCTCCTCACCGAGCCGCTCGAGGCCGCCGTCCGGCGGCTCGGCTCGGCGCTGCTCGAAGAGCCCGTTCCGGGCCTCGCCCACGTCGAGATCTGCGAGGCCGGCCGGGCCTCGGCGGAGCTCGTGCTGGGGGAGGGCGCTCCGTTCGAGCCGGCGGTCCGCGCGGCCACGCGGCTCCTCGAACGGCTCGACGGCTTCGCGGGGCTCGTGGTCCGCGGCGGCGAGCGGCGGCGGGCGCTGGCCGAGCCCGCGCTCTGGGACGGCGAGGCGCTCTTGCGGCCCGACGTCTTCGCGCAGGCGAGCCGCGAGGGAAACCGGCGGCTCGTCGACGAAGCGCTCGGGGCGCTCTCGCCGCGGCCAGGCGAGCGGCTGCTCGAGCTCTACTGCGGCTCCGGCAACTTCACCTTCTCCCTCGCGCGGGCCGCCGGGAGCGTCGTCGCCGTGGAGGAGGAGGGGGTCGCGCTGGAGCTCGCCCGGCGCGCCACGCCCGCCGAGCTCGAGAGCCGGGTCGAGTGGGTGGCCTCGCGCGTCGAGTCCTTCCGGCCGGTCGGATCGTTCGACGCCGTGCTGCTCGATCCGCCGCGCGCCGGCGCCCGCGGCGCGGTCCGGCTGCTGGGCGGGCTCGGCGCGCGTCGCATCGCCTACGTCTCCTGCGACCCCGCCACGCTGGCGCGGGACGTGGGGGAGCTCGTCCGGCTCGGCCACCGGGTCGCGAGCGCGGCCGTCCTCGACCTCTACCCGCAGACCTATCACCTCGAGGCCGTCGTCGGCCTCGAGCGGCGGGCGGCCTGAGGTGGAGGCGCGGCTCGTCGAGCTCGCGGGGCTCCTGCGGCAGCGCGGGCTGCGCGTCTCCACGGCGGAGCTCGTGGACGCCAGCGCCGCCCTCGGCTGGGTCGACCTCGGCCGGAAGGAAGAGGTCCGCGCGGCGCTCGAGAGCGCGCTCGTCAAGCGGTCCCGCGACCGGCAGCCCTTCCGCGAGGCCTTCGAGCTCTTCTTCTCCGGGGTCGTCGGCCTGCTCGGGGAGATCGAGGCCGGGATCCTGGCGCGGCTCCAAGAGGAGGGTGCGCTGGACGAGGACACGCTGCGGATGCTCGCCTGGGAGCTGCAGAACCGGCCGCTCTCGCCGCTCACCCGCGCCGCCCTCGAGGGCGACGCCGCCCAGGTGACCTCGCTTTTGCGCGGGGCGGCGCTGCGGCTCGACCTCGGCCAGATGTCCTCGACGCTGCAGCAAGGCTTCTACGCGAGGCGGCTGGGCTCCGCGGCGGGGCTCGGAGGCGTCGCCCGCGAGCTCGCGGAGCTCGAGGCCGACCTGCGGGCCCGGGGGCTCGACCCGAAGGCGCTCGAGGCCATCGGCCAGCGGCTTCGAGCGGCGCTCGAGGGGCTCGAGCGGTCGGTCCGCCGGCTGGTCGAGGGCGAGGCAGAGGCCCGACTCGCGGGCAAGCCCGCGGGGGCCCCCGAGGAGAAGCCGTTCGCGCTCCTCTCGCAGCAAGAGATCGACGACATGGAGGGGACGGTCCGGCGGCTGGCCGAGCGGCTCAAGGCCCGGATGCTCCGGCGCCAGCGGCTGCGGCGCCGCGGCGCGCTGAACGTTCGCCGGACGCTCCGCCTGAACCTCTCGGCCGGGGGCTACCCCGCGCGCGTCGCGTTCCGGGGCCGGCGCCCCGCCCGGCCGGACGTGGTGGTGCTCTGCGACGTCTCGGACTCGGTCCGCACCACGAGCCGGCTCATGCTGCTGTTCCTGCACACGCTCCAGTCGCTCTTCGCGCGGGTGCGCAGCTACGTCTTCGTGAGCGAGATCGGCGAGATCACCCGCGAGCTGCGCGAGCTGGACGTGCGGCGGGCGGTCGATCCCTCGGTCGTCGGAAGGGTGGTCAGCCTCACGGAGAACTCGAGCTACGGGCGGGCCCTCTCGCAGTTCGTCCGAACCGAACTCGGCGCGGTCACGCGGCGGACGACGGTGATGGTCATCGGGGACGGGCGGAACAACTACAACCCGGCAAACGCCTGGGCGCTGCGGGAGCTGAAGCTCAAGGCCCGCCGCGTCGTCTGGATCTGCCCGGAGCCCCGCTCGTCGTGGGGGCTCGGGGACAGCGAGATGCTGACCTACGAGCGGCAGGTGAGCCAGGTGGCGATCGTCTCCTGCGTCGCCGACCTCGAGAAGCTCGCCGACTCGATCGTCCCGAGCTGAGGGCTTTCGGCCGGGCGCGGCGCGCCCCAGCTTTCCAGGGTGGAGGCGAAGCGGCTGGTCATCTGGCACACGTTCGAGCTGGGGATCGCCGCCCTGGTCGCCGCGCTCGTCCTCGCGCTCTTCGTGGCCCGGGCCTGCACGCCGCCGCCGCTGCCGAGCCCGCCCATCTCCCTCGCGCCCGCTGGCCGGGACGTGGTAGAGGGGCCGTCCAGATGGGGAACCGAGTCTACATCCACACCTTCGGCTGCCAGATGAACGAGAGCGACTCGCAGCGGATGCTCGAGGCGCTCCGCCGCGACGGCTGGGCGGACGCCGAAGCGCCCGAGGACGCCGACCTCATCCTCGTCAACACCTGCGCCATCCGCGAGAAGGCGGAGCAGAAGCTCTACTCCGCGCTCGGCCGCTACAAGCGGCAGAAGGGCGGGGGCGGCGCGCTCCTCGGCGTCGCGGGCTGCGTCGCCCAGCAGGAGAAGGAGAGGCTGCTGCGGCGGGCCCCGTTCGTCGACTTCGTCTTGGGCCCCGACAACCTCGCCGCGCTCCCGGAGCTGGTGGCGGAGGCGCGGCGGGGGGTCCGGGCCGGCGCCCGGACCGACTGGATGGACTCCTCCGAGTACCTCTTTCCGCGCGCCGACCCGGAGCAGTCCCGCGGACGGGTGACCGCCTTCGTCACCGCCATGAAGGGCTGCGACAACGTCTGCAGCTTCTGCGTGGTGCCGCGCACGCGCGGGCGCGAGCAGAGCCGCCCTTACGCCGAGATCGTCTCCGAGGTGGACGATCTCGTGCGGGTCGGCGTCCGCGAGGTCACGCTCATCGGCCAGAACGTCAACTCGTTCTCGGGCGGTTGCGACTTCCCGGAGCTCTTGCGCCGCGTCTCCTCGGTCCCGGGGCTCGCCCGGCTGCGCTTCACGACGAGCCACCCACAGGACTTCGGGGAGGGGCTCGTCCGCTGCTTCGCCGAGCTCGGGTCGCTTCGCCGCCACCTGCACCTGCCCTTCCAGTCGGGCTCGGACGGAGTCCTCGAGCGGATGCGCCGCGGCTACACCGCGGCGGAGTACGAGGCGAAGGTCGCGCGGCTTCGCGCCTCGTCGCCGGACGTGGCGCTGACGAGCGACGTCATCGTGGGCTTCCCCGGCGAGACGGAGGACGACTTCGAGGCCACGCTCGGGCTGCTGGAGCGCGTCCGCTTCGACAACCTCTACTCGTTCGTCTACTCCTCCCGGCCCCACACCGCCGCACGGCTCCGGGAGCGCGATTGGGGGCTCGTGCCCGAACCCGTGAAGCTCGCGCGGCTCGAGCGGCTCCAGGCGATCCAGCGCCGCGTCACCCGTGAGCTCCACGAGCGGGCGATTGGCACCGAGGTGGAGGTCCTGGTCGAGGGGCCCTCGAAGTCCGATCCCGCGCGGCGCTGCGGCCACACCTCCGAGAACTGGGTGGTCCACTTCGAGGGAGACGCCGAGCCGGGCTCGATCGTTCGGGTCCGCGTCGAGGAGGCGACGACGGCCTCGCTGGGCGGTCGCCTCGCGTCGCTCGTCGAGCCGCCGCTCGTTCCCGCGGCCGCACCGCGGCACCTTCCGCTGCCGGTCGTCGCATGATCGGCGCTCCGAGACGCTGGCGCCCGCTCGCCTGGCTCCTGGTCGTCGCCTACGCGGGGATCATCTTCTATCTCTCGACCCAGTCGAACCCGCTGCCCGGACTCACGGCGAGGGTCTGGGACAAGCTCCTCCACCTGACGGAGTACGGCGGGCTCGGCCTCTGCCTCGGGATCGCGCTGGCGTCCCGCCTCGAGGGACGCGAGCTGCTCGGCTGGGTCGCGCTGATCGGGCTGCTCTACGGGGCGAGCGACGAGCTGCACCAGAGCTTCGTGCCCGGGAGAGACGCCGAGCTCGGGGACGTCGTCGCCGACGGAATCGGCAGCGGGCTGGGCGCGCTCTTCGCGCTGGCGGCGACGCGCTGGCTCGGCCGGAGGAGCCGCGCCGCGACCTGACGCTCGGAGGGGACGGGAGGGGGCTCGCTCGCGGCCTCAGGCGAGGTTCCACCAACGGAACTGCTTGAGCTGGCTCTTCGCGAACTTGTGATCCTTCTGGAGCTCTAGGACGACGTCGAGCTCGCGCTTCGCCTTGGCCTTGAGCCCCGCCTGAAGGTAGGCGCGCGCCAGCGTCGCCCGTGCCTCGGCGTCCCGAGGGGCGAGCTCCACGGCGCGCTCGGAGAGCCGCTTCGCCTCCTTGATCTGGCTCTCGCGGTAGAGGAGCTTGCGGGCGACTCGCTCGAGGTAGCGCGCGTTCTCGGGGTGGAGCGCCATCGCCTTGCGAAAGTGCTCGAGCGCGCCGTCGAAGTCGCGGCGCGCCTCGGCCTCGAGGCCCGAGCGGAAGGACTGCTCCGCCTCGGCTTCGTCGGAGCGGCCGAGGACGTCCCGCAGGAGCGCCTGGAGCTCGGAGTCCTTGGGGTCGAGGCCGGCGGCCGCCCGCAGGTTGTCGATGGCCTCCTTCATGTGCCCACGCGCCAGCTCCTCGCGGCCGCGTTGCACGAGCAGCTGCTTGCGGACGAACCGGTTCACGAGCGGGTTCTTGTCGACGAGGCCGCGCCGATCGGCCGGAGGCCGCTCCTCCCCGCGGGGCGTCGGGCGCGTTGCGGCGGGGGTCGCCCGGGGGATGGGCGATGACGGCCGCGCCCGGATGGGGGAGGCGACCACCGACCGAGCGAGGACGCCTCTGCCCACGAGGAGGCCGAGGATCTCGGCCGCCCTGGCGGGGGGAAGCCCGCTGATCTGGACGAGCTCCGCGACCGTCGAGCCCGCGGGCGAGACCCGGGCGGCCAAGAGCCCCTCCTCCGGGAGCAGGTCGGCCTTCGTGAGATCCTGCGCCACCTGGAGCCTGTCGCCGGGCTGGAGCTGAATCGACGCGACCGTGGGGGAGATGGGCGCCCGGCTCCTCGCCGGAGCGGGCTCGGCCGTCATCGGCCGTTCGGTCCGGGGCGCCGACTGGGTGTGGGGCGCCGACTGGGTCTGGAGCGCGCGGAGCGAGCTGATGCACTCCCCCATGTCCTTCGGCCGGTCCTCCGGCTTCTTTGCCATGAGGCGCCGGACGAACGGCTCGAGGTGATCGGGGAAGCGCACCCCGGGCCGCACGGCCGAGAACGGCGGAGGCTCCTCGGTCTGGTGCTTCATCAGAATGGCGATCGGGTTGTCGGCCGTGAAGGGGAGGCGACCGGTGAGCAGCTCGAAGAGCAGGACGCCCATCGAGTAGACGTCGGTCCGTCGATCGACCTGCCGGCCCGCGGCCTGCTCGGGAGACATGTACTCGGGCGTTCCGAGGATCATCCCGGTCCGGGTGAATCGCTGGTCCTCCCCTTGGCCCAGCTCCGAGACCTTCGAGATGCCGAAGTCGAGCACCTTCACGAAGTCGCGCCCGTCCCGTTCGAGAACGAAGACGTTGTCGGGCTTGAGGTCGCGGTGGATGATGCCGGCGTCGTGCGCGGCGCCGAGCGCCCGGCAGATCTGCTCCGCGATGTCGAGCGCGCGGGGAGGTGCGAGGCCGCCGCCCCGTGCGATCGCGTCGGCGAGGGAGCAGCCCTGGAGCTCCTCCATGACGAGGTAGACGAGCCCCTCGGCGGTGCTCCCGAAGTCGGTGACGCTGACGATGTGGTCCTGGCCGATGGAGCCGGCGGCCACCGCCTCGTTCTGAAAGCGACGGACGATCTCCGGGTTGCGCGAGTACTCCGGGCGGAGGAGCTTCATCGCCATGTGCTTGCGCAGCATGACGTGCTCGACCTGGTAGACGTTCCCCATGCCGCCCTCGCCGATCTTTCGGAGGACGCGATAGCGGTCGATGGTGGAGCCGATCAGCGGGTCGGCGGGCGTCTCCGTGCCCGGCGAGGGTTCGCCGGCAGGATTCGGAGCTGGTGGTCTGTCCGGCGTAACGACTCCTCCCTCGCCGCGGAGATTATCGAAGGTTCGGATCCGGAATCAACCCTGCCCGCCCCTGCCGCTGAACGGCGGGTTGACAGCTCGGCCCAGCTGCCGGGAGGATGAGCTCGACGGTCGTTCTCGAAAAGGAGCGGGGATGGCGATGCAGGGCGCGGCGCAGGCGCTTTCGAAGTGCGACCTGTTCAAAGGTTTCTCGGAGACCGGCCTCGCGATTCTAGCGACGATCGCGGCGGAGCGCTCCGTCCGGGCTGGCATGCCGCTCTTCGTCGAGGGAATGGCCTCGGACGCCATGTACGTCGTGCAGACGGGCTCGGTCCAGGTCGTCCTCAAGCGCCCCGACCGGACCGACCAGCCACTCGCCACCTTGGGACCCGGCGAGGCGCTGGGGCAGATGGCGCTACTCCACGCGAGCGGGGCCCGGCTGGTCAGCGCGGTCGCCTCCGAGGACACGTTGGTGCTCGAGCTTCGGGCCCGCGACTTCCAGCGGCTGCAGGCCCAGAAGCCGCAGGCCTGCCTGAAGTTGATGATGGCGATCGCCAGCCAGGTCGGCAGCTCGCTCGACGGGATGCGGAACGTGCTCGTCGAGGCTGCCCTGAGAGGTTAGCCGGCGCCCGGAGGGAGCTGGCGGCAGCCCTTCTCCAGGGCGTGGTCTCGAAAATGGACCGGGCAGAGCAGGCTCTGGTGGATCGGGCAGCGGACCAGCGCGCTCTCGACGCAGTTCGGCGCCTGGCAGCGGGGTCGAGGCTTGACGACGACGACGGGATTGGAGCTTGGCGCCCTCAATTCGAACCTCCAAGAGACGATGGTTGAAAGCTAGATCGCGGGGCTGACGTTCGGCACTCGTTGATCCTTCATTCGCGAGCCGGTGGGCCCGCGGCGCGAGGCCTCCGACCTCGCTTGCCCGGTAGCCGGGCTCCCCCCTATACTCCGGCCCCGCTTCGTCGAACCCGCAACGTCCCCGGAGGCTTCCCATGGTGCGCAGGCTCTCGCTGCTTCTCCTCGCCGGAGGATCGCTGACTCTCGGCTGCCAGAAGGGGACGGAGGCGAGCGGGCCGAAGGCTGCGCCCGCGGCGAGCCCCGTTCAGGCAGCGGCGCCCGTGGCGGCCGGCCCGGTGACCTTCGCCCCGTCGACGTCGGGGAAGAGCGATCCCGAGTGCCTCGGGCCACTCGACTTCTCGGTGCCCGAGACAGTGACGTACGCCGGCCACAGCGCCACGCTGAACGGCTACAAGCTGACGCTCGACGTCCCGAAGACGGGTCCGGTCGTCCTGGGAGTCCTCGCCAACGTGAACGAGCCGAGCCCGGCGAATCTGCAGGCGATCGGCTCCTACCTCGAGTTCTTCAAGCAGAAGGGGGCGCAGGCGATCCTCGTCGACGGCGACAGCGGCGACTCCGCGGAGGCGATCGCGGGGGTTCTCCGACCCATCGCGAAGTCAGGGCTACCGGTCCTCGTCCTCATCGGAAACCGCGAGCCGAAGGGCGGCTTTCTGGACGCGATCTCGAGCGTGCAGAAGGAGTTTCCGAACGTCTTCAACCTGAGCCGGGCCCGCGAGGTGGACCTCGGCTCGGTGGCCCTGCTGTCGCTTCCGGGCTACCACGATCCCCGTTACCTGATCGCCGGAGCCGACGGCTGCCTCTACCACACGGACGATCTGAAGGCGCTCGGCCGGCTCGCCTCGCAGCTCAAGTCGACGGTCGTCCTCGCGTCGCACGGGCCCCCGCACGGGGAGGGGCTGCACGCCATCGACCGCGTCCAGAGCCCACCGGGGAACGTGGGTGATCCGAACCTGACGGACTTCCTCGCGACGAACCAGATCCACTTCGGCGTCTTCGCGAACATCATCGAGGCCGGGGGTAACGCGACCTCGCTTCATGGCGACCGGGCGATCGGACCGGACGAGGTCTCCCTCGAGCTCTACCTCGACCCGGGCGCCGCCGACACCGTCCCCTGGGCCATGAACGATGGCACGACGGCCCACGGGCTCGCGGCGGTCCTCCGGATCCAGGACGGGAAGGCGAGCTACTCGTTGTTGCGGCTCCCCGCCAAGAGCGAGGCCCCGGTGGCGGCGGCGAAGCGCTGAGCCGCTCGCCTGACCTTCAGCCGACCCGCCCCATCGGCTTCGCCTGGGGGCGCTCGATCGGCAGCTCCGCCGCCTCGGGGGGGGGCTGTGCCGCGCGGCGCCTCGCCGAGGGCGCGCTGCTGCGCCGAACGATGTAGAGGACGAGCCCGATTCCCATCAGCGCGGCGGCCACGATCAGCGTGGAATGCGCCCGCTCGACCCAATGGACCGCCTGTTGCAGGTGGCGGCCGAGGTGGTGGCCGACGAGCACCCAGAGCGGCGCGGAGACGCAGGCCGCGAGCGCGTCGAAGACGAGGAAGCGGACGAGGCCGAGCCGGGCCGCGCCGGCGGTGAAGTAGGTGAGGACCCGGATGCCCGGCAGGAAGCGGGCGAGGACGACGATGCCCTGCCCGTACTTCGCGAAATAGCCCTCGACCCGCTCCCGCTTCGATTCGGTGAAGTAGCGGCGAAGCCAGCGGGTCCGGGTGACGCTGCCGCCGTAGCGTCTTCCGGCCGAGTAGACGAGCAGGTCGCCGCAGAGGATTCCGGCGAAGCCCACGGTCAGCATCAGCCACAGGTTCGCCGCCCCCGTGAAGGCGAGGTAGCCCCCGGTGACGAGCGCGACGTCCTCGGGCAGGGGCAGCCCGAAGCCGCACGCGAGCAGCACGGAGAAGACGAGCCCGTAGGCGGGGGCGCCGTGGGCCGCCACGAGGAGCTGGAACAGGCGGTGGTTCAATCAGCGCCCTTCCGCCTGGTCGGGGCCCGGGCCGACGCGCCGGAGGTCGAGCGCCGACAACCCCTCGGTGAGCAGCGCGTCGAGCGGACTCGCGCTCGGCGAGGAGGCCGTCTCGGAGAGGACCTTTTCGAGATCGCGCGAGATCCAGCAGCCGTTGGCGTCGGCCCGGTCGAGCTCGGCGGCGCGCTCCTCGGGAATCGCACTCGCCGCCAGGGCGAAGGAGAAGCAGCTGGAGAGGTACTCGCCGGGGGCGAGGTCGCCCGCCGCGAGGTGCGCCCGGCGCACCTTGGCGAGGAGATCGGGGAGCCCGCGGACGGCGGCGGCTCGCTCCTCGATCATGGCGCCGGCCCGGACCTGCGCGTAGAGCTCGATCGCGCGCTCGACGTCCGGCCGATCGCCCGACGGGCCCGGGCCGACCGAGATCAGGGTTCCGCCCCCCTGGCGAAGGCCATACCCGCTGCCGGGGGCCGCGAGCAGGTCGAGCGCGATCACGGGCGGCGCGGGCTGCTCTCCCCGCGCGGAGGCGAGCAGCCGGTCGGCGGAGGCGAATGCGGCATCCATACTCGTGAGCGAACCGGCGATTGCCGTCCGATATTGCGGGAGCAGCTCCGCATGGGCGGCGGCGACCCCGGTGGTCCGGTAGTACTCGGCGAGGAGAGCCTCGAAGCCCTTCAGGGAGGCGGCCTCTGCGGGCGGGCTTCCGGGCGCGAACTCCGGAGGAGCGCCGAGCGAGGTGACGAAGGCGACGTAGGCTCGCAGCGGCGCGGGATGGGCGTCGAAGAAGGCCTGGAACCTCGCGGCGAGCGCGGGGGGAACCGGGGCGCGGGTCCGGACCAGCAAGCGGGCGGCAGAGAGGGCGGGCCGAGGAATGGGATCCTTCCGGGCGAGCGGGCCGTCGTCGTAGCCGAGCGAATTGAGGGCGGCAAAGAGCGTGAACAGCCGGACGTCGGCGTCGATCTCGAGGCCGCGATCGGAGACCAGGCTCGAGTACCAATCCGGCTGGATCTCGGCCCGCGCGACGGAGGGGCTGGCGAGAATCGGGGCGAGGGCCGGCAGGACGGAGAGGAAGATGACGAGCGCGCGCATCACTTTAGGTCTAGCACGTCCCGCGCGCCCCGAAAACGAAGAGCTTTCGTCGGGGTCGGGAACAGCGAACGGCTCGGGCAGGTTCGACCCACCATGACGCTCCTCCAACTCCTCGCGCCGCCCGTGCTCTCCACGATCATCTCGCTGTCGAGCGCGCTCTCGCCCTTGGGGTGCGCTGGTCGAGCGGCGCCCGCGCGCGCTCTTCTCGAGCTGCCGCCCACGCCGCCGGTGGCCGCGGAGCCGCTGCGCCCGGCGGGCGTCGCCTGGACGGAGGGGCAGGTCCGCTTCGGCGACCTGGCGCGGGGGTCGGGGACGCTGCAGCCGCTCCGCGCCGCCCGGCCTCAGCGGGCCGAGCGATAGACCGTCTGGCCGTCCTGCGTCCGCGCCTCCTGGGCGTGGCCCTCGTCGACGAGCCGATCGAGCAGCCGCGAGCCCGTCGCCTCGTCGACCTCCAGGGTCGCCGCGAGTCCTGAGGCCGTCACCCACTTGCCCTCGAGGCTCGAGAGCGCCTGCGCGGCGCGTGAGAGCAGCTCGCCCGGCGAGGGCTGGGCCGCCGCTCGCGGCCTGGGCGGCTCGGCGGGCGCGGGCGCGCGCGGCGGCGGCGGCGCAGGGGCGCTCCTTCGCGCCGCGGGCTCCGGCTCGGGAGCCTCGGACGCGGGCAGCCCCACCGCGAGCTCGGGGGTGGGCTCGAGCGAGAACATGAAGACGAGGCGCCGATAGAGCAGGGCGACGGCGCCGATGAGCAGGAGGAAGAGGCCACCGTAATAGACCAGCTGATCGATGAGATCGTAGCTCTCGGTCGGCTGCGGGGGCGTCGGGACCGCGCCGAACTGGGGCGGAGGCCCGACCGGGCGCGCGCCCGGTCGGCTGGCCCTCGGGTGGACCGGCTCGGGATCCGTCGCGGCCTCCTCGTCGCCGGGGGCGGACGCGGCGGCGCCCGGCGCGGGATCGCGTGCCAGCGCGGACCGGGACGCTCCGGTCGAGGCGACGAGGAGAAGGCCGAGGGCCAGCATCGGAACTTCCCTGAGATTCATCGTCGCGGATGCTACCATGTTCCGCATGCTGCGCGCGCTCGTCTCGCTCGTCTGGAATCTCCTCGCGCTCCTCGGCTGGCCCCTGCGGGCGATCGGGCGATGGGCGCTCGGTCTCCGGGGGCCCGAGTGGGTGGAGCTGCGGCTCGCCGGTCCGCTTCGCTACCGGAAGCGGCGGCCAGGCTGGCTCGAGCGGCACCTCAGCCGCGCCCCCTCCTCGGCGAGCATCGAGGAGGTAGCGGATCTCTGCGATCGGATCGTCGCCTCCCGGCGCTGTCGCGGCCTCTTGGTCCGCGCCGATGGGATCCACGGCTCCTGGGCCCAGCTCGACGCGCTTTCGGCACAGCTGCAGCGGGTTCACGCGGCTGGGCGGCAGGTCGTCGTCTGGGCCGAGGCGCTGGACGGCCGCTCCTACGCCGCCCTTTGCGGCGTCGGGCGGCTCGTCTTGCCGCCGAGCGGCACGCTCGACCTGACCGGCCCTTCGCTGGCGCTCAGCTCGGCGGGAGCGGCGCTCGGAAAGCTCGGCCTGCGGCCGGAGTTCTTCCGGCGGGAGGAGCACAAGACGGCGCCCGAGCTCTTCACCCGCGTCGAGGCGTCGGAGGCGCAGCGGGAGACCGCCCGAGGGCTGCTCGCGGAGGCGCACCGAAAGCTCTCGGAGACGCTCGGGAAGCGGCTGCCTCCGGGCGAGGTCCAGAGCGCCCTCGACCGGGGGCCGCTCACGGGCCGATCGGCGCTCGCCGCGGGGCTCGTCGACCGCGTGGGCTTCGTGGACGAGGCCCTCCGAGAGCTCGCGCCGGAAAAGACTCGCCCCGGGAGCGGGCGCCGGCTCCGTCCCGGCCTCCCGCCGCTCGGGCTCGTGCCCTTGCGCCGCGGTCCGGCCGTGGGGCTCGTCACGCTTCGCGGGCTCATCCGAGAGGGACGGAGCGCCGAGCTCCCGACGGGCGGGCGCTTCTTCGGGAGCCAATCGGCCGCCGAGCTTCTCCAGGCGATCCGCCGCGATCGCTCGGTTCGTTCGGTGCTCCTCTACGTCGACTCGCGGGGCGGCTCGGCGGGCGCCTCCGAGCTCATCTGGCACGAGATCGAGCGGACGGCGGCGGAGAAGCCGGTCGTGGCCTACGTCGACGCGGTCGCCGCCAGCGGCGGCTACTTCGCGGCGTGCGGCGCGACCCGGATCGTGGCCGCGCCGCTCGCGATCGTCGGCTCGATCGGCGTCTTCTACGGGCGGTTCGACCCCGGCGACGCGCTGATCCGAATCGGCGTCCGGCGGGAGCTTCTCCGGACGAGCGCCACCTCCGGTCTCGCTCAGCCCTGGGGGGCGATGAACGCGGAGGAGCGGGCGGCGGCCGACCGGATCGTCGGCGAGCTCTACGAGGAGTTCTTGCAGGTCGTCGCGAAGTCGCGCCGGCGGACGGTCGAGGAGATCCGCGCGGTCGCCGGCGGCCGGATCTACACGGGGCAGCGCGCCGGCGAGATCGGCCTGGTCGACGAGGTGGGCGGCTTCGCCCGAGCCCTGGAGCTGACGGCGGAGCTCGGCGGGATCCGGGGGAAGCCCAAAGTCCGCGCCTACGGCTCGGGCGCGGCTCCCCTGTCGTGGGCCGGGGCGGTGCGAGATCTCGCGATCGGCAGTCGCGCCGGGCCGCTGGCCTTCCACGACGGCCCTTCGCTGCGTTGAGCCGACCGGATTTCGACGGCGCGGCCCGATGTTCTTGACACTCAGGGACGGCGTCGTCAGGATCCGGCGCCCCGTGCAGACGCGACCCCACGGAACGAGGAGACGACGCTCATGGCATTGACGGAGCGGGAGGTCCTCGAGGCCCTCTCGAAAGTTCTGGACCCCGAGCTGCACCGCGATCTCGTGTCGGCGGGGATGATCAAGGATCTGCGCGTCGACGGGGCGAACGTCGCCTTGAAGGTCGAGCTGACCACCCCCGCCTGCCCGCTCAAGGAGCAGATCGAGGCCGACGTGCAGAAGGCGCTCGGCGCGATCCCTGGGATCGGTCGAATCGACGTCGCCTGGGGCGCGGAGGTCCGCCGCGCGGCCGGCACGAACCAGCCCGCCCAGGAGCTCGTCCCGCAGGTCAAGAACATCGTGCTCGTCGGCGCCGGCAAGGGTGGGGTCGGCAAGTCGACCGTCGCGCTGAACATCGCCGTCTCGCTCGCCCGCTGCGGCGCGAAGGTCGGCCTGCTCGACGCGGACTTTTACGGCCCCTCGATCCCGATCATGACCGGCGTCCACGACCGCCCGGAGTCGAAGGACGGCCGGCGGCTCGCGCCGCTGCGCGCCCACGGCCTCGCGGTCATGTCGATCGGCTTCCTCGTGGATCCCGATCAGGCGCTCGTCTGGCGTGGTCCCATGCTCCACGGGGCCCTGATCCAGCTCCTGCGCGACGTCGACTGGGGCGAGCTCGACTACCTGGTCCTGGACCTGCCGCCAGGGACCGGCGACATTCCGCTGACGCTCGCCCAGCAGGTGCGCTCCGCGGGCGTGGTCCTCGTCTCCACGCCGCAGGACGTCGCCCTCTCGGACGTCCTCAAGGCCAAGATGATGTTCGACAAGGTCGGCATCCCGGTGCTCGGCCTCGTCGAGAACATGTCGGGCTTCGTCTGCCCGCACTGCCAGCACGAGACGGCCATCTTCGACCGCGGCGGCGCCGAGAAGGCCTGCGAGCGGCTCGCGATCCCATTTTTCGGGCGGGTTCCGCTCGAGCCGTCGATCCGCGAGGGCGGAGACAAGGGCGAGCCGGTCGCCTCCGCCCAGCCGGAGGGCGCGCAGGCGCGAGCGTTCCTCGAGGTCGCAAAGCGGGTCGCCGGGCAGCTGTCGATGCGGAGCTCCACGACGAAGCTCCCCATCTTCCGGACGGGATCCTAGGTGACGAGGCATCACCCCATCGACGGCGGGGCGACGCCGCCCGATCCGTCCGACCCCGACCCGTTGTTCGACGAGGAAGAGGGGGCGCTTCCCCCGGAGGGCGAGGGCGGCGACGGTGGCCTGCGCGGCCGCGCCACCGACTTCATGCGCAAGGCCATCGTGGCCGGCGTCGGCGCCCTCTTCATGACCGAGGAGGGGATCCGCAACCTGGTCGGCGAGCTCAAGCTCCCGAAGGAGCTGATCGGGGCGCTGCTCTCGCAGGCCGATCGGACGAAGCAGGACGTCATCCGGATTCTGGGCGAGGAGATCCGCCGCTTCTTCGAGTCCGCCCAGCTCCACCAGGAGATCCTCAAGCTCCTCACGGACGTCACCATCGAGGTGAAGACCGAGATCCGCCTCCACCCCGACGAGGGGAAAGGCTTGAAGCCGCAGATGACGGGCGATCCGAGCGTTAGGCTGCGCCGAGGACGAAGGTCCGGCCCGGGATCGCAGGGCTCGCCAGGCCCGAAGGACCACGGTTGATCGAGCGGCTGAGAAGCTGGTTCGGCGGCCACCGGCTCCTCCGGCGGCTCCCGCTCCTCCTCGTCATCGTCTTCGGCGCCTGGCTCATGGAGCGCGGCCACCGCGAGACGGTGACGGTGCGCTACGAACTCGCGGACCGGGGCGCGACCGGGCTCCGGTCGGACATCTACGCGCGAGGTCGTCTCGAGCGGCACGCCGAGTGGCACTTCGAGCCCGGCGCTCCGGCGGGACCACGAAGCGAGATCCAGCGCCTCGAGCTGCCGCCGGGCGACTACGAGCTCTCGGCCTCGGCCCTCGGATCGAGTCGTCCGGATCCCCGAAGATTGCCGTTCCACGTCGACGGCGATGGCCCTCATGAGGTGGTCGTCGCCTTTCCGTAAGAGGCCTCCCGCATGCTCGAGCATCCCGTTCGCGAGTGCCTGACCTTCGACGATGTCCTCCTCGTGCCCGCCGCGAGCGAGGTCTTGCCGAAGCACGTGTCCGTCGAGACCTCGCTCGCGCCGGGAATCCGGCTCGGCATCCCGCTCGTCTCGGCCGCGATGGACACCGTCACGGAGGCCCGTACGGCCATCGCGCTCGCGTCCGAGGGAGGGATCGGGATCGTCCACAAGAACCTCGAGCCCGCGGCGCAGGCGCTCGAGGTGATGAAGGTGAAGAAGTACGAGAGCGGCATGGTCGTGAACCCCGTCACGATCGAAGCCGATCGCCCGCTGCGGGAGGCGACGGCCCTGATGCGGCGGCACGAGATCAGCGGCATCCCGGTGACGCGGGCCGGAAGGCTCGTGGGGATCGTGACGCACCGCGATCTCCGCTTCGAGAAGAACCTCGATCAGCTGGTCTCCGAGGTGATGACGACGAAGCTCGTCACCGCGCCGGAAGGGGTCACGCAGGACGAGGCCCGTGAGCTCTTGCACCGCCACCGCATCGAGAAGCTGCTCGTCGTCGACGACCAGCAGAGCCTCAAGGGTCTCATCACGATCAAGGACATCGAGAAGACCGAGCGGCACCCGAACGCGGCGAAGGACGGGCAGGGGCGGCTGCTCTGCGGCGCGGCCGTCGGCGTCGGACCGGAGACCGAGGGGAGGGCGGCGGCGCTCGTCGAGGCCGGCTGCGATCTGCTCGTCGTCGACACTGCCCACGGGCACTCGAGGGGCGTCCTCGACGCCGTGCGCGCCCTGCGCAAGCGCTTCCCGGGGACGGCGTTGATGGCCGGGAACGTCGCGACCGCCGAGGGTTGTCAGGCGCTCATCGACGCGGGCGCGCAGGCGGTCAAGGTCGGCATCGGGCCGGGCTCGATCTGCACGACCCGGGTGGTCGCCGGCGTCGGCGTGCCGCAGATCTCGGCGATCGACGACTGCGCACGGGTGGCCTCCCGCCAAGGCGTGCCGATCTGCGCCGACGGCGGGGTCAAGTTCAGCGGCGACGTCGTCAAGGCGCTGGCCGCCGGGGCGTCGGCGGTGATGATCGGATCGCTCTTCGCGGGCACCGAGGAGGCGCCCGGCGACCTCATCCTCTACCAGGGGCGGAGCTACAAGACCTACCGCGGGATGGGCTCGCTCGGCGCCATGCGCCTGGGCTCGAAGGACCGCTACTTCCAGGGAGACGTCGAGGCCGAGAAGCTCGTTCCCGAGGGGATCGAGGGAAGGGTTCCGTTCAAGGGGTCGCTCGCCATGAACGTCCACCAGCTCGTCGGCGGCGTTCGCGCCGGGATGGGCTACCTCGGTTCGGCGAGCCTCGACGAGCTCCGGGCCAAGGCTCGCTTCGTCCGCATCACCCAGGCGGGCCTGCGCGAGAGTCACGTCCACGACGTGATCATCACGCACGAAGCTCCGAACTACCGGCTGGAGTAGCGTCAGCGGTGGCGGCTGTCGACGAGCTTCTCCGCGATCGCGATCTTCTCGAGCAGGGAGTCCTGGTCGGTCGGCGCGAGCTCCTGGACCGCGCTCTTGAGCAGCGGGAAGCTGATCCGCGCGACCTTGAGCTTCCGGCCCGATGCGACGTCCGTGATGATGAGTGGCTGGAAGAGCTCGCGGACGAGCAGGTCGAACTCCGAGCGGGCGTCGGCGAGCATCTGCTGGCACTGGTCGGAGGCGCTGCGCGACGCCGCGGCCGCGGCCTGCTCCTTGCCGCCGCCGTAGACGAGCTCGGGATGGCGGTCGAACGCCTTCTGGTTCGCCTGGGTCCGCCCCACGAGCTCGCGGTAGAGGTGCATGTAGCTTCGGAGCCGGTCGGACTCGGGCCGCTCGCCGTTGCGGGCCCGCGCGAGCGACTCGTCGAGGTCGGCACAGGAGAGGACGCGGTCGGTGGACTTCGCGGCCGAGAGCTGGGCGCTGTCCTGAACCTCGGCGGAGAGCCGGTCGTCGGAGGAGGGACCGTAGGCCGGGTGCGCGCAGGCGCTCAGAAGCCCGCTGGCAGCGAGGAGGCCCCATCGGATAGGGTAGCGCGTCACTCGGGACGGTTGTATCGAGCCCCCCCGCGAGCTGTCAACGCTCGGAGCCAGCCATGAGCCTCCCCGTCGATCGGATCCTCATCCTCGATTTCGGCAGCCAGACGACCCAGCTCATCGCGCGAAGGATCCGTGAGCTCCACGTCTACTGCGAGATCCGCCCCTACCACTGCTCGCTCGAGGAGATCCGGGCCTTCGCGCCGAAGGGAATCGTGCTGTCCGGTGGCCCCGCCTCCGTGACCGCGCCAGGATCGCCGACGGTCCGCCCAGAGATCCTCGAGCTCGGCGTCCCGCTGCTCGGCATCTGCTATGGGCTCCAGCTGCTCACCTCGCTCCTCGGGGGCGAGGTCCGTCGGGGAGAGCGGCGCGAGTTCGGCGGCGCCGAGATCTCGGTCGATCCAGGCTCGCCCCTGTTCCAGGGGCTCGGCCGCCGGCTGCCGGTCTGGATGTCCCACGGCGACCGGGTCGAGCGGCTCGCGCCCGGGTTCCGCCCCATCGGCGAGACCTCCGACTGTCCCACCGCGGCCGTGGCCCATGAGACACGGCCGATCTACGGCGTGCAGTTCCACCCGGAGGTCGTCCACACGCCCGACGGAGCCGCGATCCTCGGCAACTTCGTCCGCCGGATCTGCGGCTGCGAGCCCTCCTGGAGCATGCGCGGCTACCGATCCTCGGCCGTCGAGGCCATCCGGACCACGGTGGGCGCAGGGCGGGCGCTCTGCGCGCTCTCCGGTGGCGTCGATTCGGCGGTGGCGGCGCTGCTCGTCCACGAGGCGATCGGCGACCGGCTCCAGTGCGTCTTCGTCGACACGGGGCTCCTTCGGGCGGGAGAGGCCCGTCAGGTGCGCGAGGTCTTCGAGCGCGGCTTCCATCTGCCGCTGCGCTGCGTCGACGCCTCGGCGCGCTTCCTCGAGCGGCTCGGCGGCGTCGTCGACCCGGAGGCCAAGCGGAAGCGGATCGGCCAGGAGTTCATCTCGGTCTTCGAGGAGGAGGCCCGCGAGCTCGGTGGCTTCGAGTTCTTGGTCCAGGGGACGCTCTACCCGGACGTCATCGAGTCGGTCAGCGTCCACGGCCCCTCGGCGGCCATCAAGAGCCACCACAACGTCGGCGGGCTTCCCGAGCGGCTCGGTTTCCGGCTCGTCGAGCCGCTGCGCGAGCTGTTCAAGGACGAGGTTCGCGAGCTCGGCCGCGAGCTCGGGATGCCGGCCGAGGTGCTCGAGCGGCAGCCGTTCCCGGGGCCTGGCCTCGCCATCCGGATCCTCGGCGAGATCAACCCCGAGCGGCTCTCGCTCGTCCGCGCCGCCGACGTGATCGTCCAGGAGGAGATCCGTCAGGCCGCGCTCGAGCGGCGGCTCTGGCAGGCGTTCGCCGTGCTCTTGCCGGTGCAGTCGGTGGGAGTCATGGGGGACGAGCGCACCTACGAGTCGACCTGCGTCGTTCGCGCCGTCGAGAGTCTCGACGGCATGACCGCCGACTGGGCTCGGCTGCCGCCGGAGCTGCTCGCCAAGATCTCGTCGCGCATCACGAACGAGGTGAGGGGCATCAATCGGGTCGTCTACGACGTCAGCTCGAAGCCGCCGGCGACCATCGAATGGGAATGAGCGGTCTGTCGGGAATGCGTCGAAGGAACATAACGTCCCTCCCGCCCGCCGGGCCCGCCGCCCTCGCCGCGCGAACCTCGCGGGCGAAGGTCGGGAAGGGCCCGAGAGGACTGGCCTCGGGGGTCTGTTGCGCCTGACAGGCATGTCGCGATCCTTGTCCGACAAGGCCGTCAGTCCGGGTAGCAGATGTAGGAGCACCACGGGCCGGCGTCGGGGGAGAAGCACTTGAAGCCGGCGCACGACGAGCCACCACCGCAGCTCCACGTCGAGCCACCGTCGAAGGCGCAGCAGGCTTCGCCGCTCGGCATGCAGCCGCCCAGGCAGGGGTCGTAGCCCGCCGGACAGCCGCCGCCGTCGAGGGTGAGAGCAGCCGTCGATTCCGCGGGACGCTCGAGCGCCGGGCCGCAGCCGGCGAGGAGCACGAGGAGCAACGCAACGGGTCGCATGAGGCCTCCCTAGAAAAACTGAACCCCGGAGGGGCGTGGTGGCGCCACTCTCCGGGGTTCAGCCGGATGCCCGCAGGCATCACAGGGAATTCGTCGGTCCACCAACCGACCTACCGTCTACCACGAGGGACTGACGGACGAAAAGCTCTGCGATTCACGCGAGCGTCCGAAGCCCCAGCCGAGGAGCAGGACGAGGAGCAGCAGAGCGATGGCCCCGCCGCCCTGCTTCTTGCTCTCGGGCTTCGGTTCTGGCGTTCCCTCGAGCTTCGGCTCCGGCGAGCGCGCCGGCGGCTCTTGCCTGGTCACCGCCGGGGCCTTGGGGGGCGAGGCCGCGGCTTGGCGTCGCAGCTTGCCATCCGGACCGCGGACGAGGCCGGACGGCAACGTCGTGATCGTGCCATCCGGCCCTTTCTTCTCGGCGTGGATCACGCGCGCCGCAGCCTGGTGAAGTCCCGCGCCGCGTCGCAGAGGAACGCGACGGCGACGCAGCAAGCGAGGCCGATCAGGCCGCCCTTGATGGCCCCGCGGGTGTAGGCCCAGTACTCGCAGTCGTAGCCCGGGGGCGGCGGCTTCGGCGGGGCGGAGGCCTCGCCGCTCACTTCGCGCCCTCGAGGGCCTGCGTGGGGCTCGTCGACGAGGCGGGGAGATCGCCGGCGGCGAGCGAGACGACGCCGTCGAGCGTGTCGACGGCCGCGCGGAGCCCATCGGCGAGGGTGACGACGACGGCCTCGATCTCGCCGAGGCCCGGGATGAGCCGCGCGAACGTCCCCGCAAAGCTGTGGAGCTTGTCCACCGAGTCGTCGACCTGGTCGGCGATCTTCTTGGCCTTGTCGAGGGCCGACTTGATCTTCTCCATCGCGCTCGTTCCGCCTGTCGTCATCGGTGCTCTCCTTGCGCCTCGAGGCGCGTGACGCGCTCCAGACAGGAGCGCAAACCGGTTTCGACGGCTCGGAGCTGCGAGCCGTAGGGGCGGAGCTCGGCCGCGATGATGCTCCGGACCTGCCAGAGGGTGATCGCCCTTGCGAGCTCCACGACGATCGCCGCGCCGACGGCCCAGAGCAGCTCGAGCGGGATCACGAGATGGCCCCCGGCCAGGTCTGCTGAGCCCAATCGAGCGCGGACGCCTGGTATCCGAGCGCGGCCTGTCCCCCGCCGTTGTACCTGCGGATCGCATCGGCCACGTCGCCATGCGCCGCGGCGAGCTTCGCCTTGAAGACCTGCACCATCGCGTCGATTCCCCAGCCCTCCTGGGAGACGCGGGCGGCGTACTGGTCGCGGGTCTCGGTCTGCGGGATGAGCCCGAGTTCCTTGGCGGTCGCGTACTCCACCTGGCCAGGGCCGACGCTGGGGCCGCCGGGGGCGGTCTTGTCGCCGAGGTAATTCACCTGCAATCCGCCGCTCTCCTGGTGGACGATCGCCATGAGAGCCCGCACGATTGGCCGAGAGAGCCGCGGGCCGAAGTGCTCCGCGCCCCGGAGGATGATGCGGCCTCGGATGCCGAAGCGATCGAGGTTCGGATCGCCGGTCTTCGCAGCGATCCAGAGGGCCAGGAAGAGGGCTGCGCTCACGAGGACGACTCCTTCGAGGAGAGGGTCCATTACTTCGCCACCTCGATCGCGAGGATGAGGCCCAGTCCGACGAGGACCATGATTCCGACGGTGCCGAGGCCGCCCATCCCGCCGACGCCAAAGAGGCCGCCCAGGCCGGGGAGGCCCCCGCCGCCGCCGCCCCCGTCGAAGAGGCTGTTGTCGATCTTCGAAAGCGGAGACTGGTTCGGGTCGCCCTGGGCGTACATGCCCTCCTGCCCATAGGGCGTTCCGCCCATCGAGGGGTCGGGGCTCATTCCGTCGAGCGCCGACGAGACCGGGTCCGAGGACCAGCCGTTCGCAGCGGCGTTCGGGTCGACGGGATCGAGGCCGGAGATCACGGGTTCACCAGATCGGCGCGCAGCCAGGCGCGGACGGGGCAGGTGCAGGTACGAGCGCCGACAGGCGCGCCGAGCTGGCCGCAGGAATCGTCGAGAGCGTGATCGGGATGGACCGGCCGGCCGGCGGCCCAGGCGACGAGCGCGGCCTCTCCCGCGGCATCTAGCCGAACGATCGCGACGTCGACCGAAACGGGGTTGAGCGCAGGCACGGGCGAACCATCAGTCGGATGATGAGCCGCTCGGCAATACTCCAAGGCGGCAGGCCGGGCGGTCGGCCCGCAATGGACGGTGACGGTCCCCAGCCTGGCGCCCCCGCCGCGGGGGATCGCGGAGCCGGACGGAATGAGGTGCTCGATGACTCCTGTCAGCAGACCGTTCTTGGCCGCGACATCGGCATGGAGCGTCACGGCCTGTCCAAGCATGAGCAGGTTGCCTCTTGCATCAGTGGCCATAAACATACACTCCGGTCACGGTCGTCGAGGTCGGCGAACCGGCGATGTCGCCTTGGAAATTCACGAATGGCCAATCGATTGGGATGCCCTGCTGTCCTGCCGGGGATATGGCGTTGCCTCCGGCGGAGGAAGCATTCCCGGGCGTGTTTGCATATGAGCCGGTGTCACACAGATCGTTGGAGCTAAAGAAGCTGAAGCTCAGCGTGGGGCTCGTCCCTCCCACGAACGCGGTAACTCCCATCACTCCAGAATAAACGTCAGCGCCGGAGGCAATGCCCGAGCGCGCTCCAGTCCCGAGCGGCTGAAAATAGGCACCGCCGACGGTGAAGATGCCACCGTCGGAGAAGAACACGTTGACCCCTCGACGTTGCGTCGTGAGGGCATGCCCCGCTGCATCGGCCCCGACGAGCCGCCCTATTCCGGTGGCATCGAGGCCCGCGAGCTGCTCACCGAAGGGCGACTCGAGCTGTTGGCCGCTCTGGACCTGCGTCAGCGTGCGCGGCGATTCCGCGCGGTCCCACACCGCGCTCTCCTTGTCCGGCAGCACGGTGACGTCGACGAGGATCGGCGTGGGCCCCCCGGCCACGACCAGGTCGGCCGCCTGTTTCGAGAAGTCGGCGACCGTCAGGCGGTTGAACCAGCCGTAGTAGACGCGGCCGAGCGTCAACAGGACGAGGTCCGTCTCGTTCCCGTCGAGGTAGCAGAGCACCTCGAGGGGCGGACTGAGGAGGTTCGGCGCGTCGTAGAACTTCGGCCAGGACAGCGAGACGCCCCAGGCGCTACCCGCGATGTCGGAGCCGACCTTCAGCTCGACGTTGCGAGTGGTCCGGGGGAGCTTCGCTCGAGCGGGGCCGCTCACTTGGACGGCTCCGGCTTGGGCTCGGCCTTCTTCTTCTTGCTCTGCCGCCAGAGGAGATAGCCGACGAGCGCCGCCCCGGCGGCGATCCAGAGCCAGGGGAGGCTCGAGGAGCCACTCTGCCCCCCGCCGGCCTGTTGTTGCTGGAACGAGAGGTCGGAGTTGACGTTGGCCGACTGCTGCTTGGCCCAGCTCGCGACCGTCGACTGTGCAGCCTTCCCGTCGACGAGCGCGGCATCGAGCGCCTTCAGGGCGGCGACGGCGGAGGCGTACCCCGGGCGACTCGAGTCCGGGTAGCCGAACTCCGCCGTGCCGGCTGCTTGTGCGGCAGCTTGCAGGGATTGCCGCTCGGCCTTGGCCGCGGTGAGAGCCGGACCGATGGCCTGAGCTGCCGCGGCGGCCTGGGCGATTGCCTGGATGGCGGACTGGTCGAGCGCGATCTGCTGGGGGGCGACGGTCGAGGTTGCCCCGGGGGTCACGCCCCCGGTCGAGCTCGCGAGCGCGGCCTGAGCCGACGAGTAGGCCGCGAGGGCGGCTCCGGTGACCGCCGTGAGCGCATCGGTGAGCCCCTTCGCGTGCGCGGCCTCTGCGGCCGCGGCGGCATCGGCGGCGGCGGCGGCGGCGTGCTGCTGTCGGCCCTGGAGGAGCGAGGCATTGACCGTCGAGGTCGAGGCCGCTCGAGCGGCGTTCCCGGCCAGCCACGGCGGCCCGACGAGGTAGCCCGCCGCGAACGCCGAGTCGACGCGGCCGATCATGCTCGCATCGGCGGGGGTCAGCGCGGCGAAGAAGGCGCCCCCAGGCACCGTGATCTTGGTCCAGGCGTAGCCCGCGGGCGCGGCCTGGGTCGGCGCCGACGCCTGGGAGGCCTTCGGCGCGTCCCAGACGAGGGCGGTGATGCCCTCACCGACCGAGACCGCCCAGTGGAAGCCTGGCGGCGGCGAGGGCAAGGGCGCGCCGCTCGCGTCGGTCGGGGCCGAACTTCCCGCCGCCCCGGACGGCCCCGCCTGGCCCGTCGGATCGAGCCGCGAGAGGTCGGCGGCGACGCCGGCCGATGCGCCCACGAGGCGGATCATTACAGCCCGACCCCGGAGAGCAGCCCCATGAGCCCCTGGGAGGACTGCCCGCTCTGGAACGCGAGCGCCTGGCTGTTCCCGATGGTCTGGGCGCTCCTCGCGCTGTTCTCCATCTGCGAGAAGACGATCAGCCCGAAGATCGCCAGCACGCCGAGGATCATCGTGTCGGACATGGCGGCTGCTCCTACGGGACGAGGGGCACGGCGGCGAGCGCGGACGTCGTCGCGTTCAAGGACTGCCGGGACTTCCACACCCAGTAGGCGAGGCAGGCGCCCCCGGCGAGGAGGAGCATCGTGGTGGCGGAGAGCTTCTTCGGCATCGGGGCCTCAGGGGATCGAGTAGGGGGTGCCGTAGGCGGAGCCGTAGCCGCCGAAGCCGCTCGGCGCTCCGATCGTCGCTCCGCCGCCGAAGAGGCCGCCGAGGCCGCCCATCCCGCCGCCGAAGAGGCCGCCGGGCATCATCCCGCCGGGGTAGCCGGCGGGGTACTGGTTGCGGCTCGAGAGGAGGAGCAGAAGGACGACCCCTCCGATGGCGAGTGCGGTTCCGGTGGACATGGTGGCTCCTTAGACCGCGCCGAAGTGGGGGGGCCTGACGATCGCCTTGCGGATCGCGGGGCTCGTGCTCTTCCCGAGGACGCCCGGGATGGAGCTGAGCTTCGAGATCTTCTGGACGGCCGCCTTGCCGGCGTTCGCGGTCGGGGCCTTGTAGAGCCCGGTCTTGACGCCGTCGGCGCCGTAGTTCTCGGCGTCGTAGGCGTCGTAGGTGGGGTCGCCCGGCCGCGCGAGCAGGTAGCCCGCGTAGTCGAGGGACCGGACGGGAACGTCCGGGATCGAGTGCGCCGCCACCCTGTTGACGAGGTGGAAGTTGCCCTCGGTCTGCCGCGCGATCTCGGCGGCGATGCCGGCCCGGATGTTCTCGTCCATGTCGGGGACGATGAGCCCCGCGATGTTCAGCGTGGCCTCCTCGCTCGTCGGCTGCGTGACCTTGATCGGGCCGCTCGGCTGGCGGAGGAACTCGGTGTTCGGCATCAGCTCGAGGAGCATCGTGACCGTGTCGCTGATGTCGCTCGTCCCGGCCAGCGTATCCTGATGGTAGTCCTGGATGTACTTCACCCGGTCCCCCTCGTTGTGCATGTCGCCCACGAAGAGGTTGACGAGGTCGAGCGCCGTGCCCGCGAACCCCGAGCTCGTCTCGGCGAGCATCAGCGGCAGGCCCCTCGAGAGCGCGACCCAGAGACCGGTGCGGCTGTTCTTGCGCCAGGCGATCGCGGGGGAGACCACGTCGTCCCCCTCGTCGACCGGCGCCACGAGGTCGATGCTCATGTTGCCGTTCTGGACGATGTTCCCCGAGGCGTCCAGGTCCGTCGGCTGGCCGGTCTGGTTCTCGAAGAAGAGCGTCTTGAACTGGCTGTAGCCGACCGCGAGCCGCTTGCGGTTGAGCATGCGCCACGCCTCGAACGGGATGCGCGCCCAGAACGTCAGCGTCTCCGTGCCGCCGGCGGCGAGGCCGGTTCCTCCGAAGTAGCTCGCGCCGAGGCCGGTCGAGCTCGCGACGGCGGGCACCGTGCCATAGGCCCAGCGATGGGCGAGGAGCAGGTTGGACCCGATCTCCTGGCTCCAGAGCGTCAGTGCCTTCTCCTTGCCGAAGGCGAGGGAGAACGTCTTCAGCGCGTAGGTGAGGGCCTTGGAGAGCGTCCCGAGGATCGCGGCCGCGCCGTTGTTCTTGATGGGCAGCGAGATGCGAAGCTCGACGCCCTTGGCGACGTCGCCCTCGGAGATGGTGAGGTCCCCGGGGTTGAGGGTCTTCTTGGTGCCGCTCCCCGCGAAGGAGAGCGTTTCGAGAAAGCGGTTGGCCATGGCGATCCTCAGTACTGCGGGGGGGTGATGCCGGCGGCGTTCGCGATGATGACGAGGCGCGCGACCCGGCCGAAGGCGGGGATGATGAGCTGGTCGGCGAGGAAGATGCCGAGGAGGCCGCCGATGGCCAGCACGTCGAGGTTGTCGGAGATCTTCTTCAGCATGGCTTCTCCCGCTCGGCGCCGAGGCGCCAGATGTTCGGCCGGTCGCCCGGCGTCCAGGCCTGCACCTTGCGGGTGAAGGCTTTGCCGCACCGCGCGGCGAGAATTTTGAAATCGCTCGCGTCGCTCTGATTCAGCGCGACGACGTGGGTCAGATGCCGGGCTGCCATGATGCTGAGCATCCCAATGGACTGCGTGATGAGGATGAGGCGCACGCGGGCGTGGCCGCCGCCGGAGGTCAGCCGCAGGACGGCCGAGGCGGCCTGGCGGCTGTAGAGCGAAGCCTCCTCGGCGACGAGGTCGAGGTTGCCGGCATGCCAGCAGAGCTCGGCGAGCGAGGCGAAGTCCTGCCCGAGCGTGTGCTCATCGAGGGCTCGGGGGGTGACGACGAGGCGTAGGGGGTCGGGCAGGAGGGCCCCCGGATGGAGGGCGAGCTCGCGGATGGACCAGAGGTCCCCGGTCCACGGGTAGAGCTCATGGCCGTGCGCGCTCTCGAGCCGGTCGCGGTCGCCATACGGATCGAAGACCACGACGCGGCGGAGCTGGTCGGCGGCGGCCTTCGCGATGCGGCTCTTGCCCGAGCGCGGCAGGCCACAGATCGCGGCCGCGCCGCCCTCGGGCATCGAGGCGAGCGCGGCGGACGACGAGACGGAGGGGCGGGGCATGGCGAGGCTCAGGGCGAGCGCGAGGACGCGGATCACGGGGAGGGCTCCGGGTCTTCCTCGAGCCCGAGGTCCGCGGGGACCTGGCGGAGAGGGGAGGGCGGCGGCGGGGGCGCGCCGCCGAGGACCTTGGAGAGCCGGTCGGAGATGAAGGGGTCCGCGAAGGCGGCGAGGAGGGCGAGGCTCGGGAGCTGGGCGGAGTAGCGGCCGCGCAGCATGACGGCGAGCTGCTTCGCCACGGCCTGGGCGGAGCGGGCGGCCTGGGCGGCGAGGCTCCGCGCGCCTTCCGGCTGGGAGCGGGCGAGCTTCAGCGCGACGAGCTTGATGAGGGCGGGCAACGTGACCGCGAGGTTCGCCTCGTCGTCCGCCGGCGAGAAGGCAGTTGCGGGGGAGGGCTGCTCGGCTGCCGGGGGGGCGGCGGCGGGCGGCGGAGTTACTTTCTCACGGTCGGCCTCCTGGTGCTTCGCGGCGATCGCCGCGGCGGCCGCTTCGAGCGCGGCGGGGTCGGGGGGCAGCGAGATCTGGTCTCCGGACGTCACGCGACAAGGCTACTGGCGTCGGCCGGACGGTGGATACTGGACGGGTTTAGGCAGGATAGGACAGGATCGGACACGGAAGGGGCGAGGGCATGGTCTTTGTGACGGTGGGGCGGGCCGCGCGGCTCGTAGAAGTAGATGAGCGGACCATCTATCGCTGGCTCGCCTCGAGGCGGATCACCGGCTGGAAGGGACCGGGGCCAAGGGGCGTCTGGCGGCTCCCGCTCGGCGAGGATGGCCTACCGCTCGTCTCGGCTCAGGTCCGCCGGCGAGCTCGGCCGTGACGCCGTGAGGCCGAACGCCGGGTGCGCGCCGCGCGGCGTCCCGGTCTCTCGGCAGAACCGAAGCCACTCGGCCCGCGCCCAGGAAGAGCAGAGATCGCGGCACCACTCGGTCCGGCCGCCGTGCGGGTCGACGATGACCACCGTCTCCGCATCGCATCCTCGGCATCCGTCCTTCGCCTCTCGGCGCGGGGCGGCCCCGAAAAGCGGAAGTGCGAGCTGGTCGCTCACGGTCCCCCGGCTTCGCCGCCGAGCTCCGCCTCGTCGTCCCTCGCGCAGCACGCGCATCCATCGCACGGGAGCGGTCCCTCCCTGATGCAGCCCAGACACCCGAGATCGGCGCTGTCGCAAAGAATGCCTGAGCCAGCGCACGGGCAAGCTTCCCCGTTGAATTCCTCGTGAAGACAGCCGGCGACCCTCACGGCAACACCTCGGTCCCGAGGAGCAGTTGAAGGGCGGCCTGCAGGCGCGGACGGGCGAACTCTGGGCGGCCCTCCGAGAGGTCGTGCAGCGCTGAGAAAAGATGGTCGAGCGCGAAATTGAGCATGTCAGGTTCGGTCGGGGCGCTCGGGGTCGGTGGCCCGGGCGGCGTCAAGCTCTCGATGATCGGGTCGAGGTCTCCGAGGAGCTGGCGGCAGAGCCGCCCCGCCACGAAGTCGCGTTGGGCCACCGTCGGGAACCTCCCGTCCCTCCAGAAGCCCAACTTTCTCTTCCAGTCGCGGAGCTGCTCGATCGGGTCTGGCATGGTCCTCCTCCTGGTCGTGATACAGGCACGGCGCGATTGCCGTGCAGTGGCGGGAGCCGCTGATCTCGCGGCCGCAGAGAGGGACCTCATCCGCTCGCTGGCCGGGACAGAGCGGACAGCGGACCTCGACGAAGTCGCGCGGGGGCGCCACCGGCACGAAGCGCTCGCCGAACAGGCCGCCGCAGCGGCGACACTGGAGGGCGATCCAGCGATGGAGGGGGAGCACGAGCTGGGGCGATGGTCCGTCGAGGAGGCCGGGGCCGCGGTCGACGGCGGCCGCCAGCTCCGACACGAGCCCAGCGAGGCAATCGCTCGGTTCCCCCGGCCGGGCGCCCCCTAGAGCGACAAAGCGCTCGAGCTCGCGCAGGACCGCGCGCGCGCGCCAGAGGCGGTGGGTGACCTCGGCCGCCCGTTCGCGCGCACGGTTTCCTCCCGTGTCCCAGCTCATGGGCCTCCTCCTGTCGGTGGACCTACGCCGGTCAGCGAGCGGTGGCCGTGCGGGACCGGGCCGTCGGGGTACTCGAAGCGGACGAGCTGAGCCCTGCAGACGAGGCAGCAGAGGCCCTCCTGAGGCGCTGCCTCAGTCGACTGCACTTCCTTGAGGCGATGGAGGACGGCCGCGCCGAAGGCGCCGCACCAGGTGAGTCGCTGGGCGCGCGCCGGCCAGGCCGGGAACGTCCGGGGGAAGTACTTCAGCGCGTGGCCCTTCTTCCGGTCGCCCCTGCGGAACTGGTACCAGACGTCCGCGGACCGCCCGAGCGCGCGGCCGAGGAGGAACTCCTGGACCCACTTCCAGCGGTCTCGCAGAAGGTCAAGAAGCTCTGGCGGAAAGGAGTAGCGGAGGTCGTGGCGCTCCTCGCCGCGGAACGCGACCGAGGGGAAGAGCAGGTTATGGTGCGGCTTCCAGTCGCCCGGGTTCCGGTCGCCTTCGGGGTGATCCATCGAGGCGATACCGAGGCGCCAGCCGCGGCCGAGGCCGTGATGCTCGAGGATGGTCTGCTCCATCACCGCGATCGCCGCTCGGCGCGCCCGGCGGAAGACGCCGGCGTCCTGCAGAAGGGGGCGGAGCTCGGGGGCGTAGGTCAGGACGAGGACGCCCCAGGCCCCCGGGAAGCTCTCGCGCATCAGCGGTCGGAGGGTCTCCTGCCGCTGGCGGAGCGCATGCCTCGTACAGGTCTTGCTCTCGCAGCGGCGGGACGTGCAGGCGTAGACGAAGGCCCGCCGGTGACCGTCCCTACAGAATCCAAGGACTTGGGTGGGCTCGCAGTGTTTAGTCCCGCCACGTTTCAAGATAAGGGGCCGCACGTCGGGCGAGCCCGTGAAGTCCATGGTCACGTCGAGCTCGCCGAAGGCGTTCCGGCGCCCGATCACGGTGGGCCTGACGGTCGGGTGCCTGAGGGCCTCCAGCTCGAGCCGGAGGGCGCGCAGGGCGCCCCTGAGGACCGGCCGCGGCGCTGGCCCTACGGCTCGAGCGGCTCCTCGATCGCCCCGTCCCGCGGCGAGCCGTCCGAGTTCCGGGTGATCCCCTTGTTGGCCCACATCGCGGCCTGCTCCAGAGCCGTCAAGGCCAGGCTCTGATAGCGCCCTTCCGGAACCATCCGCTGCACCTTCTCGATCGCTTCCTTGATCGAGAAGCGCACGCCCTTCATCAGCTCGATCTGTTCGAACGTCGGACGCAGATAGTTGGTCGTTGACGAGTGCATCTTCGATCTCCTTGGGTGTGAACGCCGGCCCGGCGGTCGGGGGAACAGGGGAAGCGGCGGCGCTCGAGCTGGTCACCGGCCCCCCTGACGGGTGGGCCTTGTCCGGAAAGGGCGCGGCGGGGTAGAGGGGTCAGATGCGGATGCCGGAGTGGAACATAACGTCCCTTCTCGGGCAACGCGCTGGACCCCGAGGATCGTCTGGGGAGAGCCTCGACCCGCAGCTCCGCCCGACCCCCTGACAGAAACGCCCCTCCGCCTCCTGCCCGGCGGAGAGGCAACGCCGGCGTTGTCTCCGGCCGGCCGCGGCTCGATTCCGGCCCCCGCCGTAGTGGCGTTGTGCACTACGCCTCTGTCTGTAGATCAAGAGGCTTCGATCATAGCTTCTAGCCTTTCGGGGGTATGGGGGGATGCAGGAGGAGCGCCGGCGCCGCCGGCGCCCGTTTCTGAGCCGAAAGCGCCCCCGCCGCCTGCGGGCGAACCGAAGCCGCTCGACGCCGGGGCTCTCGATGGGGGATGGGCTCCCGTCGCACAGGCAAAGGCGCGGGCTCGCGCACGAAAGATCGCATTTCTGGAACGCCAGCTTCGGGAGCGCGACGCGGAGCTGAGCTCCGCGGTGGCCACGCGCGTCCATGAGAAGCGCGAGCTGCTCGCCGAACTCACCCGGGCGAAGGCGGCCATCTCGGAGCTCCGCCGGACGGCTGCTCCGCCTCGCCGCCTCGAGCTCGTCCCGGATCCCAGATCGCCCGAGCAGATCGTGCAGGATTTTCTCGCCGACGTGCGGAGAACGGAGGAGCCATGCCAGCCCCAACCCCGGCCTTCAACCCCCGCGAATGGATCTGCTCCCGCTGTTGCGTCCGGGCAAAGCTCGAGCGCGTCTCGCGCCATCGCTGGCGGTTCCTCTGCTGTGCCCGGGTCCGCTCGTTCCGCGAGCTCGGATTCCTCTGCTCCTGCGTCGAGTGCACTCAGCTCGAGCTGCTCCCCCGAGGCGGGTGAGTTCTGGCGCCTCGTCGATTCCGAGCGAGCCTCGCCGTCGGGAGGTTCCCCGTGACGCGAGACGAGCGGGCTCGATTGGAAACTACTATGAGGCGCGTCGCAGAGCTGCGCCGCGCCTGGCAGGGGCGGATTCAGTGGATGCGCGAGCTGCTCGAGCGCGGGGACCTAGCGGAGCTCGCCGACGAGCTCTACGCCGCCGAGCGCATTACCGCCGGAGGTTTAGTGCCCGCTCCTACCAGCCAGCTCTCGCTCGGCGTGACGATCTACATCGGCCGGTTTTGCCGCCACTGCCGGCGGCTTCGAGCGGCCTATTGGGAGCCGCTGCGCGTCCTCAGCTCCGACGTTCTCTGCTGGGAGCCGTGCGACTGCGGCTCCTTTTTCGTCGACGAGCTGCGCCTCTGCGGCGCGTCGCGGGCACCCTACGGCCCATGCACGTCGACGATCCCATGCCCCGGCCATCCGGACGGGGTTTCACCGGGGCCGCGCGCCCCTTCTCCGAGGTGACGTATGTCCGCCGAACCCCTGTTTGAGGAGCGCCCGCTGTCCTTCCTGAAGATCCTCGCTGCGAAGGTGTTATCGCTCCCGCACGGGGAATTTCCGAGCGTCGCGCTGGGATTCGACAGCAGGGAGGCCGTCGACCGACTCGAGTCCCTCGGCGGGAAGCGCCACGCGGCGGTCTCGATGATGCAGATCCGCTTTGCGCCGGCTCATCCGCTCGTGATTGAGCACGTCGAGCTCCTGGTGGACGGCGTCACCTTCACGGCTCAGTTTTCGCGCAAGCCGACGCCGACCGAGCTCCTCCGGCTCGAGGCGAAAGAGGGCAGCGCCTCGGCGACGCGCACGGGCGTCGTCAGTGCCCGGCTGTTCTAGCGCTCGATCGTAAACCCTTCGCCGTCGACGGCGATGCGCCAGGGGGACTGGCGCGTCGCTCGTCGCGCGAGGATCCGCTGCTCGCGTGCCCAGCGCTCGACGGTGCGGCGCGTGACGGACTCGGCGCGCGCAGCTTCCCCTGTGTCGACCCACTTTCGGTTCACGCGGCCTCCCTCGGTCATCGCACGCCAGTCTAAGCCGGCTTCCGCCACCCTATCGCTCTTGTCGCTCTTGTCGCTCTTGTCGCTTCCGCCCGTGGCGTCTCCCGGGCACGGTGCGGGCCATGGCGCAGCTTCGTCCCGTCACTCCCGCCGACCCCGAGCTCCTCGAGAGGAGCCTCGACGAGGCCACGGCCGAGCTCGACGAGGCCACGGCCGAGCTCGCCGAGACGCGCGACCAGGACGACGGCGCCCCTCCCCCCTCCGCGGCCGCGGTCAGCCCCGAGCCCGCCGCCGTGCCCGATGCCTACCGCCGATCGATGCGTCGGGTCACGGACACGGCGCTCCTCGGAATCGCCGTCATCGTCGGCACCTTCGCCTCGCGCGACATCGGCGCCGCGCTGGCCGACGGCACGGACGACGCCTCGGAGGAGCTCGCCGGGCTCCTCTGCGAGTGGACGCAGGGCGCCGGATCGAAGCTCGTCAAGTTCGGCGCGGTCGCCTGCGCCTTCGGCCGGAAGGCGCTCATGCGCGCCGCCGCCGGCCTGAATGACCCCGTCTCCCCGGTGGCCCCGGCGTGACCCTCGCCCTTCTCATGGCAGCCCTCCTTTCGCCCGCCGCCCAGCATGTCAGCGCCCTCGAGGACGGTGGCACCCTCGCCGCCTGCGGACTCTCGGGCTTCGGGAAGACGACCATCGTGCAGCGGGGCCTCGCCGGCTCGCCTCGCCTCGTCGTCTTCGATCCCTACTCGTCGCTCGACCGCCGCCGGGCCGCGGCCGGGCAGGCCCGCCGGCGGACCTGGCAGGGCGACGCCTGGACCTACGAGGAGCTCGTCGAGGCCCGCTGCGCGCCCCTGCGCGCGTCGCGCTGCAGGGTGGTCCTCGACCCGCACACGCTGGACGAGGCCGAACTCGGCCGCCGCGTCTCTCGCGCGCTCGATTGGTGCTGGGCCGCCGGCGACGTCGACGTCGTCCTCGAGGAAGGGGGCCTCTACTCGCGCCTCGCCGTCCCCCTCATCAATCGCCTCTCGACCGGCGGCGGCCATGCCGGGATCAGGCTCATCCTCATCGCGCAGGGGTGGGGTCGGATTTGCAAGGACGCGCGGCGCAACGTCACGCGCGCGCTGCTGTTCGCGCAGGAGGACGAGGGCGACCTCGCGCTACTCGCGCCGAAGATCGGTCGCGTTGTCGCGGCCTCTCTCGCCACGTTCAAGAAGGGCAACCCGCCGGTCCTCTGGAAGCAGGGCGACCGCAAAGAGGAGACGTCGTGAAGATCAAGACCTGGATGCTCGTCACCGCCACCCTGCTCGCCTTCGCCGGCGGCGCCGTCGCCGCCGCCTACAGCGGGATCCCGAAGATCGGCAGGCTCAAGCCCGCCACCACGGGCTGAGAGCGCCGAACCCCCCCAAAGGCACCCCCCCCCGAACGTAGTCCAACGCGAAGAGGTATTCGATGAAGCAGGCCAATCAGTTCTCCGTCGCTCTCGGCAGTGGCGCCCCCGGCGTCCTCCAGAAGCCGATCCGCTTCGACGCCGGCCGCAAGTGCACGCGGATTCGCCTGCGCTGCTCTCCGCAGCTGACCTCGACCGATGCCGCGGCCTACAACATGACCCCGGCAGACTGCGCCACCCTCGCCGCAGCGATCGCCGGCAATCTCTCCCTCCAGTTCGGCGACACGGAGCCGGAGGTGGTCGACCCGAACACGCCCTTCCCGCTGCTTCGGCTCCTCCAAGGGGTCCTCGAGGAGCAGGACTTCAAGATTTCCAACATCCCGCTCTCGTCCGTTGCCGCCGGCCAGGTCGCGGTGCCGGCGGGGGGCTCGCTGACGCCCATCGTCGAGATCGTCCGTTCATTCAGCTTCGAGCGGCTCGGGTCGCGGATGCACGACACCTGCCCCGGCGCCTCGCAGATGAAGCAGCTGCAGCTCGCTCTGACGCCCGGCGCGATCCCGACGTTCGACGGGGGCAAAGTCTCCGTCGCGAACGCCACGAACGTTCCGGTCCTCGTCATCTTCGACGACATCCCCGCCGACGGTGACGACTGGGCGACCGTCCCGAAGCTGCGCGAGACCACCACGGCCGGGATCAACATCCCCCTGCCGACCGGCGCCGGCGGCTCGATCCTCGCCGTCATGGATCAGGGCTACGCGGCGGCCGCCTCGCCGCTCACGCTCTTCACGATCGACGCCGACGGCCGCCGGATGCAGGGCATCGCGACTGCGGCGCAGGTTCTTTCGAGCTACTTCGAGGACTTGCCGCTCGGTAGCTTCGACTGGAGCTCGCTCGCGACGCCGCTCTACGTCGCCCCGGCGTTCGACGAGCTCGCCTCGCTCGATTCGGCGGACGAGCTGGTCTTCAGCCAGCCGAACGACGATCTCACGGCGCCGAAGCTCTGCGTCGTCTACGTTGAGAAGAACACGAAGTCCTCGGTCTCCCGCGTCGGCACCAACCTGCTTGGGAGCGAGCACGGCCCGAAGAAGTTCCGGCTGGCCACGAGGTTCGGCGCGGAGGGGAAGCGCGTCCCCGAGCACGTCGGGGCCATCGCTCCCCTCTCGGTGCTGCGCGAGGGCCACCCCGGCTACGACCTCGCGCCCGGCACGATCTTCGCGCGGGGTGCGCCGCCGGTGGACGACGTGCCGTCCTACCTCGCGGCATCGGCGCAGAGCGCGGCGGCCAACCACCCTGGCGGGCTCGACTCGTCGGCAGGGACGGCGTCGCTCGCCCACGCGGTGAAGTGGCTGACGGCCGCGATGCCCGGCTACGCGAGCTCGAACCGGGGCGGCGGCATCGGGACGATCTTCCACATGCAGATGGCGCAGAAGATCCTGGGGCACGGCGTCGAGAACCAGGGCCAGCTGAAGGTGGCCAACGTGACGGCGCAGGCGCTCGTCCAGCGCATCGCTTCGATCTTCTAGTCGGCGCCAGGCAGTCTCCCGCTGCACGAGAGGTCACATGAAGACCGGCACGATCATCGCTCTCATCGCGGCTCCCGTCGCCGTCGCCGGCGGCGGGTTCGCCGCCTGGGAGTTCTGGAAGGGCAGGAAAAGCAGCTCGGCGAGCTCGAGCTCGAGCTCGCCGGCGGCCGCGCCTGCGGCGCCGGCGGCCGCGCCCGCGGCCGGCGGAGGCTTCAACCTGAACGCGCTCGTCTCCGCCGCGCCAGGGCTGATCAGCAGCGCCAGCCAGCTGGTGTCGGCGTTCTAACGTGAGCTTCTGGAACACGTGGGCGGGTAAGCTCCTGTCGCCGGCGAAAACAGCGGTCGACGCCGTCGGCGCATCGGCCAAGGTCACGGCCACGGAGCTCGCCAAGAGTGGTAAGGACCTCGCGAAGGGCAACGTCGGCGCCGCCCTGGGCGACGTAGGGACCGCCATTGGTCGCGGCGCCGAGGTGGGTCTCGGCGCCACCGTCGAGACGATTCCCGCGCTCAACGCCTTCGGCTTCGGGAAGTCGCTCATCGACAACGGGACAATGGGAGGCCTCGATGCTCGCGACGAGGCCCTCCTCGGATCCTTGACGCAGGGTTCGAAGATGACCTCGACCGCCGCGCTCGCCATCATGGGGGGCGGGGCGCTCTCGGGCGTCTTCGGCGGCGGCTCGTCGCCGGCGAACCCGGGGCCACCGTCGCAGTTCAACCCCCCACCGACGCCGACGTTCAACCCGCCGGCGCCGGGCGGGTTCACGCGGACGCTCGGGTCGCAGGCGCGCAGTTCGTTCGGGGGGAGCTGACATGCGCCTCCAGAAGATCGCCGCAGGCGCGCAGATCCTCGTCCCGGGGCCGGTGTGGGGCTTCTCGCCGGCGTCGGCGATTGGAGCCGCGACCTACCAGCCCGAGGGCGGCCTCTGGCTCCCGATGCAGCTCTCGAAGCAGGCGTGGAATCGCGCGCGCGCGCAGGTGGTCTTTCAGGCCGGCGCCATGCCGCTCTCGATTTGGATCGCCAGCTCGGAGTCCGACCTGCTCGAGCTGCCCGATGCCCCGCAGGCCTCCGGCGTCGTCTACGGCCCAGATCCGACCGGCGGCGTGCCATCGGAGAATCCCCTGGCCGTGGCGGGCCTCGATCGTCTCGGGAATATCGCTCCGCTGCAAGCATCCGCCGCGAAGCAGCTTTTCGACGGGACGGGCAACACGCCAGGGTCGTTAGCGACGATCGTGGACTCCGGCATCCTTGACGTGTCGGACTTTCCATACATCGTTATCGAGACGGAAATCGGTGTACTTACCTCAGGCGGGACCGCGCTGACCGTCCTCGGGGTGCGCTCTGACGGGACGCAATTCATGCTCGCCAATGGCGGACTCGCAGCTCCGTCCGGCGGACAAGCGATCTTTCAATTGGGCGGCTCCAATCCCGGGTCCAGCGTTTCGGGCGGCACAAATCCACTGTGGTTCTACTCCCCGATCCGATGCCCTCCGCTGGTCCAGGTGCTCTTTCAGACCGGGACCAATACCCCGGCGGGAGTGGCCGGCCGCATGACGATTTACGGGGCGCGCTGAGTGGCATCCGCGTTCCAGAACTTTGAGCTTGGGCTCGCCGGCACGGGCGACCTCGTCGACCACTACTTCGGCGGCAAGTCCACCCTCGCCGCCGATGTCTACGGCTCGCAGACGGCCAAAGACCAGGGACTCGACCCGCAGGCCGCACAGCAGGTCAAGGCGCAGGCAAAGCAGGCGGAGCAGTCGAAGGGCATCGTCGAGAAGGCAGCCAAGAAGACCGAGCAGGAGATCGGAACCGGGCTGGGCAAGACGCTCTGGATCGTCGGCGGGGTCGGCGCCGTGCTGCTCCTCGCCATCATGGGCCTCGAGCTCCGGGCGGTCCCGTGACGTGCGGCGGACGGTCTTCGCCCTGCTCGCCGTCGCCGGCGTCGTCCTCGCCGGAGGAGCCGCGCTCGTGATGGATCTGATGCAGCTCCTCCGCACGGGGAACCCGCACGTCGACGCGCTCCGCCTCCCGGTGATCTACGGCGTCATCCGGGCGATGCGGCCTCTCTCGCCCGCCGAGCTCGCAAGGGCCGTCGACGTCATGCGCGCGCTGCTCGTCCTCGCTGCCACGGAGCGGTCCTTCAATGGCGGAGTGGGCGACGCGAACCCGCACCTTGCCCCGGGCGGTCCGTCCATCTCCCCGTGGCAAATCGAGCGCGTCAACGCCATCAAGCTTGGCTTCTGGGCGCCGCCCGCCGGCGTCGCTCCCGATTCGCTGGCCGCGCGCGAGGCGTACGCAGGCGTCGACACCCAGGGGCTCGAGCTCTACGAGTGGGCCTGGCACGCGGCGGAGTTCTTCCTCCGCGAGGACATGCCGCCGGCGGGGAACGACATGGCGCTTGCCTTCCGCGTCCACAACGGCGGTCCACACTCCGTCGGCCCGAACCCAAACCCGGCCGCCGTCGACTACGGCAATCGAGCGGTCGCGCTGGCGGCCTCGTTTGGATGGGACCTCGCATGATGCGGGAGCTCATCATCGGAGCCGCGTCGGCCGCCCTGTCTGGCGGCTGCCTCTGGGCCGCGAAGGTACTCTTCACGCGCGCCGTAGAGGACGTGCTCACGCGCAATCTCACCCCGCTCGAGCGGCGCATCGGTCGGCTCGAGCAACAGATCCTCGTCCGACGCGAGGTCACCCGCGAGCTCACGCTCGCCACAGCCAAGGAGCACGCATGAGCCGCCCCCCGAAGGTCCAGGCCGCGCTCGACAAGGCCCGCAAGCTCTGCGATGAGGTCCGTACGAAGGTCGACCAGGTCGACGACGTCATCGAGAAGACCGCCGACGGTCCCCTCGGTCGCGTCCTCGAGAAACTCCCCGGCATCGGCGCCGTCGTCGGCACGGTGCAGCTCGTCGCGGAGGGGGTCCGCGGGCTCGCCGATGCCGTCGACGGCGTCATCGACGCGCTCGACACCCCGGCGGACGCCCCCGCGCTCCCGCAGGCCTCCTCCGGTGAGGGCGGGTCGGTCCCGGCGTGATCGATTCATCGAAGGAGAGCGCCGCGGCGGACCGCCGGTCCGATCGGCTCGTCGCGGCGTTCTTTCTCGGCGGATTCTGGATGCTCTGGCTCGCTATCGACACAGCCCTCGAGTCGGCCGCGCGGGTGCGGCTGCGCGAGGCGAAGGTGCGTCGCCGGCTAGAGGAAGCCCTTTGGGAGCCTCCGCGAGTCGAGAGTGAGGTGGCCGATGGCGGTCAAACTGGTCGGAGCTGAGAGGAAGCTCAAAGACGGACGCGTTGTCCGAGCGAAGTACGACGCCCCGGACGGCGGCGGCAAGGGGAAGTTCGTCGGCTGGGAGACCATCCGGACCGAGAAGTCGGACGAGCGTCAGACCAAGAAGTCCGACCAGAAGTCCGAAGGGTCCGAGCGTCGGACCTCCGAAAACTCGGACCGTCAGTCCGACAAGTCCGACGGCACGTCCGCCTGGGGCGTCTTCGCGGGCCTGGCGCTCGCCGCGGCGCTCGCTGGCGGGGCCTGGGCAGCAGTCAGAGCGCTCCGGCACCGTCGGGAGGGCTCGTCGTCGGACGGTGGGCTCCAGCTCCTCCAGGGCGGCGCGCAGGCGTCGGGTTAGATTTCGGGCTTGACCGACCGTCAGAGGATCTAGTTAGAATCTGCACGTGGCCGACTCCGACGGTCAATCCCGTTCATCGCTCGCGCCCGCGAGCCTCGAACCCCTGCCCGGTCGCGCTTCGGAGGCGCGATCTGGGCGGGGCCTTTCCCCCGGGAGGGGAAACCCCATGCGTCCGATCCTCGTCGTCTTTGGCCTCGCAGCGGTGCTGGCAGCGTGCGGCGGCGGTTCACCAGGTGGAGGGACGACGAGCGGCTCATGCTCGAGCCCCTGCGGCTCGAGCTGCTGCGGCACCGGCCAGTCGTGCTTGAACGGCTCATGCTGCTCCGCGCCCTGCGGCGCCACATGCTGCAGCACCGGCGCCGTCTGCATCGCCGACGCAGCGGGCAACAAGGCCTGCGGAACGATCTGCACGGATAGCGCCCAGTGCCCGGCGGACGCCCAGTGCTGCAGCGTGCTCTTCGATTCATCCGGCAAGGAAACCGGCCAGTCCGCCTGCGCTCCGAACGGTGCGGCCACGACTCAGGCATGCAGGTGCACGACCGCGGCCGAGTGCGCCACTGGGGGCGCGTGCGCTCCACTGGCGGATTCCAGCGGGAACCCCGTGGGGCCGTATGTCTGCAAGGCCAACGACGGCGCCCTCTACGATGGCTGCAACGGCGCGCAGACGTGCTCCCAGGGCTGTTGCGCGACCGATGCGAACGGCAACGATGTCTGCGTGACCCAGTGCACGAGCGCGAGCCAGTGCGGCGGTACGACCTGCTCGGCGAGCTGGACCATCCCGACCTTCTCGGGCTGCAGCGCGAGCGAGGGGGTCTGCTCGCCGTGACCGCGCCCGCGCTCGAGCTCCGCCGCGCCATCGACGTCTGGAGAGACGCCGTCGAGGAGTGGCAGCGGCGCTCCCTCGAGGGGCGCCGCGGCCTCGAGCGCGAGCTCGTGCGCGAGCTCGCGCGGTCGGTCTGGGAGCGGCCGACGCTGCCCCTGAGCTTCAACATGACGGGCGCGAGCGGCGCGGGGCTTGGGCTTGTCGGGCCGTACGGGCGGCCGTCAATTTCGCGCGCCCTCGACCGCCTCGAGTTCGCTGGCATAATCGTTTTACAGCGCCAGCTCGGCGACGAGCCGGACCATGGCGGACTCCGCTCCCCGCTCGTCTGGCTCGTCGGCCTCTCGCCGGCGGCGCTCCCGCCGGGCTGTTGGTCGCAGGCATGTCAGAGGTACCCTGACGGCCTCGCCGGGGCACGACGCGAGGCGGAGGACGCGGAGCCGCGATGGTCGTGGATCTCCGAGTGGCTGCTCGGCCCCGGCCCCTCGCCGGATGGGCATGGCGGAAGCAAACCCGGTCTGTCAGGCAGGAGCGACTTCCATGGCACGAGTAACAAGAACGTCCCTTCTCGGCCCTTTGGCCGGAGCGCTGCTCGTGGTCTTCGGCGCCTGCCAGAGGCCTTTGCCCGCGCCACCGCCGGCGCCGCCCGACGCCGGCCCCCCGCCGCCGCCGCCCGTCGACGCCGGTCCCGGGCCGTTGCCGGGCTTTGGCGCCGAGGCGGAGTGGGACGGCGGCCGAGCCGATCTCATGGCCCCGGACGCATCGGTTCCGGGCGGCGCGGAGCTGACGCTGCGGACCTCGGCGGAGCTCTCGGACGTGCGCGTCCGCATCATCGATTCCGAGGACCGGCTCCGGCCGAACCGGCTCGAGATCGAGGCGGCCGACGGCGGCACGTCGTTCGTCCTTCGGCCCAGCGAGCCGCTGCCGTCGAAGCTCTGCTGCCGGCTCGTCATCGACGGCGAGGCCGGGTCGCTGCCGACCGACGTCGGAGGCCGGCGCTTCTTGCCGCTCGTGCTCCATTTTTCGGTCTGGCCGGCGCCGGCGACCGCGCACGCGAAGCCCGGCAAGCAGCGCCGGCGCCGCAGGCGCCACCACCGCTCCTGAAGGCGTCGCGTGGCCCTCAGCCCGCGGTGCCACGCACGGCGGGCTGAGGCCCGAGCAGCCCCTGGGCTCGCAGCCGCTCGATGGCCTCGTGATCGGAGTCGCCGAGCCCCAGCCGGTCGACCTCGCGAAGGTCGGCCCAAAAGCAGCCGGCCACGTCGTCGCCGTTCCCCTCGAGCCGCAGCTCGCCGCCGATCGCCTGGACGCGCCAGTAGATCTTGACGAGCTGGTTCTCGGGATAGTCGGCCGACTGGTGGTAGCCCTCGGTGGCGTGGACGAGCTCCCCGGGCCGCACGACGAGCCCGGTCTCCTCGCGCAGCTCGCGCACCAGCGCCGCGAGCGGCGCCTCGCCGAGCTCGATGGCGCCGCCGGGGAAGTTGTTCAGGATCCCCGAGCGGGTGATCGTGCGGGTGAGGAGGATTCGCCCATCCGCGACGAGCAGCCCGTAGGCGCCCACCCGGAAATGGAGGGGCCCAGGCGCGCTCACGGCTGGCCCTCGGAGAGCCGGCGCACGAGCTCGAGATCGGCCTCGCAGAACGGCACGGAGGCGAGCTCGGCCCGGGGCAGCCAGCTCACGAGCTGTCCCTCCTTCGCCACGGCCGTTCCGTCCAGGATCCGGCAGGCGAAGAGGCCGAGTGAGACCGTGAGGTCGGGATAGGCGTGCTCGGTCTCGAAGACGAGCGGCCCGACCTCGACCGAGAGCCCGAGCTCCTCGCGGCACTCGCGGGCGAGCGCCGCCTCGTCGCTCTCGCCGGGCTCCCGCTTGCCGCCCGGAAACTCCCAGAGGCCGGCGCGGGCGCCGTCGAGCCGGCGGCGCTGAACCAGGAAGCGGCCGGCGTTCTCGATGAGCGCCGCGACCACCCGCTTCGCCGTCATCGCAGCTCCAGGGCGTAGAGCCAGCCCGCGTTCGAGGTGACGTAGAGCTTTCGGCCGTGCGCGGCGGGCGGCGCGTCGACGCCGCGGCCCGGGTTGAACGGCGCCCCCTGGACGGTCCCGGTCCGATCGTCCAGGAAGACCAGCGCGTCGGAGGTCGGGACCGCGAGCAGGCCGCCGACGAGGCTCGGCTTGCGCGGCGTCCGGTCGGCGAAGCCCTTCTGCCAGATGATGGTGCCATCCCCCGGCGCCAACGCGGCGAGCTTTCCGACGGCGGTCGCGAAGAGAAGTCCGTCGTGGAGGAGCAGCCCGGTGGCGCCGTTGAGCGGCCTCCGCCAGCGGACCGTGCCGTCGCGGGCGTCGAGCGCGAGGATGCCCTGGCCGTAGAAGGCGACGTAGACGCGTCCGCCGGCCGCCAGCGGGTCCGTGGCGGCGTCGAGCGCCTTCGAGTCGGGCGCCGCGGCGCGCTGCCAGCGGATCGAGCCGTCCTTCGCCTCGAAGGCGACGAGCGACCCGTCCGCGAAGCCCTCGTAGACCACCTTGCCGTCGACCCAGGGATTCGAATGGGTGCGGATGCTGAATTCGCCCGTCAGCTCGCGCCGGTAGTGCCAGCGCCGCTTGCCGGTCTCGGCGTCGAAGGCGAAGAGGCTCGCCTCGGCGGTGGCGACGTAGACCGCGCCGCCCCCGACGACGGCCGACGCCGAGGCCGCCTCGCCGAGCGGCGCCCGCCAGATCTCGCGGCCGCTCGCCGCCTCGAGGCAGTAGAGCCGCCCCACGTCCGAGGCGACGAAGATTCGGGAGCCGTCGCGAACCGGCGTGGCCTCGATGACGCCGCCCGTGTCGAAGCTCCAGAGCTTCTTGCCCTCGAACGAGAAGGCCACGAGCTTGCCGTCGATCGAGCCCGCCACCACCTCCCGGTCATCGGCGACGACCAGCGGTCCGGCGGTCTCGAGCGGCTCCCAGCGCAAGAGGCTCACGTTGAGCGGCGGCTCGGTCGACTGCATCGAGACGAGCGGCACCCGCCAGCCGAGATCGTAGACGCGCCGCACGCGCGGGGCCTCCTCGGAGTTGACGAGGCGCAGCCCGGCGGGCGGCGGCGCGCAGGCCAGAGCGGCGAGGCAGGCGGCCCCCAGAGCGATCGTTCCCCTCATCGCGAGCCGCCCTTAGGGCGTCCTCTTGCCGAAGGGGGACGGCGGCTGCTTCGGCGTGACGCCGAGATCGGCGAGCCGCTCGCTCGCCTCGCGCCCGGCGGCGGTCGTCGGGAAGTCGGCGACGAGCTTCTGGAAGGCCTCCTTCGCGGCGTCGGCCTTGCCGACCTGCTGGGCGATCCTCCCCTCGGCGAGCAGCCCGAGGTCGCGGCCGAAGCCGGCCGGCGGCTCCTGCGCGAGCCGCTTCGCCGCGGCCAGCGCGTCGTCGCCCTTCCCCGCCCCGAGCAGCGCGAACGCCTCGCCCTGCATCGCGAAGGCGCGCAGCGTGTCCTCGGGCGACGCGTCGCCCAAGAACTTCCGGTAGCTCGCGAGCGCGTCGTCGAACTGCCCGAGCCGGTACTGCGCGTCGCCGAGGCTCAGGAGCGCCGTCTCCGCCGCGCGCGTCCCGGCCTTGCCGACGACGACCGCCTCGAGCGCCTTCGCGAGCGCCCGCTGCTTCTCCTGCTCGCTCGAGAAGGAGTCGGCGGTCTTCTCGGCCGCGCCCTCCTCGCCGACCACCGGCTTGTTCACGTCGGCGAGCGCGGCGCCGAGCGCCCGGGCGGCCCGCTCGCGGTGGCTCGAGGAGATCGAGAGGCCCACGGCCACGGCGATGGCGGCGGTGAGCGCCACCCCCACCGCGATGGCGACGTAGCGCCAGTTCTTCTCGAGTCCCTCGGCGAGGGGCGTCATCATCTCGACGAAGGCGTCCTCGCCCTTGAGATCATGGCGGTCCAGCTTCTCGGCGGCGCGTGCCACGTTCGTCTCCTTCGGTTCAGACCGTCAAAAGGGTGCAGACTTTCAACCGCGGGGGCGCCCCTGTCAACTCCCGCGGCGCGATCGCTTCTTGAAGACCAGCCGCACCGGCACCTCGATCTCGAACTGCTCCCGCAGCCGGTTCGACAGGAAGCGGCGGTAGGACTCGGTGATCCCCTCCGGCCGGTTCACGTGGATCAGAAACGACGGCGGCCGGGTCCCGACCTGCGCCATGTAGTAGAGCCGCACCGGCAGGCCGCCGGCCCGGGGCGGCGGGTGGGCGTCCTCGGCGTCGCGCAGGAAGCGGTTCACCTCGGGCGTCGAGATGCGCCGGTCCGCCTGGTCGTAGAGCCGCCCGGCGAGCGGCAAGAGCCGGTCGACGCCGGTTCCCGCGGTCGCGGAGATCCAGGCGAGCGGCGTCCCCTGCGGCAAAAACGGGAGCCGCTCCTCGATCGTCTCCCGCACCAGCTTGCGGGCGGCCTCGCCCCTCACGAGGTCGGCCTTGTTCACCGCGAGCACGAGCGGCTTCGTCCGCTCGATCACCTCGCCCGCGAGCCGGGCGTCCTGCTCCACCGCCGGCTCGGCGGCGTCCATCACGACGATCGCGACGTCCGACCGGTCGAGCGCCCCGATCGCCCGATCGGTGCTCTCGAGCTCGTGCCCCTCGGAGGTCTGCGCCTTGCGCCGGATGCCGGCGGTGTCGGTGAGGATGAAGCGGCGGCCGCGGAAGGTCAGCTCCGCGTCCAGCGGATCCCGCGTGGTCCCGGCGACGGGGCTCTCGATGAAGCGGGCCTCGCCGAGCAGCCGGTTCGCGAGGGTGGACTTGCCGACGTTCGGCCGGCCGAGGATGGCGATCCGCGGCAGCCCCTCCTCGGCGGGCGACTCGACGGGCGTCTGCTCGGGCAGCCGCTGGACGGCGAGATCGAGCAGATCGGAGACGCCCCGGCCGTGCTCGGCCGAGAGGTGGACGAGCTCCGGCAGCCCGAGCCGGTAGAAGTCGGCCTCGCCCGTCTCGGCCAGGGTCCGCGCCGAGTCGATCTTGTTCACCGCGACGAGGACGGGCCTTCCGCTGCGCCGCAGCCGCGCGGCGAGGTCGAGGTCCCCGGCGGTCACGCCGGCGCGGCCGTCGACGACCAGGACGACGAGCGCCGCCTCGGCCACGGCGAGCTCGGCCTGGGCGCGCACGTCGCGCAGCAGCGGATCGGCGACGTCGGTCCAGAAGCCGCCCGTGTCGACGAGGGTGAAGCGGCGGCCGTCCCAGTCGGCCTCGGCGTAGTGGCGGTCGCGCGTCACGCCGGGCACGTCCTCGACGATGGCGGCGCGCCGCCCGACGATCCGGTTGAAGAGGGTCGACTTGCCCACGTTGGGGCGTCCGACGATGGCGATGACCGGTAGCATCCGCGCCGCTCAGCCTTCCGCCGGGCCGAGGTAGCCGAAGCGGCGCAGGGCGCGCTCGGACTGGCTCCAGCCCTCCTCGACTCGCACGTTGAGTCCGAGGAAGACCTTGCAGCCGAGCATCCGTTCGATCTCCGCGCGCGCCTTCGTGCCGATCGACTTGAGCCGGGCGCCGCCCTTGCCGATGAGGATCCCCTTCTGCGACAGCCGCTCCACGTGGAGCGTCGCGAGGATGCGGACGAGCGGCCTCGCCCCCTCGCGGCGGCTCTCGTCGAACTCCTCGACCTCGACGGCCACGGAGTACGGGATCTCCTGCCCGGTCTGGCGGAAGACCTGCTCGCGCACGAGCTCGGCCGCGAGCATCCGCTCCGCCTGGTCGGTGAGGACGTCGGGCGGGAAGAGCGGCGGCCCCTCCGGGAGCAGCTCCGCGAGCGCGGGGACGAGCCCCTCGACGTTGTCGCCCTTGAGCGCGCTCAGCGGGTAGACGAGGTCGAAGGGGTGGAGCTGGCTCCAGGCCTCGAGGAGCGGCAGCAGCTTCGGCTTCGCCACCTCGTCCACCTTGTTGACGACGAGCGCGGTGCGCTTGCCGGAGCGCCGCGCGACCGCGAGCAGCCGGCCGTTCTCGCTCCCCTCGCCCGCCTCGGGCGGCCTCGTCGCCTCGACCACCAGCGCGACCAGATCGACCTCGCCCACGGCGCCGAGCGCCGCCTCGACGAGGCTCCGGTTCAGCGGCCCCTGCCGCGGGCTGTGGATCCCGGGCGTGTCGAGGAGCGCGAGCTGGTGCCCCTCGCCCGTGACGACGCCCAGGATCCGGTTGCGCGTGGTCTGCGGCTTCGGGCTGACGATCGCGACCTTCGCGCCGATGAGCCGGTTCAGCAGGGTGGACTTGCCGACGTTCGGCTCGCCCACCAGCGCCACGAAGCCGGCGCGATGCGGCGGCCCCCCCCGCGCGGGCGCGGGGGGGCCGGGATGGGGGGCCGACGAGGTCGCCCTCCCCTTACCCCTTGGGCGGCTGCTCGCCGATGACGACATGGGTGAGGACGATCGGCGTGTTCGGCTTGTTGCCGGGGCCCGTCGGCGCGTGGGCGATCTTCTGCACCACGTCGATTCCCTTGACCACCTCGCCGAAGATGGTGTGGTGGTTGTCGAGCCAGGGGGTCGGCACCTCGGTGATGAAGAACTGGCTGCCGTTGGTGTTCGGCCCCGCGTTCGCCATGGCGAGCAGGCCGGGCTTGTCGAACGTCTTGCCCGACTGGAACTCGTCCTCGAACTTGTAGCCCGGTCCGCCGGTCCCCATGCCCAGCGGATCGCCGGCCTGGATCATGAAGTTCGGGATGACCCGGTGAAAGATCGTCCCGTCGTAGAGCGGCTTGCCCTTCATCTCCTGCCCGCTCTTCGGGTCGCGCCAGACCTTCGCGCCCGTGGCGAGCCCGACGAAGTTCTCGACCGTCTTCGGCGCGTCCTTCGAGAAGAGCTTGCAGACGATCGTCCCCATCGAGGTGTCGAACGTCGCGTAGAGATCCTTCCCCTGCTTCACGTCGGCCATGAGCTTCTCCTTGGACGGTCCGCGCTTCGCGAGCGCCTGGGCAGCCGCCGCGAGGACGGCCAGCGCGAGAGCGGTCCGCATCGTCTTCGAGATCATCCGTCGCCTCCTGAAAGCCGGCGCACTCTAAGTCGCGTCCTCCCGCTTGTCGAGCGACTCCGGCAGCGGCTCGCCGTTGGCGATGCGCGACTCGATGGCGGGGAGCGCCTGGCGCGCCGCCGCCTGCTCCGCCTCCTTCTTGCTCGGGCCGGTTCCCTGCCCCAGCGCGGCGTCGCCGAGGACCAGCTCGACCGTGTAGACCCGCGCGTGGTCGGGCCCTTCCTGGGCGACGATGCGGTAGCGCGGCCCCACTTTGTAGGCGGCCTGCGAGAGCTCCTGGACCCGGCTCTTGAAGTCCAGATCGAACATCCCGCGGGCCGTGCCGTCGAGCGCCGCGGCGAAAGAGCGGTCGACGAAGGCGAGCGTCCCCGCCATGCCGTGGCGCACGTAGATGGCGCCGATGACCGCCTCGAGCGCGTTCGCGAGCACCGAGACCTTCTCGCGGCCGCCCGTCCGCTCCTCGCCGCGGCCGAGCAGGAGCAGCTCGCCGAGGCAGAGCGCTCGCGCCACCGTGGCGAGCGCGCCCTCGTTGACCACCGAGGCCCGCAGCCGCGACAGCTCGCCCTCGCTGGCCAGCGGGAAGCGCTCCATGAGCCGCTGGCTGATGGCGAGGTCGATGACCGCGTCGCCGAGAAACTCGAGCCGCTCGTTGTCCGGGGGCGGGGTGCCCGCGCCGGTCGAGGTCTCGTTGGCGTGGCTCTTGTGGGTGAGCGCCTCGAGGGCGAGCGCGAGCCCGTCCTCGCCGAAGGAGACTCCAGTGCAGCGCTCGAGCGCCTGGATCCGTTCGCGGTCGGTCATTTCGTCGTCGTTTCGGGGGCATCCTAGGAGGGGATCGCGCGAGCGGCAAGGGAAAGGCGCGAAGGGAAAGAGGCCTTGCACGAGCCTTCGGACTTCCGAGAGAGGGCGCCCGAATCGACCGGGCGCCCCCCCTTCCCGCTCCGGCGCTACTTCCCGCTCGCCGGGGCCGTGCCGTTCGCGGGCTCGCTGCTCGGGGCGGCGGACTCGGGCGCGGCGGCGCCGTCCAGCGCCACCGAGACGACGCGCAGCGGGGTGCGGCTCCCCGGGGGCAGCGGTCCCGTCAGGGCGTCCGGGAGCACGTTCCCCTGGGCGTCGACCAGCGCCAGGCCGGGCTTGCCTTGGGCCGTGATCTGGGCCCGCTGGTTCTTGCCGATGATGCCGCGGGCCCTCTTCGTGCTCTTCGCCGCGGCGGCGGCGAGCGCCTTGGTCTGGCTGTCGGGCTTCTTGCGGCTCTTGGGCGGCTGGATGCCGAAGTCCGGCAGGAGCGGGTTCTTCGAGCCGAGCGTGAACTTGAGCGCGATCTCGAGGTCCGAGAGGAGCTTGTGGATGGCCGGCATCGCCGCCTTCTTCGCGGCGATCTTCACGGCGAGCGCGTTGCGCGCCCCGGCCACGTCGGAGAGGATCTGGAGGTAGGAGCCGATCTGGCCGATGATCGCCTGCTGGGTCATCGGGGTCCCATCCACGGGGAGGCTCTGCTTCGGGGTGAAGTCCTTCTGGAAGCCCGCCTGCATCGAGCTGAGCCGGTTCTCGATGAGCGAGTAGGTCTGGGAGTTGGTCTTCGACATGCGCCGTTCCTTTCGATCCGCCACCCCCGCGGGGAGATCCCGCAGTGACCGCCCGGCCTTGCCGTGCGCGTCGCCGGGCTGGAATTGCAGCCGCGATGCCAACCGCAACCGGCCAGAACGACTGGACGGCGGCGCTCCGGTGGGGGTTCGACAACGCGACCACTGGTCGCGATTCGCGACCGGCGAGCCGCTACAGCGGGCGAAGGAGGGTCGATCGCCGGAGAGCGAGGCTCGACGAGCGGCGAGGGAGGCTCGATCGCGACCGATCCCCCGGGGATCGCCGGTGATCCCCCGGGGACGATGGCCGATCCCTCGGGGATCGCCGGTGATCCCTCGGGGATGATGGCCGATCCCCCGGGGATCGCCCGTGATCCCTCGGGGATGATGGCCGATCCCTCGGGGATCGCCCGTGATCCCTCGGGGACGATGGCCGATCCCTCGGGGATCGCCGGTGATCCCTCGGGGACGATGGCCGATCCCCCGGGGATCGCCCGTGATCCCCCGGGGACGATGGCCGATCCCTCGGGGATCGTCCGTGATCCCCCGGGGCCGATGGCCGATCCCTCGGGGATCGTCCGTGATCCCCCGGGGACGATGGCCGATCCCCCGGGGATCGCCCGCGATCCCCCGGGGATGATGGCCGATCCCCCGGGGATCGCCCGTGATCCCCCGGGGACGATGGCCGATCCCTCGGGGATCGCCGGTGATCCCTCGGGGATCGCCCGTGATCCCTCGGGGAGGAACAGGTCAACAGGAACAGGTCAATACATCCCTGACACTCGCAACGGCGAAAGGGGCTCGACAGGCAGCGCTTCAGCCGGACCATTCGAAGGCGCGGGCGGGGCGGTGGGGCCGCCGGCCTCGGGCTCCGCTCCGGCCACCCGGCGGGGGGCCGTCCGTGCGGTCCGCACGAGACGAGGGACGAGTGGCTGGACCAACGGCTCGCCAATCTCGTGGTCTCCGTCATCCGCTGCGGTCCTGGCGGCCGCCCCCCTCGCCGGGGCCCGGCCTGCGCTCCGCACTCGGCCGTCGACCCCACCGCCCCGCCCGCACGAAGCGACGGCGTCGCGCTCCGACTGCCAGGGAGTCGTGATCTCGGGCGCATGGAGCTGTGTCACTTCGGGAGTTCTCTCGGCAGCCCCCCCTAAAATAGCTCGCCCTGCACCTCGCGCTCGATCTCCTCGCGCACGCAGTCGGGGCCGTCGTTCTGGACGTCGTTGACCGCGCGGCCCACGGGCCGCTGCTCGAGTTCGCCTTCGTACGGCACGAGCAGCTCGCGCAGCCGGGTGGGGTCGGCGGCGGGGTCGAGCCAGGCGCGGAGGCCGTCGGGGTGGAGCAGCGCGGGCATCCGGTCGTGGATCTGGCGCAGGAGGGCGTTCGGGGGGCAGGTCACGATGGTGAAGGTCGCGGGCGCCGGCCCGCCCGGCCACGGCTCCCAGAGGGCCGCGAGCGCGAGCGGCCGGCGGTCTGCACGGTGGAAGTAGAGCGGCGTCTTCCGCTGGCCGCGCGTCCTCCACTCGTAGAAGCCCGAGGCGGGGACGACGCAGCGGCGGCGCGCGAAGGGCTCGCGGTAGGCGGGGCGCTCGGAGAGCGTCTCGGCGCGGGCGTTGATGAGCTTCGCGCCGATGGCGGGGTCGCGGGCGCCCTGGGGGATGAGGCCCCAGCGGAGCCGCGCGAGGGTCCGGGCCGTGCCCTCGGCGCGGACGACGGCGACGAGCTGGGTCGGCGCGACGTTGTAACGCGGCTCGACGGCGGCGAGCCCCTCGAGGGGGCCGAACAGCTCCGTGAGCGCCGCCATGGGAAGCTCCTGGACGATGCGGCCGCACATGGCGGCGAGCATGTCCCGGGCCCGGCACGGCTGCAAGGCAGCTGGCGGGCGGGCTGCTGCGCGCTCGGCACGTCCCCTGCCCGGCCTCCCCCACGCTTCGCGCGGGGTCAGGAGCGCGGGCGGGCGCGCCGCTTCGACTCGCGGCCCGCCATTGGCCTTGCTATGGTCCCCGCCGTCGATGGCCCCCTCGCTCCTCGCGCTCTCCCTCGCGCTCGCGGTCGCCCCCTCCTCGCCGCCGGGACTCTCGCCCGATCTCGCGCGGGCCTGGAGCGATCTCTTCGTCGCCTCGAACGCCCGCGAGGCGGCGACGCTCGCGGACGGCGAGCTCGGGCGTCACCCCGGCTCTGCGCCGGCGCTCGAACTCTCGTACCTGGCCCACTGGATGCTCGACGACGAGGCGCTCGCGGCGAAGCGCTACCTGGACCGCGCGGCGCTGGGCGGCCCTTCGGCGGCGGCCTTCTTGCTCGACGGCTGGATGCGGCTGCGGACCTCGCACGACGAGGCGACGCGGATCGCGCGGATCGCGGCGAAGGAGCTCGAGACGCCCAGGCCCGCGCGCGGCCCGCTGGTCGATCTGCTGGCGCGGACGCGGCTCCTGTCGGGCGATCTGGACGGCGCGCGGAAGGCCTGGGCCACGCTCGGTCGCGTCGTCGACTGGCAGATCGTCGGCCCGTTCGAGAACGACCAGAACTCGGGCTTCGACGTCGCCTACGGCCCCGAGCACGACCTCGATCGGGAGATCGACCTCGCGAGGCGCTTCCCGGGGAAGCAGGAGGACGTGGGCTGGCGGAAGGTGCCGCCGGTCCAGCGTGGCGACCGGGTCTGCATCGGCTGCCTGCTCTTTCCCTCGACCTGGGGCGTCGCCTACCTCGCGACCTGGATCCACGCCGACCGGGCCGGGGACGCGGTCCTGCGCGCCGACGCCGACGATCACCTGAAGGTCTGGCTGAACGGCCGGCTCGCCGTCTCGGACGACAGCGCCCGCGCCTTCGCGAGCGAGCAGGAGCTCGCCGGGGTCCGGCTCCACGCGGGCTGGAACCAGCTCCTCGTCAAGGTGGCGCAGCGGACGCTCGACTGGACGGTCGGGCTGCGGCTCACGGACCAGGCGGGCGCCCCGCTGCCGGGGCTCGTCACGAGCGCCGAGCCGCACCGGTTCGAGGCCGCGCGGCCGGACGAGGCCTGGCCCAAGGCGCCCGAGGATCCCGTGATGGCGGCGGTCGCGGCCGATCCGGGCCTCACCCTCCCCCCGGCCTACCTGCGGGCCTCCCGGCTCTACGATCTCGGCTACTTCCGAAAGGCCCGCGCCGCCTTCGAGGCGCTGCGGACGGCGGCGCCGCGGGCCGCGCTCTACGCCTACGGCGCGGCGCTCTCGGCGCTGCGCGACGAGGACCGCGACCACGGCCTCTCGGGGCTCTCGCAGGCCTCGCGGCTCGATCCCTCCTTCGCGCGGGCCTTCACGCGGCGCGGCTTCGAGTACCGCTCGATGTCGCTCGACGAGCGGGCCGAGGAGATGGCGAAGGCGGCGCTCGCGGCGAGCCCCGAGGATCCCGAGGCGCTGGACCTCCTCGCGTCGCTCCGGCTCGACAAGGGCTACTGGGTGGAGGGCGAGCGGCTGCTCGATCGGGAGGAGGCGGCGCATCCGGGGCTCGCGGCGCCGCCGCTGCTGCGCGCGAGGTCGGCCCGGGCGAACGACGAGCCGCTGCGCGCGTTCGATCTCTACCGCCGCTCGCACGAACTCGACCAGGACGGCTGGGACGCGCTCTCGGGCCTCATCGACCTCTCGCGCGAGTTCGCGAAGCCCGACGACGCGACGCGCTTCTACGAGGCGCGGATGGCGAGCCGCCCCTTGGACGTGAGCGATCTCCTCGGGCTCGCGAAGCTCTCGGCCGCGAGCCACGACGACGCGACGGCGCGGCGCCGGCTCGGGCAGGTCGAGGCGATCGCCCCGCAGTGGGACGGCCCCTACCGGCTCGCCGGCTACCTCGACGAGCGGGCCGGCTCGACCGCCGCGGCGCTCGCCGACTACCGCGAGGCGCTGCGCCACGCGCCCGCCGACTCGAAGCTGCGCGACCACATGGAGCTGCTCGAGCCGCCCGGGGCCTCGGTCGCCGACCGCTACGAGGTCTCGCACGCGGACATCCTCGCGCGCGCCGGGAAGGCCACGCCGGAGGCGTTCCCCGGCGCCAACGCCGTGGTCCTGCTCTCGCAGGAGATCGTCGACGTCCACCACGACGGCTCCTCGCGCCACTTCATCCACGTCGCCGCGAAGGTCTTCGACCAGGTCGGCGCCGACCGTTGGCTCAACCGGCGCATCGCCTCCCAGGACAACTTCAAGCTGCTCTACGCGGGCACCATCGCGCCCGACGGGCTGGAGCGCGAGTCGAGCTCTCGCGACGGCGCCGTGCTCCACTTCCCCGCTCCTTCGCCGGGCTCCACGGTCGAGCTGCGCTACAGCTACGACGAGCCGCGCGCCTCGGCGACCCAGGACGACTGGTGGGGCTACTTCTCGTTCGGCAACGCCGACCCGACGATCGACGAGCGCTGGATCCTGGCGGTGCCGCACGGCCGCGACCTCAAGCTCTTCGAGCGCGGGGCCGCCATCGCGGAGAGGGACGAGCGGGCGGGCGATCGGGACGTTCGGATCTTCAGCGAGACCGACCGGCCGCGGCTCGAGCCCGAGCCGGCGGCGCCGCCCTGGGTGGACCTGCAGGACGCGGTCTTCGCCTCCACCCTGCCCGGCTGGGACCGGGTCGCCTCCTTCGTGCACGCGGTGGTCGACGACCAGGTGGAGGGCGACGCGGCGATCGCGCAGAAGGCGGCGGAGCTCACGGCCGGCCTGTCGACCCCCGAGGCGAAGGTCGCGGCGCTCGCCCGCTTCGTCCAGAAGGAGATCCGTTACAACCAGGCCGACACGAGCGTCTACAGCTGGCGGCCCCACCCGGCGGCGCGGGTGCTCGCCTCGCGCTACGGCGACTGCAAGGACAAGGCGACGCTCTTCATCGCGCTGGCCCGCCGGCTCGGCCTCGACGCCGACTTCGTGGCGCTGCGGACCCGCGGCGCCGGCGCGGTGCCGGACGTGCCGATCACCTGGTACAACCACGCCATCGCCTACCTGCCGAAGCAGCGCGGCGTCGCGAAGGCGCGCTTCCTCGATCTGACCGCCGACGACCTCGGGCCGAGCTTCCTCCCCTTCCAGGACCAGGGCGTCGAGGCGATGGTGCTCACGCCCGGCCAGCGCGGCTTCCGCTTCATCACGACGCCGTTCACCGACGCGGGCGACGACGAGACGCTGACCCACGCGAAGGTGGCGGTCGCCCCCGACGGCAGCGCCCGGGCCGCGGTCCAGATCGAGGCGGTGGGGCTCTCGGCGCAGGGGCTCCGCTCGGCCTACCGCAACCCGACGAGCCGCCGGCGGCTGTTCGACTACCTCGCGGGCCGCTGGCTCTTCGACGGCGGCGCCCCCGCCGGGGCGGAGAAGGCGGTGGGGCTCGAGGCGGTGGCGAAGCCGCTCGAGCTGTCGATCGCGGTGGCGGCGAGCCACGTTTTGCGCCACGAGGGCGACGCGATCCTGCTGCGGCCCGGCGGCTTCCCGCGGGCCGAGCAGGTCGCCTCGCAGGCGACGCGCAAGCTGCCGCTCGTGCTCTCCGCGAGGAGCCACCAGGCCGTCGACTGGGAGTACGACCTGCCGCCGGGCCTCGAGGTGGCGCGGCTGCCGGAGCCGCTCCACCTCGACAACCGCTTCTTCGACTTCGACGCGACCTGGCGGGTCGAGGGGAGCCGCCTCTTCCTCACCACCCGCTACGTGACGAAGCTGGTCGAGGTGAAAGCCGCCGACTACGCCGCCCTGCGGGAGGCGCTCCTCGCGGTCTCGCGCGGGGGCGATCAGGACGTGGTGTTGAGGGGGGAGAAGCTGGAGACGCCGCCCCGCTGAGCCTCCCGCCGCCGCGCGGTCGCCGGACCGCCGCCCGGAAGGCGGGCGGCCGGAAATTCCGGTTGCACGCCGGTCGCTTCGCTCGTTAAAGAGCGGCCACTCCCATGTGGATCGTCCGCCTCGCCCTCCGCCGTCCGTACACGGTCGCGGTCCTCTGCTTCTTGATCTTCATCCTGGGCGGCCTCGCGGTCACCCGGATGCCGGTCGACATCTTTCCGGAGATCGACATCCCGGTGGTCATCGTGGTCTGGGCCTACCCGGGACTCTCGGCCGAGGACATGGAGCGACGGGTCGTGCTCATCTCGGAGCGCGCCTACTCGACCACGGTCAACGGCATCTCGCGCATCGAGTCCGAGTCGATCTCGGGCATCGGCATCCTCAAGGTCTACTTCGAGCAGGGGGCCGACATCGGCGCCGCCATGGCGCAGATCACCTCGGTCTCGCTGACGGCGAGCCACTTCATGCCGCCCGGGATCACGCCGCCGAACGTCGTCGAGTACAGCGCGACGAACGTGCCGGTGGCCCAGCTCACCCTCTCCTCCAACCGGCTCTCCGAGCAGCAGCTCTTCGACTACGGCCTGAACTTCATCCGCGTCCGGCTCTTCACCATCCCCGGCCTGTCGACCCCGGCCCCGTTCGGCGGCAAGAGCCGCCAGGTGATGGTGGACATCGACCCGGCGAAGGCCGCGGCGAAGGGGCTCTCGCCCCAGGACGTCGTCACGGCGCTGCTTCAGTCGAACGTCATCCTCCCCGCCGGGACGGCCCGCATCGGCAACACCGAGTACGACGTGCTGCTCAACTCGAGCCCGCGCCTCCTCGAGGAGTTCAACCAGCTCCCGGTGAAGGTGGTGAACGGCGCCACGGTCTACATGGGCGACGTCGCCCACGTCCACGACGGCTTCGCCGTGCAGGAGAACATCGTCCGGGTCGACGGCAAGCGGGCCGCCTACCTCGCCATCTTGAAGCACTCGAACGCCTCCACCCTTGCGGTGGTGGACGCGACGCGCGAGATGCTCCCCATCATCAAGGAGACGGCGCCGGAGGGGCTCGAGGTCAAGCTCGACTTCGACCAGTCGGTCTTCGTGCGCGCCGCCATCTCGAGCGTCCTGCGCGAGGCGCTGGTGGCGGCGCTGCTCGTCTCCCTGATGATCCTCTTCTTCCTCGGGAGCTGGCGCAGCGTGCTGCTCGTCTCCACCTCCATCCCGCTCGCGATCTTCGCCTCGCTGACGGGCCTCTTCCTCTCCCACCAGACGCTGAACGTCATGACGCTCGGCGGCCTCTCCCTCGCCATCGGCATGCTCGTCGACGACGCGACGGTGGAGGTGGAGAACATCCACCGCAACCGGCTGCTGGGGAAGCGGCTGACCGTCGCGATCCTCGACGGCGCCCGGCAGATCGCCGTGCCGGCGCTGGCCGCGACCCTGACCATCAGCATCGTCTTTTTCCCGGTGGGGCTGCTCGAGGGCGCCGCCAAGTACCTCTTCATCCCGCTCGCGCTCGCGGTGGTCTTCGCGATGCTCGCCTCCTACCTGCTCTCTCGGACGCTCGTCCCCTCGCTCGCGCGGCTCTTGATGGAGAAGGAGGAGCTGCACCACGAGGGGGCGGAGCCGAAGGGGCTCGCGGGCCGCTTCAACGCCTGGCGCGACCGCGGCTTCGAGCGCCTCCGCGGCGCCTACTCGCGCGCGCTCTCACTCTGCCTCGAGCGGCGCGCCTTCGTGCTCGGGGCGTCGGTCGTGCTCGTCCTCGCGAGCCTCTGGATCGGCAAGAGCGTGGGCCTCGACTTCTTCCCGCGGGTCGACGCGGGGATCATGAAGCTCCACTTCCGGGCCCCGGTGGGGACGCGGATCGAGGAGACCGAGCGCGTGGTCGACCGGGCCGAGCGCGAGATCCGCGGCATCATCCCGCCCGACGAGCTCGAGACCATCAACGACGACATCGGCATCCCGACCTACTACAACCTGGCCTTCGTCCAGACCGACAACATCGGCGGCCAGGACGCCGACGTCCTGATCGCCCTCAAGGGGAAGCACCACCCGACCGAGGAGTACGAGGCGAAGATCCGCGAGAAGCTCGGGCGCGACTTCCCCGGCTCGAGTCTCTACTTCCAGTCGGCCGACATCGTGAGCCAGGTCCTGAACTTCGGGCTCCCCGCGCCGATCGACGTCCAGATCGAGGGGATGGATCTCGAGCAGAGCTACCAGCTCGCGCTGCGGCTCTCGAACCGAATCCGGGAGATCCCCGGGACGGTCGACGTGCGCATCCCCCAGGTGCTCGACTACCCGGCGCTGCGGGTGTCGGTCGACCGGGCGCGCGCCGCCCAGCTCGGCCTCAGCGAGCAGGCGGTCGCGAACGACCTCATCACGTCCCTCTCGTCGAGCGGGCTCGTGGCGCCGTCGTTCTGGCTGAACCCGAAGAACAACGTGAACTACCTCGTCGCGGCCCAGACGCCGCTGCCGCAGATGCGCTCGGTCCACGACCTGCTCGGGACGCCGCTCGCCGGCGCTGCCCTGCCCCAGACGGGGCCCACCACCTCGGGCCCGCTGCCCGAGCAAAACACGAGCCCCTACCTCGGCAGCGTGGCGGACCTGCGGCCGACCGGGGCCATGGCGCTCATCAACCACTACACCGTCCAGCGGGTCATCGACGTGCAGTCGAGCGTCGCGGGGCGCGATCTCGGCGGCGTCGCCACGGACATCCAGAAGGCCATTCGCGGCCTCGGCACCCTCCCCCGCGGCACGCGCATCGCCGTCCGGGGCCAGAGCCAGGCGATGTTCGAGAGCTTCGGCAGCCTGGCGCTCGGCATGATCCTCGCGGTGGTCCTCGTCTACCTCTTGCTCGTGGTCCTCTTCCAGTCGTGGGTGGACCCGTTCATCATCATCGTCGCGGTGCCGGGGGCCCTGGTCGGGATCCTCTGGATGCTCGCCCTCACCCACACCACCCTCAACGTCGAGAGCTTCATGGGGGCGATCATGTCGGTGGGCATCGCGGTCTCGAACAGCATCCTCCTCGTGAACTTCGCGAACGATTTCCGCGCGGAGCACCGGGAGGGCGCCATGGCGGCCGCGCTCGAGGCCGGCCGGACGCGGCTTCGGCCGGTGCTCATGACGGCGCTCGCGATGATCCTCGGCATGCTGCCGATGTCGCTCGCCCTCGGCGAGGGCGGCGAGCAGAACGCGCCGCTCGGCCGCGCCGTCATCGGCGGCCTCCTCGTCGCCACCTTCACGACGCTGTTCATCGTCCCGGTCGTCTACACCCTCCTGCGCGTGAAGCCGCCGACCAAGCACGAGCTCGACGTCCAGTTCGGACGGGAGGCGACGGGCGCCGAGGACGACGTCCCCCTGGAGCCCCGGCATGCCTGAGATCGAGACAGAGAAGCGTCGCTCCGCCTGGCCGCTCTACCTCGGCGCGGGGCTGATCTGCGCCGCGGCGATCCTGGGGGCGCTCGCGTTCTCGGCGACGAGGCAGGCGGCCTTGGCGCAGGAGGGGCAGACGCGCCGGCAGCTCGTCGAGGCCGGCCCGCGCGTGCTCGTGGCGCAGGTGAAGACGAAGCCGATCGACCGGGTCGTCTCGCTCCCCGGGGACGTCCACCCCTTCGACCAGGCGACGCTCTACGCGAAGGTCTCGGGCTACCTGCGGCAGATCCGGGTCGACAAGGGCGACCTCGTCCACAAGGGGCAGCTCCTCGGGGTCATCGAGTCGCCCGAGACCGACCAGGCGGTCGCCTCGGCCCGCGCCACCCGGGAGAACGACGCCCTCGTCGCGAAGCGCAACCGCGAGCTGCTTCGCCGCCGGCTCATCTCCCAGCAGGAGGCCGATCTCTCGGACGCCGCCGAGAAGACCTCCAAGGCCGCGCTCGACCAGGCGCTGGCGCTCCAGTCCTACGAGCAGATCCGGGCGCCCTTCGACGGCCGGGTCACGGCCCGCTACGCCGACCCGGGGAACCTGCTCCAGGCGGCGACCGGCTCGGCGGCGAGCGCGCTGCCGCTCGTCGAGCTCCAGGACACGGCGCGGCTGCGGGTCTTCGTCTACCTGGGGCAGGACGACGCGCAGGCCGTTCGGCTGGGCGATCCCGTCGAGCTGACGATGGACGACCAGCCCGATCGGCCCATCGTGGCGAGCGTGACGCGGCTCGCCGGCGCCCTGGACCCGCGCACGCGGACGATGCTGACCGAGATCGACGTCGACAACCGCGACGGCCGCATCCTCCCGGGGATCTTCCTGCACGCCCGCCTCCGCCTCCACGGCCACCCGTTCCCGATCATCCCGACCGAGGCGCTCGTGAGCCGGGGCGACCGGCTCTTCACCGTGGTCGTCGAGGGCAACCGCGCCCACTTCGTCGCCATCGAGACCGGCGACGACGACGGCACGACGGTGGAGGTCCGGCGCGGCCTCAAGGGCGGCGAGTGGGTGGCGCTGAACGTCTCGACGGACCTCGAGGACGGCCAGGCCGTCCAGCCGGTCGCCCCCCCGACGACCGGAGGGTAGACTGGCGCTGCCCGGCCATCGGACCGGCGCCGGGAGGTCTGCCTCGCCATGCTCCGCTTCTCTTTCGCCCTTTGGGCGCTGCTGCTGTCGGTCGCCGCCGCCGGCCAGACCGTCACCGTCGACGACTCGACCCGATTTCAGACGATCGACGGCTTCGGGACCTGCCTGTCCGGGAGCGAGGCGCAGCAGTCCTGGTGGCAGAGCCTCTACTTCGACGAGCTCGAGGCGTCGATCGTCCGGATGGATCTCACGCCGACGTTCGCGGCCCCGTACTCGACCCTGAGGTACTGCTCGCCCTGGTTCGGTCAGGCCGCGCCGCTGAACCTCGACAGCGCGACGAGCGGCCACGACGGCCCCGCCGGCACGAACACGCGCCCCTACACGAGCGCCGCGGACTATTCGACCTCGTTCGGCGGCTGCTCGGCGCCGATCGCCGTGATGGGGCCCGACATCGACCAGAACGTGAAGCTCTTCGACTTCTCGCAGCAGGCGGTGCCCGGGCTGGTGGCCCAGCTCGGAGCGGCCGCCGCCGGACGGCTGGGCGGCTTCAAGCTCTACGGGTCGCTCTGGTCGCCGGCGCCCTGGGTGAAGAAGAGCTCGGGCAATTCGATCTCGGCCGGCGGCTGGCCGCTGCCCACCGCCGAGCCGTGGCCCTTCATCTGGGGCGGCAACTTCGCCGGCGGCGAGCTCGACGTCTCCGGCACGCCGCTGCCGCAGTTCAACGACGGCAGCGCCGACACGAGCGCCCTCACCCAGTTCGCGCGCGGGCTCGCCGCGTTCCTGCGCGGCTTCCAGAACGCCTACGGCGTGCAGTTCTACTCCAGAACGAACTCAACTTCGAGGAGTTCTACAACAGCGCCACCTACCCCCTGACGTCCATGTACCTCTCCGCGCTCGAGGCCGCGCGCGCCGAGCTCGACCGCTACCCCGATCTGGCCGGGATCCGGATCCTCGGGCCGGAGGATCTGATGGGCGGCGATGCTTACGGTCTCTGGCAATACGGCGCCGGCTCGACCGAGATGGACAAGAACCTCCAGTATCTGGCGGCCGTCGAGCGGTCGGCCGACGCTGGCACGGCGCTCGCGGGCTTCGCGATCCACGGCTATGGCAAGGACGGCGTCAGCTCGGCCGGCGCCAGCTCGCAGCTCTGGGACTGGTGGGCGAACGGCTGGAAGGCCAGCCCCGCGCCCGGCCTTCCGTCCGGCGTCGCAGGCTTCAGCTCGTTCGGCAAGCCGTCGTGGATGACCGAGACGTCGGGGGAGAGTCCCGCGTGGCTGGCCTCGTCTCAAGGGAGCGGCGGCTTCCCCGACGAGGGCGCCTTCTCCATCGCGATCAAGATTCAGCAGGCGCTCACCACCGGGCAGGAGAGCGGCTGGCTCTACTGGCAGCTCACCGACGGCAAGCCGTCGAGCGACGCCGACAAGGAGACGCTCACGGACGCGACGCAGCTCGCGAACGCGCCCAAGCTCGTCGCCGCGAAGCACTTCTTCCGCTACGTCCGGCCGGGGGCGCAGCGGGTCGCGGCGAGCGTGACGGGCGGGGCCAGCCTGCTCGCGAGCGCCTTCGAGCTCGGCTCGACGCTCACGGTGCTGCTCGTCAACGAGGACGCCTCCCTCGCGAGCGTGAAGCTCGTCCTGCCGTCCGGGTCGCAGAGCGCGTCGCTCTCGGCGGTCACCTCGAGCGACGGCAGCCTCTGGCAGCCGTCGGCGATCCCGGTCACCTCGGGGGAGGCGACCGTCCCGGTGCCGGGCTACGGGGTCGTGACGCTGACGAGCGGGGCCGGGGCGAGCGACGGCGGTCTGCCCGCCCCCGACGCGGGCTCGAGCGACGCGGGAGCGACGGACGGCGGCCTTGGGGACGGCGGCGGAGCCGGATCGACGGGCGGCGCTCCGGTGGACGGCGGCGCCGGGCTGAAGGCGACCGGCGGCTGCGGCTGCGGGCAGTCCGGTGGCCTCACCGACGCGGCCCTCGGGCTGCTGCTCGCGCTCTGGCTCGCCGGGCGGTCCGCTCACTCCGCGAGCAAGAGCCGGAACTCGCGGTGCTGGGCGAAGCCGAGCTTTCGGTAGAGGCCGAGCGCGGCCTCGTTCCGCTCGTCGACGTGCAGCGTGAGGCGCGGCAGCGAGGACAAGAGCGTCCGCGAAAGCTGGCCGAGCGCCTTGGTGGCGACGCCCTGGCGGCGGCACGACCGGGCGGTGAAGACCCCTTCGATCTGGGCGCCGTGGCGCGAGGTCGCGCCCACGTCGGCCTTGAAGAGGATCTGCCCCCCGTCGGCGACGAGCCAGGTCCGGCTCTGTCGAATCCGCTCGAGGCAGCGGCGCGCGTGGCCCTCCTCGTCGATCGAGCGCGGGTCGACGCCGAGGTCCTCGAGCTGCATCTGGGCGCTCGCCTCGACCAGCGCGGGGAGCTCCTCCTCACGGGCCAGCCGGAGCTGCGGGGTCACCCAGGGCCCCATCTCCTCGGCGGTGAGCTGGAGCAGCCGCTGGATGCGCGCGAGCCTCGGCCTCCGCCCTCCGGTTCGGGCGATCCAGAGCTCGTCGACAAGCGACCGGTCGCCCACCGAGGTCAGCAGCGGGAGCGTGCGCAGGCCCGCCCCGAAGGCGCGGACGTCCCTCGGATCGGCGGCTTCGGGTACCCAGAGGCCCGTCTGCGTCACGAGCAGCACCGCCCGAAGCGCGCCGGTGGCTGGGCTGCCGTAGAAGGCGTGCGCCCGCCCCGCGCCGCCGAGCCCGAACTCGTCGAGGACCCCGAGCAGGTAGATGTTCTTGCCCGGATCGGGAGCCAGCAGAGCCTCGAGCGCTCCCCGATCGGCCTCCCCGATGAGCCGAAGCTCGTCCACTCGGGGAGCGACTACATCATCGAATCGGGAAAGAAGGAAGGGGCTCGCCGCGCTCTCTTGACCTCGGGCGGCCGGGAGGTATGAGTCCCGCAGCCCCGAGGCCCCGATGACCGAACTGCTGCGAACCCCGCTCCACGACGTCCACGTCCGACTCGGCAGCAAGCTCGTTCCCTTCGCCGGCTTCGAGATGCCCGTGCTCTACCGCTCGATGCTCGACGAGCACCGGGCGGTCCGCGAGCGGGCCGGCCTCTTCGACGTCTCGCACATGGGCGAGATCGTCCTGCGCGGCCCGGACGCCCTGCGCGCGGTCCAGCGGCTCGTCACGAACGACCTCGCGAGCTGCGCGGTGGGCCAGGCGATGTACGCGGCGGTCTGCAACGAGCGGGGAGGCATCGTCGACGACGTCGTCGTCTACCGGCGCGCCCCGGACGACTTCCTCGTCTGCGTCAACGCCTCGAACCGCGAGAAAGACTTCCGCTGGTTCGCGGAGCGGACGAAGGATCTTCGGTCGCTCGAGCTGCGCGACGAGGGGGGCGACTGGGCGCAGCTCGCGCTGCAGGGGCCGCGCGCCCAGGCGATCCTCTCGCGGCTGACGAAGCTCGACCTCGCCTCGATCGGCAGCTATCGCTTCGCGCAGGGCGAGGTGGCCGGTCGATCCGCGCTGGTCGCCCGCACGGGCTACACCGGGGAGGACGGCTTCGAGATCTTCTGCGCCCCGAAGGACGCGGTCCCCGTCTGGGACGCGCTGATGGAGGCGGGCGCACCGGACGGCCTCACGCCGTGCGGGCTCGGCGCCCGCGACTCGCTGCGGACCGAGATGAAGTACTGCCTCTACGGCAACGACATCGACGACGAGACCACGCCGCTCGAGGCCGGGCTCGGCTGGATCGTGAAGCTCGGCAAGGGCGAGCCGTTCATCGGCGCGGAGGCGCTGCGAGCAGAGAAGGCAGCGGGGCTGCCGCGCAAGCTCGTCGGCTTCCGGCTGCTCGAGAAGGGCATCCCGCGCCACGGTTACCCGGTGCTGGTCGACGGCAAGAGGGTCTCCGAGGTCCGCAGCGGCACGCTCTCCCCCACCCTCGACCTCCCCATCGGCATGGCCTACCTGCCGGCCGACCGGGCGGAGCTCGGCAGCCGCTTCGCCGTGGAAATCCGGGGCCGGGCGGTGCCCGCCGAGGTCGTGCCGACACCGTTCTACAAACGAGCGCGTTGACGCTCGCGCGGCCGCTCCGCTATGAAGCGGGCGCGGTCACTCCGTCTCTCCACCCACAGAGGAGCGCCGATGGCCTACCCCGAGGATCTCAAGTACACGAAGGACCACGAGTGGACGCGGCTGAACGGCAGCCGGGCGACCATCGGCATCACCGAGTTCGCGCAGGAGCAGCTCGGCGACGTCGTCTACGTGGAGCTGCCCAAGGTCGGCGACAGCCTTCGCAAGGGCGAGGCGTTCGGCGTCGTGGAGTCGACCAAGGCGGTCAGTGAGCTCTTCGCGCCCGTTTCGGGCAAGGTCATCGAGGTGAACGGCCCACTGGTCGACGGCCCCGAGACCATCAACGAGGATCCCTACGAGGAGGGCTGGATGATCCAGGTCGAGCTCGCCGACCCGAAGGAGATCGAGGGGCTCCTCTCCGCTCCGGACTACGCGAAGCTCGTCGAGGAGAGCAAGGAGTAGCCGCGCGCCCGGCCTCTCTCTCCTTCACGCTCGCACGACATGCGCTACCATCCCCACACCGAAGACGACGTCGCCCGGCTGCTCGCGGCGATCGGCGCCCCGTCCATCGAAGCTCTCTTCGCCCCCATTCCGAAAGCCCTCCGGCTCGACCGGCCGCTGCGGCTGCCGGCGCCGCTCGACGAGCGGGCGCTCTTCGACCTCTTCGAGGGGCTCGCGGCGAAGAATCGGATCCGCCCGGTGCCGTTTCTCGGGGCCGGCGCCTACCCGCACCACGTCCCCGCCGCGGTGGACCAGCTGCTCTTGCGCAGCGAGTTCTACACGGCCTACACCCCCTACCAGCCCGAGCTCGCCCAGGGGACGCTCCAGGCCATCTTCGAGTTCCAGAGCCTCGTCTGCCTGCTCACCGGCCTGCCGCTCTCGAACGCCTCGATGTACGACGGCGCCACCGCCTGCGCCGAGGCGGCGCTCCTCGCGCTCCGGCAGAAGCCCGGCCGTGGCCAGATCGTCCTCTCGCGGGCGCTCCACCCGAGCTACCGCGAGGTCGTCCGCGCCTACCTCCACGCCGGCGGCCGCGAGGTCGTCGAGGTCCCCTTCGACCCGAAGACGGGCCGGACCGACGGCGCGGCGTTCGCGAAGGCGCTCACGGAGAAGACCGCCTTCGCGCTCGTGCAGAGCCCGAACTTCCTCGGCGCCGTCGAGGATCTCCGCCCGCTCGCCCAGGCGGCGCACGGCGCGGGGGCGCTCTTCGGCGCGGCCGTCGCCGAGCCGGTCTCCCTCGGCCTGTTCGAGCCGCCGGGCGCGCTCGGGGCCGACGTCTGCGTCGGCGAGCTGCAGAGCTTCGGCAGCGGCCTCTCGTACGGCGGCCCGGGCTGCGGCTTCTTCGCGGCGCGGGAGGAGTTCCTCCGCCAGCTCCCGGGAAGGCTCTGCGGCGAGACGGTCGACTCGCGGGGCCAGCGGGCCTTCGTACTCACGCTCTCGACGCGCGAGCAGCACATCCGGCGCGAGAACGCGACCTCGAACATCTGCACGAACAACGCGCTCAACGCGCTCGCGGCGACGATTCACCTCGCCCTCCTCGGCCGCCGGGGGCTGCGCGAGCTCGCGCTGCTCAACTGGCGCCGCGCCCGCTACGCCCGCGAGAAGCTCGGCCGTGCGCTCTTCTCGGCGCCGTCCTTCAACGAGGTCGCCGTCGTTGCCGACGGGAAGGCCGTCGCGCGGGCGCGGGCCGCCGGCATCGTCCCCGGCCTGCCGCTCGGCCGCTTCTACCCCGATCTCCCCGGGCTCGACGACGCGCTGCTCGTCTGCGCGACCGAGCTCCACTCACGCGAGCGGATCGACGAGCTCGCCGCCGCGCTGCGAGGCTGAGAGCCACCCAATGACCATGGCCGACGATTTCTTCCCGAAGAGCTCGCCGGGGACGACGGGCCTCCTGTTGCGCGAGCAGCTCCTCTTCGAGCGCGGCGTCCGCGGCCGGAGCGGCGCCTCGCTCCCCGCGGCCGGCGTCCCCGAGGCCGACCCCGCCGCGGAGATCCCGAAAGAGCTGCTCCGCGGCGAGATCGACGGCCTTCCCGAGCTCTCAGAGCCGGAGGGCGTCCGCCACTTCGTGCGGCTCTCGCAGTGGAACTACGGCATCGACTCGGGCCCCTTCCCGCTCGGCTCGTGCACGATGAAGTACAACCCGAAGTCGAGCGAGGCGATCGCCCGGCTGCCGGGCTTCGCGCAGCTCCACCCGATGCTGCCGGACGAGGACTGCCAGGGGGCGTTGCAGCTCGCCTTCGAGCTCGAGCGGGCGCTCTCGGAGATCGCGGGCTTCTCGGCCACGAGCCTCCAGCCGGCGGCGGGCGCCCAGGGCGAACTCTGCGGGCTCCTCATGATCCGGGCCTACCACGCGCGGCGCGGCAACCCTCGCAAGAAGGTGCTCGTCCCCGCCACGGCCCACGGGACGAACCCCGCCACCTGCACGCTCGCTGGCTACGAGGCGGTGCCGCTGCCGATCGGGCCCGGCGGAGTGCTCGAGCCGGGGGCGATCGCCGGGAAGCTCGACGAGGACGTCGCCGCGCTCATGGTCACGAACCCGAACACGCTCGGGATCTTCGAGCGGAACGTGCGGGAGATCGCGGATCTCGTGCACTCGAAGGGCGCCCTGCTCTACAACGACGGCGCCAACCTGAACGCGCTCGTCGGCGTCGCCCGCCCCGGAGACATGGGCGTCGACGTGATGCACTTCAACCTCCACAAGACCTTCGCGACGCCGCACGGCGGCGGCGGGCCCGGCAGCGGGCCGGTGGGGGTGGCGGAGCCGCTCGTGCCGTTCTTGCCGACGCCGACGATCCGTAAGACGATCGGCGAAGGCGGCGAGCCGCGCTACGCCCTCGACTTCGACCGGCCGCAGTCCATCGGCCGGCTGAGGACGTTCTGGGGCAACTTCGGCATGTGGGTGCGCGCTTACGCGCTCATCCGCGAGTGGGGGCCCGAGGGGGTCCGCCGGACCGCCGAGCTCGCGGTCCTGAACGCGAACTACCTGCGCAAGCTCCTCGAGGGGAGCTACCAGCTCCCCTTCCCCGAAGAGACGCTCCACGAGGTCGTCTTCTCGGACAAGCGGCAGAAGGAGCACGGCGTCTCCGCGCTCGACGTCGCGAAGCGGCTCATCGACCACGGCTTCCATCCCCCGACCATCTACTTCCCGCTCGTGGTCCCGGGCGCCCTCATGATCGAGCCGACCGAGACCGAGAGCCCCGAGGCCGTCGAAGGGCTCGCCGCGGCGCTCCGCGCCGTCGCCGCCGAGGCCGCCGAACGGCCCGAGGCCTTGCACTCGGCGCCGAATCGCACCATCGTGGGGCGGCTCGACGAGGTGCGGGCGGCTCGCCAGCCGATCCTCCGCTGGAAGCCGCCCTCCTCGCCGCAGCGGTGAAGGAGGCCCCCGCGGGATGGCGCTGCTCCCGATCTTGAACGAGCTGATGCGGCGCGACCTGCGCCGCTGCGGGGTCAGCTCGCGCACCGTCCAGATCCAGGGCGCCGAGCTGCACTACTACGACGGCGCGGGCAGCGGCCACGGGCCGCCCGTCCTGCTCGTCCACGGCTTCGGCGACTCGGCGAACAGCTGGTACCAGTCCCTCGTGCCGCTCAAGCGGGCGCTGCGGCGGGTGATCGCCATCGACATGCCGGGCGCCGGCCGGTCGAAGCTCCCCGAGGGGCGCGATCACCTGACGCTCTCGGAGCTCTACGAGCGGGCGGTCGAGTTCGTCCGGGATGTCGTCGGCGAGCCGTGCGTCCTCGTCGGAAACTCGCTCGGCGGGGCGCTGACCCTCCGCTTCGCCGCCCGGCAGGACGAGCTCTGCCGCGGCGCCATCGCCATCGCGCCCGCGGGGCCGCCGATGACGCCCGACGAGCTCCAGGGGCTTCGAGACGCCTTCGCCGCTCCCGACCGGGCCTCCGCCCACGCCGTCCTCCAGCGGATCTTCACCTCGCCGCCGCTGCCCCTCTTCCTCGTCGAGAACGACATTCGCGCCATCTGGCGAAGCCCGGCGGTCCGAAAGATCCTCGAGTCGATCGATCCCGGCGACTTCATCTCCCCCGAGGAGCTCGGCCAGATCGCGGGCCCCTGCGAGGTCCTCTGGGGGACCGACGAGCGGCTCCTTCCGAGCTCGTTCATCGAGTACTTCCGCAAGAACCTGCCGCCGCAGGCGCGCATCGAGATCGTCCACGGCTGGGGGCACCTGCCGCAGATGGAGAGGCCCAAGGAGGTGGTCGAGCGGATCGTCGGCTTCGTCCGCTCGCTCGAGGCCGCGCCGCTCCGCGCCGTTGAGAACTCCCGCGCTCAGGTGTTATAGGGCGTGGCCCCGAAGAGTCTCCCCCGCGACGAGGTCAGACATGGCGCTTCCCGTGGTCCATCCCCCGGCCGAAGGAAAGTACGACGAGTCGACCGGCGCCTTCGAGTGGGCCGAGAAAGGCTCGGCCGGCCCGGCCGTCGACCACGTCGCCGCCCGATTCCATTCGGGCGGCCGCGGCCGCGCCTGGAAGGAGACCTCCGAGGCCGATTGGAACGACTGGCGCTGGCAGCAGCGAAACCGCGTCACGCGGCTGGAGCAGCTCGAGCGGGTCATCAGCCCGACCGACGACGAGCGGCGCGCGTTCGAGGAGTCGAACGCGATGTTCCACATGGGGATCACGCCCTACTACGCGGCGCTGATGGACCCCGAGGATCCCGCCTGCCCCGTGCGGCTCCAGGGCGTCCCGCAGCTGGGCGAGCTGACCTTCTCGCCCCAGGACCTCGAGGATCCGCTCGCCGAAGAGCGGGACATGCCGGTGCCCGGCATCACCCACCGCTACCCCGACCGCGTCCTCTTCTACACGACGCACAACTGCCCCGTGTACTGCCGCCACTGCACCCGGAAGCGGAAGGTCGCCGACCCGACGAGCGCCGCCGCCCGGGCCCAGATCGAGGGCGGCCTCGACTACATCGCGAAGCATCCCGAGGTGCGCGACATCGTCATCTCGGGCGGCGACCCGCTCTCGCTCTCGGACGAGCGGCTCGACTACCTGCTCGGCCGGCTTCGGGCCATCCCCCACGTCGAGATCTTCCGGCTCGGCACCCGCAACCTCGTCACCCTGCCCCAGCGGATCACCGACGACCTCGTCCGGTTGCTGCGCAAGTACCAGCCCGTCTACGTCAACACCCACTTCAACCACCCGAAGGAGTGCACCCGCGAGGCCTTCGAGGCCTGCCGGAGGCTCGCCGACGCCGGCTGCGCCATCGGCAACCAGATGGTGCTGCTCAAGGGCGTCAACGACGACCCGAAGCTGGTCGTGGAGCTGAACCAGAAGCTGCTCATGATGAGGGTGCGGCCGTACTACATCTATCAGTGCGATCTCGCGCAGGGCATCAGCCACTTCCGGACGCCGGTGGAGGCGGGGATCCGGATCATCGAGGCGCTGCGCGGCCACACCTCCGGCCTCGCCGTCCCCCACTTCGTCGTCGACGGCCCGAACGGCGGCGGCAAGATCCCGCTCATGCCCGAGTACGTCGTGAAGCACGAGGGCAAGAGCTGGACGCTCCGCAACTACGCGGGCAAGCAGTTCGTCTACGAGGAGCCGTAGCCCCTTTCGGAAGGGTACCGGCCACGGTCGGAAGAGTCTGGGGGCTGTCCGCGCCCGCTGCGCTACCGCCCGCCGAAGAGTCCGAGCAGCAGGAGCAGCGGCAGCAACAGAAGCCAGAGCAGCCCCGCGAGGGCCCAGCGGTGCATGATCCGCTGCCGCCGCTCGCTGACCGGCGCTTCGACGTGGGCCGAGTGAAAGCCGCTGGAGCGCCCGGTGTGCGAAGTCCAGGAGAGGCCCGAGCCGGGGATGCCGACGGTACGGGTGACGCCGCGCGGGCCGAACGTGAAATGCGCGCCGCGGACGCCGACGGAGAGGCTGGGGCCCGAGCGCGAGAGGTTGACCGAGAGGCCCGGGAAGATGCGCGCGCGGCGGTAGAAGCGGAAGTTGGCCATGGGCGGCAGCCTCAAAAAGTGAGGCCCCGGAGCGCGTGGGATCTCTCCAACGTTCTCCGGGGCCTCGAACTGTCGGGGCGACTGGATTTGAACCAGCGACCACTTGCACCCCAAGCAAGTGCGCTACCAGGCTGCGCTACGCCCCGATTGCTGCGGCTGCAGCGCCTCTTCTGCCATGCCGCCCGGGGGCGGCGCAAGCTGGATGTGCGAAGGGCCCGCTAAGACGGGCGGTTCAGGTCGCTCTTCAGGACCTGGCTCGGCCGGAACGTCAGCACGCGTCGGGCGGAGATCTCGATCTCCTGGCCGGTCTGCGGGTTGCGGCCGATGCGCGACTTCTTGTCCCGCACGATGAAGTTGCCGAAGCCCGAGATCTTGATCCGCTCGCCGCCCTCGAGCGTCCGCTTGATCGTGTCGAACACGAGCTCGACGACCTCGGCGCTCTCCTTCTTCGAGAAACCCACCTGCTCGTAGACGTGCTCGATGATGTCGGCCTTGGTCATCGCTCGCTCGACCCCGCTCGGCGGGGGCTCGCACCCTCGCAAGATCAGCTCGTATTCAGGGTACCCGGAGGCTGAAAATTGTCAATCTAGCCGGCCCGCAGCGTGGCCCCGAGCCCCTGCTCCGCGGCGGCGACCAGCGCCGCGTGGCTCTTCGCCACCTCGTCGTCGGTCAGCGTGCGGTCGGCCGCGCGGAAGCGGAGCGAGAAGGCGAGGCTCTTCTTTCCGGCCGGCAGGCTGCCGCCCTCGAACACGTCGAAGAGGAGCAGCGCCTCGAGGAGCTCGCCGCCGGCCTCGCGCAGGAGCGTGGCCACCTCCGCGGCGGAGCGGCCCGCGTCGACCACGAGGGCGAGGTCGCGCAGCACGGCCGGGTAGCGCGGGAGCCCTTCGAACCGAGCGGCGGCGCCGGCAGCGAAGAGCGGCGCGAGGTCGAGCTCTCCGAGGAGGGTCCCGCGCGGCAGCCCGAGCCTGTCCGCGACGGCGGGGTGGATCTCGCCGAAGACGCCCGCGCCGCCCCCGTCGCCGACGACGAGTCGCGCCGCGGAGCGAGGGTGGAGCCAGCGCGCCTCGCCCCGATCGAAGCGGACGGTGGCGCCGAGCCGCTCGCAGAGCGCCTCGATGACGCCCTTCAGATCGTAGAAGTCGAACGGCTCGCGGCCCGTGGCCCAGGAGATCGGCTGGCGCGGCCCGTGGGCGAGCAGCCCGAGCGAGAGCCGCTCGTGAGTCGGGCCCCCGCTCCGTTCGTCCTCGGTCGGCCAGCGGAAGCTGCTGGCGATCTCATAGAGTCGGACCGTGGGCGGGGCGCCCGCGATCTGCGGCAGCCGCGAGAGGTTCGTCTGGAGGTTCTGGCAGAGGCCGGGGAGGAGCGAGGTCCGAAGCCGCCCCTGCTCGGCCCCGAGCGGGTTCACGAGCGCCACCGGCTCGCCCTCCCCGAACGGCTCGGCCATGGGCCCGCCCGAGAAGCTCAGGTTCAGCGCCTCGAAGAAGCCGTGGTCTCCGAGCAACGTCCGGGTGGCCGAGAGCGCCCGGCCGTGCCGCCGCTCCGGGGCGGGCGGCGTGGCGATGGGCGGCAGCGCCTTCGGGATCCGGTCGTAGCCTCGCAGCCGCGCGACCTCCTCGATGAGGTCGGTCTCGATCTCGAGGTCGAAGCGGTGGGAGGGGATCTCGAAGCGGCCCGTCCCCTGCGCGTGGGCGACCTCGACGAGGCCGAGCGCGGCGAGCTGGCCGCGCGACTCCTCCGCCGGAACCTCGCAGCCGAGCAGCGCGCCCACGCGGGCGAAGCGGAGCGGGACCGCGCGGGGCGCGGGGCGACGACCCTCGGCGCCTTGGGGCGCGGCGGCTCGCGTCCCGGGGATCGCCTGGGCGATCAGGGCGACCGCTCGCCGCAGGGCCCGGGGCGCGAGCGTCGGGTCGACGCCGCGCTCGAAGCGGTGGGACGACTCCGAATGGAGGCCGTGCCGCCGGGCGCTGCGCCGGATCCCCTCGGGCGAGAACCAGGCGGCCTCGAGGTAGAGCGCCTCGGTGTCGGGGAGGACGCCGCTCGCCTCGCCGCCCATGACTCCCGCGAGCGCCACCGGCCTCTCCCCGGCGGCGATGACGAGGTCGTCGTCCGAGAGGGTGCGGCGAACCCCGTCGAGCGTGACGAGCGGCTCGCCCGGCCGGGCCCGCCGGACCCGGATGCCCTCCCCCACCTCGCGCAGGTCGAAGGCGTGGAGCGGCTGGCCGAGCTCGAGGAGGACGTAGTTCGTCACGTCCACCGCGAGGCCGATCGCGCGGATGCCGCACGCCTCGAGCCGGCTGCGCATCCAGAGCGGCGAGTGCCCGACGAGGCCGCGGCCGGCCGAGAGGGCCCCGCCGAGGTAGAGGCCGCAGCGCTCGGCGTCCATCAGGCGCGGCTCGGGCGGCAGCGGGGCGTCGAAGTCGAGCGCGGCGGGCTCCTCGGGCGGCGGCCGGAGCTTCGCGCGGAAGATCGCCGCCACCTCGCGGGCGACGCCGAGGTGCGAGAGGCAGTCCGCGCGGTTCGGGGTGACGTTGAGCTCGAAGACCGTGTCGCGCAGCCCCATCGCCTGGGCCACGTTCGCGCCGAGCGGCAGCTCCTCGGGGAGGATCCAGAGCCCGGCGTCCGCGCCCGGGGCGTCGGAGACGCCGAGCTCGCGCTCGCTGCAGAGCATCCCGGCCGACTGGACGCCGCGCAGGCTCGCCGCCTCGATCTTCTTGCCGCCGGGCAGGACGGCGCCGACGCGGGCGAGCGGCACCCGGTCGCCGACCCGGTAGTTCTTCGCGCCGCAGACGATCTGGAGCCGCTCGCCGCCCAGGTCCACCTGCGTCACCGACAGCCGGTCCGCCTTCGGGTGGGGGGCGGTCTCGAGGATCCGCGCGACGACGACCCCCTCGAGCCCCTCGCCGCGCCGCTCGACCCGCTCGACCTCGAGGCCGGCGAAGGTGAGGCCACGCTCGAGCTCGGACGGCGGCGGCAGCGGGACGAGCTCGGCGAGCCAGGCGAGCGAGACCCTCATGCGGTCTCCAAAAAGCGCAGGTCGTTCTCGAAGAAGAGCCGCAGGTCGTCCACGCCCGAGCGGAGCATGGCGAGCCGGTCGATGCCGGCGCCGAAGGCGAAGCCCGAGAGCTCCTCGGGATCGTAGCCGACCGCCGCGAGCACCTTCGGGTGGACCATGCCCGCGCCGAGCACCTCGAGGAAGCCCGTGCCCTTGCAGGTCCGGCAGCCCTTGCCGCCGCAGAGGGTGCAGGTGATGTCCACCTCGGCGCCCGGCTCGACGAAGGGAAAGTAGCTTGGCCGGAAGCGAGTCTGGAAGCCCTTGCCGAAGAAGGCCTGGATGAAGGCCTCGAGCGTGCCCTGCAGGTGCGCGAAGCTGATGCCGCGGTCGACGCAGAGCAGCTCCACCTGGTGGAACATCGGGCTGTGGGTGGGGTCGTCGTCGCGCCGGTAGACCCGCCCCGGCGAGCAGATCCGCAGCGGCGGCTGCCGGGCGAGCATCGAGCGGACCTGGACCGGGCTCGTGTGAGTCCGCAGGAGCGGCGGGTTGCCGGGGGCGATCCCCTCGCGCCCCTTCGCCTCGACGTAGAAGGTGTCTTGCATGTCGCGAGCCGGGTGGCCCGCGGGCATGTTGAGCGCCTCGAAGTTGTAGTAGTCGAGCTCGACCTCGGGCCCCTCGGCGACCTCGTAACCCATCCGGGCGAAGATCTCGACGATGTCGTCCTGCGCCTGCGAGACGGGGTGGCGGCGCCCCCGCGGCGCGAGCCGCCGGCCCGGCAGCGTGACGTCGAGCGGCGCCCCTCGCAGCTCCCGCTCGAGCGCGGCGCGCTCGCCGCGGGCGATCGCCTCGCGGATCAGCGCCTCGATCTCGTCGCGGGCGGCGTTGACGGCCGCTCCGGCGGCGGGCCGCTCGGGGGCGGGCACCGAGCCCATGCCGCGCAGGAGCGCCTGGAGCTCGCCCTTCCGTCCGAGGTATCGGACGCGCAGCGCCTCGGCGGCCTCGCGATCCCCTGCCTGCGGGATCTCGAGGCGCGCCGCGGCGAGGAGCGCCTCCAGCGCCGCGAGCATCGCCGCTAGGCCGACTTCGCGATCGCGGCGATCGCCTCGAAGCCCTTCGGGTCGAGGACGGCCAGCTCCGCCATGATCTTCCGATCGACGGCGACGCCGGCCTTGGCGAGGCCCCGGATGAGCTGGCTGTAGGTCGTCCCGGCGAGCCGGGACGCGGCGTTGATCCGGGTGATCCAGAGGGCGCGGAACTCCCGCTTGCGCACGCGCCGATCGCGCGTCGCGTAATCGAGCGCCCGCTCGACGGCCTGGTTGGCCCGCCTGTAGCAGTTCTTGCGACGGCCCTTGAAGCCCTTCGCGAGCTTGAGGACCCGGTTGCGGCGCCGGCGCGCCTTGAAGCCCTTCTTCACTCTCACGGCGAAACCCCTGACCTTTCGAGGACGCCCCTAGCGGGCGTACGGGAACAGCTCCTTCACCTTCTTCTCGTCGCGCAGCACGAGGTCCGTCGTCCCGCGGAGGTGGCGCTTCTGCTTCTCCGACTTCGCGCCGGCGTTGTGACGGACGCCCCGCTGCTTGTGCTTCACCTTTCCGCTCGGCCGAATCTTGAAGCGCTTCTTCGCCGCGGAGTTCGTCTTGAGCTTGTATGCCATGGATTCCCTCTGTCTCGCTGCGGTTTGTCTACGGCTTCGGCGCGCTCTGCTGCGCCGGAGGCGTCGCGGGCGTTCCGATCGAGGCGGCCTGGGGCGCCGGGCGCGGCGGCGGCGCGCCGGCGGGCCTCGGGGCCGGCGGACCGGCCGGGGCCGCGCTCTTCTGCTTCATCTTCGGGTTCGGCGCCAGGATCATGAACATCGACCGGCCTTCCATGCGCGCGGTCTGCTCGAGCACGGCCACGTCCTTCAGCTCCTCGACGACGCGCATCAGCACCTTCTGGCCGAGGTCCTTGTGGACGATCTCGCGGCCGCGGAACATGAGCGTCAGCTTGGCCTTGTCGCCCTCCTCGAGGAAGCGGCGCACGTTGCGGACCTTGAAGTCGAAGTCGTGGTCGTCGGTCTTCGGACGGAACTTCACTTCCTTGATCTGGACGACGGCCTGCTTCTTCTTGGCCTGGGCCTGACGCTTCTTCTCGTCGTACTTGAACTTGCCGTAGTCCATGATCTTGCAGACCGGCGGCTTCGCGGTCGGCGAGATCTCGACGAGGTCGAGGCCGGACTCCGAAGAGACGGCGAGCGCCTGGTCGATCGTCATGATCCCGAGCTGTTCGCCCTGGGCACCGATGACGCGCACTTCGCGCGCGCGGATGCGGCGGTTTGTTCTGGCGTCCCTGATGGCCTACTCCTTCTCTGGTGGTGGCGCGTCCGCTCGAAAGGCCGGTCTTGCCGGACGCGCGAGTCCCTCCCCCTGGTGGCGGGGTGCGTTAGGGTAGCGATCTCGCGACGAAAGTCAACCGCCGGCAGGCGCGCCGTAGGGCGGTCGCCCCTCGTGCGAGAGCAGCTCGGCGAACTGGGCGATCGGCATGGCGCCGAGGTCCTTGCCGCCGTGCCTTCGCGGCGAGAGCGTCCTCTGCTCGGCCTCCTTCTCGCCGATGACCACGACGAAGGGGATCTTCGCGAGCTCGCCCTCGCGGATCTTCGCGCCGAGCTTCTCGTTGCGCGGGTCGAGCTCGACCCGGGCGCCGGCCGCGCGCAAGGAGGCCTCCACCTCCCGAGCGTACGGGAGGAAGCGATCGCTCACGGTGACGAGCCGCGCCTGCACCGGCGCGAGCCAGGTGGGGAAGGCGCCGGCGTAGTGCTCGATGAGGATCGCGAGGAAGCGCTCGAACGAGCCGTAGATGGCCCGGTGGATGACCACCGGCACGTGCTCCGCGTTGTCCTCGCCGACGTACGAGAGCTCGAAGCGGCGCGGCTGGACGTAGTCGAGCTGGATCGTCGCGCACTGCCACTTGCGACCCAGCGAGTCGGTGACGTCGAAGTCGATCTTGGGGCCGTAGAAGGCGCCCTCGCCCGGGGCCACCATGTAGGCGATCCCCTGCGCCGCGAGCGCCGCCTCCAGCGCCTGCTCGGCGCGGTCCCAGAGCGCCGCCTCGCCGCCGAACTTCTCGGGCCGGGTCGAGAGCTTCGCCGTGTGGCCGAGGCCAAAGGCCTGGTAGACCCGGTCGACGAGGCCGATGATCCGCGCCACCTCCTCGCCGATCTGCTCCTCGGCGAGGTAGATGTGCGCGTCGTCCTGCTGGAACTGCCGCACGCGCGTGAGCCCGCCGAGCGTCCCCGAGGCCTCGTTGCGGTGGAGCACGTCCTGGGAGTGCAGCCGCAGCGGCAGCTCGCGGTAGCTCCGCCGCCTGTGGCCGAAGATCAGCATGTGGCTCGGGCAGTTCATCGGCTTGAGCGAGAACTCCTGCTCCTCGCTCTCGAAGACGAACATGTTCTCCTGGTAGTGCTCCCAGTGGCCGCTCCGCTCCCAGAGCGCCTTGTTGAAGACGAGCGGCGTCTTCACCTCGACGTAGCCCTCGGCGAGGAGCAGCCGTCGCATGCAGTCCGAGAGCAGCTGGTAGAGCGTCGTCCCCTTCGGGAGCCAGAAGGCCGCCCCGGGCGCGAAGGGGTGGGTCATGAACAGCTCGAGCTCCTTGCCGAGCTTGCGGTGGTCGCGCCTCTTCGCCTCCTCGATCCGGGCCAGGTGGGCGTCGAGATCCTTCTTGTCGAAGAAGGCGGTGCCGTAGATCCGCTGCAGCATCGGGTTGCGCGAGTCGCCGCGCCAGTAGGCGCCCGCGACGCTCGTCAGCTTGACGACGCCGATCTTGCCGGTGGACGGCCCGTGGGGCCCGAGGCAGAAGTCGACCCAGTCGCCGTGCCGGTAGAGGGTGAGCGTCTTCGCGCCCCTCTGGACGATGTCCCTGACGATCTCGACCTTGAACTTCTCGCCCTTCCCCTCGAAGAGCCGGATCGCCTCGTCGGGCGAGACCTCCTCGCGGACGAAGGGCTGGTCGGCGCGGATCTCGTCGTTCGTGGCCTTCTCGATCGCCTCGAGGTCCTCGGGCGTGAACGGCTTCTCGCGGAAGAAGTCGTAGTAGAAGCCGTCCTCGATGGTGGGGCCGATGGTGACCTGGGTCCCCGGGAAGAGCCGCTGTACGACGCTCGCGACGACGTGGGCCGCGTCGTGGCGGGCGATCTCGAGCGCCTCGGGGCTCTTCTTCGTGATCACCTCGAGCTTGCAGTCGCGCTCGAGCGGCCGCGAGAGGTCCACCTCGGCGCCGTCGATCTTGGCGGCGTAAGCGGCCCGGGCGAGCCCCTGGCCGATCTGCGCGGCGACGAACTCCGCGATCCGGGTCCCCTTCACGGCCTGCTTCTGGGAGCCGTCGGGCAGCGTGACGGTAACTGGGTCCATGGTGGACGCGGGATCTAACAGCCGCGTCGCGCCGCGGCAAGCGACTGGGCTCGGCTCTCCGTCGGGGCGAGGATCAGCTCGCCTTGGCGGCCGCCTTCTCCTCGCCCGCCAGCGCGCGGAGCAGCCGGTTGCCGTGCGTCGTGATCTCGTCGGCGAGCGCGCGGCCGCGCGGCTCGGCGCGCTCGAGCCAGCGCTCGCAGAGCTCGCGCCGCTCGGGGTGGGCCTTCGCCTGGGCGAGCAGGATCTCGGCGACCGCCTCGTCGGCGAGGATCCGGATGAGCCGCTCGGCGTGGAGCATCGCCACCGCGAAGTCGCGCTTCGGGTCCCAGCCCGAGGAGAGCGCCCGGGGCCAGCTCGAGAGCGGGAGCTCGGGCAGCGTCTTCAGCTTGTCGGCGGCCGTGCGGGTCACGAGGAACTGCTGCACCCCGAGGGACGAGACCTGGAGCCGGGCCACGCGCCGCTCGAGCGGGTCGCGCGCGGTCTGGGAGCGCCAGCGCGCCTGCCCGAGCTTCGTGAGGAAGGCCTGGGGCCGCTTCAGGATGGCGCCGAGGGTGTCCTTCATCGCCATCAGCGACTGGATCTGGCTCGTCCCCTCGTAGATGGGGAGCACGAGCGCGTCGCGCAGGAGCTTCTCGGCCCCGGTCTCGCGCATGTAGCCCATGCCGCCGTGGATCTGGATGTTGCGGCGGGCGATCTCGACCGCCTTCTCCGCGGCGAGGTACTTGAGGAGCGGCGTGTAGCGGCGCGCCAGCGCCCGGTGGCGCGGCAGGTCGCGCTCGATGCGCTCGCGCTCGGCGGCGGTGGGGCTCGCCGCGTGCTTCTGGAGGATGGCGAGCTTCTGCGCGAGCTCCTCGTGCTGCGCCGAGGCGACCGCGAGCGCCCGGATCCCCTGGACGTCGGTCCGCATCTCGTCGAGCCAGTCGGCGATCAGCTCGTGGCGGCCGATCGGCTTGCCCATCGAGCGGCGCTCCTTCGCGTAGCCCTCCGCCATCCGCATCGCCGCCTCGGCGAGGCCGAGGCTCTCGAAGCCCACTGCGACGCGGGCGTTGTTCATGAGCACGAGCATGTACTCGAAGCCCTCGCCCCGCTTGCCGATGAGCTGCGCGGGGGCGCGGTCGAACGAGAGCGCCGCGGTGACCGATCCGTGGTGGCCGAGCTTCTCCTCGACCCGCTCCAGGGTCACGAGGCGCCTGCGGCTTCCGTCGGGCAGATCCTCGTACGCCGGGACGAGGAACATCGACAGGCCCGAGAGGCCGCTGTCCTTGCCCTCGGTCCGCGCGATGACGAAGTGGTACTTCCCGTGGCCCGAGGTGATGAAGATCTTCTGGCCCGTCACGAACCAGTTGCCGCTCGCGTCCTGTTCGCCCACCGTCCGCAGCGCCGCCATGTCGCTGCCGGCGTCGGGCTCGGTGATGTCCATGCAGCCCCAGGCTCCGCCGGTGGCGATGTCGGCGATCTGGGCCTCGAAGCGGCAGCTCTCGATCTTCCCCGTGGCGGGATCGATCCGGATCGAGCCCTCGCGCATCGAGTAGAGGACCATGGCCATGGCCATGGCGCCGTGGAAGCCGAAGTGCGTCATCACCGAGACGTCCGCCCGCGCCAGGATCTCGCTCGCGAGCAGGTAGACCATCAGCGGCGAGTTGAGGCCGCCGAACTCGCGCGGGAGGCAGAGCTTGTGCAGCTCGACCTCGCGCAGGGAGGCGAAGATGCGGCGCATCGCCTCGCCTTCGACGACCTCTCCCTTCTCGAGCCGGTTGTCCTCGCGGTCGACCTTGGCGGCGAGCGGCGCGATCTGGTCGGCCACGAGCTCGCCGACCAGCTCGAGGACGTCCTTGTAAGAGCGGACCGCCTCGGGGGCGTCCTTCGGCCCGCCGGGCGCGCGGAAGCCGAACTCGGTGGCCTCGACCAGGGGAGCCCAGTCGATGCCCCGCTCGACGTAGAAACGCAGATCCTCGTTGTCCTCGTAGAAGCTCGCCATGGTGACTACCTCCGTCGTCTGGTCTTTCGGCGCGCGGGCCTCGCCGCGCGCGTTCGCTCTGCCGGGGTGAAGAGGCTCGCCCGAGTCATCCGCACGAGCTCGCGCTCGTAGCGGGCCTCGGGGCTCTCGCCGCGCGGCCCCCGGTCGAGGGCGCCCGCGAGGACGTCCCGCGAGGCGATGGCCGCGATGGCGAACGAGAGGACGTGGAGGACGTAGGCCTCGGGGTCGGCGTCCGCGTGGTGGCGCCCCCGCTCCTGGCCCCGCTCCACGTACGCCGCGATGGCCGCGAGCCAGGGCCGGACGGCGCCGCCCATGACGCGCCCCATCTCGTACGGACGGTCGAGCAGCTCGCGCAGGACGAGCCGCGCCCGGTCGGGCTCCGAGGAGAAGAAGCGGAGCAGCTCCCCGATGAGCGAGTCGAAGCGGTCGTCGGTGGCGGTGGCGGCGAGCAAGAGGCGCGGCAGCGTCTGCTTCCAGTGATCGAGCAGCGCGTCGAGCGCGGCCGCCCGCAGCGCCTCCTTGGAGGCGAAGTGGTGGATCACCGCCGGCTTGCTCACGCCCACGGCGTCCGCCACGTCCTGGAGCGTGGTGCCGTCGAAGCCGTGGGCGGCGAAGAGACGCGTCGCCACGGCCAGCATCCGCTGGCGCATGTCGACGAGCTCCGCGAGGCGTGCCGGTACCATCTGGTCAGCGGCTCCTTACCAGATGGTAAGCGCGAGGGCAAGCGGCGGCAGCACCGGCTCGGGCCCGCGCGAACGGCCCGAAGGCGACGGGCCATGCAACGATTGCGGGGCCGCGGCTTCGATCTTTGCGGCCTTGTCCGGGCCACCGCTGGCCAACCGCCCGGAAGGAGGCTCCTCCGGCCGCTCGTGGCTCGGCACGAGACTTGCGCTATGCTCGGGGGGGGTCTGACGGCGGAGGCACGAACCCATGAGACGAGTCGCGCTGCTGTCGTCCATTCTCCTGCTCTCCGGCTTCGCTGGCCCCTGGACGTGCGCCGGCTACAGCAACGGTCACCCGGCTCCCGACGGGGGGCTGCCGGACGCAGCGCTTCCCGATGCCGGCGTCGCGGACGCCGGCCAGGACGCCGGGGTCTTGGACGCGGGCGGCGGCTGCCCTTCGGGGGCGACCGGCCTGAGCGTCACGCCCGCGACGACCAGCGAGACGGTCACCAACGCCACGGGGACGACCCCCGTCACCTACGCGGTGTCGGCCACCCTCGCGGGCGGCGGCTCCTCGTCTCTCGCCCCCTCGAATTGCAGCTTCGCCGCGACGCGCGCGGACGACAACCCCGTCGGGAGTTTCGCCCAGAACGTCTACACGCCTCCGAAGGTCGGCGGCGTCGACACCGTCACGGCGAGCTGCTGCGGGCTCTCGGGGGCGGCCACCGTGAACGTCGTCTACGACGCGAGCGTCACCGCGGCCGGCGGCACCACGGCCTCGTCCTGGACGGGGCCGACGGCCTCGGGCGGCCCGAGCATCATCTACCCGAGCTCGGAGACTCGCTTCCCCATGAACATGTACGGCGTCGTCTTCCAGTGGACCGACCCGCACAACGAACCGCAGTTCCGCCTGACCTTCAGCGGCCCGGGGGGGACGACCACCGTCTACAGCCCCGGAAACGACCCCGTCTGCTCGGGGACCGGCGCCTTCTGCTGGACCGCCGATCAGACGACCTGGCAGGACATCGCGGGCAGCAACGCCGGCTCGACCGTCTCGGTGCAGATCGACGGCCTCAAAGGGGCCGCCGGGTCGAAGATCTACCTCGGGACTCCGGAGACGCTCGGCTTCAGCCGGCGCGCGGTCCCGGGGGTGCTCTTCTTCTGGGGCACGGGCAACTCGGGGACCTACCGGGCCTCGCTGAGCGACGGCGGCTACTTCGAGAACTACGTCGTCCCAGGGACTTTCGTCCCCGATGGCGGCACGGTGAGCTGCGACGGCTGCCACAGCTTCAGCCGCGACGGCCGCATGATGTCGGCCTCGGTGACCGACAACAACGGGAACACCAACCGCTGGACCATGCAGGTGACCGCCACCCCGCCGCCGTTCGCTCTCGAGACGGCCTACCCGATCTCGCCCAACGCCTCTGGGGCGACGACGCCCTGGAATCAGTACGACGGCTACGCCAACATCTCCCCGGACGACTCGAAGCTCATCTTCAGCCCGCGGCAGGGCGGCACCCTCGAGCTCGTCGACTCGCTGACCGGCGCGCTCATCTCGGCCGTTCAGGTGGGCGGCAGCCAGATCGTCGGCCGGACGGCCGACTGGTCGCCGGTGCAGCCGAGCGGGAAGGTGGCTTACGAGGACGTGAAGGGCGGGATCTCCACCCTCGACGTCGCCTATCAATCGGACGGCGGCGTCCTCTTCGGAAGCCGGCAGCAGATCGTCCCGGGCGTCCCTGGCTTCGACATCACGCAGGCCGGCTACGACTGCGGGGTGCTGGGCAACGCCCAGCCCGGCGAGAGCTGCTTCCCGTCGTTCGACGGCGAGGGCGACCAGATCGCCTTCGCCACCCTCGCCTCTCCTTACAACGGAAACAGCCTCGCGCTCGTTGCCTCGGGTGGCGGGACGGCGGTGCCCCTCACGAACGCGAGCAGCGTGATCAACAACCAGACCGGGCAGCCGTACTACGAGGACACGATGCCGACCTGGTCCCCGACCGAGGATCTGCACTGGGTCGCGTTCAACAGCACCCGCCCCTACGGGGCGATCATTCCGGGCTGGCAGACGCAGCAGATCTTCATCGCCGCCGTCGATCTCTCGAAGCTCCCCGGCGACCCGAGCTACCCGGCCTTCTGGTTCCCGCTCCAGGACCCCACCCAGGGGAACCACTTGGCCTACTGGGTCCAGGACGTGCGGAACTACCAGCAGCAGACGCTCACCCAGACCTTCGACCCCTGCGGCTCGCTCGCGACGACCTTCAACTCGCTCACCTACTCGGCCCAGGGCGTCCTCGGCGGCTCCGACGTCCAGTTCACCATCGAGGTGATGAACAGCATCGGGGGCACGGTGCTCGGAAGCTGGACCGGGACGGCCTCGCAGTGTCCCTCGCCGGTCGACCTCTCGACCTGTGGCACGGGCGGGCCGCTCCCGAGCGCGGTCTATGCCAAGGTGACCGCTCAGACCGTCGGGACCCCGCCGCCGACCATCGGCTCGGTCGCGGTGGGCAACGCCGCCTGCAACACGGTCCCGACGAGCTGGAGCGGCACCTTCGAGCCGTGCGCGAGCAGCGTGCCCGAGTTCACGAGCTACACGGGCATGACCTACGCGGCGCTGGGGATCGTGCCCGGAGTCGACGACATCACTTTCAGCGTGAACATCACGAACACGCCCGGCGGCCCCTCGCTCGGAACCTGGACCGGCAGCGCCTCGTCCTGCCCGAGTCCCGTCACCTTCGCGACCTGCGGGAGCTCGAGCCCGAGCCCCTTGCCGCAGGGGATGTACGCGCAGGTCCAGGCCACGATGACGGGATCCGCGCCGCCGCAGTTCACGCAGCCGCCGCAGATCCAGGCGCTCTGCCCGGGCAACTGACGCCCCGGGGTCAGTGGAACGAGAGCAGAACCTCGGCCGCCGAGTCGGCGACGAGGAGCCCGAGGCCCGGAACGGCCTCGAGCCCCCAGGGCGCGGCGAGGCCGGCAGGCGCCGGTCCGAGGATGACGCCCGCTTGTCCCACCACGCCGAGCGGGCTGGTGACGGTCCTGGTCGCGACGTCGATCCGGCGCACCCGGCTCCCGTCCGCGACGTAGACCACGCCGGCGGCGTCGAAGGCGATTCCGACCGGGTTCGAGAAGGAGGCCGCCGGGCCGACGCCGTCGGCGTCGCCGTGGTGCCCCAAGGTCCCGGCGAGCGTCGTCACGGCCGCCGAGGCGGTGTCGATCGCCCGGACGGCGAAGTTGTCGCTGTCCGCGACGAAGAGCTGGCCCGCGCCGTCTGACGCGAGCCCCTCGAGGTAGCTGAAGCCGGCATCCGCGCCGATGCCGTCCGCCGCTCCCGGAATCCCGAGCCGTCCGGCGAGGGTCGTCACGTTCGCCTGCGCGACGTCGATCTGCCGGACGGCGAAGTTGTAGGAATCGCCCACGAAGAGGTGGCCGGCCCCGTCGGCCGCGAGCCCCATGGGGTGGTCGAAGAGGGCGGCGCTCCCGACTCCGTCCGACTTGCCGGGGTGTCCCGCCTCGCCGGCGAGCGTCGTCACCTGGCCGCTCGCGAGGTCGATCTGCCGGACGATCTCGTTGGTCGTGTCGGCGACGAAGAGGTGCCCCGCGCCGTCGCAGGCGAGCCCGTGCGGCGAGTCGAAGCTCGCCGCTGCGCCGACTCCATTGGTCGACCCCAGGTGATTCGGGCTTCCGGCGAGGGTCGTCACCTCGCCGTTCGCGAGCGAGACCTTCCGGATGATCGCGCTCCGGCTGTCGGCGACGTAGAGATTGCCCGCGCCGTCGAGCGCGAGCCCCATCGGCGCCGAGAACGACGCCGCGCCGCCGTCGCCGTCCGCGCTGCCCGCGACCCCGAGCTGCCCCGCGAAGAGGGAGAGCTGGCCCGCGTCTGCGGCGGATCCGGCGTCCGCCCCGGCGTCCAGGCCGGCGTCTGCCCCGGCGTCCATCGCAGCGACGCCGCCGTCGGACCCCGCGTCGGCCCCCCCGGAGCCGCCGTCCGAGACCGCGTTGCCTGCATCGGCGCCGGCGCCGCTCCCGGCGTCCTTCCCGCCGGTCGAGCGAGGGCAGGCGCACGTCTGGGGGCAGCCGTTCGTCAGCTGGCAGTCGGCCGCGCAGGCCGGCATCGGCTCCGAGCAGGTCGGCGCGCAGTCGGCGAGGAGGGCGAGCGACGCGAGGAGCGGCAAGAGAAGGAGGCGAGAGCGCATGTCACCAGCCGGGATCAGGGGGGGGGTGGCGCCGATGATAACCCGCTCGCCCCTCCGGCGTCTGCCCAGCTGCCGCCCGGCCTCGGCGAGCCGGGCTGCCATGCGCCGGGAGATCGTCGCCGACGCCCAGGAGATCCTGCGGGTTACTGGTAGGCGCGAGTGGTGTCGAACCACCGACCTCTACCGTGTCAAGGTAGCGCTCTACCGCTGAGCTACGCGCCTGTACTGCGAGCCGCCGATGTAGCCCCCGCGCCCCGTCGCTGTCAACAGGCTTGGAATCGCCCTGATCCGTCGATAAGGGCGCATCTGCGTCGTTGTCGGGCTGGCTGCGGTGCTCATTACCCCACCACGGTAACTCCGCTCCTCGCCAGCCCTCCGCCTCGCATCTGCACCCTTCTCGACGGCCAGGGCGTTGTGGTGCAAGGGATTCGCTCGTTACGGACGGATCTGGAAATCGCACGCAGAACCGGCCCGGCGTCCCCCCCCGAGCGTTCGAGGGGCCCTCGCTCGCTACCCCCCCGCAAAGAAGCCCCGGGGATCTCTTCGATCCCCGGGGCTCCCGCCGTCCTCGGCCGCGGTCGCCGTCGCGAGAGAGGCCGCTCTCGCACGGCCCCGGGAGGAGACGGCCCCGGGGTGCCGGCTTTCACGCCTCGCCTACTTCTGCGAGGGCGTGCTGGACGAAGCGCCGGTGTCGCCACCGGCGGCGGGGGCCGTGGGGCCCACGATCGGGGCGCCGGACGGCGCGACCGCCGTCTGGACCACGATCTGACCGGTGAACTTCTTCAGCGCCAACTGGCGCTTGCCACCGGTCCCGCGCTGCTCGCGCGTCAGCTTCGCCTTCTCCTTCCGAGCGAGCTTCTGCTCGGTCGTGAGCTGGCGACGCTTCGGCGCGATCCCGAAGGACTCGAGGACAGGGTTGCCCTTGCCGAAGAGCCCGACGAGAACTGCCTTGAGGTTCACCACGAACTGGTGAGCCCCAGGCAGCGCCGCCTGGAGGGCCAGCCGCCTCTGCTTCAGCGCCTGGGCGCCGGTGTCGACCTCCTCGAAGAGCGCGAGGATCCCGTTCAGGAAATCCTCGATGCCCTGCTTGTCGATCGATTGACCGGCCACCACGAAGGTGGGGGCACCGGGAATCTTCTTCCCGATGGCGTCCACCAGCGTCGTGACCTCGCCGCGGAAGTCGTACTTCGGCACGACGGTCGCCGGGATCGCTCCCGACGGCGGCGTGCTCTGGCTTCCGCTGCCGGCCGCGTTGCTGCCGCTGCCGGCGGCCCCGGCGCTGCTGCCGCCGGGGATGCTGCTGTTGTTGTTGACCATCACGTTTACCTTTCTGGTCGATTGGGGATCGGCCATCCCAAGCGCTCGGACGCTCCCACCGTCGGCACCGACGCCGCCGGGCGGAGCAGTCGCTTCGAGGCACCCCGCGGTCCGGATCGGTCGCTCGCGCTTCCTCTCCGAGGCCGCGGGACCCGCGGATCCCCGGCCGGCCGACCATCGACCGTCCGGAGCCCACGAGAGCGCCCGCTCGCTTCTCTTGCTCTCTATCCCCGTATATGGGCCAGGAGACCGAGCTCCCTGACATCGGTCGCTCGCTTTTCTCGCGGCCCGCGCCACCCTCCCCCCTCTCCTGCGAGATCCGCGAGCCCTCTCTGCCGACGTGAGTGATACCGTGGGTAGGCGATGACGGGGCCTGGCAAGGGGTGGACTTCGATGTCGAGACCGTTCGTGCTGGGCGTGGCCCTCGTCGTCCCGCTCGGCTGCTGCCTGCAGGCGGTGCCGGAAAGAGGGTCGGACGGGGGCTCCTCGGGCTCCGGTGGTGCCTCCTCCGGTGGTGCCTCTTCCGGTGGTGGCTCTTCCGGTGGTGGCTCTTCCGGTGGTGGCTCTTCCGGTGGTGGCTCGACGACGGGGAGCGGCGCGAGCGGCTCGGGAGGCTCGACGGGGACGGGGGGCGGTTCCAGCTCGAGCGGCGGCGGGACCACCGGTGGCTCACCCTGCGGCGGCTGCGGCACGGGGAGCTACTGCGCTGGGAGCGGCCAGTGTGAGCCGGACCGGTCGATCGGCGCTTCTTGCGAGCGAGACGGGCAATGCCTCGGCGGGCAGTGCGTCTCGGGCGTCTGCTGCGCCTCGGCCTGCGGGCCGTGTGGAAGCTGCCAGACCGGAAGCTGCGAGGTCCAGCCGGCGGGCAACCCGAACCAGTACAGTCCACCCTGCGCCCCCTACCTCTGCGACGGCGTCTCGGCGGCCTGCCCGACGAGCTGCAGCTCGACCTCGCAGTGCATCGGCGGGACCTTCTGCAACAACTCCCAGTGCGTTCCCCTGATCTGAGAGCGCTCCTCGGCCCCTCCCGAAGTCGCGGGAGCTCTTCCCGAGGTTGCGGGAGCCCTTCCCGAGGTTGCGGGAGCCCTTCCCGAAGTTGCGGGAGCCCTTCCCGAAGTTGCGGGAGCTCTTCCCGAGGTTGCGGGAGCTCTTCCCGAGGTTGCGGGAGCCCTTCCCGAGGTTGCGGGAGCTCTTCCCGAGGTTGCGGGAGCCCTTCCCGAGGTTGCGGGAGCCCTTCCCGAAGTGGCGGGAGCTCTTCCCGAAGTTGCGGGAGCTCTTCCCGAAGTTGCGGGAGCTCTTCCCGAAGTTGCGGGAGCGCTTCCCGAAGTTGCGGGAGCTCTTCCCGACGTTGCGGGAGCCCTTCCCGAAGTGGCGGGAGCCCTTCCCGAAGTGGCGGGAGCTCTTCCCGTCGTGGGGCAACTCCGGCCGCTGCACCCTCTACGGCGCAGCCAGACCTCAGAAGTCCTCGCCCTCGGCGGCAGGGGCGGGCCCGCCCGCGGGAATCACTGGACGGTCGCGCTCGATCCGTCCGGGTTGACGGCGAAGGCCGTGCCCGCGACGGGGCCGCCGCCCTGGGAGTCGTTCAGCTCGCACTGGATCGCGGAATCGGCCCGCTCTCGGCAGAGGAGAAAGCCGTAGGTCAAGAGCCCGGTGGCGGACTTGCTCCAGGGCGCGCCGCCGTTGCCCACGATGACCTCGCCGTTCTGGCCATCGATCAGGTACTCGTGGGTGTGACCCACGAACTTGTAGGTGACGCCGCCCGGGTTCTGCTGGAGGTAGCTCGAGAGGATCTGCTCGGAGGCGTCGAGGCCGGCGCAGCCGGTGCCGACGATCGTCGCCGGCTCGTGGCGCACGATGAAGGTGTAGCTGGTGGGCTGTCCGAGCGCGCTCGTGAGCCAGTCGGCCTGGGTCTGATCCCAGGCGTTCGCGGCGATGACGAGGAGCTTCGCGGTCTGGCCGCTCGCCATCGAGACGTTCACCGCGTAGTACGGCACGGCGTTCTGCAGGTCGAGGGTCGCGAGCATCCCGAGGTAGGCGGCCATGTCCTCGTTCGCGCCGTAGGGCGGCGTGCAGTTCGAGCTGGCGCCGCCGCCGCACTCGTGGTTGCCCATCGCCGGGAAGAGCGGGCCGCCGAAGATCTGCTGGGCGGAGAGGTACTGCTGGATCTGCCAGGCGGCCGTGCCGTCGCCGGGCGCGTTGTCCATGTAGTCGCCCGTGGCGACGGCGAAGGCGGGGGCGGGCGAGAGCCCCTTCACCTGCGTGAAGATGTCGTCGATGACCTGGGTCGGGTAGGCGCAGCTCGCGCTGTCGGTGCAGCTGCTCGCGGGCCGGGTGTCGCCCACGACCACGAAGTCGAGACTGGCCACCTGCAGCGCGCCGCCGGTCGAGCCGCCAGAGGAACCGCCCGTCGAGCCCGACGTCGACCCGCCGCCACTGCCCGTCGAGCCGCCCGTGCTACCGCCCGTCGAGCCGCCCGTGCTACCGCCCGACGACCCCCCGGAGCTGGCCGACGCGGAGCTGCCGCCGCCGCTGGAGCCGCCCGTCGACCCCGTGGAGCCGGAGGTCGTCGAACCGCCGCTCGTCGATCCCCCCGTGCCGCTCGAACCGGCCGGACTGGTCCCGCCGCTCGCGGCGCAGCTGCCCGGCGCGGCGCAGACGAGGCCGGCGCAGCAGTCGGAGCTCTCGACGCAGCCCGAGCCGGCCTCGCGGCAGGGCGGCGCGCCGGCGCTGCTCGAGGCGGCGCCCGGGCAGCCGGCGACGGCGAGGATCCAGGGCGCGACGTAGGCGACGAGGGCGGGAGCGCGGCGGCGGGGCTTCGTCATGGCGCGCCGGGGTAGCAGAGGTCCGCTCGTCCCTCAAGCGCCATTCTCGTGAACCGGCCGATGAAAAGGGGGTATCGCGGGCCGACGCGCTCGGGCTAACCTGTGGCCCATGAAGCTGCTCTTCCTCGGCGACGTGGTCGGCAAGCCGGGACGGCGCGCGGTCCGCGAGCTGCTCCCGCGGCTGATCGGCCGCAACGCCATCGACCTGACCGTCGCCAACGGCGAGAACGTCGCCGGCGGTTCGGGGGTGACTCCCGAAGGGGCCGAGGAGCTGCTCTCCTGCCAGATCCAGCTGCTGACCTCCGGCAACCACATCTGGGACAAGAAGGAGATCGTCCCCTACCTCGAGCAGAACCGCGGCCCCCTGCTCCGCCCCGCGAACTACCCGCCGGGCACGCCCGGCAAGGGGAGCGCGCTGATTTCGACGCCGGATGGCCGCAAGCTCGGCGTCCTGAACCTCGAGGGGCGCGTCTTCATGAAGAACCTGGACGACCCCTTCCGGAGGGCCGACGAGGAGCTCCAGAGGCTGCGCGAGGCGACGAACTGCATCCTGGTCGACATGCACTGCGAGGCGACGAGCGAGAAGAACGCCATGGGCGCCTACCTCGACGGCCGCGTCTCGGCGGTGCTGGGGACGCACACGCACGTGCAGACCGCCGACGAGCGGATCCTGCCCGGCGGCACCGCCTACATCACCGACGTCGGCATGTGCGGCCCGCTCGACTCGGTCATCGGGGTCAAGAAGGAGCTCGCGCTCCAGCGCTTCCTCACGCAGCGGCCGGCGGCCTTCGAGACGGCGAGCCGGCTCACCTACCTGCAGGGCTGCATCGTCGACATCGACGACGCGACCGGCAAGGCGCGGTCGATCGAGCGGGTCCGCGAGCGGCTTCCGGACTAGCGCCGGCCGACGGCCGGAGAATCCGATGACCCTCGACGAACAGCTGAAGCTCCTCACCGGCCCCGTGGTCGACCTGCACGTGCTCGCCGAGCTGAAGTCGAAGCTCGAGCGGAGCCGCGCCACGGGCAAGCCGCTGCGGGTCAAGGCGGGCTTCGACCCCACCGCCCCCGACATCCACCTCGGCCACACGGTGGTGCTCCAGCAGATGCGCCGCTTCCAGGAGCTCGGCCACCTGGCGCTGCTCGTGGTGGGCGACTTCACCGCGCGCATCGGCGACCCGACCGGCAAGTCGGCGACGCGCCCCCCGCTGTCGCCCGAGCAGATCGAGCTGAACGCGAAGAGCTACCAGGCGCAGGCCTTCAAGGTGCTCGACCGCGACCGGACCGAGGTCCGCTTCAACTCGGAGTGGCTCTCGGCGCTCGGCACGGCCGGGACCATCGAGCTCCTCGCCTCCTACACGCTCGCGCGCATCATGGAGCGGGACGACTTCAAGCGACGCTGGGACGAGGGGCGCTCCATCGCGCTCCACGAGCTCGCCTACCCGCTCCTGCAAGGGCAGGACTCGGTGGCGCTCGCCGCCGACGTCGAGCTCGGCGGCACGGACCAGCTCTTCAACCTGCTCGTCGGCCGGACGCTGATGCGCGAGCGCGGCATGGAGCCGCAGGTCGTGATGACGACGCCCATCCTCGAGGGGCTCGACGCGCGGCTCGTCGACGGCAAGCTGGTCGGCGAGAAGATGTCGAAGTCGCTCGGCAACTACGTCGGGGTGACCGAGCCGCCGAAGGAGCTCTTCGGCAAGCTGATGTCGGTCTCGGACGAGCTCATGTGGCGCTACTACCAGCTCCTCTCGAGCCGGAGCGCCGCGGAGGTGGCCGCGCTGCGGGGAGGCCACCCGAAGCAGGCGAAGGTGGCGCTCGCGAAGGAGCTCGTCGCCCGCTTCCACTCGCCGGCCGCCGCCGAAGAGGCCGCCGCGGAGTTCGAGCGGGTCTTCGCGAGAGGGGCAGCGCCCGAGGGGCTCGAGCTCGTCCGGCTCCCGCCGACCCAGGCGAGCCTCGTCGAGGCGCTCGTCGGGGCGAAGCTCTGCGCGAGCAAGAGCGAGGCTCGGCGCAAGATCGCCGAGGGGGCGGTGGACGTCGACCAGGAGCGCTGCCAGGACGCCGCGCGGGCGCTCCCGCCCGGCGAGCATCTCCTTCGGCTCGGCCGCCGCTACGCGCGAGTCGCCGTTGGCTGACGGAAGCCCGTCGCGACGAGGTAGATCTCCCGCGAGCCCTCCCGCGTCGCCTCTGGGCGGACCTGCTTCACCCGCTCGAAGCGGGGCGTCAGCTCCCGCTGAACGAACGGACCCACGTCGGGCCCCATGAAGATCTTGGCGAAGAAGGCGCCGCCCGGCTGCAGGAGCGTCCCAGCGATCTCGAGCGCGGCGCGGACGAGCTCGAGCGAGCGGGCGCAGTCGACGCCGTGGATGCCGGTGGTCTTCGGCGCCATGTCCGAGGTGACGAGCGCATAGCCCGCGGGCGCCTCGGCTCGCAGCCGCGCCTGCACCGCCGGCTCGCGGGCGTCGCCCCGGAACGTCGTCACGGGCGCCGGCAGCGGCGCGATGTCCACGAGGTCCACGCCCACCACCTTGCCCTTCGGCCCCACGAGGCGGGCGAGGAGCTGGAGCCAGCCGCCCGGCGCCGCGCCGAGGTCGAGCGCCGCTCCCCCCGCGAGGCCGCGGGGCCGGGCCCGGTCGAGCAGCTCCTCGAGCTTGAAGGCCGAGCGCGCCCGGAGCCCTTCTCGCTTGGCTTTTCGGTAGAAGCGATCCTTGGGCTGGTAGTGGGCCATGCTCGCCGCGTTTGCCTCCCTCGCCTTCTGGGCCTACCATACTCCACCATGCCGCGCGGCCGCCGTCGCCCCTGGGCGCTCTGGATCTACGGGTTGGTCACCGCCGGCTGCATGGCCGGCGCCGTGGCCGCCACCGCGCGCATCCAGACCCTCGAGCGCTCGACCCACTGGGTCGAGGACCAGGTCGCGAGTCGGGCCCGCGACTACGCGACGACGCTGCAGGGCCGCTACGTCGACGACGAGATGGCGAACCTCCGGGAGCGCCGCGGCCTCCTCGCCTCCGCGGCGACCTGGTGGCAGCTTCGGCTCGCCTGCCTCATGCTCTGGGTCCTCGCGAGCTTCGCCTTCTACATCCAACGCGCCGTGGCGAGCCTCTCCGAAGAGCTCCTGGATTAGCCAGCCTAAGCCGTCCCCACCGAGGGCCAGGCGGCGAGACTCGGCAGCCGCAGCCGGCCGTCGTCGACGCGGCGGGACTCGTGGGGGCGCACCCCCCTCGCCGCGAAGGCCCGCTTCCAGTCGGCGAAGCTTCCGCCGGCGCGCCAGGCGTCCATGGCGGCGAGGCCGGCCTCCGGGCCCCCCTGCGCCAGCATGTATTCGACCCAGGCCCAGCGCGGCGACGACGAGCGCAGCTCGGCCCGCCCGCGCAGCCCGCGGCGCAACCGGTCGAGCTTCGCGTCGATCCGGGGGATCGGCTCGAAGGGGGCCCCGTCCATGGGCGTGTTGCGCTTCGCCACGAAGGGCGAGACCCCGAAGACGAGCGGGACGATCCGCGAGATCTCTCCCGCCAGCCGGACGAGCTCGTCGAGGTCCTCGTCGGTCTCCCCGGGTAGGCCGACCATCAGGTAGAGCTTGAGGTGAGCGAGCCCGTGGGCCCGCACCCGCTCCGCGACGGCGAGGAGCTGGGCCTCGCTGGTCTTGCGGTCGAGCGCACGGCGCAGCCGCTCGGAGGCGCCGTCGGCGGCGGTGGTGATCGAGCGGGCGCCGGCCTCGCGGAGCAGGCCGACGAGCTCGTCCGAGAGACGGTCGGCCCGCAGGCTCGAGGCGCCGACCTCGATCCCCTCCGCGACGAGCGCCCGCAGGAGCCGCGGGAGCCGCGGGTGGTCGGTGACGGCCGCGCCGACGAGCCCGACGCGCCGCACCCCCTCGGGGACGAGCGCGAGCAGCCGCTCGGGGTCGACGGTCCGCATGCCGCCGTTGGTGCTGCGGCGCATCACGCAGTAGGTGCAGCCTCGCGAGCAGCCGCGCCCGGGCTCGACGAGGAACATGGAGCGGAGCTCGGTGTGAGGCGTGACGATCTGCGAGCGGGCCGGGAGCCGCCCGTCGTCGGCCTTCGCCACGGCGCCGAGCCTCGGCGTGCGCCCGGGGACGAAGTAGCCGGGCCGGCCGGCGAGCTCCGCGAGGAGCGCCTCGCGATCGGGCGTCCCGCCGATGCGGTCGAGCAGGTCGTGGATCAGCTCGTCGGCCTCGCCGAGCACGAGGACGTCCACGAACGGCGCGAGCGGCAGCGGGTTCGAGAAGGTGAGCGGCCCTCCCGCGACGACGAGCGGGTGGCGCCGGTCGCGATCCTCGCGCAGCACGGGCAGCCCGGCGAGGTCGAGCAGCTCGCAGACGCCCGCGACCTCGAGCTCGTAGGCGACCGAGAAGGCGACGACCGGAAACTCGCCCACCGGGCGGCGCGACTCGTAGGTGAAGAGCGGGGTTCTAGAGCCGCGCCAGGCGGCGACGTCGTCCGGGAGGAAGGCGCGCTCGGCGGCGCAGCCCGGGTGGGCGTGGATCTCCCGGTAGATGGTCTGAAAGCCGAGCGAACTCATCCCGATCGCGTACGGGCTCGGGTAGCAGAGCGCCACCGGCAGATCCGCCTCCCGGAAGAGCGTCCCTCGCTCGTCGCCGAGCCGCGCGGCGACCGCCTCGGCTAGACCCCAGCGGTCGGGCATCCGGCCGAGTTCACGTCGCGAAGGCGGAGAGGTAGCGGGCGAGGAACTGGCGAGTCCGCAGCTCGACCTGGCGGACGCGCTCGCGCGAGACGCCGAATCGCTTGCCGATGTCCTCGAGCGTCGTCGGGCTGTCCTGCTTCAGCCGCTCGTTGACGATGTCCCAGCCGAGATCGCCGAGCCGCTTGCGCAGTCGCCGCAGCGCCTCGTTGACGTCCTCGTCCCGCTCGCGCGCGAGCGCGACGACCTCCGGCCCCGGCAGGTCGCTCTCGAGGAGGTCGAGGTGCGTCAGGTCGCCCTCCTCGTCGATGCCGACGTCCAGCGAGAGGTCTCGCTGGAACAGCCGGCCCTCGGATTCGCCGCCCCGCACGGAGCTGCGGACGTCCTTCAGGTACTTCTGGATGTAGGCGCGGATCCACCAGATCGCGTAGGTGGAGAAGCGGTTGCCCCGCTCCGGCTCGAAGTGCTCGATGGCCTTGAGGAGGCCGAAGTTGCCCTCCTGGATGAGGTCGTCGAGCCGCGCCCCGCGGCCGAGGTACTTGCGGGCCACCGAGACGACGAAGGCCAGATTGTGGCGGACCAGCTTCTCGCGGGCAGCGGCGTCGCCCGCCTTCACCCGGTTCGTCAGCTCGCGCTCGGCCTCGCGGTCGAGCGGCGGGTAGTTGCGGAGCCCCGACAGGTACTTCGAGACGCTTTCGAATTCGCTAGGCGCGCGCATGACCTCTTCCCTGGCCCCCTTCCAAGCCTCCGACGCCCTGCCTGCTCATCGGCACCACCCTAACAAAATGGACTGCGCTTGTCAAGTATTCCCGGGGCTCGCCCGGCTCGTTGGACGGGAAGACAGCCGAAGCGCTTCAAACATTTCCTTTTCCGGCTGGAAGGCTCTCGGAGGCGCCCGGGGGGATCTATCCTTGTGCGGCATGAGGGCGGCAGTTGGAGGGGTGGTCCTGAAGGCAGCGACCCGGCGTGCGGGAGGCCAGCGCCGGGTCTGCGTCGTCTCCGACAGCCTCCAGGTTCGCTGGATGCTCGCGACCGTGCTCGAGGCCGGCGGCTATGCCACCGCGCACGCGGGCTCGGAAGACCAGGGCATCGACGACGTCGTCGCCTTCCGGCCGGACGCGCTCATCGTCGAATCCGACAAGGGACGCCCCCAGGCGCTCGTGAACCGGCTCCGAGGTCGAACCGAGCTCGCCCGTTGCGGACTGCTCGTGATCTCGGCGCGAATCGAGCTCCCCCTCGCCTCCGAGGGAGCCTGGGCGGCGTTCACGCGCAGCTTCGATCTGCTCAAGCTCCACGCGGCGGTGGCGGCCTGCTCGGCGGGCGCCGAGGGAGCCTAGCAGGCGGCCGCTCGCGGCCTCCCAGGCGCTCGCGGGCCGCCGATTCGATCCTGCTGGTCGAAGCGAGGCGTCTCGCCGGCTCATGGCGAGAACCGCTTCTCCCGCTCCACGGTCGCCACGTGCGCCCGGATCTCGTCGAGCCGCGCCTCCCAGCTCTCGTGCGCGACGGCCGCGGACCGCTCGGGCCGCGGACCGGGCTGCGCCAGCGCGGAGGAGAGCTCGTCCAGGAACGCGTCGTGGCTCCGGCCGATCCGGCAGAGCCCGAGCGCCTCGACCTCCGGGATGGCGGTCGAGACCACCGGCAGCCCCGCCGCCAGGTACTCGCGGACCTTGAGCGGGTTCGCGGCGAGCGTGAGCTGGTTCACGCGAAAGGGCATGAGCGCGACGTCGAAGCCCTTGCAGTAGGCCGGCAGCGACCCGTACGGCTTGCGCCCGAGCAGATGGACGTTGCCGCGGCGGCGCAGGGCGGAGCTGTCGCAGCTCTCCTTGCCGAGCAGCACGAGCGATCCGCTCGGCCAGCGATCGGCGACGCGCCCCAGGAGCTCGAGATCGACCCACTCGGCGAGGAGGCCGAAGAAGCCGAAGACGGGGCGCGGCAGTGAAGCGATCTCGGGCGGAACCACGAGCTCTGGCGAGAGCGCCTTCGAGAAGTGCGGGTGGTCGACGCCGTGGCGGACGAGGACGGTCCGCGGGTTGTGGCGCCGTCGCTCGCGCAGGAGCTTCTCCGCCGAGACGACCACGAGATCGGCGCGCCGGCAGAGGTCGGCCTCGAGCTCGGCGATGGCGGCGGCCGGCGTCCCCTCGAATGCCGTGAAGTCGTCCACGCAGTGGTAGATGACGAGCGACTCGCCGAGCCTTCCGGCGACGCTCGCCGCGGCGGGGAGGAAGCTCCAGCTGATCGGCCGGCGGAACCCGAGCCGCTGCATGCACCAGCGGACCTGCGCCCCGAGGAGCCCTCCGTTGATCCGGCGGACCGCGGAGCTCCCGTAGTAGGGGATCGCGAGGGGCGAGAGCACGTGGAGGTTCTCCTCGGCCTGGACGAGCCCGCTCGCGGCCTGCCGCAGCTTGTCCAGGGCGCGCCGAACGTCGCGTGACGTCGCCCGCGGGCTCCGGTTGCCGATGGAGTTGACCCAGAGGACGCGGTTTTCCCGCGCGAGCCCCCTCATCAGGTGGGTCTTGGAGAGGGGATCTCCGCTCCAGTCGTTGGCGAAGCAGACGATGTCGCGGCCGCGGAGGGGACGGCCCGCGAGGCGAGGTTCCTCGTGCCGCTGCTGCGTCGGTCCGGTCTCCATGCGCTCCTCCAACTGGCGTCGCGAACGAAGCGGTCGTGCCAGAGCTCGTAGACGAGCAACGCCCAGAGCTCCTCGCCCCGGTCGCGCGCGCCGCTGCGGTGCTCGTCGAGCATCCTCCGCAGGACCTTCTGGTCGAAGGCCGAGCAGGACGAGCCCTTCGCGAGGAGCCGGTCGCGCAGGGAGGCATGCAACGGCCCGCGGAGCCAGGGCGAGAAGGGCACGGGGAAGCCCCGCTTCGGCCGGGTCAGGATGGTCTCCGGCAGCTTTCCGGCCATCGCATGGCGCAAGAGCCACTTCCCCGTCCTGCCGCGCAGCTTGAGCTCGTCAGGGAGGCTCGCGCAGAGCTCGACGACGCGATGGTCCAAGAACGGCACGCGCAGCTCAATGCCGCTCGCCATCGTCATCTTGTCCGCCTTGACGAGCAGATCGTCCGGCAGCCAGACCTTCGTGTCGGCGTAGAGCAGCCGCCCGAGCGGGCTCCGGCCGGCGCTCGCGGCCCAGACGGCGGTCCACTCCGCCTCGGCGTCGGCGCTCCGGAAGGAGGTGCCGACGAGGCGGCGCCGCTCGTCGTCCGCAAGCGCGACCGAGACGCCGCGGTAGCGCCGCTCCATCGGCTCGGCGGCCCAGCGGAGGTACTTCGCGAGCTTCGGGTGGCGCGAGCGCTTCGCGAGCGCCCGGATCGCGCCGCGCCCGGCCCCCCCGAGCGCCCGGTGGAGCCGGTCGAGGGCGAGCATCTTCCAGTGGATGGGGTAGCCGGCGAGGAGCTCGTCGGCCCCCTCCCCCGAAAGGACGACCGTCACCTCGGGCTTCGCCGCCTCGGCGAGGAAGAAGAGCGGGATGCAGGCCGAATCGGCGACGGGCTCGTCGAGGTGCCAGACCAGCCGCGGCAAGAACTCCTCGAAGGCCTGCGGCGTGAGCAGCACCTCGCGGTGCTCCGAGCCGAGCGCCTTCGCGGCGAGGCGCGCGTAGGCGAGCTCTCCGTTCTCACCCTCCCCCGGAAAGCCCACCGAGTAGCTCCGGAGCTTCGCCCCGGCGAGCGCGCGGGCCATCGCCCAGCCGACCGTGGAGGAGTCGAGGCCGCCGGACAGGAACAGTCCGACCGGGACCTCGCCCATCAGCCGCCGCTGGACGGAGTCCTGGAGCAGGCCGACGAGCTCCTGGGCCGCCCCGTCTGGATCCCGCGAGGTCGCCCCGGTGGCGGGGACGTCCCAGTAGCGGGACAGCTCGACGCGGCCGTCCCGCCAGAGGAGCCGGTGGCCCGGCTGGAGCTTGAAGACGCCGCGCAGGGCCGTGCGCGGACCGGGGACGTAGCGGTGGGTCAGAAAGGCGAGAAGCCCCTCCGGATCGGCCTCTCGGCGGACGTCCGGCTGGCAGAGCAGCGCCTTCAGCTCCGAGCCGAAGACGAGGTCTCCGCCCGGCATGGCGTAGTAGAGCGGCTTGATGCCGACCCGATCGCGGGCGAGGAGGAGCGACTGGTCGCGGCCGTCCCAGATCGCGAACGCGAACATGCCCCAGAGGTGATCGGTGACCTGCGCGCCCCACTGCTCGTAGCCGTGGACGATGGCCTCGGTGTCGGAGCGCGTCCGGAAGAGGTGTCCGTGAGAGGTCAGCTCCCCGCGAAGGGCCTCGTGGTTGTAGATCTCGCCGTTGAAGACGATCCAGACGGAGCCGTCCTCGTTGGACATCGGCTGGGCTCCGCCCTCGACGTCGACGATCGCGAGTCTCCGGTGGACGAGCCCCACGCGACCGTCGACGCGGAGCCCCTCTCCGTCGGGCCCGCGGTGCGCGAGCAGCTCGCCCATCCGCGCGAGCGCCGCCTCGTCCAGTCGCGCCCCCCGGTCGCGGGCGATCCTTCCTGCGATGCCGCACATGGTGCCCCCTCTTCGATCTCAGCTGGCCCGCTGCGTGGCCGCGAGGCGGACCGGCTGGGAAGCGAGCGCGCGGTAGATCTCGAGCAGCCGGGCATCGGCCGCGCGGGGAGCGCGCCGCGCGGTGCGAGGCGGCGCCTCGGTCAGCGCGGTGGCGAGCGCCGCCGCGGTGGGCTCGACGGCGCGAACGCCGTCCGGCCGCGGGGCGACCGAGGTCGCGACGACCGGGAGCCCGAACGCCAGCGCCTCGCGAACCGAATTGGCGTCGCCATCCGCGAGGGTCGGCCGGACGAAGAGGTCCGCCGCGTCCATGACCGCGAGCGTGGCCGGGTGCGGCAGCTCGCCGAGCGCGAGGACGCTCTCGGCGAGGCCCCGCCGGCCGGCGGCCCGCCGAAACGCCTCGCCCCCGCCGGGACCGACGGTGACGAGCCGGAGCCCCGGTCGGGCGCGGAGCGCGGCTTCGAAGGCGTCGATCAAGAGCGGGGCGCCGTACTCCGGGCCGATCCCGAGGCAGGCGATGACGAGTCTCTCGGCGGTCTCCTGGAACGCGCGGAACTCGCTCGGGAGCCGTCCCGTGCGGAGCGACGAGGAGAGGAACGCGGGCAGGACCTCGAGGCGGCCTGGGCGAACGCCCGCGAGCCGGAGAGACGCCGCGATCTCGGCGTTGGCGCAGATCACCCGCCCCGCCGGGCGGCAGGCGAGCCCCGCGAGCCAGCGGGCAGCCGGCCGGGCGAGGTAGGCGGGGGCGAGTCCGGAGTGGACCGTGACGAGCGGGGGAGGCGCCCAAGGCGCCGAGAGCGCCGTCACGGCACCGGCGAGAAACCAGGACTTACGGTGGTGGCCGCAGACGTGGACGTGGACGATGGCGCCCCGCGCGGAGGCGTCCAGCACCACCGCCGCGAGGTGGGCGGCGTTCCGGGCCGCGACGACGTCCGGGATCGCCCCAGGGCTCCGTTTCGGCCTGGTGACGTCCAGCGTCTCGACCCGAAAGCCGTCCGAGCGGAGCAGCGCACCGAGCGCCTCGACGTGGACCGAGATCCCGCCGGCCGGCGGCGGGTGATCCCCCACGATCAGCACCTTCATCTGACTGCCTCCCCCGGGTCGAGCGCCTCGGCCCACCAGCGGCCCGGCAGATCGACGACGCGCAGTTGGCGGGCGGGCGCGCCCGCGACGACGGCCCCTTCCGGAACGTCGCGCACCACCACCGCGTTCGCGCCGATGACCGATCGCGCGCCGATCCGGATCGGACCGAGGACCTTGGCCCCGGTTCCGATGAGCACGTCGTCGCCGATGCTCGGGACGCCCGGCAGGCCGGAACGTCCTCCGATGGTCACCTGCGGGGCGATGAAGACGCCGCGGCCGATCCGGGCGTCCGGGTGGATGACGACTCCCATCCCGCCGTAGCCCAGCTCGGTTCCCTCGCCGATCTCGGCCTCGAACGGCACGAAGGAGCTATGAAGGTAGAGGGTCAGCCGTCGAAGGAGCCGGGGGGCCACCGGCACGCCTCGGCGATGCAGGTTGCGCGCCAGTCGATACAGGTCCATCGCGTCGAGCATGCGTCGCCTCCGGTCGAGCGAAGGTATTCACGGTCCGATTGTCCCGCAGGGCCACTGGGCGCTCGTGGATTCCGGGGGCGAGCCCCGAAACCACCCGGGGAATTCCGATCGCGCTGAAGGTCCCGTCGAGCTGGCAGCTCGCGATCGCCTGCGAGTAGCCGCCGGGCCCGAGGCTGCTCCCCTCCCAGAGCGTGAAGCGGCCGATGCGGAAGGGATCGCCGCCCGGGCCGTTGTAGCGAGCCTCGGTGGTCACCGCGGAGCGATAGCCCGTCGCGACGATCTCGGCGATGACCGCTCGGTTGTACCAGCCGTTCGGGTAGGCGAAGTCGAGCGACTCGACGCCAGCGCGCTCCCGGATCGTTTGGCGTGGGATCTCGAGCTCGGTCCGCAGCTCGTCCCGCGTCAGGTGAGGCAGCACGCGATGGTGGATCGTGTGGGTGCCGAGGTCCATTCCGCTCCCGGCCAGATCCCGGACCTGCTGCCAGTCGAGCAGCCTCGACCCGGGCGGGAGATCCGCTTCGCGACGACCGGAGACCCGCTCGAGATCCTCCACGATCCGGAGGAGCTGCCTCTCGGGGACGGCCGCGAGGAGCACGTCGACGATCCTCGAGCTGTCGAGGCCGCGCTCGAGCAAGGTGAGCAGCGGCTCGCGGTTCTCGCCGCGAAGCCGCTCGGGATCGCCCCCCGGCGCGAGAAGATCCACGAGCCCGGCGAAGATTCGATCGTGGAGGAGCCGCCGCTCGGTGCCGACGAAGCCCGTCGGCAGGAAGACAGTGGCCGGCATCCCGAGCCGCTGCAGCACGGGCAACCCCAGCTCGGCGACGTCGGCGTAGCCGTCGTCGAAGGTGATCACCGCGAGGTCGCTCCCCTTGGCCCTCGACCCGAGCTCCCGGAGCGCCTTCCCGAGGGTCACGATCTCGTAGCGTCGCGCGAGCTCGCGCAGGTGCTGCTCGAGCGTGACGGTCGACACCAGGAGCCCCGGGATGCCGCGCGAGCGCTCGGCCGCGAAGTCCTCGACCACCCGGTGGTAGCTGACGACGAGGAGGCGGCGGCCTCCCAGGAGGAGGCGGTGCGCCGCTGAGCTCATCTGCGAAAGCCCTGCGCCGACGATTGCCCTCGCGAAGAGCTCCTTCCCCCAGAGCTTGACCCAATGGCGCCGCGGCATCGCCCCTCCCCCGGCCGAGTCATCCACCCCCGACCGATCCCAAGGTGTGACCCGCGACCAGGCGCCGCCAGCGCCAAACGACCCCTTCAGGGAGTGCTCGCCCTGCGACCGACCGGACTGCCCCGAGGCCAGTCCTCCCCCACTCGAACGCTCGCGCCCCGAGCCGAGGCGCCGCCGCGTGGAGCGCGAAGGTGTCCCAGCCGCCATCCGCCCAGTCGAGCTTGTAGGACTCTTCGCCTCGCAGGAACTCGAACCGAGCGAAGCCTTCGCTCGCCGCTCGCTCGAGCACGTGGCCGAGGAGCACGAGCCCGACGCTGCGGTGGCTCCAGGCCGGGTCGAACACCGGCAGGTAGTAGTAGAAGCGGCTCCCGTCGACGAGCGCGTAGACGCCGGCCACGGGCCTACCCTGGAGCCAGGCGAGGTAGATCCGGCAGCGGCCCTCCTCGGCCAGGAGCGGAACCGCCTCGCGGTGGAACCCCTCGACGGCGGGGCCCGGGATCGCGTCCGACCAGCGGGCGCCCCAGCGAAGCGCGTGGAGGCCGAGGAACCGGTCGAGCGCCTCGCCGATCCGCTCTGGGTCCGAGACGCAGTCGATCCGGAAGCCGGGCTGCCGCTCCAGCCAGGAGCGGCGGCGCGTCAGGTTCTCGCGCCTCGGCTTTCCCGCGAGGAACTCGCCAAACTCCATCCCGAGCGCCGCCGTTGGGCAGCGGCAGCCGGGCCCGTGGAAGATGGAGGCCCCCCCGGCCAGCAGCCGGGCCTCGAGCGTCGCCGCGAGGGGATCGCCGCGGTCGAGATCTCGCAGCTCGAGCAGATCCCAGCGCCCGAGGCTCCCGGCCAACCGCTCGGAGAAGGCCTCCTCGACGCCTGCCCGGAAGGCGGGATCGATCACGGCCCCGAGGCCGTCGGAGCCGACCAGCCGATCTCCCAGGAGGGCCCAGCGGGTGAGGCCGCCGGCCGCGCGCTCCACGCGAAGTGGCAGGAGGCCCCGGAGCGTCCCGGAGCCGTCCCTCGCGAGGAGGAGGAGCGGCTCTGCGCCTTGCCCGAAGCGCGACCACCAGGGGAAGAGCCACTCCCAGCGCCGGAAGACCCCCGTCCCGGCGCGGACCGCAAGCTCGCTCCAGGGGCGGCGAGAGGCGGCGAACGGGACGGCGCCCGCCGCCTCCTCGACCCGAACGGTCTCAGCCATGGACGGCCTCCCGGACCGTTGCGGCGAGGTACTGCATCGCCGCCGGCCCCAGATCCTGGTGGATCGGAAGCTCGAGGAGCTGGGCGCGCAGCCGGTCGACCTCCGGGAACTCCCCCGATCGGACGGCCGGGTGGCCTTGCCGCCAGAAGTCGACGGCCTCGATGCCCCGGAGGGCGAGGCGGCGCCGGACCCGCTCCTTGTCCTGCACCTCGATCGGGAAGAAGAGCGGGCAGACGCCGGGCGGAAGCTCGGCGGTCGCCGGCGAGACGAGGTCGCGGAGCCTGCCCAAGAGGAAGAAGAAGTTGCGCCGGCGGGCTTCGACGATCCGGGAGAAGCTCTGGGCGCCGACGATGCGGGAGGAGATCGGCGACATCCCGAGCGCGACGTTCTTCCGTTCGAAGTGCTGGGTGCCGGTCGGGACCCGCTCCCCCCCGAGCCCCCAGGCGAGGGTCCGGCCCATCGTCCGGAGCGTGTCGGCGGCGAGCGCCCCGGCGGTTCCGCCCCGCAGCCGCAGGTTGCGCAGGAGCGCGCCCGCGAGGTGACTCGCCATCGCGCTCCAGCTCGGCTGCGTCGGGCGGGGCAGCCCGCGCGGCGCCGCCCCGTTCAGCACGAGCGCGCCGCCGTTCGGGACCGGCAGCGTCTTGTAGAGGCAGAAGATCGAGGCGTCGCCGCGCGAGCCCAAGGGGCGCTCGCCGTCGCTCGAGAGGAGCGACAGCGCGCAGTCCTCGATGAGCGGAATCCCACGCGCGCGGCAGGCCTCGAGCAGCTCGTCGAGCGGCTGGGGGAAGCCGAGGTAGTGGATCACGTAGACCGCTCCCGTGGCCGGACCGAGCCGGTCGAGGACCTCCCGGGGGTCGAGCCGAAGGGTCGGTCCCACGGGGTAGAAGCGCGGCACCGCGCCGGCGTCCACCAGCGCTTCGATCTCGACGCCGTGGTGGTAGGCCGGAACCAGGACCTCGCGGTGCGCGAGGGCGAAGATGCGGACCGCCGCCCAGACGGCGTTGCGCGCGAAGTAGTGGTAGCTGACCGACTCGGCGGCGAACGGGAACGGCAGCGCGGTCGCCGCCCGCTCCGCGAGCATGTGCGGCCAGAGCGTGGGCAGCGCCGGCAGGTAGAGCGGCGACGGCGGCCGGCCGGGCAGCGCGGTGGGGGGGGCCTTGGCTATCGCTTCCATGGGATCCTCTCGGTCAAGCGGCTGAGCGAGGAGCGAGCCGCTGGTGCGAGCTCGAGCTTCGCGAAGCGCAGCGCCCGCCCGGCGGTCGTGTCTCCAAAGACGAGCTGCCAGGCATGCGGTCGCTCGGCCTCGGTCCAGTCGCGCTTCCAGGGCATCGAAGGGCCCAGGAAATCGAACTCGGCGAGGCCGCTCTCTCGGCAGCGCTCGAGCACCGCTTCGACGAGGAGCTGTCCGGGCGAACAGGCGCCGAGCGTCTCGTCATAGGCCGGCTTCGGCAGGAAATATCGGCCTCGATGACGAAGCCCGAAGTGGAAGGCCACCAGTCGATCGCCGGCTCGAAGGCCGTAGAGGGCCAGCCACCCCCGCCGAGCGGCCGCGCGGGCGAGCTCCCGGTAGAACCCCCGCGTCGACGGCTCGCAGGCGATCGCCGTCCCCGCCTTGCCCTTCCAGCCGGAGGCCTCCAGCGCGAAACCCTCCTCGAGGAGCTCGTCCAGGCCGTCCCCTCCGCCGTTCTCCTCGAGCCGAACGCTCCCGACCTCCTCGAGCTTGCGGCGCCGCCGGCGGAGGTTCTGGCGGAGCTTCGCGCCGATCCGTGGCGCTTCGCCGAGCGGGACGAACGGGGTCCGCATCGACTCCCACCGGCCCACGGGCCAGCCATCGCGGGCGGCGAGGCGCGCGAGATCCTCCCCCGCGCCCCCCGAAGGGACGTCCTTGAGCTCGAGGAGATCCCAGCCGGGCACCGAGCGGAGGTGCGACCAGAGGGCCCCGAGCGCGTCGGGGCCGTCCGCGAGCAGGTCGAATCTCTGCGAGTGCTCGTTCGACAGCGAGGCCAGCGTCACGTAGGGCAGCCCGTGGAACCAGCGCCGCTCCCAGGCCAAGGCGGCCCCGCCGACGAGCGTCGCGCCGCGGTAGACGAGGGAGCAGTGGAGCCGCCGGCGGGGCGCGAAGTCGTCGACGAAGGCCGTGATCCACTCGTGGGAGAGCATCGGGGATGGCGCTGGGGAGCGCTCGACGAGTGCGTTCCAGTCGGCCCGAACGGCGAGCCAGCGGTCCCGCGTCGAGGCGACCTCGACCCGGAGCCGCCCCTCGGAAGCTGGCGTGGACACGGCGTTCGACCCTTGGCTCGAGATCACCTGTTCCCCCCTCTCCTCAAGCGTGGCCGATGGCGCGGCCGACCAGCGAATGGAGGACGTCCCCGATCTTGAGCGCGTCGTGCCGGGCCCGGCGCCCCCTTCCGCCCACGAGGCGGGTCTCGATCGGCACGACCCCGAGCGCGAGCAGCTCGTTCCGCCGGTAGCGGACCGGCTCCGAGCCCTCGCTCCGGTAGCGGCGGAGCAGCCGGACGGGAAGTGGGGCCGTGTTGACGAGCACGCAGTCGAGGCAGCCGCGGCCGGCGATCTCCTGGACCCGTCGGACGTGGTCGGCCGCGGTCATCCCCGTGGTCTCGCCCGGCTGGGTCATCGCGTTGAGCACGAGGACCCGCCGGCCGCGGCAACGGTCGAGCGCGCCGCGGACGCCCGCGACCATGAGGTTCGGCAGGATGCTCGTGAAGAGGCTGCCCGGCCCCAGGACCACGAGGTCGGCGTTCTCGATCGCCTCGAGGACCCCGGGAGTCGGCGGCGGGTCGGCCGGCTCGAGCCAGACCCGGTCGAGCCGCCCGCCGCCGAGCCCGAGGCGGCTCTCCCCGGTGGCGCGGCTTCCGTCGGGCCGCTCTCCGACCAGGGTCACCGGCGTCAGGGTCGAGGGAAGCACCTGGCCGACGCTCCCGAGCAACCGTCCGCAGCTCTGGACGGCGCTCAGAAAGTCGCCGTGCATCGCCGAGAGCGCGGCGAGGACGAGGTTGCCGATCGTGTGCCCCCCGAGCTCGCGCCGCCCCCGAAAGCGGTACTGGAACAGCGGAGAGAGCCCGGTCCCGCCCGCGAGCGCGACGAGGCAGTTTCGGATGTCGCCCGGAGGGAGGATGCCGAGGTCCCGCCGCAGCCGCCCGGAGGAGCCGCCGTCGTCGGCCATCGTCACGATCGCCGTCACGTCGAGCGCCCTCCCCCGCCGGGAGAGGAGCCCCCCAGAGCGGAGCCCCCGGAGCACCACCGGGAGGCCCGTGCCTCCTCCCATGGCCACGACGCGGAGCGGCACCGCCTCGTTGGCCAGGGGTCGCTCCACCTCGCTCGCGCGCGCCCGCGACGCCTCCAGCGCCTCGTCCATCCCCACCCTCCCCGCTCTGCTCGTCAGCGAGCCCCTCGACCGAAAAGCACGTGCTTCACCGTGTGGAAGACGATGACGGCGTCGAGGAACGGCGAGCCGTTCTTGACGTAGTAGAGGTCGAACTCGAGCTTCGAGCGGGCGTCCTCGACGGAGGCGCCGTAGGGGTAGAGGATCTGCGCCCACCCCGTGATCCCGGGCTTGACCGCGAGCCGAAGGTCGTAGAACGGAATCTCGCGCCGCAGCTGCTCGGTGAAGAAGGCCCGCTCGGGGCGGGGCCCGACGAGGCTCATGTCCCCGGCGAGGACGTTGAAGATCTGCGGCAGCTCGTCGAGCCGGGTCTTGCGCAGGAAGCCGCCGACCCGCGTGATGCGGGGGTCCTTCTCCCGGGCCCAGACCGGGCCAGAGATCGACTCGGCGTCCGCCCGCATGGTGCGGAACTTCACGAGCGTGTACGGCCTGCCCTCCTGGCCGATTCGCTCCTGCCGGAAGAGCACCGGGCCCTCGGAGGTCAGCCGGACCAGCAGGCCGACGAGCAGCATGACGGGCGCGGCGACGGCGAGCAGGACCGCTGCCGCCGCGAGGTCGAACAGCCGCTTGACGATCCGGTGGACCGCCGAGAGCTTCCAGCCGTCGGAGAAGAGCAGGTAGCTCGGCTGCAGCTCGGAGACCGGCAGCCGGCGCAAGACGCTCTCGGCGAAGCGGGCGGCCTCGATGACCTCGAGCCCGTGGAGCCGGCAGGCGAGCAGCTCCTCGGTTCGGAGGAAGCCGCGCCGCTCCTCGACGGCCACGACGATGGTGGTCGCTCCGTTCGCCCGGCAGAGTCGCTCGCAGCCCCGACTCTCGTCGAGCCTCATCGGCTCGGGGGCCTCCCCAGCCGCCTGGCCGACGAAGCCGACGAGCTCGACGCCGCCAGAGGAGTCCCGCTCGATGGCGCGCGCCACGGCCAGCGCTCGCGCGCCCGTCCCCAGCACGAGGACCCGCCGCCTCTTGCCGACGAGGATCGGCAGCGCCGTGCGCAGCGCGAGGACGCTCGCGGTGGCGCAGGCGGCCGCGCCGAGAAGGGCCAGCGGAGGCAGCAGGTCCGGTCGCAGCCAGGACGCGCCGCCGAGGAGCGCGGCCGCGACGCCCGTCCAGCGGAGAAGGCGCCTGCCATCCTGCCTGTCCCGGCCGGCGATCCGAACGTCGTAGAGATCGCCGAGGTAGAGGCAGAGCTGGTACGTCACGAGCGTCGCGAGCGCCGCGAGCGCGATCGGCAACGGCTGAACCGAGCCTTCGGCCAGCTCGTGGACCAAGAGGCCAGAGCCCAGCGCGGCCCCGCCGACGAGGGCGGTCGCTTCGGCGAGGAAGAGGAGGATCTGGCTCGCCGAGCAGTAGTGACCAAAGAGCCGGACCATCGGCTACCCCGGGAGCGCCGGACGCATCCCCAAGCCCAGCTCCGCCATCCGCCCCTCGGCGTCGTTCAGGACGCAGCCGAGGATCCGGGCGCCGCCCAGCGCCTCGGCCGCTCCTCGGATCGCCTCGTAGGCCGAGGCGCGGGGCCGCAGCACGAGCAGGGCCGCGTCGGCCGCCGACGCGACGAGCGAGGCGTCGGCGCTCTCGAGCAGCGCCGGCATGTCGAGGTAGATCTCGTCGAACTTGTGCTTGAGCACGGCGACGAGCGCGCGGAGTCGCCGGCCGTCGAGCTCGACGTCGGCCTCGTCCGGCCTCCGCCCCGCGGTGATGGCGAAGAGCGGCGGCCGGGCGAGACGGCGCAGGCAGGCGTCGATCTCCGCGTCGCCGTCGAGGAGATCCGCGAGCCCCGGGCCCGGCGGGAGGCCGAGCAGCCGCTCGAGGCAGGGACGGCGGAGATCCCCCTCGACGAGGAGCACGCGGCGGTCGCCCAGCCGCGCGGCGGTGAGCGCGAGGTTCAAGACCGTGGTGGTCCGCCCGGCCCCCGGCTCGGCGCTCGCGACGGCCACGCACTTGAGGCCGTGCTCCTCGCAGAGCCGCTCGATCCGAAAGTGGAGCAGCCGGTAGCGATCCGCGGCCACGCTGCGGGGCGCGTTCACCGCGACCGCGCTCGATGCGAGCCCGCCCGCCTGACCGAAGCGCTCGAGGAATTGCGGCTCGTCGGGAACGATTCGCTCTCGTGCCATCGCGCTCACCCCTCCCCCGTCCGTCCAGCTGCTCGCCCGGCTCTCGCGAGCGACAACCTAGGCACGACGGCGAGCACCGGGACGCCCAGCCGCTCGCGCGCGTCCTCGGAGTCCTTGATGGTGCCGTCCGCGATCTCGAGCCCCGCTCCGAGGAGCCCGGTGAGCGCCAGCGCGGCGAGCGCCACGAGGATGAGCCCGGTACCCCGGTCGGGCTTCGCCGGGTGGGCAGGCACGGTGGCGGGGGCGACCAGCCGGAAGAGCGAGCCGCCTTGCCGGCGCTCGAGATCGAGGTCCAGGTCGGCCTCCACCTCGCGCTCCAGCATCGCCTGGTACTTCGTCTGGGCGGCGTCCCGCTCGTGGGTCAGCCGCGCGAGCCGGTCGGCCGTCTGCGGCGTCTCCTCGACGCGCGCGCGGTACTGAGCGGCCTGCGCGTCCAAGGAGGCCCTCGTCTCACGCAACGAGGCCAGATTCGCCGCGATCGTCTGGAGTTCGCTGTCTCGATCCAGCCGGTGCGATTCGGCCTGCCGGATCTGAGCGGCCAGAGCGACGCTCTCGCGCTCGAGCCGTTGGACCTCTGGGTGCTCCTCGGTCCACTGCGAGCGGGCGTCCAGCAGCGCCTTGCCGAGATCCTCCTGCCGGCGCCGCAGCCGCCCGAGGGCGGTGGCGTCGTCGTGCGCCTCGCCGAGCAGCGAGGCGCGCCTCCGCTGGGCGTCGAGGGTCGCCTCGATCTCACGTTCGGAGAGGAGCGACACCCGATCCAGCCCGCGCAGGTTCCCTTCGAGCTGCTCCGGGAGGCGCCCCGGGTGGCTCGCCTTGAACTCCGCGATCGCCGAGTCGTCTCCGTCGAGCTCCCGGCGCAAGGTCGCGAGCTCCGCCGCGAAGGCGTCCCTCGCCCGAAGCGCCTGACCGAGTCGCTCCTGTCGGACCTCGTCCGCGTAGAGGGCGGGCAGCCGGTTCGCGATGGCGGCTGCTTCGGCGGGGTCGCGCGAGGTCGCCGTGACCACGAAGACGTCGTCCCCCTCCTGCTTGAGCTCGAGGCGGCTGCGCAGCGCCGCCGCGCGTTCTCCTCCGGACCCGATCTTCGGGAAGAGGTGAAGCTCGTCCGCGACTCGCCGCAGCAATGGCTCGGCGAGCAGCTCGGCATGCAGCGTCTTCAGCCGGTCCTCGGGCTGGGACGTCACGGTGGCGGGCAGGATCTGGACCGCCGGCCGCTGCGCGCGCACCGCGATCGTGGCGCTCGCCGAGTACTGCGCGGGGAGCCCCATCACGATCGCGGCTCCCGCGGCGAGGATTCCGAGCGCCACCAGTCCGAGCAGCGCCTTTCGGGCCCAGAGTCCCTTCCAGATCTCACGCAACCGAAGCTCGTGTTCCATGGCCGCCCTCCCTCTTCACCTGAGCCGACGATCCGATCCCCACTGCCACGTCACCCGCACCGCGGCGAGCTCGAGGGCCAGGTTGAAGCTTCCGTCTCCCGGCGCTCCACCCGTCTGGCCGATCCGATCCACGGCTGCCTCGAGCGTCCAGTCGCGGGCCGGGCGGTAGTCGACCGCGGCCTCCGCGCCGTAGCCCGAGAGCGCCGCGGGCTCCGCCGGCGGAAGGCCGTCGACGAAGTAGGTCCCGACCAGTCGCCCGGACCAGCGCCGGGAGAGCCGCGCGATCGCGCCGCCCTGGACGTAGTCGGCCCAGAGAGCGGTTCCGAACCCGGTGGCTCCCACGAGATCCCTGCCGCCGACGAACTCGAGCTCGCCGTGGTGGAGCTCGTAGATGAGCCCGGTGGCCACATACTCGGTCCAGCCCGGGGCGCCCGTGGGGTCGACGTACAGGATGGGACCCGCCGCGAGGTCCAGCCGGATCCGCGGCCCGAAGCGATGCTCCCAGGCGAGCGACGGCGTCTGGGCCGTGCCGTTCGGCGAGATCACCCGCAGGAAGATCTGGCTGCGATACTGCAGGGTCAGGGTGTCGCCCATGGAGAGCCGGTAGGCGGCCGCGAGCCAGGGCGCGTGGACCTCGCCGTCGATGAGCGTCGGGTCCTCGAAGTGCGCCACCTGGAACTGGTAGCCGAGCTTCAGGGTCCAGCGGCTGCTCAGCCGCTGGTCCTCCTCGGTGGCTGCGATCCCGAAGATCACCGGGCTCGTCGTGCGGGGGATCCCGAGCCGGTCGAGGGCCAGTGGATCGGTGACGTACTGGAGCGATCCGTCGGCCGCCACGGTCGACCGCGCCGAGGGGCGGTCCTTGAGGTGGAGCGTCCCCTGGTGGTTCGCGTCGGTGCGCGGCGTGTCGCCCATGTACTGGTAGAAGTCGCCGTCGTACCTGAGCGAGAGATCGAGCGTCGGCCCGATGAGCCGATAGCCGATGTCCGGCGAGATGACGCTGACGAAGTTCTGCCCGCCGCCGTACAGGGTGTCGCTCTGCATCCGCCCCTCGGCGGTCGCCCCGGCGACGATGCCTCCGACGTCGGCGGCGACGGCCGTCCCTCCCGCGGCCCAGCCGACGCCGCAGCCCAGGGCCGCGAGGGCGAGCCAGCTTCTCGATCGTTTCACGGTCGGTCCCCGTCGCCCGCGCTACGGCACCACCAGCGTGTCGCCGGGGGCGAGGTAGACCGCTCGCCTCTTCGCGTCCTCGAGGAGATCGTCGTAGCGGAGCGAATAGCGCCGGACGCCATCCTGGGCGGGACGCAAGAGGACGATCGAGTTCTCGTCGGCGAACTCTCCGAGCCCGCCGGCCTCCGCGAGCGCCTGCACCACGGTCGTCGGGCCTCGCAGCGGAAACGCGCCCGGGTGGGTGACCTGTCCCATCACGAAGAAGCGCTGGGAGTTGATCTCCTTGACGATCACCGCGACGTGCGGTCGCTCCACGTACGGGGCCAGCTTGGCCGCGATCTCCGCCTGGACCTGCTCCGCCGTCCGGCCGACGGCCGTCACCTCGCCCACGAGCGGGAGCGAGATCTTGCCGTCGGGCCGCACGGGGACGATCCGCGACAGGTCGGCGTCGTGCCAGACCGAGACCTCGAGCACGTCGTCCAGGCCGATTCGAAACTCGGCCTGGGCCTCGGCCGACGGGATCTGCGGGCGTTCGCCCGCGCAGCCCCAGAACGACAGCCCTCCCACCGCCACCGCCGCCAGAGTCACCCGTCCCAAGGCGCCACCTCCGTCCCCGCCGGGCGACCAATCCCCCGGCGTCGGCCGAGTCCAGAGCAGCCTCCATGCCAGCGCTCCGGCCTCCTACGCGCACAAGGGCGATGGGTGGTTTGGCGGCCGTGGCGGCCATCGCCCAGGGGCGAGCCCCCGCCTTCCGCGTGGCATCGCGCTCCCCTGCCGGGCCAAAGGTTTTCCGCTCGATCCCCCGCGCTCGCGTGCACACCTTGACCAACGGTGAAGGAGGGGGCGGGGGATGGGGAAGGTGATCGGTTGGGCGGCCGCGGCCTTTGGCCTCGCGGTCGGGGGCGGCGCCCTCGCGCTGCAGATCTGGCCGCACGGGCAGGTCTGGTCGCTGGCGCTGGTCGGCGCGGGGGGGCTGCTCGTCGTGGCGAGCCTGAGGAGCTCCGGCGCCGACCGCAGGCTCGGGTGACCGCTCTCCGGGACGGCTCGCCTACCCAAGGCTCCTGGGGTCCGCGATCCCGCACTCCTTGATCTTGTAGAGCAGCGCTTTGTAGCTGATCTTGAGCCGCAACGAGGCCTTGCGCTTGTTCCAGCCCGTTCGCTGCAGCGCTCCCAGGATGCACTCGCGCTCGGCGATCATCGCCGCCCGCCGCGCGACCTCCTTGAGCGCCGGCTCGGCGTCCACCCTGGGGGCGCCGGGCATCGTGGGCGTCCGGGCCTCGAGCTCGCTGCGGATCGTCTGCTCGTCCCCCAAAACGACGAGCCGCCGGACGACGTTCTCGAGCTCGCGGACGTTGCCCGGCCACGGGTGCTCGAGGAAGCGCTGCAGCAACCCGTCGCTCACCAGGGTCTGCCCCTCGGTCCGGTAGCGCGACCCGTACTTCTGCACGAAGAACTCGACGAGCGGCCGGACGTCCTCGCGGCGCTCGCGGAGCGGCGCGACCCTCACGGCGACGACGTTGAGCCGGTAGTAGAGATCCTCACGGAAGATCCCCTGGCGAATGGCCTGCTCCAGCTCGCGGTTCGTCGCGACGACCACGCGCACGTCGACCTTGATGCTCCGCTTGCCCCCGACCCGATAGAACTCTTGATCCTGGAGCGCCGCGAGCAGCTTCGCCTGCAGCCGTGGGTCCATCTCCCCGATCTCGTCGAGGAAGATCGTCCCGCCGTCCGCGAGCTCGAACTTGCCGGGCTTCTCGGCGGTCGCGCCGGTGAAGGCGCCGCGTTCGTGGCCGAAGAGCTCGGACTCGAGCAGCTCTCCGGGGAGCGCGGCGCAGTTGATCTTCACGAAGGCCCGGCCGCGGCGCCGCGAGCGGCGATGGAGCTCCCGCGCCACGATCTCCTTGCCGACCCCGCTCTCGCCCCGGATCATCACCGGGACGTCGGTGTCGGCCACGCGATCGACGATCTCCCAGACCTTCGCCATCGCCGGGCTGACGCTGATGATCGTGCTCTCGCCCGCCTCGCGTTCGTGCGGGGCGCCGCTCGGCTCGTCGGAGGGATGGGGCGCGGCGGGGGGCCGATCCCGCGGCGCCGCGGGAGGGGACGCGCGCGGGGAGCCCATCCGGTCGATCCGCGCGAGGGCCTCGATGAGCTCCTCGACGACGAGCGGCTTCGTGAGGTAGTCGGTCGCGCCGGCGCGCATCGCCTTCACCACGAGATCGGCGTCGGCGGCCCCGGAGAGCATGATCACCGGCGTCTGCCCGCCGTTCGCCCGGTAGCGGCGAAGCACCGTGAGCCCGTCGATGTCCGGCATGCGCAGATCCATGACGGCACTCGCGAAGGCGCTCCCGGCCTGCAGGAGGGAGAGCGCCTGCACCCCGCCTCCCGCGAGGGTCACGGCGTGGCCGCGCGCCTCCAGGATCTCCTTGAGGAGGCGCAGCGTGCTCTCTTCGTCGTCGACGAGTAGCACCGCCTGCGTGGGGCTCTCCCTGCTGTCCGCTGGCAATGCCTCATCCATGGTGTGCTGGTCGCCCTTCGCTCCCCCTGCCGACTGGCAGAAGCTGTGGCCGACGAGCCTCCTTGGCAACCTACCGGCCAACCGAGCGCGCTGGCCGCCGCCCCGCGCGGGCCGCCCCGTTGACCTCTGGAGCCAGGGCGGATAACCCGGGTCGGTGGCCGCCAGCCCCGACCTTCGCGAACGGCAGCCCGTCGCCCAGCCCCTCGGGGACGCGGAGGACGATCCGTCGGCGATCACCGATCCCGGCTTCGTCCCGCCCTGGCTGCCGGCCGAGCCGCTCGCGCCCTTCGCCCCAGACGAGGACTCTCCCGCCGGCGGCCGCCCGTCGCTCGCCCGCTGGCTCGGTCGGCTGCGCACGAGCCCCCGCCCGCGCCGCTTCGGCATCGCGGCGCTCGTTCTCTTGCTGCTTCCGCTCGCGGCCTCGGCGCTCCTCCGGCTTCCGCCCATCGCGAGGGCGCTCTCGGATCGGGCGCGGCGGGCCCTCCTCGATCGCCTGCCGGGCGCCGAGCTGATGGGCGAGGTCCGGGTGGGCCTCACGGGCGTCGAGATCCACGGGCTTCGCTGGGCCGGCCCGGCCCCCGCCGCCCCGCCCACGCTCTCCGCCGAGCTCGCCGTCGTCCGCCCGGATCTCGCGGCGCTGGCGTCCGGACGGATCCAGCCGAGGTCGATCGAGCTCCGCTGGGTTCGGATTCACCCGGGCCCCCGGGGCGAGGCGCTGCGAGCGCTCCTCTCGCGCGCCGGCGGCCACCCTCGGTCCTCCTCCCCGAGACCCGGGGCGGCCTCGCGGCCCCCCGAGCTCCGGATCCGCGACCTCTACGTGGACATGCCGACCCTGGACGCCGAGGGCTCGACGACGCTCGGTCCCCTGGAGCTCCGGCTCGACTGGCGCCGAACGTCCCGAGGGACCGTCGAGCTCCGGCTCCACGGCGGCCTCCTCGACGGCCGCGGGGGGCGCTTCTCCGTGACCGGGAGCCTCTCGCGGGAGACGGGGGCCGGCACGCTCGGCTTCGAGCTGCGCGGGCTCCGTGCGGCGGATCTTCCCCCCGGCTGGTTCGGCGACCGAGGCGTCGAGCTGCCCGCTGGCACCATCGACGGCGCCTTCGAGGGGCGGCGCAGCGAGAAGGGCGAGATGGAGGGGCACGGGTCGCTCGCCGCCGAAGGGCTCGCGATCGTTTGGCCACGGCTCGATCCGAAGCCGGTCGGCCCGATCGCCGGCTCCATCGAGGGAGACGTCGCCTGGGATCCCGACTCGCGCCGGCTCTCGCTGCGCGCGGGGCGGGCGCACTTCGCCGCCGCGGTCCTCGATGCCGACGGCGCCCTGACCCTCTCGGGTGCCCGGCCGGTCGAGCTGCGAATCGACGCCCCCGCGGTCGATCTCCAGAAGGTCGTCGACGCGCTCCCGGCCCCGCTCCGCCCGCCCCCCGAGGCGCCGCGGCTCGAGGGGACCTTCTCCGCCCGCTTCGCGCTCCGCGGCCCGCTGCGAAAGCCCGACGAGATCGAGTTCGAGCGGGCGGAGCTCGACCTCGGCGGGCTGAGGGAGGCCGCCCGGCGCGACGGCGAGGAGGGCTTCCTGCGCCGCCCGTTCGAGTACCGGCCCAAGGCCCCCGACGGCCCGCAGCGGATCATCGAGGTGGGGCCGCGCAACCCGCGCTTCGTCCCCTACGCCAGCCTGCCCCAGTGGGTCGCGCGGGCGGTCGTCGTCTCGGAGGACGGCGGCTTCTTCGGCCACCACGGCTTCGACTTCGACGAGATCAAGGAGTCGATCCTGCGCGACGTCGAGACCGGCGAGGCCGTCCGCGGCGGCAGCACCATCACCCAGCAGCTCGTGAAGAACCTCTTCCTGAGCCGGGAGAAGACCCTCTCGCGCAAGATCCGCGAGGCGCTCGTGACGCTCGAGGTCGAGGCCACGGTGCCCAAGTGGCGCATCCTCGAGGTCTACCTCAACACGATCGAGTGGGGTCCGGACGTCTACGGGATCGGCGAGGCCGCCCTGCGCTACTTCGCCGTCCCGGCGACGCAGCTCACGCCGCGGGAGGCCGCCTTCCTCGCGACGATCATCCCGGCGCCCCGGCGCTTCTACCAGATCTACTACGAGGCGCGGAGCGTCACCCCGCACCTGAACGAGCGGATCGACCGGCTGCTCGGCCGGATGCACGAGTACGGCATCCTCGACGACGCCGCCTTCGCGGAGGCGACCGCCGCGCCGATCGAGTTCCGGCGCGGCCCGCGCGCGCGGGCGACCCAGCCGCCGGCCGCGGCCGTGCGGCCGGCCCCCGAGCGGAGCCTCTGGGAGCGGCTTTTCGGGCGGTAGCCTCGTCTGCTACGATGAGCCGTTCGATGGAAGGGCGGCGGCGGATGAAGATCGCTTTCGGATTGGGGCCATCTCCTGGCCCGGAGAGGCTCGCCCGCTACCTCGGGCCGCTCGGGGCCTATCTCGAGGCCAGGGCCGGCTTCGCCGGGCTCGCGATCGAGACGCTCGAGAGCTTCACCGAGGTGGCGGCCGAGCTCGAATCCGGCGAGCTTCGCTTCGGCTGGCTGCCCGCCGCGACCTTCGCCCGCTCCGCCCGCGCGAGCCGGATCAAGCTGCTCCTCCAGTCGATCCGGGGCGACAGCTCGAGCTACCACAGCGTGCTCTTCGTCCGGGCCGACTCTCCGCTCCAGACGCTCGCCGATCTGCGCGGCCGCCGCGTCGCGTGGGTCAGCCGCGACTCCTCGGCGGGCTACCTGCTGCCGGCGCACGCCCTGAAGGAGAGCGGGGCGGAGCCCGGCTGGGAGAGCTTCGAGGGCTCCCACGCCGCCGTGGTTCGCGCGGTCGCCTCGGGCGAGGTCGAGGCCGGGGCGACGTTCTGCTCGATCGATCCGAACGCCCGGCCCAACCGGATCCGGACGGCCGGCTGGACCGAGACCATCGAGGTCCAGAACGTCGCCTTCCGGCCCGTCGCGACCTTCGGCCCCATCCCGGGGGACGTCCTCTGCGCGAGCCCAGGCTCGAGCTACGGGGAGCGGGCGCTCTTCGTGAGCGCCATGGCCCGGATGCACCTCGATCCGGACGGGGTCGGGATCGTCCGCGGCCTCTTCGGGGCCGACCGCTTCGAGATCGCCCTCCCGCGCCACTTCCAGAGCCTCCAGGCGGCGACCGAGCGGCTCGCGAAGCTCGAGGCGAGTTCTTGACGCCCCAGTCCGGCCGATGCTACTTCGACCGTCGGTAGCCGTGGCGCCATAGCCAAGTGGTAAGGCAAAGGTCTGCAAAACCTTCATTCCCCAGTTCGAATCTGGGTGGCGCCTCCATCGGAACGTCGAAAGCCGCTACGAGGCCGTCGCCGCGCGGGCGGCCTGCGGTGAGCGCGAGCCGGCCCAGGTGAGCAGCGTCACCCCGAGCCAGGCGACGGTGAACGCGGCGGCCCCGCCCGCGAACCGGATGACGGGCCTCGACCCGAGCTGTCCCGCGACCCCGAGCGCGGCGAGCCCCCCCGCGACGGCCGAGAGCGCCTCGGCCGCGAGCTGCCGCCAGGGCAGCAGCGCCGCGAGCGGCGTCTGCAGCGCCCGCCCCGACTCCCAGAGCAGGATCGCGGTGAGGGTCGCCTGGGCGAGGACGTGTCCCAAAATCGCCCCCTCGAGCCCGAGGAGCCGGATCCCGAGGAGCACGAGGGCGGCGGTGAGCCCGAGCCTGCCGACCTGCGCCCAGAAGAAGAAGCGCTTGCGCGCCATCGCCCGCAGGACCCCCTCCACGGGAAACGCCGCCAGCGGCAGCGCGACCACGGAGATGCGGAAGATCGGCGCCGCGGCGCCGTAGCGCGAGGTGAAGATCCAGTCGAGGAAGGGGCGGGCCAGCGCCGCGAGCGCCGCGGCCGCCGGGAAGAAGAAGAAGCCGAGCCTCCCCACCGTGTCGCGGAAGCTGCGGGCGCCGTCGGCGAGCCGGCCGGCCCGCTCCGCGTTGCCGATGCTCAGGATCATGAGGTCCGACATCGGCGTGTAGAGGAGATCCACGATGGGGAGCTGCAGGCTGCCGACCGCGTAGAGGGCGAACGCCGCCGTGTCGAAGCTCGCGCTCACCGCGTAGAGGTGGAACGACTGCTGCGGGATCATGAGGATCGCCGCGGCGCCGAACGGCAGGCAGTAGCTCCACTGCCGGCGGAAGATCGGGCCCGAGAAGATCCGGCCCCGGAGGGCCCCGACGTTGATGACCCAGGCGAGCACGGCGCGGGCCGCCGCGAAGCCCGCCGAGGCCCAGACGAGCGCGAGCACGGTGCCGGAGAGCTTCGCCGCGCCGACCTGCACCACGATCCGCAGCCCCTCGGAGACGACGTAGGCGAGGCCGCCCGAGCCGATGCGGCCGCGCGCCACGAGGCCGTGCTCGAGCGGGATCGAGGCCGAGTAGAAGCCGACGTAGAGCGCGAGGGGGAGCGCGCAGCGGAGGATCTCCGGGTCGTGCATGAAGCCCGAGAGCGGCCGGGCGAGCGCGAAGATCGCGACCGCGACGAGGAGTCCGATGGCCGTCAGGTAGAGGAGCGCGTGGGCGAGGAACGGCCGGACGTGCTCCGGCTCGCGCGGGATGAAGTAGTAGAGCGACTGGTACATCCCGAAGTTGAGCAGCCCGTAGGCCGTCGTCGCCACGAGGAAGAGCTGCTTGTAGGAGCCGAACTCGGACTGGACGAGGATCCGGGCGAGCAGCACCGGCACGAGCAGCCCCGCCGCCGCCGTGGCGGCGCGCCCCGCCACGAGCGGACCGGCCTGGCTCAAGGACCTGCGCAGCTCGGCCCAGGCGGCCGCGAGGCGAAGGCCCGTCCCCGCTGGCGCCTTCGCGCCCTCCCCCTCTTCGGCCATCGTGCCGAAAGGGATAGGGAGCACGCCGCGAAGCGGCAATCGGCCGTCGCGCGGTCGGCGGCCCCCAAAGGGGCGCCCCTTCTCGGCGGAGGCCCTCACCCGACCTCCTCGTCGGACCGATGACTAGCCTACGGGATGGTGGCGTTGAAGCGAGTCTACGAGCCCGCCTCTCGGACGGACGGCCGCCGGGTCCTCGTCGAGCGGCTCTGGCCCCGCGGGCTGCGCAAGGACGCGCTCGCCCTCGACGAGTGGGCGAAGGAGGTGGCGCCGAGCGGCGAGCTGCGCCGCTGGTTCGGCCACGATCCCTCCCGCTGGGAGGAGTTCCGGCGCCGCTACCGGGCCGAGCTCGCGAAGGGGCCCGCCCGCGAGAAGCTCGAGGAGCTCGCCGCCTGGGCGCGCCGCCAGAGGCTCACCCTGCTCTTCTCCTCCCGGGAGCTCGAGCACAACAACGCGGTGGCGCTCGCCGACGAGATCGAGCGGATCGCCCGCGATCGGCCCGCGCCGCCGGCGAGCGGCCGGCCGAAGCGCTGAAGGGCTCCCCTTTCGAGCTGGAGGACGGTCGCGCCGAGGTCGAATGCGACCGCGACGAGGTCGAGCACGGTCGCGACGAGGGCGAGCACGGTCGCGACGAGGTCGAATGCGGTCGCGACGGGGTCGAACACGGTCGCGACGAGGTCGAATGCGACCGCGACGAAGGCGAATGCGGTCGCGACGAGGGCGATCACGGTCGCGACGAGGGCGAATGCGGTCGCGACGAGGGCGAATGCGACCGCGACGAGGGCGATCACGGTCGCGACGAGGTCGAACGCGACCGCATCGAGGTCGAGCGCGACCGCTCTCAAGTCGAGCGCGACCGCGTCGAGGTCGAGCACGACCGCTCTCGCGTCGAGATCGACCCTCCTCGACCTCGACGCGACCCTCCTCGAGCCGAGGGATGGCCCGCTGGGCCTCGATCGCGCCCCGTCGCGCACTGTCGGACCCCCGTCGTATCCTTGCGCGATGCAGACCTCCCTCGCCTTGCGGGCCCTCGGGCTCGACGACCGGCTCCGGATCGAGCAGGCCGACTGCCTCGCCTTCCTCGGCTCGCTCCCCGACGGTTCGGTGGACGTGGTCACGACCGATCCCGCCTACTCGGGGATGAACGACCATCTGAAGCTCGGCCACGGCCGGATCGTCGGGAGCTGGCGGGAGGCCGGCAAGCCGGGCGAGAAGTGGTTTCGCGAGTTCAAGGACGACCCCGAGACCTTCCGCCGCTTCCTCGCCGAGATCCGGCGGGTGCTCCGCGAGGGCGGCCACCTCTACCTCATGTTCGACAGCTTCTCGCTCCTCTCGCTCGGGCCGCTCGTCCGGGAGGAGCTCTCGGTCAAGAACCTCATCGTCTGGGACAAGCTGCGGATCGGGATGGGCCACGCCTTCCGCCGGCGGCACGAGCTCATCGTCTTCGCCACCAAGGGGAAGCGCCCGCTCTCGCGGCGCGACCTGCCGGACGTCTGGCGCATCGGCCGCCTCTCGAGGCCCGCCTACCCCACCCAGAAGCCGGTGGAGCTCTTCGAGGCGATGCTCGCCGGCAGCGCCGGCCCCGGCTCGGTCGTCTGCGATCCCTTCGCGGGCAGCGGGGCCTCGGCGGTGGCCGCGCTTCGGCAGGGCTGCCGCTTCTGGGGCTGCGACCTCTCGCCGGAGGCGGCGACGGCGGCGCGGGAGCGGGCCCGGACCTTCGCCGCGACGGGCGCCGACCCGCTCCAGCCCGAGCCGGCGCGCGTCGAGCCGCCCTTCGATCAGCTCCTGCGGCCGCCCAGCCTGCGGCGCACCGCGGCGAGGAAGCTCATCAGATCCGGCACCCCGAGCGCGTAGGCGGCGCCGAGGTAGGCGGCGCCGAAGGCGGGCAGCGAAGAGCAGGCCTGGAGCAGGATCGGCAGCCCCGCGCAGAGGTGACGGACGAGGAGCCCCGCCGCGGCCGCGACGATCGAGGAGAGGACGAAGGCGCCCCAGCGGCGCGCCGGCAGCTCGAGCCCGCCGAGCCGATGGCGGAGCCGGGAGCCGAGCGCCAGCGCCTCGACCCAGCCGGCGGCGGCGGCGCCCCCGCAGAGGCCGACGACGCCGAAGCGACGCATGAGCAGGTAGCTCCCGCCCGCGCTCACGACCACCCGGTAGACGGCGAAGCGGGCGGGCGTCTTCGTGTCGCCCACGGCATAGAAGGCCGAGGCCATGACCCGGACCGAGGCGTTGGCGCAGAGCCCCAGGATGTAGGCGGCGAGCGCCGGCGCCACGAACCTCGTGGCGGCGGCGTCGAAGCGGCCCGTCTGGTAGAGCGCGCCGACGAGCTGGTCGGCGAGCAGGGCGAAGCCGACGGTGGTCGGCACGGTGGTGAAGCCGATTCGGGTGAGCGACTCCCCGACCCGGTGACGCATCGTGGCGCGGCGGGCGTCGTCGTCCTTCGCGGCGGTGTCGCGGGCCAGCTCCGGCAGCACCGCCGCGGCCTCGCCCACGCCGAAGAGGCTGACGGGGAGGACGTAGAGCGCCTGGACGTAGCCGAGCGTCGCGTTGGCGCCGGTGCCGAGGAGGCTCGCGAGGAAGGTGTCGAGCAGCGCCGAGAGCTGCACGACGCCGCGCCCGAGCACCACGGGGCCGAGCGCGCGGGCCGCCTCGCGGACGTCCGCGCTGCGCCAGCCGCCCGTCGGGCGGAGCCTCCCGCCGAGCAGCCGCCGCGCGAGCGGGAGCTGGACGAGGAGCTGCAGCGAGGCGCCGCCGAGGGCGCTCCAGCCGAGGAGCAGCGCGAGCCGTGCGCCGAAGAGGTGGCGGCCGCCCGAGAGGAGCGCGCCGATCTGGGTGAGGCTCCAGAGCACCGGCGCGGCGTAGGGGAGGAAGAAGCGGCGGTGGCTGTTCAGGATTCCGAGGCTCCAGGCCGAGAGCGCGAGGAGGCCGGTCATCGGGAAGAAGATCCGGACGAGCTGGGTCGTCAGCGCGAGCTTGGGCCCCTCGAAGCCGGGCACGAAGATCCGGGTGAGCCAGGGGGCGAACGCCCAGCCGAGGGCCGAGAGGGCGATCAGCGCGACGCAGAGGAGCCCCAGGGCGTCGCGGGCGAAGGCGCGGGCCCGCGGGAGCTCGCCGCGGCCGAGGGCGCGGGCGTAGACCGGGATGAAGCTCGCGCTCAGGGTCCCCTCGCCGAGCAGGTTCTGGGTGATGTTCGGCAGCCGCAGCGCCGCGCTGAAGGCGTCGGCCACCCAGGAGTTGCCGAAGAAGTGGGCGAAGACCCGCTGCCGGACGAGCCCGACGATCCGGGAGAGCAGGATCGCGGCCCCGACGATGAAGGCCGAGGCGCCGGTCCGGGCGGGGCGGTCGGGGGCTGGGGCGGGGGTCTCGGGCTCGAGCGGCTCGGCGACCTTGGCTTCCGGCATGGCGGCGTTCTACCCCAGCCGGCTCCAAGGATGCAAAATCTCGGAGGGATTTCAGGGGAATGTCAGAGTCCTGGCGTACGTTCCAGGGCCTTGGGGGTGGGCCCTTGCCCGCCCAGACGCCCTGTGTCAGGATTCGCGCCCGAAGCGAGACCCGAGGGTTTGCCCTGTGAGTGCCCTGCGATGACGAGCGAGGCCCAAAGCCAGAGCGGGGACTTCGAGCTCGACGAGTCGCTTCGCGAGCTGACCTTCCAGCGGCTGCGCCACTTTTGGGCGGTCCGCAGCCTGGTCGCCGGCGGCCTCTCCACCTGCATCGACCTCGTCGTCCTCGTGGCCCTCGTCCAGCTCGCGGGGCTGAACCCGGTGGTCGCCGCGATGGCCGGCGTCGTCGTGGGCGGCACCGCCAACTTCGTCCTGAACAAGTACTTCGCCTTCCGCGACCACGATCCCAAGGTCGGCCGGCAGGCGATCCGCTACGCCATCGGCACCGGCATCGCGCTCGGGCTCCACGCCGGGGTCGTCTACACGCTCACCGCCCGGCTCGGCGTCAACTACATCGCCGCGAAGCTCCTGGCCGACGTCCTCGTCTTCAGCCTCGGCGGCCTGCTCCTGAACCGCTACGTCGTCTTTCCCGAGCGGCCGGGGCTCGCCGAGGAGGCCGGCCGCACCCTCGCCTGCCTCTCGCTCGCGGCGGCCTTCACCGGCACGCCCGCGCTCGGCGGCAGCGCGCCCCAGGCCACCGCCTTCGTGGCGCCGCTCAGCCCCTCTCCCGACCGGGCGCCCTCCCTCTTCGACGCGCCGGTCGCCGAGGCCGAGGCGAGCGTCGCGCTCGTGCGGCTCGCGGGGCTCGAGGCCCCGGTCCTCGATGGCCGCGCGCTCGTCGAGCTGCGAAGCTTCGTCCCGCCTCGGGCCCCGGACCTCGAGCAGCGGCGCAGGCCCCCTCGGGTCGGCTGACCGAGCCCCGTCCCTTCCCTCCCTTCGTCCCCATCGAAGTGCCCGACGGCGCATCGCGCCCGTGGCACGGAGTCTCACCCGCTCATGTCGACCCTTCCCCACAGCCGGGGGAGCGCCGCCGTTCCGGCCCTCCCCCAGCCCCTCGCCTTCTCCCGGCTCCACGCTCGGCCCCTTCACGTCCACGTCGCCTTCGAGCCCGCCTGGCTCCGGCAGAACCCCCGCGCCCGCGGCTGGATCGAGGCGCTGCGCGGCCGGAGCGACCTCGTCGTCCGCGAGGACGACGGCTCGCCCTGCGACGTGCTCCACTACGTCGGCTTCGACCCGTCGTTCGTCTTGCGGGCCCGCCGCGCCGGCCGCTCGCTCGTCACCTTCGACCCCGACGGCGAGCTCGGCGGCCGCTGGCGCCGCCTCCCGGCGCCGCTGACCCGCGCCTGGGCCCGGCTCGTCTCGGCCGGGGCCGACGGCATCGTCGCCACCTCGGCCCAGGCCGCCCGCGAGCTCCTCGAGGCCGAGGTGAGCGCCCCCGTGCGGACCGTGTCGCTCGACGGCGCGGCGCCCGGCGAGCCGCTCGCCGCGCTCTACGACCTCGTCGCCTGCGGCAAGCTGCAGAGGCGGCCCTGGTGGCAGGGAACGCGGCGAAACCTGCTGGGATTCCGGCTCTAGCCGCGAAGCGCCTCAGCGGCGCCGGCCGCAGCGCCTCGCCAGGATCTCCCAGCCCTCGTCGAACCGGAGCGGCGGCGCGGAAGGCTGGCCCGCGCCGGCGAGGGCCGCGAGCTCGCGGATCCGCCCGTCGAGGTCGGGGTGATCCGACAGGAGGAGGAGCGGCCCGGGGAGCTCGGGCGCGGTCCGGGCGAGCATGCGGTAGGCGTCGACCATCCCCCGGCCGTCGAGACCCGCCGCGAGGACGAGGGCCATCCCCTCGCGGTCGGCCTCGGCCTCTTGCCCGCGGTCGTAGTGGAGGCCCGCGAGCGCCTCCGCGCCGTTCGCGAGCCACGAGCCGCCGAGGAACGACGCGAGGGCGCGCAGCGACAGCCAGCGAAGGAATGCGCTCGCGGCGTCGTGGCGCCTCACGTGCTGAAGCTCGTGGGCGAGAATCCCGGCGAGCTCCTCCGGCCGCCGCGTCTTCTCGAGGAGGCCGCGCATCACGACGATCCGAGCGCCCGGCAGCGCGAACGCGTTGACCTCCGGATCGTCCGACACGACGACCCGAACGTCCCGAGGCATCCCCTCCTCGGCGTGCGTCAGCCGCTCGGCGATCTCGTCCACCGCCCGGTCGAGCGCGGGATCCCGGCAGCGCTCGGAAGGGGGCGCGAGCCGGTCGAAGGCCAGCTCGCCGAGCTTCGCCTCCCACGCGGGCGGCAGGAGCTGGGCCGCGCGCGCGGTCGCGAAGGCGACGACCCGCAGCGCGACGAGGCTGCCCAGAACGAGCGCCGCGAGAAAGCCCGCGCGAGCGAGGAGCCGGACCAGCGGCGGCGTCTCCGGAGGCGGACCGAGCGGCGGCGAGGCCGGCGCCGATCCCGACGGCCGCCTCCACGACCAGGGCCGGGAGACGCGTCTGAGGTCGGAGGGCACGCCGTTCGAGCTTATCAGACCAGGTCGAGCGAGACCTCACGGGCTCGCTCTCCTTTCGCTGGGACGCCGCCGCCGCGGCTTGGTATGAACGCGCATGGCCTACGCGCGCCTCCTCGCCCGAATCGCCGCCCTCGCCGCCCGCCGCGCGGTCAAGGCGTGGCCGGTGGCGCTCGCCGTCGTCCTGTACGCGGTCGCGATGGCGTTCGGGGCGACGATCTTCGGCCGGCTGGGCATGGCGGGCGGCTTCCTCTTGGGGCTGCTCGAGGCCGCCTGCATCGCGAGCTACCTTCAGCTGCTCGCCCTCGCGGTCTCCGGGGGCAAGCTCTCGTGGGACGACCTCTGGCGGGGCGTCCCGACCTTCCTGAACGACGTCATCGGCGTCCTCTTCGTGCTCTGGATCGGCGGCTTCGTGGCGCGCAGCCTGAGCCAGGGCGCGGGAGATCACGGGCCGTTCGTGCTCGCGGCCTATGGGCTGCTCATCGCCGTCTTCTTGAACCCGGTCCCCGAGATCATCTACCAGGGCCGCTCGCCGGGCATGTCCCTCGCCCTCGTCGCCACGAGCTTTCGCTTCGTGCAGGAGCACTGGGTCGAGTGGTTCGTCCCGAACCTGGCGCTCGGCTTCGCGCTCGTCGCCCTCGCCTTCGGGCCGCGGGGAGTCGAGCCGCGCGACCTCATGGTGATCCTGCCCTCGCTCTTCACCCTAGAGGGCGCCTACCTGCTCGGCCCGTCGCTCGCCCAGGGCGCCTCGCTCTGGAACGTTCCGCTCGTGCTCGCCCTCGCCCACTACGCCATGGTCTACCGCGGCCTGCTCTTCCAGGAGCTCTCCGCCGGCGGCTGGCGGGCCCACGGCTTTCGGTCGAGCTGGCGATAGGGGCCGCGCCTGGCCGAGCGGCTCCTCGACTGGCTCTCGTCGAGCGGCGACGCCGCGCCGATCGCCATCTTTCTGCTCGTCTTCGCCGAGAGCGGCCTGCTCCTCTTCATCCCCGGCGAGACCGCCGTCGTGATCGGGGGCGTCCTCGCCTCGCAGGGCGATCTGTCGTTCGGCCGCGTCGCCGTGGCCGCGCTCGCGGGCGCCCTGCTCGGAGACACGACCGGCTTCCTCCTTGGGCGAGGCCCCGGCCGCCGCCGCTACGAGCGGCGCGGCCGCTTCCTCCTGCTCCGTCCGCCCCACGTCGTCCGGATTCAGGCGCTCCTCGACCGCTTCGGCGCCCCGGCCTTCCTCCTCGCCCGCTTCTTCCCCGTGGCGCGCGTCGCCGGACCGTTCGTCTTCGGGCTGAGCGGCGTCCGGCCGTCCCGCTACCTCCCGCTCCTCGCCGTGGCGGCGGTCGCCTGGGGGATCGGCTTCAGCAGCCTCGGCTACCTCCTCGGCGACGCCTGGGTCGAGGTCCACCACTGGGTCGGGCGCGCCGCCTTCGCGCTCGTCGCCCTCTCGCTCGCCGCCGGCATCGTCGCCTGGGTCGGCCGGAAGAAGTGGCGCCGCTGAGGCACGCCCTTCGTCGGGCCTCTTATTCCCGTCGAGTCGCGAACGACATTCGAGAAGGCGGTGGGGCTTGACATACCATACCTCCTCCTCTGATCCTGATCTCGACGCGGCTCTGCGGGAGCGCGCGAGGTCCGATCCGCGCGGACTTATCCGCGGATGCGGCCCACTGTGGCCTCTGCGGCCGGATCTGCGCGGCGGGGCAAGCGTGCGACGGAGGCGTCTGTGGCCCCTAAGCTCGGAGCGCTCCTGGCCTTTGGGGTCTTCACTGCGACTGGCTGCCCTCGTGCCGAGGTCGCGGTTGGGACGAACGGAGACGGCGGGGTCGCCCAGTTCGGAGAAGACGGCGGCCTCTTCACGATCACTCCGGCAGACTGCATCTACGGCTCGCCCTGCCCGGCCGGCCAAATTTGCATCCACGTCGACTTGGAGCAGCTGGTCGGCGCCGGTGGCGGTTGTGGCACCTGCCAGCCGAAAGGTGCCAGCGGCTATTGCGGAGGATGTCCGGCTCAGCGATGGGGTTGCGCGATCGTGCCGCCAGGCTGCCGGATCGGACAGCTATGCGGTTGTTCCCCGTACTTCACCAGCGCACCGAGCCTGGTCGTCGACAACCAGACGGCTCTACACCAGGCCTCCCCGCCCTGTTACGACTGTGAGGAAGGCCCCAACTACGACGCCGGCACCAGCCAGCTCTTCTGTGAGTGGTACCAGTAGAGACGCATCCGGAGCCCTCTCGACCTATCGAACGCTGGCCGACGGCCTCCTACGGAGGACGGCCAGCCCCAGGAGGGCGAGGAGGGACAGATCGGAACCGGAGGCCTCGCTGCAGCCGCAGCCGCCGCTTCCCTTGATGACGCTCGGAGCACCGCCGTCCGCCTCGCCGCCGGACGTGCCGCCGCCGATCGTGATGCCCCCGCTGCTGCCGCCCGAGCTGCTGCCAGCCGACGTGCCGGAGCTGCCGCCGATCGAGGAGCCGCTGCTGGTCGTCGAGCCGCCGCTGGTCGTCGAGCCGCCGCTGGTCGTCGAGCCGCCGCTGGTCGTCGAGCCGCCGCTGGTCGTCGTGCCGCCGCCGGTCGTCGAGCCGCCGCTGGTCGTCGTGCCGCCGCCGGTCGTCGTGCCGCCGCCGGTCGTCGAGCCGCCGCTGGTCGTCGTGCCACCGCTGGTCGTCGTGCCACCGCTCGTCGTCGTGCCACCGCTGGTCGTCGTGCCACCGCTGGTCGTCGAGCCGCCGCTGCTGCCCCCGCCGCTCGTGAGGGCGGGCGCGCAGGGGTCCATGCCCGTGGCGATGGTCGACCAAGAGCCCCAGCTTCCGCCCGTCCGCAGCAGCCGAACCAGCGCGCCGGCCGGATCGATGGCAAAGACCTCGGCGTTGCCGTCGCCGCGGATCCAGCCGAAGGGATCGGACTGCGACTGCTGGCTCCCGAGCCGCGTGAAGCTGTTCCAGCCGTTCGAGGCGTTCCACCAGAGGTGGACCACGTAGCCCTGGTCGTCGCGGGCGAAGACCTCGGCCGAGCCGTTCGGGTTCATGATCACCGACGGTTCGCCGATGATCTTCGAGCCGGCGCTCAGCAGCTGGAAGCTCGGCTGCCAGCCGGTCTTGAAGTCGAACCAGTCGTGGTAGAGCTCGCCGGTCGTTCCCGTCGCGAAGATCTCGACGTGGCCGTCCGGCCAGCGGACCGGGATCGGACGCGAGGTCATGGTGCCCGTGGCGAGCTGCTGCCAGGAGGACCAGCCCCCCGAGAAGCCCGAACCCGAGCCGGACCACTTGTGGAAGACCGGACCGCCCGGCGCGGTGCCGAAGATCTCCCCCGTGCCGTTCTCCCACATGATGGCGGAGACGCCCGTGTCGAGCGTGCCGCCCATGCTCTGCCAGCCGGACCAGCTGCTGGTCGAAGTGTCCCACCACTGGTGCTCCGTGGCGCCGCTCGAGTCGTGGGCGAAGACCTCGGTGTGGCCGTCGAGCCAGGTGAGCGTGACGAGGTGCGAGAGGTTCGAGCCGCCGAAGGCCTGGTAGCTGTTCCACCCCGTGCCGCTCGTGTACCAGAGGTGGCTCGTCGTGTTGCTCGTGCGCGGGCTGAAGAGCTCGGGGTAGGTCCAGGGCGCGGGCCAAAAGACGTCGGCCGAGCCGCAGTCCGCGCCGGAGTCGAGCTTGCTCGGCCCGTTCCAGCTGTCGGTCGTGCCCGTGGTCCAGACGTGGTACTCGTCGCCGGCCGGCGACTTCACGAAGGCCTCGACGTGCTTGTCGGGCCAGTTGACCATCGTGATGGCGTCGTTGCCGTCGAGCTGCGGGAGGAGCGGCGCCGAGGAGCTGCCCGCGAGCTGCTGGATCTGCGACAAGGAGCCGTTGAACTCGTCCACGTCGCAGGCGCTCGAGACGCCGGGAACGCTGCCGGTCGAGCTGTACTGCCAGAACGTCCAGTCGTTCCACGGCGGCTGGGGGACGAGCGCGCAGCCAGAGGTGTAGTCGGCGATGAAGAGGGGGTAGCCGCCGAAGCCGCTCGGGCTGCCGAGGCCGGTGAAGAAGTAGTAGCCCGTGTAGACGACCGTCTCCTTGCCCGTCTTCGCCTTGATCTCGTTCGCGAAGGCGGCCATCACCTGCGCGTCCTGCGCGGACGAGACGGCGCAGGCGTTGCCGCAGGAGGTCGAGTTGCACTCCCAGTCGGCCTGGCGAGGTCGCCGGGCCCGAGCGAACCGACGTAGTTGAGGTAGTAGTCGGCCTGGGTGGTGCCGTTGACGCAGCCGTCGATCCAGGCGTAGGCGCCCCGGACGAGCCCCGCGGCCTTCATGCCCGACCAGTTCGCGGGGAAGGTCGAGGCCCGGTAGTAGTTCCCTTGCGTCGCCTTGGCGAAGGCGAACTTGCGGCCCGACGCCGCGACCTGCGACCAGTTCACCGACCCCTGGTAGTCGGAGACGTCGATCCCCTGGATCGTCGTGCCGGAGGCGCACTTCGTGATCGCCTGCTCCTCGTGCTCCACCGAGACGATGCCGGGGTGCTCGGGGTTCTCCGGGCCGCAGGAGAGCGCGCCGGCGAGCGCGAGGAGGGCGAGCGATCGTCGGGTCATGCGACAGAGGTTCGCGCGCTCATCAGGCCGCTGTCAAACCGCCGCTCGTCGGACACTGGCGAGCGGACGAAGCCGTCTAGAGAGTCACTGCGTCACTGCTCGTCTCGACATGTCTGAACACGCTGTATGACTCCCACGGCTTGACAACTACTTTTCGCGATTTATACTCGCTCCGCTTTTTTGGACACGGTTCATGAAGGAGCCCTCGAATGAACGCCTCGGATGCCATTCAGTCGCTGAACTCACACCAGCCCACCCAGCGCCGCGCCGCCGACGAGATCGTCGACCTGCTGTCCCGCAGCGGCGTCCGGACGATCTTCGGGCTGCCGGGGGCCGCCATCTCGCCCATCTACGACTCGCTGCTCGACCACCCGGAGATCCGAGTCGTGAACTGCAAGCAGGAGACGATGGCCGTCTTCGCGGCCGCCGCTCATGCGCGCGCCACGGACAGCGTGGCCGTGGTGCTCGTCACGAGCGGCCCGGGAGTCACCAACGCCATCACGGGGCTGGCCTCGGCCAACTGCGACGGGATCCCGCTGCTGCTGCTCGGCGGAGAGGTCTTGACCTCGCAGTACGGCCGCGGCGCGCTGCAGGAGGGGGGGCCCGAGGCGCTCGATCTCCGGGCGATGCTCGAGCGGGTGACCAAGGCCTCGTTCCGCCTCTCGAGGGCGCAGTCGGCGACCGCCGTCATGCGCAAGGCGCTGGCCACGGCCCGCTCGGGCCGCCGCGGCTCCGTCTTCGTCTCGCTGCCGTTCGACCTGTTGAGCGCCGAGATCGTGCCGACGCGGCTCGAGACGAGCGTCGCGTCGCACTTCGAGGTCGACGGTCGTGATCTCGACGAGGCGGCGGCGCTCCTCGCCGCCGCCGAGCGCCCGCTGATCATCGCGGGCTCGGGCGCGCGCTGGGGGCGAGGACCCAAGGAGCTCCTCGGTCTCGCCGAGCGCGGGAAGATCCCGGTCATCACCTCCCCGAAGGCGAAGGGCGTCTTCCCCGAGAGCCACCCGCTCGCCCTCGGGATCTTCGGATTCGGGGGGCACCCGTCCGCCCAGCGTTACCTCGAGGCCGGCGTGGACGTGCTGCTCGCGGTGGGGGCGGGCTTCGGCGAGGTGGCGACGAACGCCTGGGACCCGACCATTCGGGCCTCGCGAAGCTTCGTGCAGATCGACGTCGATGCGTCGCAGATCGGCAAGAACTACCGGGCCGATCTGGGTCTTCTGGGGCCGGCCGAGGTTCTCCTGCGCGAGCTGCGCGAGCGGCTGCCGAAGCGACGGCAGCCGTGGAAGGTTCAAGGGCTCGAGCGGCACGAGATCGAGCCTCGCGACCCGCGAGAGCCCGGGATGGCGGCTCCGGAGGCCATCGTCGCGCTGCAGCGCGCGCTCCCGTCCGACACCGTCTTCTGCGGCGACGTCGGAGACCACCTCCTCTTTGCCCTCCACTACCTGACGATCGATCGGCCGGATGCCTTCTACTTCGCCGGGGGGCTCGGCTCGATGGGGTCCGGCCTCGGCGCCGCCATCGGGCTCAAGCTCGCGATGCCGGATCGGCCCGTCTGCTGCATCTGCGGCGACGGGACGCTCTCGATGTTCGGAACGGAGCTCCTCACCGTCGCCGAGGAGAAGCTCGACATCGTCTTCGCCGTCCTGAACGACGGCGGCTACGGGATGGGCGTGCGCTTCTGCGATCGCGTGTTCGGCCGCTCCGCGGAGTTTCGAATCCCTGGTCTCGACGTGCCGGCCTTGGCCCGGTCGCTCGGGCTGGCCGGGCGGCGAATCGAGCGCCCGGCGGAGATCGCCGAGCTGGGGGCGATCGCGGGCCCCACGGTCCTCGACCTGGCGTTGACCCGCGCCGCTGCCGTGCCGCTGCAAGCTCGGTTCAACCGGGTGGCAGAGGCCATGTCCGAGGCCGCGTGAAGGCGGCCGGGGCTCGGCGAGGGGATCCTTCGAGAGGGCGAGGTCGTGGTATCCTTTCGCGATGGGGCGGGCATGAACGGGGGCGCCGCTGGCCTACGCTGGGGAACGTGATCTGCCTCGAGACGTCTCGGTTCGAGCTCTCGAGCTGCCGTTTCGGTATCTGACGAGGCTCCGGATTCCCCTCGATCCGCTGCTCGAGGGGCTCGCGGCCCCGCCCGAGACCCTCCGGGACAGCTCCGCCTGGATCGGCTGGGACGACTTCTGCGTCTTGATGTCCCGGATCGGCGTCGAGGTCGGCGGCCCGGAGCAGCTCTCGAAAATCGGGCACACCGTTCTCTCGGGGAGCGTCTGGCGACCGCGTCAGCTCATCATGCGGACCATCCTCAATCAGCGAAAGCTCTACCGCTGGGTGAGCAACCGTGGCCTCCGGCACCTCTTTCCGTCGCTGACGGCTCGGGTGGAGGAGACGGCCGAGGGCCTTCGCGCCACGATCAGGCAGGATGACCGCCTGCCCGTCTGCGAGGAGTACTTCTGGATCACGAAGGGCGCGCTCGAGGCGATGCCCGGGTTTCTCGGCTACCCGCCGGCGCAGGTCATCCTCGAACGCTCGGGCCACACCGGCGTCTACCACGTCACCCTCCCCCCCAAGCGTCGCCTGCGCGAGCAGGCCGCCAGCTTCGTTCGAAGGCTCGGCCTCAACCGGGCCACCGCCGCCATCGAGCTCGAGCGGTCGCTCCGGCTCCTCGAGCAGAAGCACCACGAGCTCCAGGCGGCGAAGCGCGCGGTCGACGAGCTGAACCGCGACCTCGAGCGGCGGGTGGAGGAGCGCACGAGCGAGCTGTCCCACGCCCGCGACGAGCTCCTCGCCACCGTCTCCCAGCTCCACGAGGCCATGTCGGCGCGGGACCGACTCTTCGCGAACCTGAACCACGAGTTCCGGACCCCGATCACGTTGATGCTGCTGCCCCTCGAGCGGCTGCTCGCCTCTCCGATGCTCGGGGAGCACCGGGCCCAGCTCCTCGGGATCGAGACCAACGCGCGCAAGCTGCTGCGGCTCGTCGGCGACCTCATGGATCTGGCGGCGAGCCGGGAGGGGCGGCTGCGCCTCAGGCTCGAGCGGTTCGACCTCGCGGAGCTGGCCGCCGAATCCGTCGCAGGCTACCTCCCCGCCGCCGAGCAGCTCGGGCTGCGGCTCGCCTTCGATGCCGCGGGGCCGGCGCCCGTGCAGGCCAGCCGAGAGGCGGTCGGGCGGATCCTCGACAACCTGATCAGCAACGCCCTCAAGTACACCCGGTCCGGAGGCGAGATCCGGGTCTCGGCGAGCGCGCAGGGCGACCGCGTCGAGCTCACGGTCGCCGACGACGGAATCGGCGTCGGGCCCTCCGACCGCGAGCGGATCTTCGAGCGGTTCGAGCGGGCCGGGAGCCCCGTCCACCCGGGTCAGAGCGGCGTCGGCGTGGGGCTTTCGCTCGTGAAGAGCCTCGCCGAGTGGCACGGCGGGCGAGTGGGGCTGGAGAGTGAACCCGGCCGCGGCTCCCGCTTCTGGGTCGAGCTGCCCGCCGAGGCCGGCGCGGCCGTCGTGGCGCGCGCGGATCGGCGGGGGGAGGCGCGCGCCACGCCCGAGCAGCGCCGCGCCGGCGACGGCTCCCGCTATCGCGCCCGCGCGACGCCCGCGCCACGCCTCGCGGCCCTCCCAGCGGCCGAGATCGTCCCGGCGGCACCGGAGGGGCCCGCGGCGACGCTCCTCCTCGTGGAGGACAACCCCGAGCTCCGCGAGGTCCTCGTGCTCTCGCTCGAGACCCAGTTCCGCCTCCTCGTCGCCCGCGACGGCGCCGAGGCGCTCGCGCGCGCCGCGGGCCAGCCCGTCGACCTCGTCGTCTCGGACCTGATGATGCCGGGAATGGACGGAATCGAGCTCTGCCGCCGGTTCAAGCAGTCCGCGGGCCGCGACTTCGTGCCCTTTCTCCTCCTCACCGCGAACCAGGATCGCGCGATGCTGGTGCGGGCGCTCGAGTCCGGGGCGGACGACTTCTTGCTCAAGCCGTTCAACGAGCCCGAGCTCATCGCGCGAGTGCAGGCCCAGCTCCGGGTGCGCGAGCTGGCGCGCCGGCTCGCGGAGTCCGAGCGGTTCGCCGCCATGGGGCGCATCCTCGCGGGAATGGCCCACGAGCTGCGCAACCCCATCAACGTGCTCGTCAACGGCATCTTGCCGCTCCGCGAGGAGCTGGCCTCGGACGGCGGTCCACTCGGACCGGTCGCGGAGCAGCTCCTCGGCGCCATCGAGTCTGCGAGCCAGCGGGTGAACTCGCTCACCGAGGAGCTCCTCACGTTCAGCCGCCCCTCGGGTGGCAAGCGGACGCGGATCGCCGTCCCCGCGCTGGTCGAGCAGTCGCTCGATCTCTTGCGCCCTCGGCTCGGCCAGATCCGGATCGAGAAGGAGCTGGCCTTTCAGGGGGACGTCGAGGGCTCCCCCCACGGCCTCGGGCAGGTGCTCGTGAACCTGGTCGAGAACGCCCTCAACGCCGTCGGCTCCCAGGGCAGCGTCGGCATCGCGACCCGCCTCGCCGAGGGGGCGGTCCAGCTCGACGTCTGGGACGACGGGCCCGGCGTCCCAGACGAGGTCAGGGCGCGGATCTTCGAGCCCTTCTTCACGACGAAGCCACCGGGCCAGGGGACCGGCCTCGGACTCGCGATCTCGCGCCAGATCGTCGAGCGGCACGGCGGCCGGCTGGATCTCACCCCGTCGGCTCGCGGCGCCCGCTTCCGCGTCACCCTCCCCCCGGCCACCGCCCCGGCCGAAGACGCCCCGATCCCCTGCGCGCCCTAGGAGCCTCCGCATGCCATCGCCCGTGCCCCCGATTCTCTACGTCGACGACGAGGCGCCGAACCGGCTCATCTTCGAGCGGACCTTCGGCAAGAGCTTCGAGATCCTCACGCTCGACAGCGCCGAGAAGGCGCTCGATCTGCTCGCGGTTCGGCCCGTCTCGGTCTTGATCGCCGACCAGCGGCTGCCCGGGATGCTCGGGACCGACCTCCTCGCCATCGTCAAGGAGCGCCACCCGCGCATCGTCCGGATGGTCCTCACGGCCTACTCGGACTTCGAGGTCGTGATGCGCGCCCTCAACGAGGGGCTCACCTCCCGCTACATCTTGAAGCCGTGGTCCCGCGAGGTGCTGCGCGAGATCCTCACCTGGGGGCAAGACGTCTACCAGTTCCAGTCGCAGGCCGAGGAGCTGCAGCTCCGGCTGCTCGACTCCGAGCGGCTGAGCACGCTCGGGACGCTCGTCGCCTCCATCGCGCACGATCTCCGAAACCCGCTCTCCTACCTGAAGATCTACGTGGAGTCGCTCGATCGGACCGTCGCCGCGTTCGACGGGCTCGTCTCCGCGCTCCGCTCGGACGGCGGGCTCGCCCGAGCGCTCGATCTTCCGGCCGCCGCGCCGGCCCTGGACGAGCTCGGGGAGCTGCCCCAGCTTCTGCTGGACCTCAGGCAGGGCTTCGATCAGCTCTTCGGCATCCTCGACGGAATCCAGCTCCAGGCGCGCCGCGCCTCGGGCCCCGCGCAGCCCGCGGAGCCCACCCTCGCGATCGACTACGCCGTCCGCCTCCTGAGGAGCACGGTGAACGGCCAGGGCGGGCGGCTCGAATCGGAGATCGCGAAGGGGCTCCCGGCGGTCGTCCTCTCCTCGGCCGAGCTCTCGCAGCTCCTCGTGAACCTGCTCACGAACGCCGCCCACGCGATCGGCGAGGCCGGAGGCGATCGGACGATCCGCGTCACCGCCGAGCGGGAGCGCGACGGCGTCGTCGTCCGGGTCGCCGACAGCGGGCGCGGCATGACGCCCGAGGTCCGAGCGCGCGCCTTCGAGCAGTTCTTCACGACCAAGCCCGCGGGCGTCGGCACCGGCCTCGGCCTCTCGAATTGCCGCCGGCTCGTCGAGCAGGCGGGCGGCCGGATCTCGCTCGAGAGCGAGGAGGGGCGCGGCACCACCGTGACCTGCTGGATCCCGAGCGCCGTCGTGGCGGACTCCGCGAGCGCGGCCTAGCCGCCCGGGCCGGGCGCTCAGCCCCAGCGGCTCAGGATGCGCTGCCGGTCGAAGAGCCAGACCGCGGCCGCGAAGAGGAGGCCGTCCAGCGTCGCGGCCGCGGCCCCCAACCAGAGGTAGACCCGCCCGTCGACGAAGAGCAGCCCCGTGACCTGGACCACGATCAGGGCGAGCAGCGGCACGACGATGAGCGCCGAGAGCTGCTGCGCGAGCCGCGAGTCGGAGACCCGCGACGAGACGAGGACCGTCACGGTGTTGCCGAGGAAGCAGAGGAGCGGCGCCAGCACGAGGACCCCGAAGAGCCACGATCCGTCCGGCAGGATCAGCCGGTGGAAGAGCGGCAGGGTCAACCAGTCGACCCCCACGGCGAAGACGGCGAAGGCGAACCAGCTGATGCCGAGCGCCGGCACCACCGCCGCGAGGCTCTTGCCGAGCACGATCTCCCAGGCGGCCAGCGGCGAGGCGAGGAGCGGCTCGATCGTCCGCCGCTCCTTCTCTCCGGCGACGCTCTGGGCCGCGATCAAGACGGGGATGAAGAGCGGCATGACCATGAAGAGCGCGACGCAGTTGCGCACGACGAGGCCGATGAGATCGGCGCGGGGATCCCCGCTCACGCCCGCGGCCCCGCCGAAGTAGTAGCCGATGAGGTTGTGGATGTCCCCCATCGGCGCGTGGGCCACCCCCGCGACGAGCACGATCGGCACCGGCAGCATGCTGAGCGGGAGCGCCGACATCGAGAGCAGGAGTCCGCGGCTGCGGCGGATCTCCCGGAGCTCCTTTCCGAGCAGGACCAGCGCCCTCACGAGGCACCCGCCTCGGCGACGAGGGAGAGATACGCCTCTTCGAGCGGCCGCTCCCGCGGAACCACCGAGCGGATGCGGGCGCCGCCGGCGACGAGCTGGGCCACCACCTCCGGCACGGGGGGGCCTCCGGGAGCTCCTTCCACGAAATCGACCTCGATCGTCGTCCCCGAGGGATGCGCCGCCCGCACCCCGGGGATGGCGCCGAGCCCCTGGGCGTGGGGGCCGGCGGGCCCTTCGAGCTCCACCGTCACGGCTCGGCCGTCGCGCCGCAGCCGGCCGACCTCCGTCAGCGCGATCATCCGCCCGCCCTCGCCCGGCGCGGCCCGCACGATGGCGACTCGCCGGCAGAGCCGCTCGGCCTCGAAGAGGTTGTGGGTGCAGAGGACGATGGTGCGGCCCTCGGCCGCCAGCGCCGCCACGGCCTCGCGCACCGTGCGGGCCGACTCGGGGTCGAGCGCGCTCGTCGGCTCGTCGAGCAGGATCAGCCGCGGCTCGTGCAGGAGGGCGCGCGCGATCGCGAGCTTCTGCCGCATCCCCTTCGAGAGGGTCCCGACCCGCTCCTCGCGCTGCTCCCAGAGCCCGAGGGGGCGGAGGAGCCGCTCCGCGCGGCCGGGGATCTCGCCCGCCGGCACGCCGTAGAGGCGGGCGGAGAAGGTGAGGTTCTCGAGCGAGGTGAGCCGGTCGTAGAGCCCCGGCTGCTCGGTGAGCAGCCCGACCCGCTCCCGAATCTCGCGGGAGCGCGTTCGCGCGTCGAGGCCGCAGACCGAGACCTCGCCCTCGTCGGGCGGCAGCAGTCCGGCGAGCATCCGGAGCGTGCTGGTCTTGCCGGCGCCGTTCGGCCCGAGCAGGCCGAAGACCTCGCCCTCGAGGACCTCGAAGTCCAGCCCCGAGATCGCCCGCCTCTTCCCGTACCGCTTGCCGAGCCCGCGCGCGCTGACCACCGTCGCCGCGTCGGGAGGGGATGGGTTCACGGGCCCTCAGTTCACGAGCACGAGGAAGAACTTGTTGTCGCTGTCGTCCCGGACCTCGAAGCGGTGGGAGTCGCCCAGGGCCTGGCGCAGCATGTTGAAGCGGGCCTGCTCGACGATGACCCAGTGCCGGTTCTCCGCGCCGGCCGGCTCGGCGATGAACTGCCGGAGCTTGCCCGGATCCTTGATCTGCCGGACGTCGTTCTTGCTGTAGAAGGTCTCGCCGCGCCAGTTCATGAAGTAGGCGGCGATCGGCTCTCCCGCCTTCCGCTCGGTGTAGTAGGTGTGGAAGATGTCGCGCTGGCTCCAGTTCGGCGAGAGCTGCTCCCAGTGGACGAAGGAGAGGTAGGCGGCGAAGGCCACGGCGCAGGCCGCGAAGGCGGCGAGGAACCACTCCTTCTTCGCCGTCGTGGCGGCCATGGCGGCGAGGAGCCCGCCGACCACGAAGATGCCGCCCATGACCTCGCGCGGCTCCCAGTGCGAGAGGACCGACGACGACCAGGTGAGCCCGCCGGTCGGCACCGAGACCAGGTGGACCCAGAGGAAGAGCGCGAAGCCCGCGGCCAGCGTAACGGCGCCGCCGATGACCGCCTTGCCCCTCCCCCCGTTCCAGAGCGCGACGAGGCAGGCCGCGCCCCCCAGGGCCAGCAGCGCCCAGAGGACGGGCGTCGGGTCGGCCACGAGGTTCGTCGGGTAGGGCCGGTCGTAGTTGTAGACGAAGAGATCGGTCAGGTGCTTCGGGTTCTGCGCGAGGTCGTGGCCGATCATCGCGAAGAGCGCCGCCGACAGGAGCAGCGTCACGCTGTTCGGCTCGAGCCCCTCTCGCCAGAGGCGATCGACGAAGAGCGCGAGCAGGATCGACAGCGGCGGCAGGCAGGGGAAGGCGTAGTGGTGGAACTTCGTCGCCGACATCGAGACCACGAAGAACGGCACCAGGGCCCAGAGGGCCACGAAGAGCTGGGGGCGCTGCTCCTTCACCGAGGGGCGCAGCCGCGCGAGCGGGACCAGGGCGCCGGGCAGAAGCGCGCTCCAGGGGTACATGCCGAAGCCGAGCTGCTCGATGAAGTAGGTGAAGGTGGTGTTCGGCGTGGTCGTGTGGACGCCCGCGAAGAGCCGGTTGAAGTTGTCGTGGATCCAGTAGCGGAAGGCGAAGGTCTTCGACTCGTCGTCCACGCCCCGGAAGAAGCCCATGAAGAGGACCCAGGGCAGCGCGATGGCGAGCGCGAGGAGCCCCCCGGTCACGAGCCGGACCCGCTTGAGCAGCTCCCAGTCCCAGGTGAGGAGGATGTAGAGGAGGATGATCCCCCCCGGAACCCCGAAGCCGAAGGGGATCTCCTTCGCGAGCGTGGCGAAGCCGACGAAGGCGTAGAAGGCGTAGAGCCAGGGCGCCCGCCTCTCCACCTTCGGGTCGAACTCCGCGATCATGAAGGCGCAGAGCCCCGCCGTCAGCAGCGAGACGAACGGCATGTCCGTGACCGCCTGGCGCGCCAGGAGGTCGTAGATGGGCATGGTCCCGCAGGCGAGCGCGGCGAGGAGGCCGACGCGACGGCCGAAGACGCGGCCGGCGGCCAGGTAGATCATCACGAGCGTCAGGATCGAGAGCAGCGCGTTGGGCGTCCGGATGCCCCACTCGGCCCAGACGCCCAGCTCGGTGTGCGGCACGGTGGCGCCGGCGCCCGAGAGCCAGAGGCCGAGGTTCGTGAGCCACATCGTCAGCGGCGGCTTGCTGAAGAAGTAGGCCGACTCCCAGTAGGGGTGGACCCAGTCGTGCCGCACCATCATCTGGCGGCCGACCTCGGCGTAGTGCGGCTCCCATGGATCCCAGAGCCCGACGGCTCCGAGCAGCGGGAAGAAGAGCAGCGCGGCGCCCGCGGCGACGAGCCCGAGCTGCCGCCGCTCGACCGGAAGGGCGTAGTACCAGGCGAGCGGCCCGCGGCTCGTGATCCCCTCGCCAAAGGCCTCCTCGAGGAGCCGCTTCGAGAGCGGTCCCGGATCCGCCAGCGGCGCGTCCGGCGCGACGTCCAAGACGGCCTCGGGCTCTTCCTTCATCAGCTTGGCGGCGTTGCGATCCTTCGCCATGGGGCCACTCGCTTTGAGAGAAAGGGCCCCGGGGGAGCGCTCTCCCGCCGACGCCGCCTGGAAAATCGTGGCCTTATATCCCGAACGGACGGGAACGAAAAGGGGCTGGCGCCCGCCGCGACGAGCCACTCAGTAGGGGCGCTTGAGGTCGTCGACCTTCTCGTAGGGGTCGACGTCGGCCTTCGGGGCGACAGGCGTGGTCTCGCCGCGAACGCCAGCGGGGGGGGGCCGCGGAGCGCTCGCCGGGGGCCGCGCCACGGCCCTCGGTCGCTCTCGTTGCGCGGGCTTCGAGGGGGGCGGCGGCGCGGGCCGGGCTGGCACGGCGACGGGCGCGGGCGGCTCTGGCAGCGCCGGGGCCCGAAGCGGCGCCGGGGCGAGGGGCGGCTCGGCCGCCGTTGGGCCCGAGGGGGATCTCCTGCCGAGCCAGAGCGCGAGCGCCGCGGCGGCGGCCGCGACGAGCAGAGCGCCCCCGATCCATCGCAGGCGGCGAGATCGTGGCGGCCCCACCTGCTGCGGGGCGAGGGTCTTCGCGAAGGGGATGGGCCTCGTCGAAGGCGTGGGCGGGCGGGGAACGTTCGCCGCGATGGGGCTCCAGAGGGCCGGTGAGCTGAAACCGAGGATCTCGGCGCAGGCCTGGATCTCGACGAGCAGCTCCGCCATCGACTGCGTCCGCTTCGCCGACTCCTTCGCGAGGAGCCTCTGGACGGTAGCCTCGAGCAGCTCGGGGACCTCGAGGCCGGGCTTCGCCTCCGCGAGGCGGGGCGGCCGCTCCGTCTGGTGCTTCATGAGCATCTCCAGCGCGCTCTCCGCCTCGAACGGCAGACGGCCCGTGAGCATCTCGAAGAGCAGCACCCCGAGCGAGTAGGCGTCGGCCCGCTGGTCGATGGTCTTGCCGGCGGCCTGCTCGGGCGACATGTACTCGGGAGTCCCGACGATCATCCCGAGCTGGGTCAGCCGCTGGCTCCCGGTCGTGGAGCCCGTGGTGCTGACCTCCCCCATCTTGGAGATCCCGAAGTCGAGCACCTTGACGAACTCGGCTGTCCCCTCGCGGGGAACCAAGACGACGTTCTCGGGCTTGATGTCCCGGTGGATGATCCCCGCGGCGTGAGCCGCGTGGAGCGCCCGGCAGGCCTGCGCCGCGATCGCGAGCGCCCGCTCGATGGAGAGAGAGCCCTCGGCCCGCAGGAGCTGCGCGAGCGACCTGCCCTGGAGCTCCTCCATCACGAAGTAGACGAGCCCCTCGGGCGTGCGGCCGAAGTCGGTGACGTTGACGATGTTCTCCTGGCCGATGCGGCTCGCGGCCACCGCCTCGTTCTCGAAGCGAGTCACGAGCTCCTGGCGGCGGCAGAGGTCGGCGCGCAAGAGCTTGAGCGCCATCCGCTTCTGGAGCATCACGTGCTCCACCGCGTAGACGGTGCCCATTCCCCCTTCGCCGAGCCTCTCGAGGACGCGGTAGCGGTCGAGCAGCGTCCCGATCAGGGGATCCGGGGGCGAGGGCTGCGTGGTCTCCCCAAACGGCACGGCCGCGGCGATCTCGGTCTGGCGCTCCGGGTCACCCACGCGCGGAGCATAGCACCCGGCCGAGCCGGGCACGAACGTTCGGCATCTGGGGCCGCGTAAGTCCAGCCGGGTAATCCGTCCATCCACCCGTGTCCGCCCCGCCCGTAACTTTCGTCGCTGCAATCACGGCTGCGAACCCGTAAACTGGCACTTGGAGGACCCACATGACGAAAAAGAATCGCCTCATGGGCTGCATCGCAACCGCCATGATCGGAGCCTGCCAGCACAATGTGTCCTTCTCTCCTCCGGGTGTCTGCGACCTCACGCGGGCTGATCCGCTCGTCGTCGAAGCCCAGATCACGAGCGTGAGCGCGGCCGTGACGGCGGAGCAGGCGGGACTGACAGCGAGCGAGACGCCAACGTTGTACTTCGATGGCCCTTCCTCCCTGATTCCCCTGACCATCGACATTGAAGGCGCCCTTGTCGGAACGGCGCCTTCGACCAGCTTGGCCGTCCTCGAGGCCCCAAGTGGATTTGGTCTCCCGCTTCCCTCCGTCGATGGAGACGCGGGCTTCGCGCGAGGCTATTTCTTTCTTCGCCAGTACGGCGGGAAGTGGGTGGTTGCCAGTGGTGGCTACTTCGCCTGGGACCCTGCGACCGAGAAGCTGCAGAACGGAGCCGGCTACCGGGCCCCTGGCTACGAGATCTCCGAATCGAACTTTCGGAGCGAGGTCGCGAGCGCCGCTCAATCCACCTCGCCCTGTGAGCAGCCCGTTCCCATCAGTACGCTGAAGACGCAGAGCACGCCGCCCGATGGTGGGGGTGCCGGCTCGACGAGCGGAGGCAGCACCGGCGGCGCCAAGTAGCGGAGCTGCGTCGCGATCTCCTGCTGTTCCGCCGAGCCCTCGGCTCGCAGGAGCTGCGCGAGCGACCTGCCCTGGAGCTCCTCCATCACGAAGTAGACGAGCCCCTCGGGCGTGCGGCCGAAGGCGGTGACGTTGACGATGTTCTTCTTGCCGTTGCGGCTCGCGGCCGCGGCGATCTCGGTCTGGCGCTCCGGGTCACCCACGCGCGGAGCATAGCACCCGGCCGAGCCCAGGCATCAACGAGCGCCTGGCGCTTGTCCGTCAGAGGCGCAGGTCGGCTTCGACGCCGGCGAGGCGGCGCTGGGCCTCCTCGGAGTCGGGGGCGACGAGCAGCGCCGCGCGGGCCCGCTCGAGCCGCGACGGCTCGACGAAGCGGAGCTCCCGCTCGATCCGCTCGAAGACCCGCCGGTAGCCGGGCTCGGACTCCGAGTGGATCGTCTCGATCCGGACGGCCAGCTTCCCCCTCGCCACGACGAGGAGCTCGCCCGCGAAGGCGGTCCCCTCCTCCACCCAGCGCAGCCGGATCCGCGAGGCGGGGAGCCCTCCGACCCGGGTCGGCTCCGGTTCGCTTCGAGTGAGGCCGCCGATGCGGCCCGCGCGCTCGGCCACGGCGAAGTCCCCCTCGGCCCAAGCGCTCGCCGCGGCAGCCGAATCGACCGCCCGGTCGGCCCAGCCTCCACCCGCGGAGAGGCGGGCCTCGCCGTAGCCCGAGAGGCCGTTCGAGAAGGCCATTCGCCCGAGCCGGTCGGCCCCCTGGGTCCACTCGGTCGGAACGGGAAGCGCGATGCCGAGCTCGGCGTCGCGCCTCGGCTCGAGCAGCGGCAGGAAGTGGCGCGCGACCGGGCCGAGCCCGAGCGGCAGGCCGAGCAGCAGCGCGACGGGGAGGATCCGGCCGAGCCAGAGCCGGGCCCCGCGCGGCGCGTCCGAGAGCATCCGCGGCTCGAGGAGCGCGACGAGCAGCGAGCCGCCGAAGAGCCCCCCGAGGTGCCCCCAGTTGTCGACCCCGGCCGAGGTCCAGCCGATGATGAGGAAGACCAGCACGGTCGGGATGACCCCGCCGCCGAGCACGAGCCGGTAGCGCTTCGGCAGGATCTCCCGGTACTTGATGCCGAAGACCGCCGCGCCGCCGAGGGCGCCGTAGGCGACTCCCGACGCGCCGGCCGAGGCGGGGTCGCCGAAGGCGAAGGAGCCGAGGGTCGTACCGAGCGCGGAGGCCAGGAAGACGAGCGCCATGTCCAGCGGGCGAAAGGCCGATTCCAGCGCGCCCGCGAAGTTGAAGAGGACGAACAGGTTGACCGCGATGTGGACCGCGTCCTTGTGGACGAGGTTCGCGGCGAGGAGCCGCCAGAGCTGGCCCAGATCCAGCAGGAGCGGGCCCGCCTTCGCCCCGTACGCCACGAGCGTGTCGGTGGCGTCGCCGACCGGGTGCAGCCGCGCGGCGGCGTACCAGGCGAGGCAGAGCGCGATGAAGGCGCTCGTCATCCACGGCACGCCCCCCAGCCGAAACGCGCGGCTGAAGTGGAGCTTGCGCGGCGAGTAGACGCGGGCGAAGAGCTCGAGCGAGCCCGCCGGCACCCAGCGGTCGCCCGCGATCGGCGGGAAGCGGACGGGGCACTGGGGCGCGATCTCGCCGCGCGCGACGCGGCTCTCGAACTCCTCGAGCTCGAGCCGCTCCTCGCCGCGATCCGTCCGGACCGAGATGACCGCATCGCCCACGGCGTGGCAGTATCTCAAAGGTCCCATGGGGTTGTCCCCTCGCGACCGACCCTATGGTATAAACTCCGTCAGATGCCGAGGGCCCTCACGACATGAAGCTCATCATCGAGGACGACGAGGGACGGAAGACCGTCGTCCCGTTCGCCCGGGAAGAGATCTCCATCGGCCGGCAGGAAGGCAACACCATCCGGCTGACCGAACGAAACGTCTCCCGGCGCCACGCGAAGCTCGTTCGCAAGAACGGCGTGGTCCAGGTCGAGGACCTCGGAAGCTTCAACGGCATCCGGGTGAACGGCGACCGGATCGAGGGAAGCTACGACCTCCAGGAGGGAGATCTCCTCGAGATCGGCGACTACGACCTGGCCATCGAGGCCGAGGACGCCGACGGGCGCGCCGTCGAGTCCGACGACAGCCCGAGCCGGCGGCCGACCAACCCTGCCGTCGGCTTCGCCAGGGCTCCGACGCAGCCCGACCTGGCGTCCGAGCAGGGGCAACCCGCTCTCGAACCTGCCGACTCCGACGACGAACCCCCGCTGCCGCGTCACCAGGCGACGGCCGTCATCCGGACCCAGAGCCTCACCGGGCCCGCGCGCCCGGTGCGCGATCTGCCGGCCGGCGAGCAGCCGAAGCTCGTCCTCCTCAACACGGACGAGGCCGGCCGCGAGATCCCCGTGCCGAAGACGGAGATCCGGCTCGGCCGGACCGAGGGCGACAACGACGTCGCCGTGAACCACCGCTCGATCTCGCGCAACCACGCGAAGCTCATCCGCGAAGATGGCGGCTCCTGGCGGCTCCTCGATCTCCAATCCGCGAACGGCGTCCGCGTGAACGGCGACGAGTACGGCGACACGCCGATCTCGGGCGGCGACGTGCTCGAACTCGGCCACGTCCGGATGCGCTTCGTCGCGCCCGGCGAGCGCTATGTCTTCCACCCCGACGACTCCGAGCAGGAGGGCCGGAAGCCCGCCGTCCTTGGCAACCGGATGGGGCTCTGGATCGGCCTCGGCGCGCTGGGCCTCGTGGGCGCCACCGCGATTGTCTTCCTGATCTCGTCCGGAAAGCCGGCCCCCGAGCCGAAGTCGCACCCCGCGTCCCACTCGGCCCCGCTGGCCATGGCCGAGCCGACCGCCGCCCGGGCTCCGGCCCCGATGCCTCCGCCGCCGCCCCGCGCCGCCCCGGAGCCCGCCGCCCCGCCCGCGCCCGCGAGGCCGAGCCGCAAGGAGCTGCTCGAGCACGTGGCCAAGGCGAAGGGGGCGCTGAAGGCCCACCGGATCGGGGACGCGAAGGACGAACTCTCGCAGGCCGAGGCCCTCTCGAGCTCGGATCCCACGGTCGCTCGGCTCCGCAAGGACGTCCAGGCCGCCGAGGAGCGGGCGAGCCGTCCGGAGAAGCGGCACGATCGGCATCCCGCCGCGGCGGCCGCCGAGGCGAGCCCGGGCCCCTCGAAGGCCGAGCGGCGCGCGCAGGCGATGGAGAGCTACAACGACGCCATCCAGCTCATCAACGCCGAGAACTTCGAGGGGGCGCTCTCGAAGCTCCAGAAGACCCTCGAGCTCTCCCCGGGACTCGCCGACGCCCACAAGGCGATGGGCATCTGCTACGCGAAGCTCCGGCAGCCCGACAAGGGCGCCGTTCACTACGAGCAGTACCTGAAGCTGAAGCCGAACGCCTCGGACGCTCCCGAGGTCCGGCAGATGCTCGACGCCTACTACCGCTCCCGCGGCCAGTGAGGCGAAGACCAGCTGCCCTCGTCGCCCGACGAGTGATCGCTACTCGACGACCGCGAGGATCTGCCCCTCCTGGACGGAGTCGCCCTCCTTGCAGCGGATCTCCTTCACCTTTCCCGCCACCGGCGACTCCACCGGCATCTCCATCTTCATCGACTCGAGGATGAGGATCGACTCGCCGGCCCCGACCCCGTCGCCGACCTTCTTCTCGATCTTCCAGACCGTGCCCGTGATGTGGGCCGGGACGTCCGATGCCATGGGTGCTCCCTTTCGTCGCTAGAGCTTCGGCAGCCGTTCGAGGAAGCGCGTGTCGAGCTCCCCGCGGCGGAACGCCTCGGAGGCGACGATGCGCTGGTGAAGCGGGACGTTGTGCTTGATCCCCTCGATCCGAAAGGCCGCGAGCGCCGCCCCGGAGCGCTCGATCGCCTCGGCGCGCGAGGCGCCCGAGACGATGAGCTTCGCGATCATCGGGTCGTAGTACGGCGTCACCGTGTCGCCCGTGCGGTAGCCCGAGTCGCAGCGGATGCCCTCCCCCACCGGCGGCTCGAAGTGGAGGAGCTTGCCGGGCGACGGCAAGAAGCGGACGGGATCCTCGGCGTAGATGCGGAACTCGAAGGCGTGGCCGCTGCGGCGGACCTCCGACTGCCCGAACGACAGCCTCTCCCCCGCGGCGATCCGGAGCTGCCAACCGATGAGGTCGACGCCCGTCGTGGCCTCGGTGACCGGGTGCTCCACCTGGAGCCGCGCGTTCATCTCCATGAAGTAGGGCTCGCCGTCGCCGATCAAGAGCTCCACGGTGCCGGCGTTGGCGTAGCCGAAGGCGCGCGCCGCCGCGAGCGCGGCGGCGTAGAGCCGCTCGCCGAAGGCGGGCCCCTTGTCGAGCACCAGCGGAGAGGCGGTCTCCTCGACCACCTTCTGGTAACGCCGCTGCACGCTGCACTCGCGCTCGAAGAGGTGAAGCGTCGTCTCCCCGTCGCCGAGGATCTGGACCTCGAGGTGGCGCGGCGCCGGAAAGTAGCGCTCGAGGTAGACGCCAGGCCGGCCGAAGGCCGAGCGGGCACGATCGGCGCAGCTTCGCATCGCCTTCTCGAGCGAGGCCTCGTCCTGCGCCACCGTCATGCCGATGCCGCCGCCGCCGTTGGCCGCCTTGACGAGCAAGGGGTAGCCGATGCGGCGCCCCACCTCGAGGCCGTCGGCGAGCGTCTCCACCGTGCCGTCGCTGCCCGGCACCACCGGGACGCCCGCCGCCGCGGCGAGCCGGCGCGCCTCCGACTTGTCCTTCATCCGGAGCATCGCCTCCGGGGGCGGACCGACGAAGACGATCCCCGCCTCGGAGACCGCCCGCGCGAACTCGGCGTTTTCGGAGAGGAAGCCGTAGCCCGGGTGGATGGCCTCGGCGCCGCTCTTCCGCGCGGCCTCGAGGATCGCCGTCTGGTTCAGGTACGAGTCCCGGGCGGGGGCCGGCCCGATGGCCAGCGCCTCGTCCGCCGCCTCGACGTGCGGGAGTCCGGCGTCGGCCTCCGAGTAGACGGCGACGGTCCGCACGCCCAACGATCGGCAGACCGTCGCGATGCGCAGCGCAATTTCGCCGCGGTTCGCGATGAGGATCTTTCTGAACATGGCGCCGACGGAAAGTATCAGGCGACCGCCGAAGCGGCAAGAAAGACGAGCGGTTCCCGCTTGACGGCCCTTCGCTCGGATGGCAAGAACCGTTCACCTTGACTTGCCTTGGGCCCTCCTTCTATAAGCTGCGCCTCCCGCTCGCCTGCCTCCTCGCTCTCCTCGGGGGAACGGCGTTCGCGGACAAGACGTCGCACGGCGCCCTGCTACCGCCGGGCGCCCGTGAGGTCGGGCAGAACCGTTTTCGATCACCGGAGGTCTACCAGGACACGCTCAAGTTCTACGCCAAGGCCTACAGCAGCGACCGCTACCCTCGGACGCCGATCGCGGACCTGCCCGGCGTCCGCGCCGAGCACATCGCGAATCCCAACCGGCACGACGGCTGGGAAGGCCTGAACGTCTACGAGCTCAACGGCGAGACGCGCGTCTTCGTCCTCGCCCGAACGAAGCCCCAGAAGAAGAGACACCCGTGATGGAGCGCCATTGGGGGATCGTCTAACGGCAGGACGCCAGTCTCTGGATCTGGCTATCAAGGTTCGAATCCTTGTCCCCCAGCCGAAGTTGAAGTAGAAGCAGCCGCGAAAACCGAATACGAAGTGGCAGGCCGCCGACGCAGCCGATGGACCGCGTCGGCGACCGTGGCAAAGTGAGTTCGTCGGAGGTCGACGAGGAGGGCCCCTGCTGCAAGGCGGAGGGTCGGCGAGCAGCAGAGCGTACGTGGTTGGTACGTGAGCAGCGCAGCCGGCCCGACAACGCAGCAGATGGACCCTCATCGGCGACCGACAGTTGGCCCCGTCGTCTAACGGTTAGGACACCAGCCTCTCACGCTGGGTACATGGGTTCGAATCCCGTCGGGGTCACCGTTTTTTCCCTTGTGGCAGAAGGCTTCCGAGAGACTGTCACCACCGCTGTCACCACCGCCGCGATGGCCGGACGTCATTCCGGCCACTTGCGCGACCCTCGGCAGCTCCACCACCCTGCCCTCGTAGCGCTCGACTCGAAGCTTGCGGACCTCGGTGCAGACGGCCTCCCATGGCAGGGTCGTGTAGACGTCGAGGATGTTCCCGCTCTGCCCGTGGGTCACGGTCTTGAGGATGTCCGGCCGCGCGCCGTCGGCTCGCGCGAGCGAGATCATCGTGCGCCGCAGGTCGTGGAAGCGCCGCTGGCGTCGCCCCAGCTTCGCCAGGTCGTCGTGGAGCACCTCGAGCGCGGTGTGCTTGTTGCGCATGCCTGGGGCCTCGGCGCCGTCGTCGAGCACGCGCACGGCCCGCCTCGAAGGGAGCAGGAAGTCGTCGGGCCCGGGGTACCTGCCGAACAGCTCGGCCCAGCCCGAAAGCTTCCACGCGGCCAGCATCGCCGCCAGCGTCGGGTGGATGGGCACCTCGCGGGTCACGCCCGTCTTCGTCCCTTCGCGGTCGTTCGAGTTGGCCACCACCAGGCGCCCGAGCGGCCTCGCGTCCGGGTCGTAGTGCCGCCAACAGAGCCCGGCGATCTCCCCGAACCGCAGGCCCGCGAGCCCGGCAAGGGCGTAGAGCAACTGCCGGTCGGCGGCGATGCGCGCGTCTGAGATCAGGGCCTCGAGCTCGTCGCGGCTGTAGATCGCGGTCGCGCGCCACTCGGGATCCTTGTCGCGCTTCTGCCCAAGCTGCTTCTTCGTGAGGATGCACGGGTTCGCCGCGATGAGCTCCTCGAGCTGGGCGTCGCGGAACATGACGTGCAGCAGCCCGTAGACGTGGTGGATGCTGCGCGGCGACAGCTCGCCCTTGGCGCGCAAGCCGGCGACGAGCTCGACCAGGTGCCGCGGCTTCACGTCCCCGATTGCCAGGCGCCCCAGATCGGGTAGCGCGTGGAGCCGCAGCCGCCCCTCGTCGGCCTTGTGGCTGGGCAGATCCCTGCGCCCATCGAGCCACTGGGCGGCGAAGGCCCGCACCGTGACCGGCCCAGAGGTGACCCCAAGGCGTCGCGCGGCCGCGAACTGCGCCTTGATCTTCTTCAGCAGCGCGTGCGCCTCGGCCTCCTGTCCCGCCTCGAAGCCGGAGGGCTCGAACACGCGCTCGCCGTCCGGGAGGCGGTAGTTCCACCACAGCTTGTTGCCGCGGCGGTTGATGCCTTCCCAGCGCTTGGACTTGTTGGCGCTCACGCGGACCTCACCTTGCCGATGTGGCCGGCAACGATCTGCCGGGCCTTCTCGTCCAAGTCTACCTCGGAGGTCGTACGCTCGGCCCCGCCTCGGCGCAGGAACGCCTCCAGCTCGTCGCGGCGCACGCGCACAATGCGGCTCCCCTTCCCGTGCTGCGGCAGCTCGCCAGACTTCACCCAGCCGCGCACGGTCTCGTAGTCCACGCCCACGATCTGGCCGGCCTCCTCGAGCGTGAGGTAGAGCTTGCCGTCCCAGCGTGACGGCGCTGGCATCAGAGCGCGCTCCTCGCGGAGCACGGCACGCAGCTCCTCGCGGATGAGGGCCCGCAGTGAGGCCTCGTCGAAGATCACGGCGCCCTCCGCGAATCACGGGCGACGTCTTCGAACAGCCGCGAGAGCTCGGGCAGCTCGTCGATATGCACCGCAGTCCAGTGTCCACCCGGAACCAAGGCACCGCGCCCGTCCCGCCTCCAGAATTGGATCCTGACGAACGGCCGCCCGCTCTTGCCGGTGCAGACGTCGAATCGGACCTCCCCGCTGGCGCGTTGCAAGCGGCAGAGCTCGCGCTGCACGGCGTGGTAGCTCGAGGGGCGCATGTCGCCGTTGCCGCGCTGCCGGTAGCTGCCCGGATCGGGCGCGGCCTCCCCACGGGGCGCAGGCACTCGGCGGATGTGGTCGGTCATGACCGGCCCCCTGTCGTCCCCCAGAGCGCGCCCTGCGCCCCCTGGCTGCCCGTAGGATGCGCCGAAGCGCCCTGGGTGGCCCTGGGGCCGCTCTTCGCACAGGCGGCCTCCCAGGCGCTCAGGGCTGTCTTCCACGCCGCCGGGTCGTCGGTCTCGCCGTCCATCCAGCGCCGGGCCTCGACGTCGAGCCGGCGCCCGAGGTCGACGCAGGTGGCGAGATTCTCCGAGCGCCAGCGGCCGAGCCGGTCGAGCCGGGTGAACGCGGCGTCGAGCTCGGCGGCGCCCTCGTCGAGACGGCGGTGGCGTTCCAGGGCGGAAAGCTCGTCGCAGTGCTCGGTCAGGGCATCCTGTAGCTCGAGGGTGAGCTTGCCGCGGGGCAGCCGGAACCGTAGGCCGCCCGCGAGGAGCACATCGCCGCCAAGGGCGTAGGCGGTCGCGATGGCCTCGCCGGGGGTCACGGGCGGACCTCCTCGAAGTCCCCCTGGCCGTCGTCGTCCAGACCGTTGCGGGTCGATGCGGGTCGGTCATCCGGTTGATTTCTAGATGCGCGCGCTACATGGGGAAATACTTCCAATCGACCCGCATCGACCCGCACGCCTTCCAAGAGCCCGATTCCTTTACGGATCGACGTCTTCGCGTGCCCAGAGGTTCCGGCGGCGAAACCCCGCTCTTCGAGGGCCAGCGCGAAGGCTTTGGCCGTGCCGACGAATTCGCGCCGGTCCTCAGCCCACCGCGCGTACGCGGCGAACAGGTCGGCCGACTTCGCGACGAACCCGGGACCCGTCTTGCAGCACTCGGCGATGAACGCCCCGAGCCGATCCTCATCCTGCCGGTAAGCGTCCGTGGCGCAGGTGACGTCTGCCGGCGGACGGAGGCCCTCCCGCTGCCACGCGAGGCACCCCTCGACGGCCCAGCGCAGGATGCCTGGCGCCTCTGCGCGGAGCTTCGCCGGCAGTTCCCGGTCCCGCTCCTCGGGCGGGATCGTCACGGTGAAGGGGATGAGGCGCACGCGCCGCCAGATCGCGGTATCGGTACCGCGGATCGTCGGCCGATGGTTCGTCCCGAGCCAGAGCTTGGCGACCGGCTGGAACTCCCAGAAGTCCTCCCGCATGCGCCGAGCCTGCACAGTGTCGCTACCCGTGAGCTGCTTCAACAGCGTCTCGTTCAGGCGTGCGCCTTCGCGGGTCTCCACGCACGGCGCGAACCTCACGCCCGCGAGGGTCGCGAGCTCGGTGGGGTGACGGTCGCCCTTCGATGCCACGAACAGGTCGAGGGGCGCGGCCCGGGCGTAGTCGCCCAGCACGAACCGGAGCGCCTCCAGCAGCGTGCTCTTGCCGTTGGCCCCGGCACCCCAGCAGATGAAGAGGCACTGCTCGCCCGTGTCGGCGGTGAGGGAGTACCCGATCGCCCTCTGGATGAAGGCGAGCATCTCCGGGTTGCCGGCGAAGATGCGCTCGAGGAACGCTTGCCAGGCGGGCGCCGCCGCGGCGCGATCGTAGGCCACCGGCGCCATCTTCGTGAGCCTGTCCGCCCGCTGGTGCTCCCGGCGTTCTCCGGTGCGGAGATCGACTGTGCCGTTGAGCACGTTCAGCAGAAGGGGATCGCGGTCAAACTCGCCAGGCGCGGCCTGAACGGCGGCCTCGTGCGCCGCCAGGGCCACGATCGAATCCCGGACCGAGCGCTTCTCGGCGGCGAAGAGCGCCTTGACCGCGGCCTGCGCCTCGGCCCCGCTCCCACGCGCCGCCTGTGCGCGTGCCTCCCGGATGAGCCGGATCGTCCTCTGCTGCACTGGCGCGGGCGTCGGGCACTCCTCCCACCGGCCGCCGCGGTAGATGAGCCACTTCCGCCACGGCCCACAGAACAGGAGGTCCGATCCGTAGGACGCGATCAACCGCTCGGCCAGGGTCGACTCGGTGACACCCTCGCCGACAACGGCAGCCGGTGCATCGTGGGCCAGGTCGGTAGCACCGGGAGGCAAGTCGGCCGCGCTTGGCGTCCACTCAGCCGCTGCTGCTGCGAGCCGCTCCAACTCGGCCCGCGTCCCGCCCGTCGCGATCCAGTCGCTCGCGTCTTTGCCGGCGCCCGGCAGCTCGACGATCGCGACGAAGATCCCGGCGGCGTGCAGAGAAGCAGCGACGGCCGCGGCGTGCTTGCGCCCGGGCGCATCCTTGTCGGGGATGACGTAGACGTTCGCGGCGCCGCGCAAGCAGTCGGTGTGTGCCTGCTCCCATTTCCCCGCGCCCATGGCGTTGCAGGTCGCGACGAGCCCCAGCTCCCCGAGGTTGTCAGAGTCTTTCTCGCCCTCGACCACGAAGATGTCGCGCCCCGCCTCGATGGCAGCGCGCACCTTGGGCAGCCGGTAGACGACGCGGGGAAGTCCCTTGATGGTCCAGCACCACCCCTCGCGGTCAGGGTTCTTGTCGGGGTGACACCCGGGACTCGCGCGGTGCCGCTGCGAGAAGCCCTTCGGCTCGAATCGGATCGCCTGAGAGATCAGTGCGCCCGTCTCGTCGCGGTAGTCGTAGGTGGCGATGATGCGCCCGCGGCCGTTGCCGCTCGGCATCGTCGGCCGCTCCGGCATGAGGTCGCGCAGCGAGAGCCCGAGCGCGGAGACGATCGCGGCGGGCTCGCATCCCGCGTGGCAATGGAGCAGGATCCGGCCGTCCTCGCCCGCGCCAACCGAAAGCGAGCGCCGGCCGTCTTCGTGAGCGGGGCAGCGCGCCTCGGCCTGCGTCTCGTTGCGGGCGCGGACGTCGGCCAGGCGGCCGAGGAAGTCGGAGCGGGTCACGCGTCGCTCCGGCGGCCCGCGCTCGTGCTAGACTGGCTAACGAGCGGCGGCGGCACGAGCGCCTCCGCGGCTGTGCCGAGCGCCCCCCTGGCCGGGGGCGTTCGAGTTTTGGAAGGTGGGAGTCGGCAAGCCGAGCGTCGCCAACGCTCTCAGAATCCTGCGTCGCGAGCTCGGCCGAACGTTCGCGCCAAGCGAAAATCTACGCCAAGTCTTCTCGTCGACGTCGGCCTCAAGCAGAAGGCGACGGCGTTCGAAAGGGTCTAGCGGGGGGATGCCACCACCGGCCATGTGGAGCCTCGCAACGAGCGCGAAACAGCGCGTCCTGTTGCCGCTCCGGTCGTCCGGTGGCCAGCGCTAGCAGGCTACGCGATACGCCGGAACTTGTCAACTTGTTCCGCCGCTCGGGGTTCAGAGCCCGAGAAGCCGGCGCAGCGCTTCGCCATCCACGCGCCAGAAGACTTCCTTCCCCTCGGGGTGCCGCTCCAGCTCGATGCCGACGCGGGCGAATTGCTGGAGCATGCGGTGTACGGAGCGGCGGTGCAGCCCCAGCTCGGCGGCAAGCTCGGCGACGCTCCAGCGGCCGGTGCGGAGGAGAACGAGGAGTCGCAGGGCGTCGCGCAGCCAGCGACCACGCCCGCGCAGCCGCAGTTGTGGCTTGCGTCGGCCGAGCCGGTCCCAGCCTGGGGCCTCGCGGGTCACGAGCGGCGCCTCCCGGTGAGCCGGCGGACGAGCGCGAGGGCCTCGCCCCAGCCGAGGCGGCGGCCGAGCATGAAGCCGGCGACGAAGACGGCGGCGTGGGAGGCCACCAGGGCGAGCGCGTGGGTCACGGCGTCACCCCGGCGCTGGTGGTTTTCTTGCTGCACGGGCGGACTCGGGCTTCGATGGGCACAGCCTGCCTCCTGTTCGCTCAGGTGGTGGGTCAGGCCGTCGGGGGTGCTCGTAACACCCTCGGCGGCCGCTTCTACTGCGCTACCTCTGCTGCTTCTCGGCCCGGTCGAGCGCCTCGAGCAGTAGCACGCGGGCGGCGTCGGCGCGGGTGAAGCGCGCCCCGGGCTGGCCGTGGGCGGCGGCGTAGGCTTCCAGGCGGTCGATGACCTCCTGGGGCACGCGGACGTTGAGCATCGAGTCGTTGGTCACTGGCATCGGCTGCTTCCTCCTGCGCTTCGGCATGGGTTGGTGCCTCCGTCGGCTATCAGTCCGAGAAGTACCCTACTCGGACGCCCCCGGCTGGCCCGGGGTCTCTCGCGGGCTTACGCGGCCCTCCGCGCGGCATGTTTTTCGGACACGGACTTGAGCGCGTCGGCGACCGTCGAGCGCGGGAGCTTCAAGGCGACGGCGATGGCGCGCACGGAGCGGCCCGCAGAGCGAAGCGCGGCCACCTGGGCGACGTCGGCCTCGGACAACCGCCGCGGACGCCCCCAGGCACCGCCGGAGGCCTCCACGCGCTCCCTGGCGGCGGCGATGCGTTCGTTGATGGCCACCCGCTCCATCTTGGCCGACCACGCCATGACGGCGAGCACCACCTCGGCGGCGGGCCCCGAGAGGTCGAAGCCGTCGGCCACCGTGGCAAGCTGGACGCCGTGGGCGCGCAGCTCCTCCACCACCTCGAAGGTGTCACGGATGCCCGAGCGGGTGAGCCGGTCGAGCCGGAAGACGTAGAGCTTGGCAAGCTTGCCGGCGCGAGCCTCCGCGCGCAGCCGGTCGAGCTCAGGCCGGGCCAGCGCCTTGCCGCTGCGCTTCTCGGCGTACCAGGTGACGATGGTGTCCCCGCGCGCCGCGGCAGCCCGTTCGATGGCAGCCCGCTGCATCGCGAAGTCCTGCGCCTTGCTCGAAACCCTCAGATAGGCCACGGAGTCCATGCGTCACCTCGTGGTGACAGAGTAATACGACGTGACTCGTCAGTCAACGCCGCTTGGACCCCTGCTTGCCCTCGTCGGCGGCGGGAGCCCCCCAAGCCCGCCGGCCGCTCAGAAGCAGCGCGGCCATGAAGATCAGGGCGCGCGCGGTGGAGAGGCTCGGCAGCCTCCTGGAGGAACTGGAGACAGCCCGGCCCGTCGGCAGAGCAGGGAATCAGGTTACGGCGCCCGAACCTCATTCTCCGCGTCAGAAGGCGGCCGCCGATGCGGGGATCTCAAAGCGCCAGGCGCACCAGGCCCAAGCCGTGGCCCGCTACGCGAAGACGGACCCCGAGGGCTACGAGGCGGCGGTCGAGGCCGAGGAGCCCGGCCGGAACCCTTGCGGGCCACTCAGGAGCAGCGCTGCAAGGCCCTGCGCGTCCGGGCCCGCAACTCCCGCCACTGACGCGGGGACAGATCCTTCTCCGCCTCGGCCACCGTCGCCGCAAGCTGCTTCTCGGCGCGGGCCTGCTCTTCGCCGCTCAGTTGCTCGCGCGCCAACGACTTGAGGGTCTTCCACTCCGGCAACGGCCGCTTCGTCATGACAGGCTCCTCGCCGGAATCGCCGGCAAGTCGAGGCACAAGTGCTTCTCGCGGCGCAGCGCGGCCTCGGCGCGCACGATCGCCTGCCGCGTGAACTTGTCGACGGGCCGTCCTTCGTAGACCGCGGCAACGGTCGCGAGGTCGACGTCGCTCCTCTTCGCGACCATCCCAATGGATTCCTCGCGGGTCAGCTGGGTCGGCGCTGGCGCAGGCTGGCTCGCTCGGGAGAAGACGCCCGGCGGCGCAATCCCGAGTCGGCGAGCCGCGACGGCGATCGTCGTCAGCACGTCGCGGGGAACCGGCTCACCGCGGTAGGCCCCCGCGAGCAACGGCTTTGGAACGCCCGAGAGCGCCGCGAGCCTTTCGTACAGCGCCGCGTGCCGCGGTGTCCCGACGACAATCCCCGGTCCGAACCAGCAGGGCGATTGCTCGGTGAAGCTCGATGCGGTCTGCGGCGGGTGCCCCGGCGGCATTTCGGGCGGCGCCGGGGGCGGGAAGTAGTCAGGATCGGTTGCGGGCATGTGTGCTTCTCCTTTCGGGTTTGACTGCGAAGTTCATCGTCCGTAGATGTTGATGACCGGCGCAAGGCCAGGCTGGCGTTGGGCGCGAGCCTCGACGCCCTGGAGGTGGGCCAGCGCCATCGAACAGGCGTCAACCTGGTCGTCATGGCGAGCGCTCGGGAAGCCGCACAGCTCCTCGATGAAGTCGCCGTTCCATGGGCCTTCGGCGATGCGCACGAGGCCAGCCTCGAAGAGCGGCGAGACGAGCTCGGCCCTCAGCGTCTTCGATTGCGTGACCGTCACGGGCAGGAGCGGCAAACGGGTGCGCGCCTTCAAAACCTGGTAGGCGCCGATGCCGCTCGAGGAGTTCTCAATCAAGATGACGTTGGGGCGCAGCTCGTCGGCCATGCGGGCGATGCGATCGATCAGCCCGGGCAACTCGACTCGCTCCCGCCAAACGTCGCGAAGGTCGTAGCGCAGGGGTCCACCGCGGGAGTCGTCCGCCTGCTCCTGGTGGCGCTGGCGTAGCCCGACGCGGCGCTGCGATTCGAAGAGGGCCTCAATCGCAGGGTGAACCTTCGGCCGCACCGGCTCCGTCCTGCCTGGCTTGCCCTCGAGGTTCGAGAGGGTCCACGTCTCGATGACGCTGAAGTCGGCGCCGACGCCCGTTTTCCACGCCGAGTCGACCGAGAGGGCCGTGTAGATCGGTTCCGGCAAGCTCGCCACCGGCTTGAGCCACGAGCGCTTGAAGATTCCCCCCTCGGGCGAGCTCGGGCGGCCCTGGTAGAGCGCCTCCCAGACGTAGGAGCCGACTCCCCGGCGAATCTCGGCCAGGGCGAGCGCGCTAAAACGCTCGGGCCACAGCGGCCGTCCCTGGTCATCGATGGCCGGCAGGTTGATGACCTCCCAGCCCGGTTCCGTGGCGAGCGTCCCGAGGAGGTCGGCTTCGTGCCACCGAGTCCCGATGACGATGACGGAGGCCCCGGGGTCAAGCCGAGTGAAGAGCACCGAGCGCCACCAATCCGCAGTCCGTTGCCGGATGAGCTCGGAGTCCGCCTCCTGTCGGTCCTTCACCACGTCGTCCACCAAGATCACGTCGAAGCCGCGCCCCGTGAGCGAGCCGCCGACTCCCGTGGCCACGAGCCCGCCGCCTTGGTTCGTCCGCCACTCGTGCATGTTGGCGGACCCCTCGGCGAGGTTGATGCCGACGCGCTCGGCAAGCCACCGGGCCTCGCGGCTCTTCGAGAGGGCGATGCTCTCCGAGTAAGAAACGTAAGCCAGGCGCAAGGTCGGCTTTCGCTTCAAGAGCCAGGCGATCGCGTGCAACGTGAGAGTCGTCTTCCCGTGGCGCGGTGGGGTCGAGACGATCGCCCTCTGCGGGCGCTGCAAGACGCCCTCCAGGACAGCCGCCACGGGCCCCAGGTGCGTCGGAGCGACGTAGCCAGGGGTTGCCGTGGGGATCCACTCCAGGAGCCCACGGCGGGCGTCCAGGGCCGCGAGGAGGTCCCTCCTGAGCGCGTCTTCAACCTGCGAGGGCACGGCGAACCGCCTCCAGGGCTTCGGGGTACGGCGCCAGTGCGTCGAGGATGCGAGCGCGAAGAGCGCCCCACTGCGGGGAGTCGGTCAGGATGGCCACGTTCACGGTCGTGCCGCCCTCGCGGAGCTCACCGGCGAGCCGGGCAAACAGCTCGGTCAGCTTCGTCAGCCGGTCGATGGCTTTCAACGCGAGGTTGGGGTCGCGGCCTTCGCCATCCCCTCGCGCCTCGCGCAGGATGGCGTCAGCCTCGCGCACGAGCCCCTGGACGCGGCCGAGGAGGTCGTCAGCCCGCGCCACCTCGACGGCCTCGCGGGCCTTGGCGAGCGCGGGGGCGACGTGATCCCTGTGCCGCGAGAGCGCCCCGAGGGAAACGGAACACCGTTCCGAGACGTTCCGGTACCCCTCGCCGGCAAGCAAGGCGGCGTCGATGGCCTGCCGCTCGGGGTGGACGCAGATGGTGCAGGTGCGCGGCATCTACTGGCCCCCCATTCGCAGCTCAGCGAGGGCACGCTCGAGCGCCGCGCGGGCGAGATCCACCCTGCCCTGGTCGAGGTTCGCCAGGGCGTTTTCGAGCTCGGTGGTGACGTGGTGACAGTTTCGGCCGTCGAGGGCCGACGAGGTAGGATCGCCGTGCCCTACCTGTGCATCCGAAGTGCTTGATTCTACAGCGGATGGCGGACGAGACTGGACGGGCTCGGCGGCCTGAAAACGCGTTCGAATCCCGTCGGGGTCACCAGAGGTTTCAGCTCGTCGTTTCAAAGGCCAACGGCTCGTTCGCCGCCCGCCGTCGCGTCTCACGGCGACGCCTCGAGTTCCCGAGCGTCTTCAGTGACCACTTCGTCCGCCGGTAGCTCCATCTCCTCGGCTCTCCTCGTCGTGGCCGCCCTCGCGATCTTCGCCTGCGGCGGCCCGACGCCCCCGCGTGGCGCCGACGCGGGCGAGTCGAGCTCTTCGAACGACGCGGGCGGACCCGACGCTGGGCCGGACGCTGGCGCAGCTGGCTTCGACGCGGGCGCACCCGGCTTCGACGCGGGCGCACCCGGCTTCGACGCGGGCGCCGTGACGAACCCGTCGTTCCCCCACGACTTCCCCGACCCCTTCGTGCTGCGCGTCGCCGGCGAGTTTCACGCCTACTCGACGAACCGCGACGTGGGTGGGACGCGCTGGAACATCCCCCACCAGCTCTCGACCGATCTCGTCCACTGGCGCTGGGTCGGCGACGCCCTTCCGGCCGTGGGTGGCTGGGCCGATGGGAGCGGCGCGTTCCAGTGGGCCCCCTCGGTGCTTGCCCAGGGGCCGACGAGCTATGTGCTCTACTATGCGAGCCACCGGGCCGGCACGCCGGGCCAGCTCTGCGTCGGCCGGGCGGTCGCGGCCACTCCGGATGGCCCCTTCGTCGACTCTTGGGACCAGCCGCTCGTCTGCGACACCACGGACGCGGCACTGTACTGGTCCATCGACCCGAGCCCATTCGTGGACGCGGACGGCGGCCTCTACCTCCTCTGGCGTCAAGACGGCCCGCCCCTCGGTGGCGCGACCAGCGCCGAGAACGCCGTGGCGATCCGGCGGCTCGATCCCACCGGCCTGTCGTTCGCGGCCGGGAGTGCTCCGGTGACGCTCCTCTCGCGGACCCCGGGGTCGTGGGAGGACCCGGTCATGGAGAACCCCGCGATGCGCCGAGTCGGCGGGATCTACCTCGTGTTCTACTCGGCGAACGCCTGGCAGAGCGCGAGCTACGGGATCGGCTACGGGCGCTGCGCCTCGGCGCTCGGCCCGTGCACGAAGGAGACCCCGAGCCGACCCTGGGTCGGCAACGAGGGCGCTCGGCTGGGGCCGGGCGGCGAGGACTTCTTCACCGACCCGTCGGGCGCCCTCTGGATGTCGATGCACGGCTGGATCGCCCCGAACGTCGGGTATGGCGCCGGCGGCGTTCGCGCGCTCTGGGTCTACCCCTTCGCGGCGCCCGGCGGCGTGCCCGCGCTCGCGAGCCCCTGAGCGGCGAGCGCGAGCCGACCCGCCCGTTGACGGCCCCGGCGGCGCGCTGGTTTCAGGGAGTAGCTCCTCCTCGACGAGCTCGCCGGCGCTGACCGTCGGCATCTACTTCCCGCCGAGCAACGTGCTCGCGAGCGGGCAGCCCCCCTGCGCCATCCAGGCCGGGCAGACGCTCTCGATGAGCGACCCCTGCCTCGCGGTGAGCGCGAGCTACGGGGTCAGCGGCCAGAAGGCCCAGTGGACCGCGTTCGGCGGCGGCTCGCCCGCCGACGTCTACGCGATGGAGGACCCGAGCCTCGTCTCGCAGCTCAGCGGGTCGCTCACCGTGAACGAGTGGTCGACCCAGGTCGGCGGCACGGTCTCGGTCACCTTCTCGCCGGGCGCGACGTTGCTCCTCTCGCCCGGCAGCAACCCCGCCACGGTGTCGATCTCGGGCGACGCGACCGCGACCATCAGCCCCTGAGGCGCCGGCCGCGAACTGGCGGGCGAAGGGGCGCCGTGCGACCCTCCGGCCATGCGCCCCGTGCAGGTCGAGCTGCTCTCGGGCTCCGAGCTCTACCGGGAGGTCGTCTTGGGCCGGCTCGCCCACGCGCGCGAGTCGGCCTGGATCGCCACCGCCAACGTGAAGGCGATGCTGGTCGAGGACGGCGGGGCCTTCCGGCCGGTCGCCGAACTCTTCGACGGGCTCGCCTCTCGCGGCGTGGATCTTCGGCTCTTGCATGCCGAGCTGCCCTCGCGCCCCTTCCGCCGCGCCTTCGACCGGAGCGAGCGGCTGGTCCGCGGGGGGCTCGCGCTCCGCATCTGCCCGCGCGTGCACTTCAAGACCGTCCTCGTCGACGGCGCCTGGGCCTACCTCGGGAGCGCGAACCTCACCGGCGCCGGGCTCGGCGCCAAGGGCGAGCAGCGCCGCAACTTCGAGCTCGGCTTCGTCACCGAGGACTTCGAGGTGATCGACCGGGTGACCGCGCTCTTCCAGGCGATCTGGAGCGGCGCCGAGTGCGGAAGCTGCCGGCTCCGGGACGAGTGCCCGGATCCCATCGGCCCGGCGGCGCCCGGGCGCCCGGGCCCGAGGCTCGGCCGCTCTCGACGCTTGCCGAAGGGTCGCTGACCGAGAGAGAGGCGACGGCAGCCGTGCTCGCCGAGCTGGGCAAGCTCCAGCTGGCTCCGCCGGGGTGAAGAGGCTACGGGAGGCCACCAGCCGCGGAGCGGCGGAGGCGAGAGCTTCAGCTCCCGACCTCGTCCTTCAGCCGGGCGGGGCTCTCCTTCTCGGGGTACTTCCCCCGGACGTCCCGGTAGGCCTCGCGGAAGTGGGTCATGTCGGCGTGGATGTCGCCGCTCGGCTGGTAGAAGCCCTGGATGCCGCCCACCTTGCGGGCGTAGTCGAGAAAGCCGAGGCCGATGGGGACGTGGGCCTCGAGGGCCATGTAATAGAAGCCCGAGCGCCAGTGCTCCGCCTTGCCGCGGGTCCCCTCGGGGGCCACGGCGACGATCAGCGCCGGCCGGTCGCGGAACAGCGCGGCCGCGGCCTGCACCTGGTTCTGGTTCTTGCTGCGGTCGACCGGGATGCCGCCCAGCCAGCGCATGAGCCCACCGAGCGGGAAGCGGAAGAGCGAGTCCTTCGCGATCCAGCAGACGGTGAGGCCGAGGGTCCAGCCGCAGGCCAGCATGAAGTAGACGTCCCAGTTGCTCGTGTGGGGGGCGGCGATGAGGATGAACTTGGGCCCGGGGTACTCGGGCTCCTGCACCCGCCAGCCGGCGAGCCTCAGGAGGAGCTTGCCCACGAGCGTCGCGAGCCGCGAGCAGCGCGGGAAGTCGGCAGCCTCGCTCGTCATCCGGCGACCTCCGTGCGCGGCGGCGTCGCGCTCGTTCGATTGGCCCATTGTCTTCCTCTACCACGGTTGGCGCTTCACCCGACCGGTCGAATGCGCGACGAGCCGATTGCTCGAGTCGTGTCACCTGAAGTATGAGCAGGGCTCCACAAACGGGGAGGAACGATGAACCGCTCGATTCTTCGAAGCAGCGTTGGAACGGCTCTGGCTCTGGCATTGGCGTTCGGCTGCGGAACAGCGGTCCACCCCCCGCACACGACGACGACGAACGGGACCACGGGCGGCAACTGCACCCTCCCCTCGACCATCTCGACGAACCTCACGCTGGACGGCTCGTGCAACCCCTGGCGCGTCACCTCGGGGGGAACCCTGGTGGAGGGAGCCGCCATCCCGGTGCTGACGATCGATCCCGGCGTCACCGTCGCCTTCGATCAGGGCGCCACCCTCGGGGTGGGCGTCAACGGTCCGGGTGGACTCCACGCGGTCGGTACCCCCTCGGCTCACATCACCTTCACGTCGAGCGCGGCGCTGCCCAAGGCGGGCGACTGGGCGGCCGTCGAGCTCTTCGACAACACGCTCCAGAGCTCCGAGGTGGGCTACGCGGACTTCGACTTCGGCGCCGGCGGCTGGAACAGCGCCAATGGCTACGCGGGTCCGCAGGGGGCGCTCATCACCGACAGCAGCACGACGCCCTTCCAGGTCCTGCTCCACGACCTGACGTTCAGCCACAACGGCGGCAACGGGCTCGTGATGAACGGCTTCGGCGTCGGCTTCGCGAAGGGCTCGGGGCAGCTCGCCGTCAACGACTGGGCGAGCGGCTCCGCGCCGTTCGTCGTGACCGCGAACGAGGCCGGGACGCTCCCCTCGTCGCTGACCGCGCCGCCTCAATCGAACGGATCGCCGGCGGTCGTCGACCTCATCGACGGCGACGCGAGCCCCGGCTCGGGCGGCGGGGCGTGGGTCATGCAGACGCAGACCTGGCCCTCGCTCTCGCTTCCCTACCTGCTCGACGGCCAGACGCAGGGGACGGGAAGCCAGGGCGTCCAGAGCGGCATCAACATCGAGGGCAACGGCAGCAGCGTGGCCACCCTGACGATCGCCGGGCCCAACACGCTCGAGCTTCGCGACTGGGGGTCGATCGAGGTCGATCCGCAATCGACCGGCCAGGGGAACCTGGTCGTCTCGAGCGGCGTCACCTTCACCTCGCTCCTCGCGCCCAAGCAGGCCGCGGCCGGAAGCTGGAGCGGCATCCACTTCCACGTCACCAGCGCCGGACTGGCGGGCTCCAGCTTGACGGGCGTCACCGTCGAGGGCGCGGGCGGCAACTGGACGATCGGATCCGCGAGCCTCTCGGGCTCCATCTTCCTCGACGGGCCGGTGACGGTTCCGACGAGCCAGGCGATCGGACCCTCGATCACCGGCAGCTCGATCCTCGCCTACCCTTCGGGCGACTGCGGCATCATCGCCGGCGGCATCAGCCAGGCCTCGCTCAGCTCCTACACGGCGGCGAGCAGCGCCAACACCTTCGGCGATCCGAGCAACACGGTCTGCGGCGACTGACCCTCCGCGGCGCGCTGCCTCAGAAAAGCTCTGTCTCACGCCTCCTCGCCTGCGTCAGCGCGACTCGGGCCCCCGGCGGAACCAGGCCAGGGTTCCGTTGACGAGCGCGACTGCGACCCCGACGAAGAGGATCTCCTTCGCGTCGGCGCTGGTCTCGAGCCGCTCGAGGAAGGAGCCCGCGAGCACGACGAAGATGATGCCGACGAGCTTGCTCTTCAGGGCATCGATGTCGTTGACGATGAGCCCCTTCGGCAGCGGCATCTCGCCGATGAAGATCTCGAAGAGGCCCAGGGCGAAGATGAGCAGCGCCGCGGCGATGAGGAAGCTGTCCATGATCCGGACGAGCGCGAGCGGGGTGCCTCGCGTCTCGCCGTGGAGGAGCCGGGCCATGAGCGCGAGCGCCTCGTAGCTGCTCCAGACGAAGGCCGCGGCGGCCGTCGCGAGGGCCGAGGCGACGCCGAGGAGGCCCAGGTAGCGGGACGCCGCGACCAGTCGCGTCAGCCGGTTCACACAGCCCTCCCCGCGCGGCGCACGCTCGAAAGCTAGCCACTCGCCCCGTGATCGGGCGAGGGCGGGCGACGGCGGCGAGGGACGGAGCCCGGGGGCCGTTCAGTCCGAGCGCCCTCTGAGCAGCCCGAAGACGTCGCTCCGGTCGTCCGTCCAGACGACCCGGCGCGTCTCGTGGCCGATCGTCCCCTGCGCGTGGATGAAGACCGGCTCACGGAAGAGGCTCGCGTCGGGCGAGAGGAGGATCCAGTGGCTCGCGAAGGAGCGCGGCAGGTCGTTCTGGGTCTTCAGGTCGAAGGAGGCGAGCCCCAGCCGGTCGCCGATGCCGAGCACCACCTCGGCGAGATCCAGGTACTTGTTGCTCACGTGGAAGGCGAGGACGCCGTCCGGCCGGAGGCGGGCGAGGTAGAGCCGGACGGCCTCCTCGGTGAGCAGGTGGAGCGGGATCGCGTCGCCCGTGAAGACGTCCACCGCGACGAGGTCCAGATCTCCCCGCTGCCCCGCCGCGAGCTCCCGCTCGAGCGAGAGGCGCGCGTCGCCCTCGATCAGCTCGGGCGGCGGCGCCGAGAGCAGCCCGAGGAAGTGGAAGTAGCCCCCCTCCCCGCGCGCGAAGCGGATCACCGAGGGGTCGATCTCGTAGAAGCGGAAGCGGTCGCCTGGCCGCCCGAGCGCGGCGCTGGTGCCGACCCCGAGCCCGAGGACGGCGGCCCGCAGCCCCTCCCCGGCTGGCCGCCGCGCCCGCAGCCCGGCGAAGGCGAGCCCGAGCCCGCTCTTCTCGTCGTAATAGGCCGTCGGGAGCGCGGCGCGCGAGGGGTCGCTGAACTCCCAGCCGTGCACGATGGTTCCATTGAAGAGCGCGAAGCCGCGGTCGAGCCCCGAGCCCACGTCCTCGATCCGGAGCACGCCGAAGAAGTCGCGCCGCATCTCCACCGCGTGCGCCTCCTGTTGCAGGCAGCGGCCGACCTGCCCGACGGCGAGCGAGGCGAGCGCGGTGGCGCCGAGGAGCCGCGCGACCTTCTCCCAGATCGGCGGCCGCCGCTCCCCCTCGCGCACCGTGACGAGGACCGCGACGAGCGCGCAGCCGGTCAGCGCCAGCGGGAACTCCCAGTAGGTCCGAAAGAGGTGGGGGGCGAGGAGGCCGACGAAGATGCCGCCGAGGGCGCCCCCGAGCGAGACGAAGAGGTAGAAGGCCGTGAGCCGCTCGGCGGTGGGCCTCAGCCGGTAGAGCTCGCCGTGGAGGATCATGCAGCCCGTGAGCAACGTCGCGCCGTCGGCGAGCAGCCGGACGCCGAGCCCGCCGGCGTTCGGCCGGCCGATGGTGAGCGCCGTGATCGCGGCGAGGGCGAGGCCGAAGGCCGGGTACCAGTAGCGGCGCCGGTACCAGGCGGCGCGATCGAAGCAGATGATGAGCGAGAGCAGGTAGAGCGCGAGCGGGAGGATCCAGAGGAGCGGGATGGCCGCGACGTTCTGCGACATCTCGCTCGTCATCGCGAGGAGCATCACCGAGGCGAGACCGGCGAGCGCGACCCAGAGGAGCGGCCGCGCGAGCCGCTCGGCGGCGGGGGGCGCGGCGGCCGCCGAGGGGGCGAGGGGCGCCTCGGGCGCGCGGCTCGCCGCGAGGGCGCAGGAGCCGCAGCCGAGGGCGAAGAGGAGGAAGGCCCCGGACCAGGCCCAGCCCTGCGCCCTGAGCGGCAGCGTCGGCTCGACGAGCGTCGGGTAGGCGAGCAGCGCGAGGAGCGAGCCGGCGTTCGAGAGCGCGTAGAGCCGGTAGGGGGCGACGCCGTCCATCCGGGCGCGCCAGTGCTGCAGGAGCGGCCCGGTCGCCGACAGCAGGAAGAACGGGAAGCCGACGCTCGCGGCGAGCAGGACGAGGATGCGCAGCGCGGGGTGGCTGCTGTCCTCGGGCCGCAGGCTCGCCGGAGGGAGGATGGGCGCCCGCCAGCGGAAGGCCAGCGCCAGCAGGAGGAGCGAGGCTGCCCCCAGGAGGACGAGGTGGAGCCGCGCCTGACCGCGCAGGGAGAGCCGGCGCGCCGAGGCGTGGGCATAGGCGTAGCCCGCGAGCAGCGCGGTCTGGAAGAAGACGAGGCAGGCGCTCCAGACCGCCGGGACGCCGCCGAACCAGGGGAGCAGGTACTTGCAGATGAGCGGCTCGACCTGGAAGAGCAGGAAGGCGCCCAGGAAGACGACCGACGCGAAGCGGGCCATTTCAGCGACTCTCCCACCGCGCCCGGGGAACGGTCGACCCCCCGTCGCGGCGGCGTGAAGGCGCGGCGCCGGTCAGCGGGGCCGTCCGCCCCCGGGCGGCAGGTCGATCTTCACGCCCGTGGTCAGCCCCTTCACGAAGTAGAGCCCCTCGTGGAGCGCCTCGAAGCGGACCTTCCCAGCGGCGTCGAGCCCCTCCGCCCGGAGGGTGTGGACCCCCTCGGGCACGTCCTCGAGGCTCCCCTCCTCCCGGCCGTTCCAGCGCCGGCAGGGGAGAGTCCGCGGCGGGACGTCGGTGAGCTCGAGCCGCACCCGGGTCACGCCCGCGGCGGCGCACGGCTTCCCGCCGAAGCTCCAGTGGACCTCGAGCACGCCCCCGGTGCTGCAGCCGGCGAGGCAGAGGGCGACGCCGAGGGGCCAGGCGAGCCTCTTCATGGCGTCCCCGAGCGCCAGATGCCGTCGATGGGCGCGGCGTGCGCCGCCTTGGCGAGCCGCGGCACGCCGAGCGCATCCTCGATCGTCGCGAGCAGCCCGTAGTCGTCCCGCCAGTCGTTCTCGCGCGCGCCGGGCCTCGCGAGCAGCGGCGAGAGGACGAGGAGCGGCACCCGGTTGTCGGTGAGCCGCGCGTCGTCCTCGTCCCAGGTGAGAAAGAGCGCCCCGCCCTTCTGGAAGGCGGGGCTGCCGAGGATCTCGGGCACGACGCGCGCGAGGAAGGCGTCGGTGTGCGCGAGCCGATCGCCGCCGCAGGAATCGTGGCCGTCGTCGCAGAGGTTCGGGGCGAGGAACGTGAAGCTCGGCGCCTTGCCGGCGGCGAGATCGGCGCGAAGCGCGTCCTCGTCGAGCGGCAGGTCGTTCTCCCGGCAGGCGGCCGTCCCCTGCAGGCCGAGGAAGAAGGGGAACGGGTTGTGGCGCGCGGCGTAGCGGCCCGACGAGGCGGGATCACAGGGCGAGGGCATCGACTCCGCGTAGGCCTTCCACGAGCGGCCGGCGCGCGAGAGCTCGTCGGCGAGGCTCGGCCGATCCGTCGGCACCTCATGGCCCGGGTCGGTGGCGTCGCCGTCGCTCGTGACGCCGAAGGTGTCGCCGCCCGCGAGCGCCAGGTAGTTCGGCAGGCTCGGGTGCGCCACCGCGTGGAAGCCCATGAGCAGCGCCGCCCGGGGCAAGAGCTCCCGGTGCAGGTAGGGCATCGCGGCCGTCGCCCGCAGGACCTCCGAGAGGCCGGCGTTCTCCTCGACCAGGAGCCAGACGTGCTCGAGCCTTGGCACCGAGCTCCGGAGGGACGACCCCTCGACCACCGGTGGAAGGGGAGCTGGGCGCCCGTGGCAGGCGGCGAGCGGGAGGACGGCGAGCGAGGCGAGCAGGATCGAGCGCATGGAGCGGTGCCTTCCCTACCCCGCGAGCGTCAGCGCGCCGGGGAGCAGTTCGAAGCTCGCGGGGAGGCGGCCGGGCTGCTCGCCGTCGACGTCGAGCAGCACGACCTCGTCGCTCTCGGCCCGCAGCCGCTTCGCCCGGGCCGTCGTCGTGCCGGGCAGCTTTCGGTGGCTGCCGTCGTAGAGCCGCCCCGCGCGCAGGACGAAGTCCGAGAGGCCGAACCCCTGCCAGATGGTGAGATCGAAGAGCCCGTCGTCGGGGCGCGCCTCGGGCGCCACCCACATGCCGCCGCCGAAATACTGGCCGTTCGCCACGGCGAAGCTCGTGACGGCGAGCTCGCGCGTCTCGCCGCCGTCGATCGAGACCCGGACCCGCTGATCCCGGAAGGCGAGGAGGGCCCGCAGGCTCGCGATCGCGAACGACAGCTTGCCGCCGAGCGCCTTGGTCGTCCGGTTGACCCGGTCGTCGACGAGCCCGCCGATGCCGAAGCTCGCGACGTTGACGAAGTGGCGCACCGCCGGGCCCCGGTCGGTCGTGAACGTGACGCGGCCGACGTCGATCTGGCGCCGGGCGCCGCTCCGCAGCCGCTCCACCGCCTCGCGGGCGTCGGCCGACCAGCCGAAGGTCTTGCGAAAGTCGCCGCCGGTCCCGGCGGGCACGAGCCCCATCGCCGCCCCGGGTCGCACGGGCGAGGCGCCGTCGAAGAAGCCGTTCGCCACCTCGTTGTGGGTGCCGTCGCCGCCCACCGAGAGGACGAGCTCCGCCCCGGCGCGCAGCGCCTCGCGGGCGAGCTCGGTCGCCTGCCCTGGCCGCTGCGTGAAGCGGCTCTGGACCTCGCCCACGGCGGCCGCGAGCCTCGGCGCGATCTCGGGCCAGAGCCGCGCCGTCGCGCCGTTCGCCGAGCGCGGGTTGACGATCGCGACGATCACGCGCTGATCCCGAGCCAGTCCGCGAGCACGGCGGCGAGGTCGCGAACCTTGGCGCCTCCCCGGGCGAGCGAGCGCTTCGCCGTGGGACAGGCGGTCACGACGAGCGGCCCCGCCTCGGCCAGCTCGGCGGCGCGCGCTCGGGCCATCAGGGCCGACTCGGACGGCATCGACCACGCCATCGCCCCGCCGGCCCCCGCGCAGACGGTCTCGGCGCCCGAGTGGGCGGGCTCGCGGAGCTCGCGCACGGCGCGCCGCAGGATCGCCCGGGGCTCCTCGGTGCAGCCGAGCGAGCGGGCGAGGTGGCAGGGGTCGTGGTAGGTGACGCGCTCGGGCAGCGGCGGGCGAGCGGGCGCGGTGGCGAGCCCCTCGGCGAGGCGGACCGCGAGCGGCACCACCTCGGCCCGGAGCGGCACCCCGACCTCCGGGTAGAGCTGCTTGAGCGTGTGGGCGCAGCCGGGATCGCCCACGACGATCCGGCCGAGCCCGGCGAGCCGCGTCGCGACCCGCTTCGCCTGGGCGATGAAGCCCTCCCGGTCGCCCGCGGCGTAGAGCGGGTAGCCGCAGCAGAGCTCGACTCCCGGCGCGAACGGCAGCGGGTTGCCGAGCGCGCGCCCCACCGCCTGCGTCACCCGGACGTCGTACGGCTCCCGGACGAGGCCGACGCAGCCGGGAAAGAACGCCTCGACGTTCGAGGGGGTCGAAAGCTCGCCGTCGAGCGACTCGAGCGCCGGGACGATCTCGCCGACCGGGCTGCCGTCGCGGCGGAAGCGGCGGAGGAGCGCCGAGACGCCCTCGGGCGCGACGCCGGCCTGGAGCGCGACGCCGCGGGCCGCGACCAGGCTGCCCGCCACGTCGTTGTGATCGCGGCAGAACGACTGACAGCGGCCGCAGCCGGTGCAGCCGAACGCCGCGACTCCCAGGGCGGGATCGGGCGGACGGGTCCCCTGCTCCGCGAGAAAGGCCACCGACATCTTTCCCCAGGGCGTCAGCCCCTCCCGCCCCGTCGCCTCGGAGACCGGGCAGTTGAAGCGGCAGAGCTTCGGGCAGTAGGCGCAGTGCTCGAGCTCGTGCCGGCGGGCCTCGAGGAGGCTCCCGGCGCTCATCGGCTCGCCCCGGGCGCGAGCTCGCGCCGCGCCGCCTCGAGCAGCCGGTCGCCCACCGCTCGGGTCGCGCCCTTGCGCGGGCGGGCCTTCGGTCCCTGTGATTTTCCCACGGCGATCGCCCCCTCGAACGTGATCCGGTAGAGCTCGAGCGGCCCGCGCCACTGGCCGTGCGCGGCCGGGAGCTCGTCCCAGTCGAGCGCCACCTCGTGCCCGGCGTGTCCGGGCCGGTCGCGCCACCAGCGCTCCGCCCTCGAGACGGCCGCCGTCGCGAGGCCCGCCTCGCGAGCGCCCTGCTCCCAGACGCCGGCCGCGGCGTCGACGCAGAGCCGCGGTCCCGCGAGCTCGATCGCGAGGCAGAGCCTCCGCCCCTCGGAGAAGATCCCGGCGCAGCGCGGGGTCGCGTCGAGGTCCTGCGAGCGGCGCAAGAGCCGTACGAGCGGCTCGATCCTCGCGGCGAGGAAGAGCCGGCGGGCGCGAGCCTCGGGGGCGGGCTCGATCCGGAGCTTTGCCGAGGCGAGCAGGCCGAAGCGGCCGCCGGCGGCGCGGAGGAGCGCGTCGAGGGCGGGACCCGCGGCCGAGCGAGGGACGTCCGGGGTCCGCAGGAGCTGGCCGCCGGGGAGCGCGGCGACGAGCGAGAGGGCCGCCGGCTCGAGCCGCCCGTCCGCGGTGGCGCGCAGGCCGCGCAGCGGCCCCTCGAACCAGTCGGCCACCGTCCCGCCGAGCAGCGAGGGCGGCAAGGGGCCGAGGGTGAGCCGGTGCTGGCGCAGCCGCGACTCGAGCCCGCCGAGCGGCACGCCCGCGCCGACCTCGACCGCCACCGAGTTCTCGTCGAGCGGCCCGATCTCGTCGAGGCCGCTCCGGTCGATCTTGGCGCCCGCCGCGAGGGCGGCAGCGAGCTCGTCGGCCGTCTTCGGCGCCGCGGCGCGCCGCCCGGCCGCGGGGGCGGGCCGCCCGGCGGGCTCCGAGGGGGCGATCTTCCCCGGGTTCAGGATCCCCGTGGGATCGAGCGATCGCTTCACGGCGGAGAAGAGCGCGAGGCCGCCCTCGCCGAGCTGCCGCCGGTAGGCGTCGGCCTTGGCGAGCCCGACCCCGTGGTGGTGGCTCACGCTGACCCCGAGGGCCAGCGCCGCCTCCATGGCGTCTGCCCAGGCGCGCCGGTGCCGCTCGGCCGCCTCGTCGGCGCTCTCGCCGCCGCCCACGAAGGTCAGGTAGACCGAGCAGCCCTCGGGGTAGGCGTGGGAGAAGTGCGCCATGCAGAGCGCGTGTCGGCCGATGGCCGCGCGGGCGTTCCGGTAGAGCGGAACGATCCGGTCCCAGGTGGCCGACAGCTCCATCGTGTCGGCCCAGAGCCCCGCCTCGAAGACCGGCATCTGCTTGAACGAGACGTCGTAGCGGTGCGCCCACCAGTGCTCGGCGGGACCGGGCCCTTCGGGCTCGCCGCCGGCGGCGCGGGCGCGTTCGTCGCACGCCTGGGCCTCGGCGTCGCAGACCTCGGCGCTCCCCTCGAAGCAGAGCACGAGCCGGCAGCCTCGGCGCGCGATCCGGTCGACCGCCGGCCCGATCCAGCCGGGCGAGCGCAGCGCCAGCCCGAGGGTCCGAAAGCCGAGCCGCTTGCCGATGTCGTGGGCCATCGCGAGCCCGCCCCGGATGGGAAGCCTCGCCGCCGCCGGCTGCGCCTCGTCGTGGCCTCCGCCCCCGGCGATCAGCGTGTCGAGCGGGTCGTAGAGTCGGACGACCGCCGGTCGCAGCCCGGCGCGCAAGAGCTGCCGGAGCGCGCCGATGCCCGCCTCGACGCCGGCGAAGCGGAAGGCGAGGAAGCGGCGGCGCGCCGGGGCCGGGCGGAGTCGCAGCGTCGCGGCGGTGAGGACGCCGAGCGTCCCCTCGCTGCCGCAGAGGAGCTCGGTCCAGGGGTCGCGGTCGGCGCGGCCGCGCAGGATCCGGCCGTCGGCGAGCACCGCCTCGACCTCGAGGCAGAGATCCTCGATCTTCCCGTAGCGGGTCGAGAGCTGGCCGGCGCCGCGCGCGGCGATCCAGCCGCCCACCGTCGAGCAGCTCATCGAGGAGGGGAAGTGGCCGGCCGTGAAGCCCGCCCGGCCGAGCTTCTCCTCGAGCGTCCAGCCGAGGTGGCCCGCCTCGACCTCGACGCGCCGCCGCTCGGCGTCGATGCGCCGCACGCGGGAGAGCCGCTTCATGTCCAGCGCCACGCCGCCCTCGGAGAAGAGCGTCGCGCCGCAGACCCCGGAGCCGGCGCCGTAGGGGATCACCGGCACGCCCGCGGCCTTGCAGGCGCGCAGGACCGCGGCCACCTCGCCCGCGCTCGACGGGCTCGCGACCACGTCCGGGGGCTTCGGCCAGAGCCCCTCGCGCGCGTAGATGAGCCAGCGCGGCCACATGTCCCGGGCGCAGCCGATCCGGTCGAGGTCGTCCTGCGAGACGCGGCAGTGTCGCTCGAGCTCGCGCGCGAGCGCCTCCGAGCCCTGCGACGGCGGCGGGACCGGCACCACTGGCCGGTCGGCCGGCCGAAGCTCGCCCGCCGGCCGCGCCGCTCGTGAGCTCTCGGCGGCGAGCTCCATCTAGGCGGCCTCCGCCGCGGCCTCGCGCACCCGCTCGAGCCGCTCCCCGAGCCAGCGGGCGAGCCGCACGAGCGGCACCCGCTCGGGGCAGAGCCGCTCACCCACCTCGAGCAGCTCGGGACGTGCGAGCAGCAGCGCGAGCTCCCGCCCGGCGAGCGGCAGCTCGACGGCGGTGCGCGCGAAGACGAGCGGCACGAGGCTGGGCGAGACGCCGACGCCGATGGCCGCCGCGTCGCAGAGGCCACAGTGGATGCAGCGGCTCGCCTCGCGCAGCCGCTCGCGGTCCTCGGCGCTCGTCGGGACGAGCCCCTCGGGCAGGAAGTTGCGCCGGAAGCGATCGCTGCCCGGCTCGGAGCGAAAGGCGACCTGGATGGGCCGCACGAAGGCGGCGCGGAAGACGATCCGGACGTAGCCGGCGAACTCTTTCTGCGTCATGCCGCGTCGATTCTAGCTCGCCGCCACGGCGTCCCGTCCAGCCAAAAGGCCGGTGAAGGCGCAGAGGCCCAGCCCGGCGCCGTCCGCGCCCTGGTCGGCGCCCCCGACCACCGAGCCCGCCGCCCAGAGCCAGCCGAGCGGCCGGCCGTCTCCGTCGAGGGCCCGGCAGCGCTGGTCGATCCGGACGCCGGCCCGGAAGGCCGCCGCCGGGGCCTCCGGGGAATCGCCGAGGAGCGGCTCGATGAGCTGCGCCGCCAACGCCACGCGGCCGTCCCAGAGCGGAAGGCCGACGAGCGGCTCGACGAAGGCCTCGCCCCGTCGCACGCCACCGCCGATGAAGCGACCGGTGGCGAGCACGGCCCGATCGAAGTCGAGCGTCCGCTCGCTCTCGAGCAGCGCCCTTCCCGGCTCGAGCCGCCGGAGCTCCGCCTCGACCAGCTCGACGCCCGCCTGGCGCAGCGCGGCGTCGAGCGCCCGCTGGAGCCGGAATCCCGGCACCGAGGGGAGCCAGCCCAGGGTCTCGCCGGCCCGAAGCCCAGCGGCCGCGCCGATCCGCTCCAGCGTCTCGACCGGCCGCTCGATCCCGGCGATCGGCGGCAGGAGCGCCAGCGTGGCCCCCGCGGCGTCGCGGGCGATCGCCCGCCCCACCGATTCCCCCAGCCGTCTCGCCTCCTCGGGCCGATCGAGCAGCGCCGCGAGCTCGAACGGCGAGCGGCCGACGAGCTCGCGCCGGTCGAGGAAGTCGCACCAGGCGGCGCGGGCGTCGAGGCCCGCCTCGGCGAGGCCGGCCGCGACGAGCCCGGCGTCGAAGAGCGCGGGATCGTCGCGAAAGCCGACCAGCGCGAGGCGGCTCCCGTCGACGAGCGCCCCGGCGGCCTGCGATCGCTGCGCCCCGGCGGCGCGGCGCACCGTGCCGAGCGGGGTCGCGAAGCGGCCGGGCACCATGGGGCCGAAGACCGCGGGGAACCAGCGCGGGAGGAGCCCCAGCGCCTCCGGAATCCGCTCGAGCGACGCCTGGAGCGTCCGGTAAGGGTGTCCGGGCGTCAGCGCCGCGACCTGCCGCGCGGCGGCGAGCGGGTCCCCGACCCCGCGCGGCGCGGGCTCTCCGAGCGACGGGATGAAGCGCTCGCCCGCGACCTCGACGAGGCCCAGGGAGAGCGCGCTCGCCCCCGGCGCGGCGCGGACGAGCCGCACCTCGGCGCCGGCCTCGCGCGCGACGAGCGCCGCCACGCTTCCCGCGAGCCCCCCTCCGGCCACGAGGAGCCTCAAGGCCGATCGCCCTCCGCGGGAGGCGGCAGCTCGGCCTCGTCGCCCGCGAGCCCGCGGTGCATCGCCCGCGACAGCTCCTGCTCGGCGAGGCCCGCGCCCGAGAGCAGGACCCGCTGCCCCGAGAAGCGGGCGGCGAGAAAGCCCTGGAGCGCGGCATGGGTCTGCGCGGCGGAGAGCTTGCGCTCGCGCCCGAGGAGGGCCGCCGCCGACGCCGCGCAGCGGGTCCCCTGGCAGGGCCCCATGCCGACCCGGCTGCGGCGCCGCAGATCCGAGAGCGTCTGGACGAACTCGTTGCGGATGGCCCAACGCGCCTCGGCGAAGCTCACCTGCTCGCAGGCGCAGAGCGTCGCGCCGAGCCACGGCTCGTCGTGGACCTGCGCCAGGATCTCGTCGGCCTTCTGGCCGTGCCGGTAGACGCAGCGGCTCGCCACCCACTCGGAGACCCCGTGCTCGCGGGCGAGGAGCGGGACGTCCGGCACGCTCTCGCCGCCGGGCAGCGGCTCGAGGTGCGTGCGGCAGGGCTCGCCACGGCCGAGCTGCCGGCAGATCGCGTCGGCCGTCTCCTCGGCCATGACCCGGTAGCTCGCGAGCTTGCCGCCGAGCAGCGACCAGAAGCCGGGGACGCCCTCCTCCGAATGGTCGACGAGCCGGTGGTCGCGCGACAGCGCGTCCTCGTAGGGGCCGTAGCCCCAGAGGGTCGGCCGCACCCCCGCCCAGGCGCGCACGATGCGCGCCTCGCGCACCGCCGGGAAGACGTGCTCGATCCCCTGCAGGAGGTAGGCGACCTCGTCGTGGGTGATCGGGATCCGGTCGGGGTCGCCGTAGTAGTCGTCGTCGGTCGTGCCGATGATCGAGGTCTGCTCGTGCGGGTAGACGAAGATCTGCCGGCCGTCGACGGCCTCCGTGATGATGCCGTAGTTCGACAGCCGCCGGTCCAGGGTCAGGTGGACCCCCTTCCCGGGGCGGAGCCGCACCGTGACCCCGGCGAGCGCGGCGACGCGGGGCGACCAGGGGCCCGAGGCGTTCAGCACGGCGCGCGCCCGCAGGAGCTCGGTCTTGCCCTCGCGCCGCACCTCGGCGCCGAGGATCTCGCCGCCCGGTCCGCGCGGCAGCCCGACCACCTGGGAGTGGGTGAAGAGGTCGGCGCCGTGGGCCTTCGCCGAGAGCGCGTTCGCGGCGCAGAGCCGCTGCGGGTCGATGCCCCACTCGTCGGTGGTGAGCGCCCCGACGAGCTCCGGCCGCAGCCCCGGCTCGAGCTCGAGCGCCTCCGCCGGGGTGAGCCGCGTCGACGGCTTGCCGCGCTTGAGCGGCTGGTAGTCGTCGTACATCGAGAAGACCGTCTCGGCGCCGTAGAGATAGGCCCGCTCCGAGAGCGACGCCTCGCGCCCCTTGCGGAGCACCGGGAAGAGAAACGGGATGCGGAAGAGCAGGTGCGGCGCGATCTTCTGGATGTAGCCCGAGTCGATGCAGGAGAGCTTGGTGACCTTCGGCTCGGTCTGGAGGTAGCGGATGCCGCCGTGGATCATCCCGCTGTTGGCGCCGCTCGCCCCCGAGGCGACGTCGCGCTTCTCCACCAGCGCCGTGCGCAGCCCGCGCATCGCGCAGTCGCGCGCCGTGCCCGTGCCGTTCACGCCGCCGCCGATGACGAGGACGTCGTACGCCGCGGCGTCGCTCAAGGCAGCACGCTCCGCACGTGCAGCTCGCGCAGCTGCGCCTCGGTGACGTCGCCCGGCGCGCCCGTCATGAGATCCGTCCCCTTCTGCGTCTTCGGGAACGGGATGACGTCGCGCAGCGACTCGCCGCCCGCGAGCAGCATGGTGAGCCGGTCCATACCGAGCGCGAGGCCGCCGTGCGGCGGCGCGCCGTAACGGAGCGCCTCGAGCAAGAAGCCGAACTTGCTGTTCGCCTCCTCGTCCGAGATTCCGAGCGCCTTGAACACCTTCGCCTGCACGCTCGAGTCGTGGATTCGAATGCTGCCGCCGCCCACCTCGTTGCCGTTGAGCACGAGGTCGTACGCCCGCGCCCTGCAGCGGCCCGGGTCCGAGAGGATGAACTCGACGTCCTCGGGCCGCGGCGAGGTGAACGGGTGGTGCGCCGCCACGTGGGCCTTCTGCTCGTCCGAGTACTCGAAGAGCGGGAAGTCGACCACCCAGAGCAGGTCGTCGCGCCCCTCGGGGATGAGCTTCAGCCGCTTCCCGAGCGAGCCGCGAAGCTGCCCGAGCACGCCGTTGACCACCTTGGCCTTGCCGAACTGGAAGAGGAGAACGTCCCCTTCCTTCGCCTGCGTCTTCTCGTGGATGCCCTGGCGCAGCCCGGGCGTCGCGCTCTTCGCGAGCGGCGACTGGGTCCACTCGCCGCCCGGCCCCACCTTGGCGCGCGCGAGGCCGCGGGCGCCGAAGCTCTTCGCCACCTCCTCGAGGCCGTCGAGCTCGGTGCGCGAGAGGCCGCCGCCGCCCGGGAGCCGCAGCGCCTTGACGATGCCGCCGCCCTCCAGCGCCTGCGCGAAGAGCGGCACGCCGCCGCCGTTCTCGGCGCGGACGACGTCGGTCACCTCGCAGAGCTCGAGGCCGAAGCGGGTGTCGGGCTTGTCGACGCCGTAGCGGTCCATCGCCTCCTCGTAAGGCATCCGCGGGAACGGGGTCGTGAGCTCCTTGCCCTTGGCCGCGCGGAAGAGCTCCGCCATCAGCCCCTCGATGATCTCGAAGACGTCGGGCTCGGCGACGAAGCTCATCTCGAGGTCGATCTGCGTGAACTCCGGCTGCCGGTCGCCGCGCAGATCCTCGTCGCGGAAGCACTTGACGATCTGGAAGTAGCGGTCGAAGCCCGACACCATGTAGAGCTGCTTGAAGAGCTGCGGGCTCTCCGCGAGGCCGTAGAACTTGCCCGGGTTCAGCCGCGAAGGGACGAGGAAGTTGCGCGCCCCGCCCGGCGTGCTGCGGATCATGAACGGCGTCTCGAGCTCGAGGAAGCCGCGCGAGCTCAGGTAGCCGCGCGTCGCCTGGTTCATCCGGTGGCGCGTCATCAGGACCCGCTGGAGCGGGGCGCGCCGCAGGTCGAGGTAGCGATGGGCGAGCCGCTTCTCCTCGGCCGTGTCGATCTCGTCGTCCATCGGGAAGGGCGGCGTCTCGGCCCGGTTGAAGATCTCGAGCTCCGTGGCCTTCACCTCGACCTCGCCCGTCTTCATCTTCGGGTTCACCTGCGCGCCGCGCGCGTGGACCTTGCCGCGGATGCCGACGACGTACTCGTGGCGCAGCTCGCCCGCGAGCGCGTGGGCCTCGGGCGAGACGTCCGGCTCGAAGACCACCTGCGTCAGCCCCTCGCGGTCGCGCAGGTCGATGAAGACGCAGCCGCCGTGGTCGCGCCGGGTCGCGACCCAGCCGAAGAGCACCACGCTCTCGCCCACGTTGGCCTTCGTGAGCGCGCCGCAGGAGTGGGTCCGTTTGATGTCGAAGATGAAGCGAGGGGGCACGATGTCAGACTCCGAGCAGGGCGGCGGATCGTAGCCCCGCGACGCAGGGTGTCAAGGAGAAGCGGGCGGAGACGCCTTCCCCGACGCGACGCCTCCTGCCCGGCGCTACCTGGGGCCGCGACCCCCCGACGACGACCCCGCTCGACGGGACGCCGGGCGACCACCGCGTGGCCCGAGACGCCCCAGGCCCCGGTCGCGTCGAGAGCCACGAGCACGAGCAGCTCGAAAGAGACCGAGAGCGACTCGCCGAAGCGTCCGAAGGAATGGAAGACGCGGGTGACCTCGGCCCGGACGAGCGCCTGCCTGCCGCTCGGGCTGAACAGCGGCGGATGGAAGAGCACGGTCTGGACGCCGCCGCCGTCCAGGTCGGCGGACCAGCCGTTCGGTGCCATGCGGGAGATCCACGCCTCGTCCTCGCGATGAGACTGGGCGTTGAACGCCGAGATGGTCGACGGCTCGATGCCCGCGAGGCGGCAGCGCGCCGCCCGGGGGCGGAGGAGCCGCACCGCCGACCGCCCGGGGCGAAGCAGCGGGCCGCACGACTTGGCGGCGTCGCGGCCGGCCTCCTCGTCGCGATCCGGCCACCAGGCGCCGCAGAACGAGAGGACGGCCGCGACGACGGCCTCGTCCCGGCGGGACTCGGGCGAGAGCGGGCTCGATCTCCCGTTCGCGAGCGGCGGCGCGCCGCCGGTTTCGGAGCGGGCCGCGCCGCTCGGCGGCCCACCCGGTTGCGACGCGAGCGCGATGGCGAGCAGGCTCGTGGGGAGGCGAAGCACGGCTCACCCGCCCGCGAGCGGCGCGAGGGTCGCCACCGAGGCGCGTCGCCCGCCCATCGAGGCATCGTACCACACGAACGCGAGCACCAAACGCGGCGCCACCAGCGGTCGCCCGCCGCCCGGGAGCCGCAGCGCCTTGACGATGCCGCCGCCCTCTGCATCCAGATCGGCCGACGCTGGCCGGAGATCGGTCGGATCGACGCGACAAATGCTCTTCGATGCGACGGTCCGACGCTCTGCTTCCAGCCTTACGCCGAAGTCGCCGCCTGCGGGGATTCAGCCAGGACGAGTTCGACCGCCTCTCGAAGTTCCCGAACTGGGTGAATGTCCAGCTGGAGTCCGAGTTCTGGCAACCGCCCAAGTTCCGAGGCATTCTCGGCGGGAATCAGGACCAACCGGCGCCCGTGACGGGCCGCCGCCGTGAGCTTCTCCGCAATGCCACCGACGGCATTGACGTTGCCCTGAACCGAGAGTTCCCCCGTCACAGCGACGTTCGGGCGGACCGGTCGCTTGGTTGCCGCGGAAAGCATCGCAAGGGCTATTGCCAGCCCGGCGCTCGGGCCATCCTTGGGCTCAGAAATGTTCACGAGGTGAACTGCGAACTTCTTGGCTCGCAAGTCGGCGACCGAGACCCCCAGGTTCCCTGAAAGCGAAAGGAGCGCCTCGTAAGCCGCCTCGACGGAGTGCGCCAGTGCGTCTCCGTGAAGCCCGGTAATACGTGGCCGACCGGTGCCCGGATTGTGGGCGCACTCCACGAACCCGACGCCCCCGCCGCCTTTGCCGCCGACGAGGAGGATGGTGATCTTGCCAACCTGCGGAACCTCGTTCGCGAGGACATCCTGAGGCTCAAGCTCGAAACGCGTGCCCAAGTCCGGTGGAGAGTGAACGTCGATGCCTTCGAAATAGAGGATCTTCGGCTTGTACTCACCGGGGGCCATGCGTTCGAGCTGACGGTGGACTCGCTGGCGCAACTCGGTGGCAACCGGAAGCACATGCTTGAGGCCCTCTTCCCCAATCTTTCCGTTGGGGTACAGCATGCGAAGCAGGCCAGCCGCCGTTCGCATGACGGCCGTCTGGTCGCGAAGCGTGGCGTTGACCAAGCGCTTCTTCTGTTGGAGAAAGTCAAGGAACGTCTGGTCGCGCCGAAGCTCGCCGAGGACCTCTCCGAAGTAGTCGGAGAGCAATCCCACGCCATCAGCGAGCACCTCGTCCGAGATTTTCGGGATCTCCCAGCCAGGGATGAATGCGTGGATTCGATCGCCGATCGCCACGTCGCAGAGAGCCCTGGGAAGGGCTTCGAAATAGTGCGTGTACTGCTTGCTCGGCAACCGGCCCTCGCCATCGAGTTCCAGATTACCCGTGAACACCAAACTCGAGTCGGCGACGAACGACCGCCCCCCTCGAGCGATGTTCCCGGACTCCATGAAGTCCTTGAGGGCGGCGACCAAAGCCAGATCGGGGAAGGCGGTGTGGCTGACCTCGTCGAAGACGACAACCTTCTTTGTGCCGATGATTCCAAGCCTTTTCTTGTTGAGGTCGTAAAGCAGCGTCGCCGGGCTCGCCCTCGCTCCGGAAAGGAGGTAAACGCGGGAGCTGAGATTCCTAAGGAGGTAGCTCTTCCCCGTCCCTCGTGGGCCCAACTCCACGACGTTTAGGTTGGGCTGAGTCAACGGGGTCAGACGGGAGAGGACCAAGAGTTTCCCGCGGAAGGTCGGGAATGCTTCCGGGCGATATCCCGCGCTCGTAATGAGAAGATCCGTCCACTCTTCAAGCGAAAATTCATCGCGCGCGCGACGAAAGGCATCCATGTCTGGTCTAGTGAGCTGGTAGGGCCTGAACTCCTGGACGGCGACACGGCGAGGTTCGGCGGCCCGGTCGATGACGAGTTTGGCGCTCCCCCACAGGCCCCCATAGAGTAGTTCCTTGTATTCCTCGACGATCGCATTTGGAACCCAAATGGGCTGGCCGTCGAGTTGCGCGATCCGTCCGATGTGCTCCCCGTGCGCGAGGTCCGGCTCGACATCCAGCAGAGCGATCAGCGACGCTTCTCCCTTCATCATTAATTCGGAGACGAACGCATTCTTCCGATCGGCGTCGACCGTGTAGCGGGCGATCCGGCGGCGGACCTCGTCGAACTCCATGCCCGCATTCGAAGTCTTGGCTTGGGCGAGAAGGAACTCCGTCACGAAGCGAGGCATCAGCTCGAAGCCCGCCTTGAGCGCTTCTCGTTTATCCACCACCAACTTGTCGAATACGTGCTCGATCTTGTTTCGAAGCTCTTGGTTCATCGTCCCTACTCGTCGCCGAACATGCCGGAGAGAGAACCCAAGTCACGAACGTTCGTCTTGGAGGGTGAAGGTGGCTCGACTGCGACGGAGGGCTTCCCTGACGCGACGAGTGGCTCCGCGGGCGCGGCCAGTGAAACGCGAAGGTCTTCCGGCGGCATGTGAGGCGCCTCCGAACTCGAAGCGCGTTGACTCGTGAGAATCGCCCTGACCTGCTGGGCGATGGCGGCCACCACACCGGGTTGGGACGGATTGAGGGCTTGAAGATCCTCCAGGAGCTCGTCCCACTCCCGCTCGCTCAGGGCGCGAACGAGTTCTTGGATGGAATCGTAAGGGCTGTGATTGCCTATGCTGACGCTCGCAGAGATCGCTCTAAGGAGCCCCGGCTCACCGAGACGGAGCTGAAGCCCGCGGGTGGCAGCGTCGAGAAATGCGCTCGGCCACTGCGGCGTGGCGGAGCGCCGGGTGCTTGGAATGGCAGTCAAGAACTTCAGGCGCAGGACAGCCAACTCGTAGTCGCTCGGCCTATGGGAAGACTGAACGAGCGGGGGCTCCGCGCCATCGATGACGATCGCCGGTCCGCGTGGGCCGATCCCCCGGTCAGCCAGGGCTCTCGAGTTCGATGCCTTGGGAAGACGAAGACGCAAACGAAGCTTGGCGGAAATCCCTGGAGACTCGGTACCGTCACCGAGCGGGGAATCCTCGGGATCGTCCGAAAGGCAAGCCTCGATTCCTCTTGCCGCGAGGTCAGCCAGAAGCTCGTGGAAACGCACGGTTCGCAACCGAGAAGGAACCTTCCTCCCCATGTGTCGCAGAAGCCGCGAAATGAGCCTAGGTCTCGACCATTCTTCGCTGACCCGGCCGAGAGAGCCAATGTCGAGGTCGCTGACGCATTCCTCTTGCTCGCCAACCTGCAGTTCAAGTTCGTCCTCGCTCGGAGTGGGAACGGAGCAGAACTCGCCTGGGGTCCGAACGTCTAAGCCGGCAAAGGCATTGAGCGCAAACGCTCGCAGCTCGTCCAGGCGGTACTTCGAGGGATTCGAAAGGTAGGCCTCGTCCCCCCGGACCTCGAAGGTCGAACTCCGGAAAATCGAGACGAGTTCCTCTCGGGTCAGCTCCGAGATGAACCCGCTTACGTCCCCACGAAACGAGCGCGCCAGGCAGCTGCGGCGGTCATCATTTTCCCGCGTTGGGGGCAATCCGCGCTCTCGCATGAGCCTGACCAGGCCATCGCGCCCCAAGCATTCGAGAAGCTCGCGAACAGAGGCCATGGACCCGAGGATGATGCCAGTAAGCGGCCAGGCAGGCAACCACCGCTACTCAATTCACCCATGGAGGCATCGACGAGGGCGCGAGTGGAGGAAGGGCCGGTCTCAGCCCCCCGCCCGCGCCTCCGAATATTCGCAAGGTCGTCGATCGGTCGTCATTCCCCGGGGGAGGTGCGGGGCGATCCCCGGGGAATCGGTCGCGATCGAGCCCCCTCGCAGCTCGTCGAGCCTCGCTGGCCGGCGTCGACCCTCCTTCGCCCGAGCGGCTGGCGCGCTCGGGCAGAGACGAACTCGGGCCGAGCAGCGGTAGACTGGCCGCATGAGGCTCGCCCCGTCGCTTCTCGCCGTGGGGCTCCTCTTCGGCGACGGCGGCTCGGCGGGAGCGGGCTCGAGCCCCGCCAGGAGCGGCGGCGGCTCCACGTCGGCCGGGTGCAGCGGGGCCGAGGCCACGAGCTCCGGTCTTCCGAGCGGAGAGCGGTTCGATGCCCCTTCGCGGGACGAGATGTCGAAGTGACGAATCGTCAAAAGGGCCCCGTCCTCAACGCACACAACGGACGCGGGAAGTAAAGCCCACGCTGCTGTAGTTGGTGAGGCCGTCGACGAAGTTCACGTACCACGCGTGGGACGGATCGCCCGCCAGTGGCGAGGACGACCAGAAGTAAGTCGCGGGCGTGTTCGGAAAGGCCGTCGCATCGATCGCCGGTCCCGGTGACGCTACCGTGAAATCCACCAGCGTCTTCAGCTCCTTGACGCTCGGAACCCGCCAGGACAGAGCCGCGAGGGTGAGCGAGCCGCAATAGTTCGCCGCGGCGCTCCAGCTCTGCCCGCCTGGGTTGTCCCCGAGCGCCTGCTGCCAGATGAGCCCGGTCTTCGTGTCGTGGACCGTCCCATCGCCCGGGATCGTGTACTGCCCCGGCGGCGCTCCCGCGCCGGCAGGCAGGGCAACCAAGACGAGGGCGGCAACACCGAGGGTGCAAGAGAGGCTGCGACCGACGTGGCTCTTCATGGCATTCGCTCCTTCATGAACGACGTTGGGCGGGGGCTCGTCCCCCGCCGAACCCGCGGAACTCCTCGAGCGATCCCTCCGCCGCCTCGCCATGCCGCTCACCCGAGGTCAAAGGGACGAGGTGTCAGAGTGGCCCAGTCCTCAACGCACACACCGGACGTAAAACGACACCGCCACGCCGTCGCTGTCGGCGTCGCCGTCGTAGAAGTTCACGAACCACGCATAGGACGGAATGCCCGCCAGCGGCGAGGACGACCAGAACCTAGTGTGAGGCGTCCCCGGAAACGCCGTCGCATCAATCGTCGGACCTGGTTGTGCCACATTGAAGTCCACCAGTGAGGTCAGCTCGATCTCCGTGGGCAGCCGCCAGCCCGTGTAGCCCGCGAGCGAGAGAGAGGCGCAGTAGCTCGCCGCCGCACTCCACGCGCTGGTGCCGCTCGGGTCGCCGAGCGGCTGCTGCCACATCAGGCCCGTCACGTTGTCGATCACGACTCCAGGCGTTGCGGTGTTGTAGCTCGAGGGGTTCGGCAATCCGGTACTCGCCGAGTTCGGCATCGGCCAGCTCGCCCATTGGGTCAAGCACTGGCCCGAACCGCAGGATTCGTAGCTGGCACAGGCGATGTTGCAGCCGCTGCAATTGTTCGGGTCGTCTTGCACGTTCGTGCACCCGGCGGAGCAGTAGGTCATTCCCGCGGCGGTGCAGTTGCAGGCGCCAGATTGGCAGACGCCTCCGTTCACGCAAGCCAGCCCGCACTTGCCGCAGTTGCTCGCATCCGTCTGGGTGTCCGTGCAGACGGACCCGCAGGCGACCTGTCCGGCCTGCGGGCACGCGCAAGCGCCTCCCTGGCAGGAGGCGCCCTGCGGGCAAGCCTTCCCACAGCCGCCGCAGTTGGCTGGGTCGGTCTGGGTGTCCGCACAGCCGCTGCTGCACAGGGCACCGCCGTTGGGGCACGCGCAGACGCCGCCCTGGCAGCTCCCCGAGCAGCAGTCGGCGCCGACGCTACACGCGGCGCCGAGCGCGGCGCAGGCGACGCAGCCCCCGCTCCGGCAGATGTTCGAGCAGCACTGGCTCGCGAGCGTGCAGCTCGTGGCATCGAGCTGGCAGGAGGCGCAGGCGCCCTGGTAGCAGTTCAGCCCGACGCAGCAGTCGGCGCCGCTCGCGCAGGTGGCACCCGAGGCGGCGCAGGCATCGCAGATCTGGTTCGCGCAGACGCCGCTGCAGCAGTCGGAGAAGGCGAGGCAGGAGTGGCCGCCCATGAAGCACTGGCCGCCGTCGAGGCTCTGGCCGGCGTCCGGCGTCCCGCCATCGGCGGCGGCGGCACACGAGCCATTGCTGCAGGCGAGACCGATGCAGCAATCGGCATTACTCCCGCAGGGGGCCTGGGCGGCGCCGCAGGCGACGCAACTCCCGGCCTTGCAGATGTTGGAGCAGCAGTCGGCGGCGAGGCTGCAGCTCTGGCCGTCGTCCTGACAGCCGCCGGTGCAGGCGCCATCGTAGCAGAAGAGGCCCACGCAGCAGTTCGAAGAGCCGCTGCAGGCCGTCCCCTTTGGGGCGCAGGCGTCGCAGAGCTGGTTCGCGCAGACGCCGCTGCAGCAGTCGGAGAAGCTGGCGCAGGCCTGGCCGCCCTGGACGCACTGCCCCTGGACGCAGCGGTCGGCGCCGTTGCACGAGTGGCCCCCGGTGCAGCTCGCCGGATCGCAGCGGCAGGCCCCCTTCTGGCAGCTCTCGCCGAAGGCGCAGGACTCGGCGCAGCCGCCGTCGGCGGGGGATGTACAGGCGCCAGCCTGGCACTGGAGCCCAGCGCAGCAGGGGCCGCTCGCGCAGGAGCCGCCAAGAACCGCGCAGGCACCGCCGTCGCCGGAGACACCGCCGCCGTCCTGGATGGCACCGCCGTCACCGCCGACCTTGCCCGTCGTGCCTGGACAGGCAGAGAGCAGAAAAGGGACCATCGCCGCGAAGATCGAGCGGGACAACGAACGACCGAGCATGAGGACCTCCCGGGAGTAGTCCAACAGCCGGAGGAAGAGGCGTCAACCCCCTGTCGAGCAATCGCTCGCCTGACCTCGGAGTGGTGCGGGTGTCAGGGATGTATTGACCTGTTCCTCCCCGGGGGATCGGCCATCATCCCCGGGGGATCACGGGCGATCCCCGGGGGATCGGCCATCGTCCCCGAGGGATCACGGCCGATCCCCGAGGGATCGGCCATCATCCCCGAGGGATCGGCCATCATCCCCGAGGGATCACGGGCAATCCCCGGGGGATCGGCCATCATCCCCGAGGGATCACGGGCGATCCCCGAGGGATCGGCCATCGTCCCCGAGGGATCACGGCCGATCCCCGAGGGATCGGCCATCGTCCCCGAGGGATCGCGGGCGATCCCCGGGGGATCGGCCATCATCCCAGAGGGATCACGGGCGATCCCCGAGGGATCGGTCATCGTCCCCGAGGGATCACGGGCGATCCCCGGGGGATCGGCCATCGTCCCCGAGGGATCCCGGGCGATCCCCGAGGGATCGGCCATCGTCCCCGAGGGATCGCGGGTGATCCCCGAGGGATCGGCCATCGTCCCCGAGGGATCGCGGGTGATCCCCGAGGGATCGGTCGCGATCGAGCCTCCCTCGCAGCTCGTCGAGCCTCGCTGGCCGGCGATCGACCCTCCTTCGCCCGAGCGGCTGCGCGCTCCGGCGGAGACGAACTCGGGCCGAGCAGCGGTAGACTGGCCGCATGAGACTCGCCCCGTCGCTTCTCGCCCTCGGGCTCCTCCTCGGCGGCGGCTGCTCGCCGGGAGAGGGCTCGAGCCCCGCCACGAGCGGCGGCGGCTCCACGTCGGCCGGGGGCAGCGGCTCCGCCGCCACGAGCTCCGGCACGACGAACGGCGGATCGACCTCGGGCGGGTCGAGCGGCGGCTCGACCAGCGGTGGCGCCTGCGCGCCGCTCGGCGGCTCGGGCGGCGCTCCGCTCGGCTCGAGCTGCGCGCCGCAGAGCCAGGACGCCGCCGCCCACGCGGACGCGGACCAGGCGGTCGGCGACTTTCTCGTCCACTACTGGAGCCAGCCGCTCGGCTACCTCGCCGCGAGCTGGGCCTCCCAGGGCGGCGCCTCGACGACGGCGACGGGCTACTGGACCTTCGCGCAGGGCTTCGACGCGCTCCTCGACGCGGCCTTCCGCACGGGCGGCTTCGGGCTGACGCTCGACACCTTCTACGACGCGGCCGCTGCCGAGAAGACGAGCTACTCGAGCGGCTTCTCGAGCAGCTACTACGACGACGAGAGCTGGATGACGCTGGCCCTGCTGCGCGCCTACGACTTCGGCGGCGACGCGACCTTCCTCGGCAGCGCCGAGGGCATCTACGCGAGCATCGAGGGCGGCTGGGACACGACCTGCTGCGGCGCGAGCCCGGGCGGCATCTGGTGGGACCAGGCGCACACGCAGAAGGCCACCGCCTCGAACGCCGGCCCGGTGATCGCCGGCGTGCGGCTCGCGGCCCGCAGCGGCAACTCGGCCTACCTCTCCTTCGCGCGGAGGGTCTACGACTTCTGGCGCTCGACCTACGTGGACGCGCAGGGTCAGGTGGCCGACCACGTCGTCGCGAAGACCGGGCAGCGGCTCTGGTGGAAGTACAGCTACGACCAGGGGCTGATGGTGGGCGCCGCGCTCGAGCTGCACGAGGCGACGGGCGAGGCCCGCTACCTGGACGACGCCAGGGCCTTCGCCGCGTTCATGCAGCAGAGCGAGACCGAGAGCAGCGGCGACGGCCCCATCCTCTTCGACGGATCGACCTGCGGCGGCGACTGCGCGCAGTTCAAGGGCATCGGCTACCGCTACCTGAACGAGCTCTCCGCGGTGGACCCCACCCTCGCGACGCTTCCGGTCCTCGTCGACTCCCCGCTGGCCGTCTGGAACGATGCGCGCGGGCCCGGCGACGTCTTCGCGTCCGACTGGGCGGGCCCCGCCCCCTCCCCGACCACGCCGGTCGACCTCCGCGCGGTCACCTCGGCGCTCATGGCGCTCGACCTGTCGGCGGCCCGCGGCGGACAGTACCCGGGCCGCGGCTACCCCGCGAACCACCTCCAGGCGGAGGAGGGCAAGCTGAACGGGGTCGGGCTCGAGGCCTCGGCGCCGGGCCACGAAGGCTTCGGCTACGTCGCCGGCTGGGGCAGCCAGGGGCAGTCGGTGCTGCTCCACTGGGACGTCCCGACCGCCGGCCGCTGGCGGCTGACCTTCGCCTACGCGGCCGGCGCCGGGGCCGCGACGCGGACGCTCTCGGTCGACGGCAAGGTCGTCGACTCCTCGCTCGCCTTCCCCGGGACGGGCTCCTGGTCGACCTGGTCGAACGTCCACGAGGATCTTCAGCTCGCCCAGCGGCCCACCGACTTCGAGATCGGCGAGGCCGCGGGCAACGGCGGCTACGTGAACCTGGACGTCGTCGTGGTCGAGCCCGTCCCCTGCGCCGCCGGCAACCTCCCAGGCTCCCCCGCGCCGACGGCCCCCTGGAACCAGGCGAGCTGCTGCGGGACGCCGCCCGCGCCGAGCTGGACCGCGGCCACGGGCGCGACGAGCTACGCGCTCGTCGTGGACGGCGCGGTCGCCTGCACGACCGGCGGGACGAGCTGTGCGCTGCCCCCGCTCGCGCCCGGCCTGCACCGCTGGTACGTCGAGGCCCAGAACGGCTGCGGCGCCAGCTTCTCCCCGGAGCGGGAGCTCGCCATCGCCCCCTCCCCCGCGTCGGTCGGCTCCCCCTCGCCTGCCGACGGCAGCGTCGGCGCGCCGAGCGCGCTCTCGTGGAGCGCCTCGGCCCCGGGCAGCTCCTTCGACGTGACGCTCGACGGGCAGCCGATCTGCGTCGGGCTCACCGGGACGAGCTGCACGCCCTCCTCGCCGCCCGGCCCCGGCTGCCACCGCTGGCAGGTGACCGCCCTCACCGGCTGCGGAGAGCTGGCGGGACCGGTCTTCAGCTTCGACGTCCCCTAACCGGCCGGCTGGGGGCCGAGGAGCGGCATCGCGCGCCGCCGCTCGCCCGTCGCCGCGAAGATCGCGTTCGCGATGGCCGGCGCGAGCGCGATGAGCGGCACCTCCCCCGCGCCCGCCGGCGGATCGTCCGGCCGGCTCACGAGCACGGTCTCGACGGTCGGCAGGTCCGAGAAGCGCGGCAGCCGGTAGAGCGAGAGCTTCGGGTTCGAGAGTCGGCCCCGCTCGAAGTGGACGGCCTCGAAGAGCGCGCCGCCGAGCCCCATCGTCGTGGCCCCCTCGATCTGGCTCCGGACGCCGTCGGGGTTGACGACGGCGCCGCAGTCGTAGGCGGTCACGATGCGGCGCACGCGCGGCGTCCCCGCTTCGAGGGCGACCTCGGCCACCGTGGCCACCCGGCCGCCCTTCTCGACGCCCGCCGCGAGGCCCAGGTGGCGCCCCTCCCGACGGCTCCAGCCGGCCCGCTCCGCCGCCGCGCGCAGCACCGCCGCCGTGCGGTCGTCGCGGAGCTGGCGCAGCCGAAGCTCGAGCGGATCGAAGCCGATCGCGTGGGCGATCTCGTCGAGGTGCGACTCGCGCGCGAAGTTGTTCGTGGTGGCGGCGAGCGCCCGGTAGGGCCCCTGCGCGAGCGGCGCCAGCGCCGGCTGGAAGTGGACGCTCTGGTGCGCGAAGTCGTAGGGCGGCCGGACCGCCGACGGACCGCCGTTCACGCAGCGGAAGTCCCAGGCGACGATCCGCCCGTCGCGATTCGCGCCGCTGCGGACGTCGATGAAGGCCGCGGGCCGGAAGTGGCCCCAGCGGAACTCCTCCTCGCGGCTCCAGAGGACCTTGACCGGCCGCTGGGTGGCGCGGGCGAGCCGGGCGGCCTCGAGCGCCACGTCGTCCGCGTGCTTGCCGCCGAAGCCGTCGCCGAAGTCGACCGCGACGACGCGGATCCGCTCCTGGGCGATCGCGAGCGCCTCGGCGAGCGTCTCGCGCAGCTCGAAGGGGGTCTGCGTGCCGAGCCAGACGGTCAGCCGCCCGCCGCCCCACTCCGCCAGCGCGCCGCGGGGCTCGATGGGGACGTGGGCGAGGTAGGCCGCCCGGTAGCTGGCCGAGAGGCGGACCTCCGCGGCCGCGAGCGCCTTCGCGGGATCGCCCCGCTCCTCGTGAACCGCCCGCTCCCAGCCCGCGGCCTCGACCGGGTGAGCGCGCAGCCACTCCTCGAGCTCGCCCTCGGACGGCTGCGGGGAGAGCTCCCATTCGGACTGGATCGCCCGGACGGCCTCCCGCGCCACCCCGAGCTCTCCGCAGGCGACGCCGACGAAGCCCTCCTCCTCGACCAGCGTCACGCCCGGGAGGACGCGGGCCCGCGAGCCGTCGACCGAGCGGAGCGAGGCGCCGTAGGCGGGCGGGCGGAGGACGGCGCCGTGCAGCAGCCCGGGCCGCGACAGGTCGCTCGGGTAGCGCTTCGCGCCGGTGACGACGTCCAGCGCCGAGGCGCGCGCCGCGTCGTGGCCCGCGACCCGCCAGGCCGCGGCGGGCGTGAGCGGCGCCGGCCCCGCGGAGACGAGCTCGCGCCGGCCCCGGAGCTCGCCGCCGAGGGACGCGAGCCGCTCGCGGAGTCGGGCGGCCGCGGCGCGCAGGTCGCGGCCCGCGACGGCGATGGACATGCTGCCGAAGGTGCCGACGTCCCAGGGGCAGTGGTCGGTGTCGCCGTGGACCACGCGCACGGCCGAGAGCGGCAGCCGCAGCTCCTCGGCGACGAGGAGGGCCATCCCCGTGGCGGCCCCCTGCCCCATCTCGACCTTGCCGGTGAAGGCGGTGGCGACGCCGTCCGCCCCGAGGTGGATCCAGGCGCCGCCGGCGGGCGGCCAGCCCCGCATCGCGGGGGCCTCCACGGAGAGGAGGCCGTCGCCGAGCCGCTCGAAGTAGCTCCGCGCGGAGGGCTCGAGCAGGTCCCAGGGGACGCCGCCGGAGGCGAGCTCGGGCGCCGGCGCGGGAGCTTGGGCCGCGGCCGGCGGCGCGTCGGAGAGCTCCACCGCCCGCCGGACGGCCCGGACGATCCGGGAGTAGACCCCGCAGCGGCAGACGTGCCCCTCGAGCGCCTCGGCGATGCGGCCCTCGCTCGGATTGGGCTCCGAGGCGAGCAGCGCCTCGGCCGCCGCGATCATGCCGGGGGTGCAGTAGCCGCACTGAAACGCGCCGAGCTCCGCGAAGGCCCGCTGCAGGGGGGAGAGGCGCCCCTCCGTGGCGAAGCCCTCGATGGTCCGGATCGAGCGGCCGACCACGGCCGCAAGCTCGGTGCCGCAGGCCTGCACGGGGCGGCCGTCGACGAGGACCGTGCAGACGCCGCACTGCCCCTCGCCGCAGCCGTACTTGGGGCCCGTGAGGCCGAGCTCCTCGCGCAGGACGTGGAGCAGACTCCTCGGACGGTCGAGCGAAAGCTCCACCTTCCGGCCGTTGACCGTGAGCGAGCCGTCCATGCGGGCCTCCGGCGGCGAGCATACGCATCGCCCGCGGCCGCGCGAACCCCTACTCCAGCGAGGCGCGCAGGAACCAGTCGTGCTTCTCGAACTCCTCGACGACCCGCGTCAGGAGGTCGACCGTGTCGGCGTCGCGCTGCTTGTCGGCGACCTCGCGGCTCTCGCGGGCCCCCTCGAGGTAGCGCTCGAAGCGCTCGGCCAGGTGGCGGACATGGTCGAGATCGCGGCTCGCCTCGGCCGGATACTCGGGGATCTTCGAGACCTTGGCGACGTGGCGCGCGGTCCCGTAGGCCCGGCCCCCGAGCGTGACGGCCCGCTCGGCGATCTCGTCGTTGAAGCCGGCGAGCGCGACCGCGAAGGTCTCGAAGAGCGGGTGGAGCGCGGCGAACTGCGGCCCCTTGACGTTCCAGTGGGCGACCTTGATCTGGCTGTGGAGGTCGAGGCCGTCCGCCAGCCGGGCGTTGAGGCTCTCGACGATCTGGGCGCGGGCGTTCTCCGCGAGTGAGCTCGGGCTCTTGTACATGGTCCTCTCCTTGTGTGCCGGAGCTATAGCCAGCCGACCGGCCCCCCGCAACAGAAGGGATTGGCACCGCCCCCGGAGACTAGCGCAGCGTCCGGACGATCGCCTCGCTGAACCGCTCGAGGTCGTCCGGCTTGCGGCTCGTGATCCAGTTGCGATCGATCACCACGGCCTCGTCCTTCACGTTGGCCCCGGCGAGCCGCAGGTCGCCCTGCACCGTGGGCCACGCCGTGAGCGTCCGCCCCTTCACGAGGCCGGCCGACATGAGGAGCTGCGGACCGCGGCAGATCGCCGCGATGGGCCGGTTGAACGTGTCGAAGAGCTTCACGAACGAGACGAAGCGCGCGTCGGCGCGCAGCTGGTCTGGCGAGTGGCCGCCGGGGAGAAAGAGCGCCGCGTAGTGGTCGGCCCGCGCCTCGTCGATCGAGAGGTCCACCTTCGCGACCTCCTTGCCGTTCTTGCCGCGGAGCTGCTGGCCCGCGGTCGCGCCGATGATCTCGACCTTGAGGCCGGCCTTGGTCATCCGGTCGTAGGGAATCCGAAACTCGGAGTCCTCGAAGCCATCGCCGAGCAGGCAGGCTACCTTCACTTGATCCGTCATGGGGACGTTCCTCCGCCTCCTCAAGGTGGAGTCGACCGCGAGCGGAGGGAAGCGCCCTTCGAGAAGACGCCCGGCCTCTGGGCGTACCCGAAGCACGCCCTCCAGCCTGCCGCCTCGGGCTGCTGAGCGGCCCTCAGCTCCCCGTCCGCGCGCCGCCCGCGGGAACGGCGAGCCGCCAGAGCCGCTGCGGCGCGTCGATTCCCTTGAGCTTCGCCTCGAACGGCTCGACGGCGAACCCCGCGAGGAGCGGCTCGACCTCGGGCGCCCCCACCACGGCGTCCGTCAGGACGACGTCCCCTCCCCGGCCCTGCGCCTGGGCGCGCGCCGCCAGGTTGACGGCGTTCCCGAAGAAGTCGAGCCGGCCGTTGGCCCGGATCGCGATGCAGCTCCCGGTGTGGATGCCGAGCTTGAGCTCGAGCCCCTCGCCCGCGGCGGCGCAGCCCCGGATCGCCTCGTGCATCGCCAGTCCGGCGCGGACCGCCTCCGCCGGCCGGTCGAAGACCGCCATCAGCGCATCGCCCATCGTCTTCACGATGGCCCCGCCGTGCCGCGCGACCGCCTCGGCCAGCCGATCGAAGTGCTCCTCGACGAGCGAGAAGGCGCGCGGGTCGCCGACCCGCTGGTAGAGCGCCGTGGAGCCCTTGAGATCGGTGAACAGGAGCGTGATCGAGCCGACGGAGACCTCGTGCCGCGAGCGCGGCGCCTCGCCCGCGAAGAGCTCGTGGAACTCCGGAAGGGTCGCGAGGAGCGTCGCCGAGACCCACTCCGCCTGCCAGCCGGCGCGCTCGAGGGCGAGGATCTCGGCCGGCCCGTCGAGCTCGGTCCGGAGGGAGAGCTTCGTCCCCTCGCCACCGGCGGGACCGGCGCTCCGATGCACCGTGACGCCGTCGGCCCGCACGACGAAGCCGAGCTCCGCCGGCGGAGGGGCGGCGAGGCTCTCCCGGTGGCGCCCCGGGACGACCGCGAGGAGATCGCCCGGCGGCAGACAGACCGTCACCTCGCAGGGCGCGGAGCGGGTCGCCACGAGCTGGGCGAAGACGTGCGGCCGGAGCTGGGCCCCGGCCACGCAGTAGATGCCCTGCTCGAGCTTTCGGATCGCCGGGTGGACTCGAAAGGCGGCCTCGACCCGGTGGCTCAGGTCGGCGTCGAAGATGGCGCCACAGCCGCACTCCACCTCGTCGGGGAGATCCCCGAGGCTCGGCACGCGCCTCGACGCCACCCGGCACATCGGACAGCGAAGCCCCCACTCGAGCGTGAGCAGGCCGGCGTCGGTCGCGTGGAGAAACGTCCGGAGCAGCTCGCGCCGATCGGCGCCCCAGCGGTCGGCGAGCCGGAGCGGCTGGAGCGAGGAGAGCTCCTCGTCGGGCCGCTCGGCGAGCTGGCCGAGCAGCCGCTCGACGAGCTCGGCCGGCACGGGCCGCTCCCGGAGGCGAAGGCCGCGCCGATGGAGCTCCTCCCCGTCGGTTGGCGTCCGCTGCCCGGTCAAGAGGGCGGGGACCGACCGAAGGCTGCCGAGCAGCTCGCGAGCGCTGGGGCCCGCCGGGGCCTCGGGATCCGATCGAGCGCCTCGCGCCAACGCCGCGGCGGCGAGGGCGTAGCGGCGCAGCTCGCCGGCCCCGAGCCGGGCCATCGCGAGACCGAGCGCCCCGCCCCGGACGCGGTGCTCGACCGAGAGGCGGCAGCCGTCGCCCGCCGGCTCGATCCGGAAGTCGTCCGTGCCCTCCTCGACGGGCCCCTTTCGGAAGCGCCGCGGGCCATGGAACCAGCGCCCCTCGACCCAGCTGTCGGGCCCGCTGACCCATTCGAGCTCGAGGCCGAGCTTGCGCCCCCGCCCCACCATCGCGGGACGGCCGTGGGCGTCGTGTTCGAGCCGAAACTCGCCCGGAGGCAGCCCCTGGGCGCGGGCTCCCCGATTGGTGTCCGAGAGCAGGGCCCAGAGCAGCCCCGGATCGACCCCCGGCAGGTCGAGCGTGAAGGCGTGGCGCGTCTCACCCATGGCTCGATTCAATGACGGAGGAAGGTCGCGGCGCAAGCGCAGACCCGGCTCAGCCTCCGAGCGGCACGACCCGAACGTTCGGCGGCGGCGTCAGCTCGAACGGGTCGGGCTCCTTCGGAACGGTCGGGCGCAGCTCCCGAAACCGGAGCCGCAGCCGGGCCCCCGAGGCCGCGACGAGGTCGATCTCCCGCGGCAGCCGTTCGCCCCCGGTGGTCTCGAAGGACGAGAAGCTTGCGACGTAGCCAGCCGGCCCGGCGACGGCCGACTCGATCGGATCGAGAGTCTCCGGCTCCACCCAGAGTCGCTGCGAGAGGCCCCCGCGGCGCAGCTCGAGCAGGTAGGCGCCCCGCTCGCGGTCGATCGACAGAAGAGCCTCTTCCGGGACGAGCCGCGGCGGATCGCCGAGGAGGAGCGAGACGGCGTCCGCCGGCGACATCGGCACGGAGACGAGCGCGGCGAGCGCCGCCGCGTCCGCGGGGCCCTCCTGGAAGACCCCGTGGTCGAGGTCCCAGATCTGCATCCGCGTCCCGTCGGTCGCGAGCACGAGCAGCGGGTTCCCGAAGAACGAGTCGAGCTCGAAGCGGATCGAGGCGGGGCGGCGCGCCGAGACCGAGACGCCGGTGGCGCCGCCGCCGCTCGGGCCGTGGGCCGTCACGCGCCCGTCGGCCGAGAGCGCCTCGAGCCGGGCGCCGCGCTGGTCGAGGAGGCGGAGCAGCAGCGCGGGGTCGTGGATCTCGCCCTGGGGACCGAAGCGGAGGGGCCTCGCGTGGACGCAGCCCGCGAGGAGGAGGAGCACGAGGAGCGAGCGCTCACGCACGGCCGAGCGCCCGATCGAGATCCCGCCAGAGATCGTCCGGCTCCTCGAGACCGATGGAGAGGCGCACCATCCCGGGCGTCACCCCGGCGCGGCGCAGCTCCCCGGGGCTCTGGCCCACGTGGCTCGTGTCGACCGGGATCGAGGCGACGCTCTCGACCCCGCCGAGCGAGGTGGCGCGCGCGAAGAGCTCGAGCCGATCGAGGAAGCGACGCGCGGCGGGAAGCCCCCCGCGCAGCGCGATCGTGAGCATCCAGCCGAAGCCCGACATCTGGCGGCGCGCCAGGGCGTGGTCGGGATGGCTTCGCAGGCTCGGGTGGATGACGCGCTCCGGCCGCCGATCCCGCTCGAGCCTGCGGGCGAGATCCGCCGCGCTCCGGCACTGCCGCTCGACGCGGATGGGCAACGTCTTGAGGCTTCGGGCGAGCTGAAACGCGTCGTCCGGAGAGAGGATGCCGCCGAGGGCGCGGCGCAGCGCGGCGATGGGCCCGAGGACGCGGGGCGAGCCGGCGGCGACGCCCGCGAGCAGGTCGCTGTGGCCGCCCAGGATCTTGGTCGCGCTCTCGAGGACGAGGTCCGCCCCCAGCGCGAGGGGCCGCTGGAGGACCGGGCTCCCGAACGTGCCGTCGACGAAGAGCAGCGCCCCCTCCTCGCGGCAGCGAGCCGAGAGCGCCCGCAGATCGACGAGGCGCAGCGTCGGGTTGATGGGCGTCTCGACGTAGACGAGCCGGGCGCCCGAAGGCCAGGGGGCGGAGGCGATCCGATCCGGCTCGAGGAAGAGCGGCGACACGTCGAAGCGCGGCAGCACGTCCCGCAAGAGCCGGTAGCTGCCGCCGTAGAGCGCCGACGAGGCGACGAGCGAGTCGCCCGCGGAGAGGTGGGCGAAGAGGGCGGTGGAGATGGCCGCCATGCCGCTCCCGAACGCGAGCGCCCCCTCGGCGCCCTCGAGCGCGGCGAGCCGCCGTTCGACGGCCCGCACGGTCGGATTCTCGTAGCGCGTGTAGAGGTAGAGCTCGCCCCGCTCGTCCGGGTAGCGGCCGAACGCGGCGGCGGAGGAGAAGCGGAAGGTGCTCGCCCGGTAGACCGGGACGTCGAGGGGCGGGGTCGCGGGCGGAGGAAGCTCGGCGCCCGCGTGGACCGCGAGGGTGGCGAGCCCCTTCCCGAGCGGCTCCCGCCGTCGCGCTTCTACTCGCCTGTTCGGAGTCCGGGCCATCGGGCTTTCGGGAGGAGCCCGGGCGTCATAGCTTACGACGGGATTGACCGCAACGAGGCCGGCAGTTAAGAGCATCCACCGTCCCCCGAGATCGCATGGCCCCTCAAGAGCTCCTCACCCTCGTCCGCTCCGGCGGCTTCGCCATGGCGGTCATCATCCTGTGCGGGCTCCTCGCCCTCGCGGTGGCGGTCGAACGACTCGTCGCGCTCTGGAGCGTCGTCTCGTCGGCCCGGGATCTGGGGGACTCGGTGGCGCGCCACCTCTTCCGGGGCGAGTTCGCCGAGGGCCGGGCCGTCTGCGAACGCTCGCGGGCGCCGGCCGCCGACATCTTCCTCGCCGGCTTCGCCCGGCTCGGTCGGGCCTCGCTCGAGCAGGTCGAGGCCGCGGTCGAGCGGGAGCGGCAAGCCGTGGGGCTGCGGCTCCGCTCCCACCTCTGGGCGCTCGGCACGGTGGGCGCGGTCGCGCCCTTCGTGGGGCTCTTCGGCACCATCGTCGGCATCATGCGCGCCTTCCACCAGATCTACTCGACGGGCCAGGGCGGCTTCGCGGTGGTGGCCGAGGGGATCAGCGAAGCGCTCGTGACGACGGCTGGCGGCATCGTCGCGGCCGTGCTCGCGGTGGTGCTCTACAACTACTTCCAGTCGCGGGTGCAGCGGACGCTGGTCGAGCTCAGGCTCGTCTCCGACGAGTTCCTCGAGGTGCTCAAGGAGCAGAAGCTGCCGGCGGCGCAGCCCGTGCCGCTCGCGCCGGCGGCGAGCGGGAACGGCCCCGAAGGAGCGCGCTGAATGGCGGTCGGGCGGCTCCCGGAGGAGGAGAGCGGCGACGGCGGAGTGTTCGCCGAGATCAACATCACGCCGCTCACCGACATCTTCCTCGTCCTGCTCATCATCTTCATGGTGACCTCGTCGGTCATCGTGCAGTCCGGCGTCTCGGGGCGCAGCGGCGTCCACGTGACGCTGCCAAAGGGCTCGCCGTCGGACGTCCAGACGGCCGCCTCGAACAGCCTCGCGGTCGCGGTCCTCGCGGACGGCCGAATCGTCGTCGGCGGAAAGGTGCTGAGCGACGACGACCTGAAGTCGCGTTTCGCCGCCGCCGCCTCGCACGACCCCGAGACGACCATCGTCGTCCAGGCCGACGCGGGGGTGGCGCACGGCAAGGTGGTCGCGGTAATGGAGATGGCTCGCGCGGCGGGGCTCGAGCGCCTCGCCATCGCGACGCAGGCCCCCCAATAAGACGAGGAGCCGCTCTTGCACCTCCACACGCTGATCGAAGCCCTTGGAAGCTGGATCCAGGCGGTCATCGCCTCGGGCGGCTACTTCGCCGTCGCCGGCCTGATGGCCGTCGAGAGCGCCTGCATCCCTCTCCCTTCGGAGGTCATCATGCCCTTCGCCGGGTCGCTCGTGGCGCTCGGGCGATTCGGGCTCTGGGAGGCGGCGCTCGCGGGCGCGATCGGCTGCGTGCTGGGAAGCATCCCGGCCTACTACCTGGGACAGTTCGGCGGGCGGCCGCTCATCCAGCGCTACGGGCGATACGTGCTCATCTCCGGGCACGACCTCGATCTCGCCGACCGGCTCTTCGCCCGCTTCGGCGAGCGGATCGTCTTCGTCGCGCGGCTCCTGCCGGTCATCCGGACGTTCATCGCCTTCCCCGCGGGCGTCGCCCGGATGGAGCTGGGCCGCTTCCTCGTCTACACCTTCGCGGGCTCCCTCCCCTGGTGCCTCGGACTCGCGTGGGTCGGCGAGAAGCTCGGACAGCACTGGGAGGCGCTCAAGCCGATCTTCCACGCCTCCGATGGCGTCATCGCCGTCCTCGGCGCCGTCGCCGTCGGCCTCTGGGTCTGGCGGCACGTTCGCCAGGCGAAGCGGCCGGCGACCGAGCTACCGCCGGCGTAACGGTCAGAGCGGCCTCGCGAGGACGTTTGACACGCGGGGCAACCGCCTGTTCTAATTGCAATTTCCGTGAGCGAAGAGACCCTCGGTCGCTACCGCCTGACCCGAAAGCTCGCGACGGGCGGGATGGCCGAAATCTGGCTCGCGAGCATCGAGGGCCCCGAGGGCTTTCAGAAGCGGGTGGTGGTCAAGAAGATCCTCCCGCACCTGGCCGAGGACGACGAGTTCGTCCGGATGTTCCTCGACGAGGCCCGCATCGCCGCTCGGCTCAACCACCCGAACATCGTTCAGATCTTCGATCTCGGCGACGCCGACGGCGCCTACTACATCGCGATGGAGTACATCCCGGGCAAGGACCTGCGCCGCGTCTACCAGGACTCCGTGAAGGCCGGGACGCCGCTGCCGATCCCGCTGTCGGTCCGCGTGCTCATCGAGTCGGCGCAGGCGCTCGACTATGCGCATTCGGCGACGGACCCCTCCGGGCGCCCGCTCCGGCTCGTGCACCGGGACGTCTCGCCCCAGAACGTCATCGTGACGTTCCAGGGCGGCGTGAAGCTCGTCGACTTCGGAATCGCGAAGGCGGCCGACCAGGCCGCGCACACGCGGGCCGGGGTCCTGAAGGGAAAGTACTCGTACATGTCCCCGGAGCAGGCGGCGGGTGATCCCGTCGATTCCCGCACGGACATCTTCGCGCTCGGCATCGTGGCCTACGAGCTCGCGACCGGCTTCCGTCTCTTCAAGCGCGACAACGAGATCGCGACGCTCGAGGCGGTGCGCGAGTGCGAGGTGCCGGCGCCCTCGAGCATCTCGCCCCTGGTGCCGAAGTCGCTCGACCGCGTCCTGCTCAAGGCCCTCGCTCGAGATCCGGACGAGCGCTATCGGACGGCCGGGCAGCTCGCGCTCGCGCTCGAGGAGTTCTTGCTCCTCGGCCAATTCCCCGCCTCGGGGGCCCACCTCGCGGAGTTCATGCGCGGCCTCTACCCGGGCGGCGACGAGCCCGAACCCGAGCCGGCGCCAGCGCCGGCTCCGAGCCGCGAGCGATCGAGCCCGAGCAGCTCGAGCCGCCGCGTTCCGATCCACCCGGTGGGCGGGACGCCCCGCCCAGCCCCTGGAGCGCTCGCCGGACGGTCGTCGCCTGGAGCCCCCGCGGGTACCAGGTCCGCTCGCATGGTGGCCGCGAAGCGGCTTCCGCTGTCGGGAAAGGCAGGAGACGACCGGCCCAGGGAGCCTCCGCCGCCGATCGAGGCGCCGCGCCCCGTCGCGAGGCCAGCGCCGGTCCAGAAGAGCCACGACCGCCCTCCCGAACGGGAGGCTCCCGAGCCGATGCCCTCCGGAGGGGGGGAGACCGCCCTCGAGGCGAGCGAACCCGCGGACACGGATCCCGGGGCGGATGAGGCCAGGCGACCTTTCGGGCGGCTGCTCGCAGGCGCCGCGAGCGCCCTCGTGGGGCTCATCGTCCTGATCGGCCTCGTGGTGGTGGGCCGTTCGCTGCTCACCTCGACGGGCCCCCGAATCGCCGGCGCCCTCGGCGCGACGAGCGGCTCGAGCGACGGCGGCTGCTTTTTCTGTGGCCTCCGCTCGAGCGGAGAGGGACGGCTGACGCTCGTCACGACTCCGCCGTCGGTGGTCTTCCTGGGAAGCGACGCGCTCGGGTCGACACCGCTCGTCGAGGTCACGGTGCCCGCCGGCCACGTCCAGCTCCGACTCGTCAACGAGGCGGCGGCCCTCGACGCGATGCTCGGAGTCGACATACGGCCGAACCAGGTCACGTCGCTCCAGAAGAGCTTCGCCCTCGGGACGGTGACGGTGGCGACCCCCAAGGGGCACAGCTACCAGGTGTTCTGCCAGGGGAAGCCGCTCGGGCGAGCCCCCGGTCCACCGCTGCAGATGGTGCAAGGCGACCACGTGCTGACGCTCGTGGACGACGCGACTGGCGAACGGCTCGAGCGGACCGTGACGGCTCGGCCGAGCCGGCGGGCTGGGCGCTGAGGGCCCGAGGCCCCGCCCTCGACCTCCAGGAGATCCTCGTGCTTCCCAGTCGCCTGCTCGTCCTTCCCTGGCTGCTCGCCGCGGGTTGCTCCACCGGCCTCGCGGCCGAGCGCCGTGCTCCGCCCTCGACCGAATCGCTCGAAGCCGACCCGGAGCTCGCGCGCTTCGTCGCCACGCGAGGCCACCGGCTCGGTCAGCCGGCCCACGCGCGCGCGACTCCCGATGGCTCGCGCGTGCTCTACCTGGAGAGCGACGCGCGATCCGACGTTCAGCGGCTCTGGCGCTTCGACGTCGCCACGGGCAAGGCGCGCCTCCTCGTGACGGCCGAGAGTCTGGCCGGCGTTCCCGACCGGCCGCCGACGCCCGAGGAGGCGGCGCAGCGCGAGCGGATGAGGCTCACGGCGCGGGGCCTCGGTAGCTTCGAGCTCTCACGGGACGGCAAGCTCGCGCTCGTCCCCTTCGGCGGCCGGATCTACCTCGTGGACGTCGAGACGGGCCGCTCGCGGCCGCTCCCTCGAGGCCAGACCGCCGATTTCGACCCTCGCCTCTCGCCCGATGGACGATGGGTCGCCTCGGTCGAGGCGGGGGATCTCTTCGTTCGGAGCGCGACCGGCGGCCCTCCCGTCCAGCTGACCCGCGGCGCCTCGCCGACGCTCACCCATGGACTGGCGGAGTTCGTGGCCGAGGAGGAGATGGACCGGTTTCATGGCTACTGGTGGTCGCCCGATTCGTCCGCTCTCGCCTTCGAGGAGGCCGACAGCTCGGGGGTCGAGCGCTACTACCTCGTCGACGCCGCGCACCCCGAGGTCGCCCCCGAGGGCTCGCCCTACCCTCGCCCGGGCAAGGCGAACGTCCGGGTGCGCCTCAGCGTGGTCTCGCGCACCGGCGGCGCTCCTGCCTGGGTGGAGTGGGATCGCGCCCGCTTCCCCTACCTCGCGCGCGTCTCTTGGCCCGAGGGCGGCCCGCTCCTCCTCGAAGTGGAGAGCCGCGATCAGAAGGAGCTTCTGCTCCTCGCCGCCGACCCACGGAGCGGGAGATCCCGGGAGCTCGTCCACGAGCACGACGACGCCTGGATCGATCTCGACGACGATCTCGTCTGGCTGCCGGCGAGGCGGCAGCTGCTCTGGTCGAGCCAGCGGAGCGGGGAAGACGAGCTCGAGCTGCGCGACGAGCACGGCGCCCTCCTCCGTCCGCTCACGACCGCCGCCCAGGGCTTCCGCGGAGTCGCCTGGGTGAACGAGCGCGAAGGGGCCGTCGTCGTCGAGGGAGGGGCTCGTTCGAGCGAGCAGTCGCTCTGGCGAATCCCGCTCGACGGTGGGCCGCCGAAGCTCCTCGCGGGCGGGCCCGAGTTCCACTCGACGACCGGGCGCGGCCCGGACGCCGCCGCGAGCGACGCGCCGCTGCTCGTCGACCACGTCGAGCGGCTCGACCGTCCCGCGCGCACCCTGCTGCTCTCGCCGGAGAGCGGCGGCGTCCTGGGCGAGCTGCCCGATCGGGCCGAGCCACCGGAGCCGCCACGGGCGGAGATCGAGCGGATCGAGATCCCGGGCGCGATCCTCGAGGCGGAGGTCGTCTTGCCCCGGTCCTTCGACCCGTCGCGTCGCTACCCGGTCATCGACTGGGTCTACGGCGGCCCCGGCTTCGTCACGGTCCGCCGCTCGGCCGAGAGCGACCAGCTCCAGCAATGGCTCGCCGATCAGGGCTTCGTCGTCGTCCGAATCGACAACCGGGGTACGCCCGATCGCGACCGCGCCTTCGAGCGCGTCCTCGCCGGCAGCTTCGCTCGCGTGCCGCTGGGCGACCAGGTGGCCGGGCTCGCCGCCCTCACCCGGAAGCGCCCCTACCTCGACCGCAGCCGCGTCGGCATCATCGGCGCGTCGTTCGGCGGCTATCTGTCCGCGCTCGCGCTGCTGCGCCGGCCGGACGTCTTCCGGGCGGCCGTCGCCATCGCGCCCGTGGTCGACTGGGAGGACTACGACACCCACTACACCGAGCGCTACCTCGGGCTACCCGCGACCAACGCCTCGGGCTACCGCGAGAGCTCGCTGCTCACCGGCGCCGAGAGCCTGTCGCGGCCGCTGATGCTCGCGCACGGCACCGCGGACGACAACGTCCACTTTGCCGGTACGCTGAAGCTCGTGGGGGCCCTCGAGGCCGTAGGAAAGGCGCCGGAGTTCCTGGTGATCCCGGGCCAGACCCACCTCTTCGCCGACCAGGCCACCCAGCGACTCCTCTGGGCGCGCGCGGCGGCGTTCTTCCTCGAACGGCTGGGCGTCAGCGGCGACGCCCGCTGACCGGCTCCGGGGCGGAGTCGTCGAGCTCCAGCCGCCGGATCGTGCTGTGAAAGCCCTGATCGACGAGGGCCTGTTCCTCGGCCGTGGCCGCATCGTCCACGAAGACCATCGAGCAGACCCGCTCGGAGACCTCGATCGATGCGCCCTCTTCCGGCTCCTCGTCTCCCTCGGTCATCGTGGGGTCGAGAAAGACGAAGCCGCGGAAGATCCGACCCTCGACGGTCGCGCGGAAGCGGCTGATCCGGGAGTCGGGCGACTCCACCTTCACCTCGGCAGGCCCTTGAACGGGAAGCCCGTCCGCGCGAGCGAACTGCTCGAAGTAGAGCTGGAGCGCGGGAGCGAAGCCGTGGGCGCAGTCGACGAGCGCCGGGCCGTGATTCCCCCGGAGAAACTCGAGGTGATAGGCCGCGGCCAGCGCCGGGGCCGCCCAGGCGAGCCCGAGGAGCACGAGCAAGGAGCGCCGCATGCTAGTTTCCAGGCCCCGTGTTCGCCGCGGAGACCGACCAGAGCGTCGGGGCGACCGCCGCACCGTTGAGCGAGGTGCAGCCCGGGCTCTTGAGGACGAAGATCGCCGCGAGGTAGGCGCCCTGCAGGTTGAAATGGGTGAGGTCCACAGGGCTCGTGCAGCCCAAGGCGACGTCGCAGACGAGGCTGCTCGAGGCGGTCTGGAGGCCCCCTAGGGAGTTCGCGACGCGGACCTCGATCGCGATGTCGTCCCCGCTGGGGAGCGGCGTCGGCGAGTAGTCGAAGCTCAAGCTCGTCCAGTTGGTGAACTCGGGCGCGCCGTTCTGCGCCTGGAAGATCTGCGAGTAGGCGCCGCTTGGGGCGGTGATGTAGCGGAGCGCGTAGCCGGTGAAGTCGGAGTAGGTGTAGGTGTCGACGCCGTAGCCGGCGTTCACCTGGACGTCGGTGAGCTTCGAGCCCGAGGCGACGTCGTACTGACTCACCGTCCCCGTGTAGGCGACCCCCCAGAGGTACTCGCTCGTCGAGGCCGAGGCGCCGTAGGGGTCGGCGGGGTTGACGGCGAGATCGACGCCCACGGTGTCGTTGCCGTTGGACGGACTGTCGGGCGCCGGCGTCCAGAGCAGGTTGTAGCTCCCGCCCCCCTGGGGCGTGAAGCCGAGGACACCCGTGAAGTTGCCACCCTGGTCGTCCGACATGCTGAGGAAGATGTTGCCGAATCGATCGGCGACCACGCCGCGGGTCCAGTCGCCATGCACCTGGTACTGGTTGAAGTCGTAGGAGTCGAAGGCCGTGCCATAGCCGAAGCTGCTGATGGCCGTCGGGTAGTCGGCGAAGGTCGGATTGAGCCCGAGCCCATGGCTCACGAGGTTCTGGGTCCAGACGCCGGGATCGAAGCTGCAGGTCTTCAGGCCATACGGGTAGCCGGCCGTCCAGATCTTGCCCTGGCCGTCCACCGCGATGCCGTAGGAGCCGCACTGGGGCTGGCCGCCCACCCCCGACGGCAGCGGCAGACCGTTGCAGGTCCCCTGGTTCGTGCAGGCGCCGTTCGTGTTGCTGCTATCGAGTACCTTGAACTGCGTCACCGGCGGCGGCCGAGGCGACTGATCCACGGTGGTCGTGTCGATGGCGTAGAGCATGTGGCTGTTGGACTGGTCCCCGTTGTTGTCGATGGCCGGCTGCGGACCGCCGCCCGGGTTGTCCGCCCAGAGCCAGCCGCGGCAGTCGATGGCGGCGCCGTAGGGAGCCGACCCACCCCAGGCGCTGCCGACGAAGATCTGGTTCCCTTGCGAGTCCTGGGCGAGCGGCACCGTGGCGGTCGGCGTGAAGGGGACGAAGGGGCCGGTCCAGTTCGGCGGCTTGACCGCCGAGAGCCGCACCATGAGCGCCCCGTCGCTCAACCCCACCCAGATGTCGCAGTCGCGCGACAGCGGGTCGCAGTTCGACGAGATGACCTCGCCGCGCGGCACCCAGCTCCCCCGCGTGTTCGCGCCCGGCTGATCCCAACCGTCATTGCCGCCGATGGGCACCGTGAAGAGGGCGCAGTCGTCGTAGTTCTTCGGGTTGCAGTGGTCCGTGGGATCGTCGTAGGTGACGCCGTTGTAAACCTTCGTGCCGCCGTCGTCGGGACACCAGAGCGCCGGGTTGCCGGTGTAGTCGCTGCTCCAGGGGGCGATGACGATGACGCCGCCGTCGGCCTCGTGGGAGGTGACCGGAGCGCCTCCGTTTCGGGCCGGACAGCGGACCTGGCACGAGGCGCTCGGATCGACCGGATCGATGAGGTGATCCTTGCCGTTCGCGATGTGGGTGACCGAGGGCTGCATCTGGCTGCTCCCCGGAGCGGAATAGCCGCCCGGATCGTAGAAGCACCAGCCGCTCCAGACCCGGTTCGCGGCGAAGACGCCGCCGTTCAGGTCCACCACCGTCCGGGAGGTCCCTTGGCAGCTGTGGTAGCTCTGCGAGAGCATCGTGTTCATGCTGCCGCCGTAGCTGCCGGCGCCGTTGCAGACGTTCGTTCCGGCCATGTCGACCGGGATCGCCGCCGGGTAGCGGCCCCAGATCGTCCCGTTGTCGGTGTCGACCATCGAAACGGTGCCGTCCTCGTTGGCCACCCAGGCGAAGTTGCTCGTGAAGTTCGCCGCCGGCCCCAGCGTGATCCCTCCATCGGGGCCACTGGTCACCCCGATCCCCTGCCCGGCATCGAGGCTGGCGGCTCCGCCGTCGACGTTTCCCGGCCCCGACTGACCGCTCCCGCCGGTTCCACCCGGGTGCGGGTTGAAGTTCGTGCTGCCACCGTCTGGACTCTGGTAGCTGGAGCAGGTCCAGGGGCCCGCGAAGGCGAATGAAAGGCCGATGACCGTCGACAGCGGTCCCGCCAGCAAGAGCCTGAACATTTGCGAGCCTCCGAGGCGAGCGCGACCGACTCTTAAGATTAAAGCAAGAGACATACCGCTTGGTCGAGGAGACGCACCAAGTGATTCCAGCAGCTTCGGGATGACCTGAGCTCGACGCGAAAGGCGCCCCCGCAGGGCGCTTCGGGCAGCCTCGCAACAGTTGCGAGGTTTACTCGAACCCCTGCCCTCCGCAGCTGAAGCTCAGTTGAAGCCACTGCAAGACCGGCGTCAGCCCGCTCTCGGTGCAGCTCGGTCCGGACAGCCGGGCGGTCACTCGAGCGTACTGAGCCGCCGGAAGACCGGCCGAGGCGAGGCTCGCGACGCTCGGGCAAGCCGCGGACGAGTTGCAGCTCCAGCTCCCGAGGATCGGCGCGCCACCACCCGTGAAGGCCCTGGGGTCGTTCGCGACGTCGACCTCGAATGCGAGGCTCGTCCCGGGCGGAACCGTCGCCCCGTAGCCGAGCCCCGTCCACTGGGTCGCGAGGGGGGCGCCGCAGCCCGAGAAGAGCTGCTGGTAGGCGCCCGCCGGCTGGGTGATCTTGCGAAGCGCATACCCGGTGAAGTCCGAGTACGAGTAGATGTCGTTCGGGTCGCTCGGCCCCTTCAACGGAGTGCTCCCGGCGGCGAACTGGGTGAGCGGTCCACCGGACTGCGCCTCGAGACCGACGACGCCGGGCGGCGTGCCGCCCCGCTGGGCGATCCAGGGGTTCCCGTCCTGATCGAGGTCGACCCCGATCGTCCCGGCGCCGAAGGGCACCCCCGACTGCCCCGCGAAGGACCAGAGGCAGGCTGCGTCGCCGTTCTGGCCACACGCCGAGCCCGCACCGTCGTAGGTGAAGGCGATGAGCCCCGGGATGCTCCCCGCTCCGAAGCCCTGATCGCTGACCGCGAGGTAGACGACCCCGTTCACGTCCGCGACGATCCCGCGGCCGGTCCCCGCGGGAAAGACGCTGCGGAACGGGAAGGCCTTCCAGTCCTGATCGATGAGCGCCTGGGCTTTCGCCTGCGGGAGCGGCCCCGAGGCGCCCGGCTGCAGCGCGGTCTGCCCCTGGAACGCCCGGTAGTCGAAGGCGCACGCCCCACTCTGGGAACCGTTCGCCTTGGAGACGAGCCCCGTCCAGACTCGTTGCTCGAGATCCACCGCGATCCCGTAGCCGTCGCACTGCCCGGAGGTCGAGCTGATCGTGTCGGCGCTCTGAGGCGCACCGTTCGAATCCGTGTACTGCCACTGGCTCGCGATCCGATCGGTCGAGGTGTCGACCGCGACGCGCAACGCGCTGCGGGCCGTGCCCCAGAGAACCCCCTCGCAGTCGATGGCCGCGCCGTAGAGTCCGTACTGGGAGAGCGTGGTATCGATGACCTTCGAGACGCCGAAATTCGAGCCGTGGTCGAGGTGGACGAGGTAGGCGCTCTCGCCGTGGGGCTCGGTCAGGCCGATGTAGAGGTCGCACGATTCGCCCGAGCCCTCGAAGCCGCCGCAGGTCTTCGAGATGGCGAGGCCACGCGGGGCGAAGCGATCCTGTCCGAGGCCATTCGCCAGTTCGCTCGGCAGGTCGTAACCGTTCGGCGCGCCGACCGGAATCGTGAATTGGACGCAGTCGTCGTAGTTCGTCGGATCGGTCACGTCCGAGGGGTCGTGCCCGCCGTCGTCCAGGCACGGATGCGCCCAGACGTCCGGGGCGACCGGCTGGCCGCCCGAGGGGAGGAGCGCCTCGCTCGGCGGGATCGACAGCGTGCCGCCGTCCCCCAGCGGCAGGCTCGCGCCCGACGTGAACGGCGCGACCCCACCGTCCGGCAGCGCCCAGCCCCGCCGATTCTGGCAACGGGGAGCGCACTGCTCGGGGTGGTCCACCCGATTGGCGACGTAGGTGACCGACCCCTGTACGAAGACGCCGTTCGCGTTGCCTCCGGGCGTCCCCGCGCCGACGAAGGCGCCGCTGCCCGGCGCGCAGGCGGCCCAGTCGCACTGACCGCGGTTCGCCACGAAGACACCGCCGTTCAGGTCGACCACCGTCCGCGACGGCGCGTTGTCGAAGTAGGTCGACGTGACGTCGACGAGGCAGCTCGCCGGCTTTCCCTTGGCGCAGAGGGCCTTCCCGTCGTTGTCGATCGGGACGACCGACGGGTAGCGCGCGACCTCCTGCCCGGTGTCGGTGTCGACGCGCGAGACGAACGAACTCCCCGCCGCCTGGCCGGAGTTCGCCTGGTAGGCGAAATGGGAGCTGAAGTTCGCGAGCGAGCCGAGGACGATCCCTCCGTCGGGCCCGGCCTGCACCCCCTGCCCCGCCCCGCCGTCCGTGAGCGATGCGGGCGTGACGGGCGTCTGGTGCGGACCGACGGTCCAGCCGCCGTCTCCGACGCCGCTCGATCCAGCGCTCGAGCCGCTACCCGTCGTTCCCCCAGAGCTCCCTCCGCGCGTGGAGCTTCCGCCGCTTCCGCCGGTCGAGCCGCCGGGCAGACCGGTCTTCTGACAGCAGCCGGTCATCAGCAGCCCCGCGAGGAGCACCCCGAAGGCCTTCACCACGCCTCAACCCCGAGCGGCACCCGCCTCGAGCCCCCTCTGGATCTGCGAGACCGCCACCCCGGGATCGAACGGCTTCTTCAAGATGTCGTCCGCGCCGAGCCGGCGGTAGGTCTCGGCCTCCTTGTCGCTCATCCGGGCGGACATCAGGACGAGGTAGGTCTTTTTCCAGTGCGGATGGGCCTTGACGAGGCGGCAGACGTCGGCGCCGTTGATCTTCGGCATGTAGATGTCGAGCAAGAGCGCGTCCGGGTCGTAGGCGGTCATCTTGCGGAAGACCTCCTCGCCATCGACGGCGTAGCCCACCTCGAAACCCGCCTCTTCGAACGCGGCGGTGAGCGAATCGAGGAGCGAGGTCGAATCGTCCACGATGAGGACGGAGCGCTTCTTGGGAGGAGCCGAGATCGCCATCCAATCCAGTGTAGCACGCCTGCACGGCGGGGAGGCAATCGGGGGCCGTGCCCGACGGTCTTCTAGCGGGTTGCCAGCGCGGCGGCCGCGGCCGAGCGAACCCGGGCAGAGCCGTCGAGGGCGCTCGTCTCCGCGAGGACGGCGCGAACCGCCTCCGCCACCGGCAGCGGCGCCCCCGTGAGCTTGCCCACCAGGGCCCGCACGGCCTCGAGCCGCCGCGCGACCGGGGCGCTCACCTCGGCGGTCTGGCCGCTGGCGTCGCAGCCGCTCGCCTCCGGCCGTTCGAGCCGCAACCGCTGCTCGGCCAGCTCGAGTCTCGCGCGCAGCCGCTCCGCGTGGGCTCGAATGGGCGCCGCGAGTTCGGCGTTCCCCTTCTCGGCCATCTTCCCCGCGGCGTCCTCCAGCATCGTGAGGCCACAGAGCTGCCGTTCGGCCAAGAGCAGCGGCGTTCCCTCGTCGGTCGCGCGCTGGCTCGAATCGCCGTCCGCGGCCGACGCGAGCGATCGGGCGTCCGCGAGCCCCTCCCCTTCCGCTCCCGCACGCCGATCGCACTCGAGCAGCCCCCACAGGGCAAAGAGGTCGTCGGGGGTATAGCGAGCGGCCTGCACGAAGGCATCCCGCGCCGGGCGCATCCGTCCGAGCGCGAGCTGGATGAGGGCGACCTGCTCGTCGAGATCGGCGGAGGCGGCCTCGGCGGACAGCCGCTCGAGCCGGCCGCCGAGCTCCTCGTCTCGAACGGTCTTCGGGAGAATGGAGGCGAGGTGCTCGAAGGCCGATGCGGCGGCGAGCCGAACGCGCCAGAAGCGCGAGCGGGAGGCCGCCGAGAGCAACGGGTCGAGCGCGTACACAGAGCCCGTGCGCCCCAGCCGCTCGGCGGTCTCCCAGCGGCGGCGAGGATCGACCGCGGAGAGCCCCTCGGCGAGCTGCGAGACGGAGGGCTCGTCGGGCGGCCTGAGCGCGAGCGCGAGCGCCTGCAACTCCTCGAGCGCGGGCGTCGGAAGATTGGATATCCGCTCGAGCCTCGCGAGCTCCGCCTCCCTTCGCCCCGCCTCGAGCCGTCGCGAGAGCGCCAACGCCTCGGGAACCGGCCCGAGCGCGCGGATCTCCGCCTCCGCCTCGGCGAAGCGCCACTCGAGCAGCATCGCGGTCGCGCGGGCCACCCGCACGAGCCGCTCGGCCTCCACCCGGTGGGCGCCTTGGGGATGAGCGGCGAGGTAGTCGCGCAGCGCCGGGGAGCCGCCGGCGCGCGCCTCCTCGAAGGCTCGGTCGTCCTCGAGCGCCTGGGCCTCGACCCGGTGCGGCCCCTGTGGAAACCGAGCCAGGTAGAGGTCGAGCGGCCTGGGACCGGACGCGCGCTTGGCGGCGGCGAACTCGAGGTTCGCGAGCTTGAGGCGGGCCTCGTCGGCGAAGGGGCCCTTGGGATCGTCCTCGAGAAAGCCCTCGAAACCCGCGGGAGCGTCCTGCCGCTCGGCCTGCGCGTAGCGGAGCTCGGTCAGCCGCGCCACCGCGTCGTCGTGGTGGTCGTCCTCGGGAAACTCCTCGGCGAATCGGCGGTAGGCCCGCGGGCTGTCCTCGGCCTTGGCCGCCTTCCACGAGAGGGCCGCGAGCCTCTTGCGCGCGAACTCGACCTCCTTCCCCTCGTCGTCGTGGTCGCGAAGGAAAGAACGCCAGGCGTCGGGGCTGTCCTGCGCCTCGGCGTGCGCGAACGCCGAGCTGTGGCAGCCCGCGAGCGCGACGACGAGCCCAAGGAGCCCAGGGAAGAGCGATCTCCGCACGGGGCGACGCTAACACGACCGATCGGGGCTGTCGAAGACGGATGCGCTCCCCCGGGGCCGGATAATTGACCCGCGCGGCCTCGGCATTAACCTCTGGAGGCATGAGGCCGTCTCCGCTCCTCGCCGTCGTCGCCGCGCTCGGCTGCGCCGCTCACCGAGCGTCGCTGCGGCAGGGCCCCGCCGGCGAGCGGCGCGCCATCGTCCGGGCCGCCCGCTCCCTCCTCGGCGCGCGCGAGATCACCCTCCGCGGCCGTCGCCTGCCCTCCGACTGCTGGGCCTTGCCCGTGGCCGCCTATGGTCGAAGCGGCCTCGCCCTCGGGGGCGGAAACGCCGAGGGCCTCTACGCGGATGCTCGAGCCGCCGGCCGGCTGCGCGAGGCGGGACGCCCGCGCCCCGGCGACCTGCTCTTCCTTCGCATCCCGCCGCAGGCGCCCGTCGCCGGCGCGCCGGTGGTTCACGTCGGCATCGTCGGCGAGGTGGCCCTGGACGGCACGCTGCTCGTCTACCAGCGGATGGCGCACGGCGTCGTGGCCTACCACCTCAATCCCGGCCACCCGAAGGAGCCGTTCGCGCCCGAGGGTCGCGCCTGGAACGATCCCATCGCGACGGGCCCTGGCGTTCGTCGCCCCGCGGGCGAACTCTACGCGGGCTACGCCTCTCTGGTGGAGTAGGGCCATGCGACCCCTGCTCTGGCTCCTGCTCTCCCTCGGATCGACCCTCCCTTCAACGACTGGAGACCGAGCGAGCGAGCTGGCCGACTACCTTCCGACCGGGCCCGCGAAGGCCTTCCTCTCGGTCGCGAAGAACGGGCAGCCCGTCCGCCAGATCATCGTCATGACGGAGCGGGTCGCGGTGAAGGAGACCGGCCCCCGGGAGACCGTCGAGCACTTCGGTGAGACCTACGCCTTCTCGCCCACGTTCTTCGCGGTGCGAGCGGGCGAGCCCGTCCGGATCGAGTTCTGGAACCTTCAGCCCGACGACGCCCACGACGTGCTCTTCATCGGCCCGGACGCGTCCGTGCTCATGCACTGGAAGCTGCCCCCGATCAGCAAGACGGCCTTCACCTACACGTTCAAGAAGCCGGGGATCTACCCGTTCGTCTGCGCCATGCACTCCCCCGAGATGGCCGGGGAGATCCTGGTGCTCGACCGCTGACGCGGCGCCACCTTTCAGCTCGCGAGCTCAGGGAACCGAGGCCGGCGTCCCCTGGCCTCCCTGCCGGGCGCCGGTCCGGGGACGGGGAGCGATCGCCGGTGCGATCCGGCCGAAGCGCCCCTTCGACACCGAGAGCATCGCCAGGGAGCCGCTCGCGCGCCGAACCCAGAGCGTCACCGGGCTGCCGCTGGGCAGCGCCGCGGTGGCCGCGAGCAGCCCCGCCGGTCCGTGGATCCGGTGGCCGTTGACGCCCGCCACGAGGTCACCTTCGCGCAGCCCCGCCGAAGAGCCGGGACCACCCGGGTCGACGCGCGCCACCCGCGCCCCTTCCCCGGCGAAGGCCTCCTGGAAGGGGCCGGGGGCGCCATCCGGGACCACGGCGATCCCGAGCCCCGGAATCGAGGGCAGCGCCCGGGGAGCCTCGCGCTCGGGCATCTGGACGAGCGTCACGTTCCGGACGAGCGGGTGGCCGGCCCGCCAGACGCGCAGGCGAACGCTCCGGCCCACACCGGCGGTGGCCACCCACCAGCGGATGCGGTGGGGATCGTCGACCGCGCGGCCATCGAACTCGAGGACGAGATCGCCGACTCGCAGCCCAGCGGCCTCGGCCGGGCTCCCCGGGACGATGTCCGAGACCAGGACTCCCGAGATCCTGCTCAGCCCCAGGATGCGCAGGGCGTCGTTCGGCACCCCCTCGACGTTGAGGCCGATCCAGCTCCGCACGACCTTGCCGTGGTCCAAGAGCTGGGGCAGCACGGCCTTCGCCATGTTGATGGGAATGGCGAAGGCGATCCCCTGCCCGGACGAATGGACGGCGTTGGCGATTCCGATCACGCGCCCGTCCAGATCGAGCAGCGGTCCCCCACTGGAACCGGGGTTGATGGGCGCGTCGGTCTGGATGAAGTCGAAGTAGCCGTGCCGCCCCTGGGGTGAGACGTCCTCGCGCCCGAGCTGGCTGATGATCCCCGCCGTGACGGTCCTGGAGAGGCCGAACGGGTTGCCGATGGCGACCACCCACTGGGCGACCTGAAGCCGGTCGCTGTCCCCGAGCGAGAGGCAAGGCAGCGGCCGGTCGGGCTCAATCTTGAGGACCGCGAGATCGGTCGGCTCGTCCCGGCCGACCACGCGGGCGAGGTAGTGACGGAGCTCGGGGCCGGCTCCCACGGCCACCTCGATGTGGACCGCGCCCTCGATGACATGGCTGTTGGTGAGGATGTAACCGTCCGGCCGAATGACGAACCCGGTGCCGAGGCCCCTGCGAAGCTGGGGGCGAGGAGCCCCAAGTCCACTGTGGATGGAGTCGCTCGGCATCTCGCCGGCCGGCTGCTCGACCGCAATCGCCACGACCGCCGGAACCGCCTTGCGAGCCACCGAGGTCAGCCCCGGGAGCGAGCGCGTCCGGACGGGAGCGGCCTCGGTCGCCTGGGCGAATCCCTGCGGCGCGAGCGCGCAGAAGAGCGCCCCAAGCAAGGGGGCAGCCCACCCTCGACGACGCGTGCGACCGCGCCCGGCGCTCTCGGGCGCCTTCTCTGCTCGTCCCCCCATCGACCCATAAGGTGTTCGCGCTCACCCGTTCGGGCAACCCACCCGATCGACGACGGTGAAAAAATGGACCCCGACCCGCGGCGGTGGTACCGAATGAATCGATGTTCCGGCTCGTGCGCTGGCTTCTTTTGATGGCCGTCATCGCGGCTCTGACGGGGTTTCTGCTCACCTGGCCGATCGCCGGAGAGACCGCCGCTCGGCGGGTCTGCCTGCTCGCCGGCTCCCCCGGCTGCGCCGCGCTCGCCGATCAGGCGGGCGTCGTCGCGGCGCGGATCGAGCTGCCGTTGCTCGCTCGACTCCTCGCGGCGCCACCGGCCACGCGGCCCACCGCCGGCCGCGCGATGGCCAAGCCCCCCTCCCGTCCGCTGGATCGCCACACGCCGGCCGAGGAGCAGGCGCTCGCGCGCATCCTCGCCCAGCGCGGCTCCCACTAGGCCCCCGGGATGGACCTCCGGCGGCTCGGCATCCTCGCGGTCATGGCGCTCGTCCTTGGGGCGACGCTCTCCTGGCTGCAATCGCGCTTCGATCAGAGCGATCTGCGCCACGCCCGCGAGCTGCTCGACCAGACGCGCCCGTCCCCCGCGAGCCCATCGATCGAGCAGGCGCTCGCGAAGAGGCTTGGTCACCCCGTCTCGTGCGGCGCCGCCATCACGAGCGGCTGCCGCGGCATCGTCCAGCTTCGCTGCGCGGGCGGCGGCGAGGGCGACTACCTGTTCGACGCAGATCTGGCGCAGCGGCCGCCGGTGCTCCACCCCGCGAATCCGAACGCGCAGTCCCTCATGCTGGATCTCGCTCGCGCGGCCGGGCTGAAGCTGGGCGACGCCCCGATTCCGGTCGTCAAGCCGGACGCTGGTCGATAGCCGGCCCGGCGGCCGGCGCGCTGGGCGGATCTCGCCGGAGCAGCGCGTAGGCCAGCGAGGCGGCGAGCCCCAGGACCACGGCCCCCTGGGCGAGCAGCCCCTGAACCGTCGCGAAGACGCCGAGCGCCGGCAGCTCGGGAATGGGGAGCGGCGTCGCCCCGATCGCCCCGGCCTCCTGGAGGCTGTGCGTCGCCTCCCCGACCATCACGATGGCGAGACCGCAGAGGATCGCCCCGCAGGCGAGCAGCAGAGGGCGGGGCCGAAGCCGCTTCCCGAGCCGCTGGAAGACGACCAGCACGCCGCCGAGGCTCACCACTCCCGCCGCCGCGCCGAGCACGACCGCCCGCCCCTCCCCGGGGGCCTCGAGGAGGAGACCCCGGTAGAAGACGACGATCTCGGCCATCTCGCGGTAGAGGCCGAGGAAGGAGAGGCCGAAGTAGCCGAAAAACCCGGCGCCGGGCCGGAGCTGGCGCGAGAGCAGCCCCATCCAGCGCTTCGCCGCCGCCTGGGCGAGCAGCCAGTGGCTCGCGGCGACGATCAGGAGCGCGGTCACGAGCTCGATCGCGCCCTCGAGCCACTCCCGGGTGCCGCCCTTGGCGAGCAGCGCCCCGGAGACCCACCAGGTCGCCGCCCCGAGCAGCAGCGCCATGGCACCGCCCAGCAGCACCGCCCCGCGGCCCCGACCTTCGCGCGACTTCGAGGCGAGCGCGAGCAGCGCGCCGAGCAGAAGACTCGCCTCGAGCCCTTCTCGGAGCGCGATGGCGAGCGCCGCCGCGAACGAAACCCCGGCGCCGCCGCGGTCTTCGAGGGACATGGCCCGCTCGAGGAGCGCCTCCGCGTGAGCGGCTCGGCTGGCGACGGCCTCGATCGCGCCACCCTGGTCGATGGTCGAGCGAAGCTCGCCGCACGCCCGCTCGAGGTCCATCACCAGCTTCGCGTCCCGCACCCGGAGCCCCGCCTCATGGGGCTCGAGCTCGTCCAGGTAGGCGTGGATGGCCTCTCGACGCGCCCCCTCGTGGTCCCCCGCCCGGTAGCGGTCGGCGGCCAGAGCGACCGAGCGCCGGCAATCGGAGAGCGGAGGCGCCCGGAGGCGGAAGCTCCCGCTCGCGCGCTGCCAGGCGAGCTCTCGCTCGAGCTCCGGCGGCGAGAGGCCGCGGGAGCTCAGCTCGCTCCGGAGCTCGTCGTCGCTCTTCGCCGAGAGCTCGGAGAGCGGGAGGTCGAGGTGATGGCCGCCGCCGTCCCCGGGGCCGCCGGGCGGATGGGCGAGCGCCATCAGCGCGAAGGCCACGTCCCAGCGCCCCTTCTCGTCCCAGGTCTCCTTGAACGAGGGCATCGCGGTACCCGGGACGCCGTAGGAGATCGAATCGAAGACGCGCAGGGGCGAGAGCGGCCCCGACTGCTTCGGATCCGTGACGTCCGGCGTGCGAGTCGACAGCTCCGGCGCCGACTCGCCATCCCCGCGTCCGAGCGCTCCGTGGCAGCTCACGCAGCCCTCTCGATAGAGGGAGAGGCCGTTCCGAAGGGAGGGCGCCTCCCGTGGCGCGACGGCGAGAGCGTGCCGACGCTCGAGCGCCTGGAGCGCGCTCTTTGCCTCGGGGACGACGACGGCGGACGGGGCGGCCTTCTGCGCGGCGGCGAGCGCCCTCCGGAGGCGAGGCTCGAGCTCGTCCCGCTCGTCCGCCGGGAGCGACTGGCTGAGGTCGAGCGCCTCCTCCAGAAAGCCCTGCTGCTCCGTCAGCTCCTCGGCGTTCTGGACGCCCCGGGGCCCCACCGCGGAGCCGTAGTCCGAGACGACGTAGCTCAGGATGGCGACGATCTGCTGCGCGTCGACCGGCTCCGCGGCCGCCGGGCGGGCGCCCCCGACCGAGAGGAGCAGGCAGAGGGCGCTGCAAGTGGTTCTCAAAATCACTTCGTCAAGCTAGCACCCTGGCGAGGTCCCGTCCAGCGGAGAGAGGCCCGTCGTCGCGAGCGGCGCCGTCTGATATGGAAGCCCCCGTGCGCGCGTCACTCCTCCTCGTCCTCGCGCTGCCGTGGCCGGTCGGCTGCCACGGGGACGCCAGCGTCCGAGTCGCCGCCGCGGCGAGCCTCGAGGACTGGCTCCCGGGAGCGCTCCGAGCCTACGCCGAGGCCCACCCCGGCGCGCGCGTCGAGGCGACCTTCGGCGGCTCCGGCGCGCTCGAGCGGCAGATCGAGGGCGACGCTCCCGTGGCGATCTTCCTCTCGGCGAGCCCGCGCGAGCTGGATCGACTCGCCGCCGAGGGGCGGGTGGCCCGGCAGCTCCCCCTCGCGGAGAACGAGCTCGTGCTCGTGGCCCCCAAGGAGGGGGCCGCGTCGCTCGCGGACCTGACGACGCCGCGGGTGCGAAGGATCGCGATCGGACAGCCCGAGACCGTGCCCGCCGGCCGCCTCGCACGCCAGTTTCTCGAGCGGCTGGGACTCTGGAAGGCGCTCGAGCCCAAGCTCGTCTTCGCCGAGGACGTCGTCGAGGTCCGAGCCTGGGTGGCCCGCGGCGAGGTCGAGGCGGGCTTCGTCTATCGGACCGAGACCGCGGGTCTCTCGCCGACCAGCCTCCCCGGCCCGCCGCGGACCGAGCTCGTCGCGGCGCTGCTGCGGGGCGCCCCGGCGAGCGCCGGGGAGCTGTTCGAGTTTCTGCTCGCCGATCGATCGCGCTCCCAGCTCCGCGCCGCCGGCTTCGCACCGCCGCCCGGGCCCCCACCGCTCGTCGCGCACGCGACCCCGTGACGCGCCTCGCGCTCTTCTCGGTCGCGGTGGCCCTCGCCGCCGCCTCGCTCGACGTCGCGATCGGCCTGCCGCTCGCCTACCTCCTCGGCCGGCGCCGCTTTCCTGGGCGCCGCGCGCTCGAGGCGATCCTCTGCCTGCCGCTCGTCCTCCCGCCGACCGTCACGGGCTTCGCCCTGCTCGTCCTCTTCGGCCACCGGGGCGTCCTCGGCCTCGCGCTCGATCGGGCCTTCGGACTCACCGTGCCCTTCACGCCGGCTGCGAACGTCCTCGCCGCCGCGACGGTGGCCTTCCCGCTCTTCTTGCGCACCGCCCGGGCCGCGATCGAGGCGGTGCCGGCCGAGCACGTCCTCGACGCGCGGGCGCTCGGGCTGTCTCCCTGGCGCGCCGCCACGCGCGTCGTGCTGCCGCTCGCGAGCCGCGGCCTCTGGGCCGGAGCCGCGCTCGCGGTCGGGCGGGCGCTCGGCGAGTTCGGGGCCACGCTCATGCTCGCGGGCGACGTCCCGGGGCGAACCCAGACGCTCTCCCTCGGCGTCTTCGACGCCGCGCTTCGCGGGAACGACGGGCGCGCGGCCGCGCTCTCGCTCCTGCTGGTGGCGATCTCCTTCGCCCTGCTCCTGCCTGCCTCGGCCTTGGAGCGGGCCCGATGATCCGAACCCATGGACTTCGCGCGATGCTCGGTGACTTTCCCCTCGGCCCGATCGATCTCGATCTGCCCCGGGGGGCCCTCGGACTGCTCGTCGGCCCCTCGGGCGCCGGCAAGACCAGCGCGCTTCGAGCGCTCGCGGGCATCATCCCTTCGACGGGAGCGATCGAGATCGCCGGCGGGCGGGTCGAGGCGCTGCCGCCCGAGCGGCGCCCGCTCGGCTGGGTTCCGCAGGGGGGCGGGCTCTTTCCGCACCTGACCGCCGCCGGCAACGTCGAGCTGGTCCGAGCAGCCTCGGCGCCGCCCGCGCTCGAGCTGCTCGCGCGAGTCGGCGCCGCGCCGCTCGCCGCTCGCCGGCCGCAGGCGCTCTCGGGAGGAGAACGGCTGCGCGTCGCCCTCGCCCGCGCGCTCGCCCGGCAGGCGCCCGTCCTGCTCCTCGACGAGCCGTTCGCCGCCATCGACCGGAGCGGGACGTCGTCCCTCGCCGCGCTGGTCCGCGAGCTCTGCGCGGGTGGCGTCACCGCGCTCGTCGTCAGCCACGACATCGAGCGGGCCAGGGACGCCGACTGGCTCGGGATCCTCTGCCGCGGGCGGCTGCTTGTAGGTGGCCCGCCTCGGGAGCTGCTCGCGAGCGAGGCCGGAGGCGAGCTGGGCGAGCTGCTACGGGGCTGAGCGGAAGCGGAGCGGCACCGTCAGGCAGCCGGCTCCGGCGGGATAGGGCTGGGCGCCGGGAACGACGCAGCCGAGCGCGGCCTCGTCGAGAAGGGCCGAACCCGACGAGCGCGTCAGCTCGATGGAGGTCGCCTGACCGGCCGCTCCCACGCAGAAGCGGATCTGCGCCGTGCGGGTCTCTCCCCGCAGGCGCGCTCGCGGGGCGCAGCGCTCCGCCGCGGCCCGCAGCCGCTCCAGGATCGAACCGACGTCCAGCCCGCGGCCCGGGCCACTCCCCGACGAGCCGAGCCCGCCGCGGCCGCCTCCGAGACCGCCCTCCCCTCCGCGCCCGAGCCCGCCGCCCGTGCCTCCCCGACCCGCCACGGCTCCCCCGGCGAGGCCGGCCTCCCGGGCGGCCGACGGAGGCGCGAGGGCCGCCGGGACGGGCAGCACCGGCGGAGCTTGCGGGGCCGGGGACGCCGGGGCCGCCGTCGAGGCCGAGCCCACGGACGGTGGCCGCGCCCGCATCGCGCCCTGGGCCCGCTCTCCGGCAATCCTCGGCCGGCCGGCGCGCCGTCGGGCCTCCCGCGCGAGACCGGGCGCGCCGCCCCCACCCAAAGCCCTCGACAGCACGACCTCGACCGGAAGCTCCTCCGTGGCGGGGCCAGGCGGCGGCGATTCGCCCCTCGACGCGACCTGCACGACGAGCGCGTGGAGCGCGAGCGAGCCGCCGAGCGCGAGGATCCAGCGCTTCACCGGCCCACCCTCGGGAAGAAGCAGAGGCCCCGATCGCTCGGACAGGCCTCGTTCGGCCCGAACCAGGCCGCGACGCTCGGGGCCGTCAACAGCTCCGCCGGCGCGCCGTCCGCCACGATCCTCCCGCCCGCGAGCACGACGCAACGCTCGAACTCCCGAGCGGCGACGTTGAGATCGTGGAGCGCGAAGAGAAGGGCCGTGCCGCGCTCCGCGGCCTCGCGCGCCAGGGTGAGGATCTGCCCCTGGGCCCCGAGGTCCAGCGAGGCCAGCGGCTCGTCGAGGAGGAGCAGCGCCGGCTCGCGGACGAGCGCCCGCGCGATGAGCAGCCGCCGCAGCTCACCCCCGGAGAGCGTCGCGAGGGCTCGGCCGGCGAGGTCGAGGACGCCGCAGCGCTCCATCGCCCGAGCCACCCGGAGCCGCCCTCCCCGGCCGCCGTCCGACCAGGAGCCGGCGACCGGGGCGAGGCCGAGGCCAACTAGCTCTCCGGCGAGCAGCCCCCGCTCGACCGGCGGCTCCTGGGGCACGAGGGCGATGCGGCGCGCGAGGTCGGCGGGGCCGAGCTGACGGAGCGGCCTCCCCTCGATCGACGCCTCCCCGAGGAACGGGCGGCGCAGCCCCGCCGCGAGCCGCAGCAGCGTGCTCTTTCCGGCGCCATTGGCCCCGAGGAGCGCCACCCGCTCGCCGGGCTCGAGCCGCAGGTCGATCGCCTGGAGGCACCGGCCTCGGCCGTAACCGAACGAGACGCCCGCGAGCTCTAGGCGTGCGATCACGCGGGGCCCCCGAGTTCCCGGCGGAGGATCCAGAGGAAGAGCGGCCCCCCGAGCAGCGCGGTCAGGGCGCCCACCGGAGGCTCGAAGCCGAGCGGAAGGAAGGTGAGCCGCCCCGCCGCATCCGCGAGGACGAGAAAGGCCGCGCCCCAGAGCGCGGAGAGCGGTACGACCAGCCGCCGGTCGGGGCCGAGCCGCATCTGGAGCAGGTGGGGCACGAGGAGGCCGACGAAGCCGATGAGCCCCGAGACGGCGACCGCCGCCGAGACGCCGAGCGCGCAGGCGGCGAGCACCCAGCGCGTCGTTCCCCGGACGTCGACCCCGAGCTGGGCCGCCTCCTCCTCGCCGAGCGAGAGCAGCTCGAGCCGTCCCGCGAGCAGCGCGAGCAGGACGCAGCTCGCCAGCGCGCCGATCCCGGCCAACCAGAGGAGCGCCGGCGGCGGATAGCCCAGGTTGCCCTGGAGCCAGAAGAGCAGCTCCTGCGCCCGAGCCGGCGCCAGCGCGAGCTCCGCGAGGAGCACCAGCGCGCCCGCGAGCGCGTTGAGCACCGCGCCCGCGAGGAGGGCCGCGGCGCCGAAGAGGCGACCGCTCCGGCTCGCGAGCGCCCGGACGACGGCGACCGATCCGAGCGCCCCCGCGAAGCCGAGCGCGACCCGGGGCGAGAGGCCGAGGATCCCCCGCTCTCCGAGCCCGAGCAGATCCACGGCCAGGACCGCCACGGCGCCGCCCGCCGCCGCCCCCCCCGACACCCCGAGCACGAAGGGGTCGGCGAGCGGGTTCTGGAGCAGCCCCTGCAGCGCCGCCCCCGAGGCGCAGAGCGCCGCTCCCACGATCGCGCCGAGCGCGACCCGCGGCAGCCGGAGCGACCAGAAGATCGCCCCGTCGGGACCTCGGCCCGCGAGCGCATCGCCGAGCCGGAGCGGAACGCCGCCGAAGAGCGCCGACGCGAAGAGCGCGAGCGCGAGCCCCGCGGCGCCCCAGAGCAAGAGCCGCAAGAGCCGCGCGGGAGCGTAGCGGCCGAAGGAGGCCGCGCGCCCCTCCCATGCCGCGTCGCCGGGCTCCAGGGCCTCCGCCGGGTCGAGCGGCGTCACCGGAGCGCGGCCGCCAGCTCGCGGGCCGCCGCCACGGCCCGAGGACTCGCCCGGAAGAGGTCGGCGTTCGGCAGCCGCACGACCCTCGTCCCTTCGGAGCGGAGGAGCCCGAGCAGCTTCTCCCCTTCGGGCTCGCCGGGAGGTCCGCCGTCGATCCAGACCTCGGGCGGCTGGGCGGCGAACGCCTCGGCGCTGAAGGTCGGCCAGGCGAGCGGCGAGGCGACCGCGTTCGCCGATCCGACCGCCTCGAGGAGCTGCTCGAGGTACGAGCCGCGCCCCGCCACGACGAGCGGCCGGTAGTCGACCGCGATCACGGTCCGCCGCCGGGCTCCAGCCTTCGCGGCCGCCGCGAGCTCCCGCTCGAGCTCGCCCCGCAGCCGCTCGCCCCGCTGCCGCTCGCCGAGCGCCTCGGCGACCGCGACGACGTCGTCCAGGATCTCGGGCAGCGTGTCGCTGCGGAGCGCCACGACCGTGAGCCCGACCCGCCGGAGCGCCGCGAGCACGGGCCGCTCGGCCTCGCCGTCGAGGGAGAGGACGAGGTCCGGGCGCGCGCGCACCACCGCCTCGACGTCTGGGTCGAGGTAGCCGCCCACGCGAGGCAGGCGGCCGAGCTCCGGCTCGTCGTCGAAGCGGCTGACCGCGACGAGCCGCTTCCCCTCGCCGAGCGCGAGCACGTCGTCCGTCAGGCAAGGAGCCATCGAGACGACGCGCGTCGGCGCGGCGAGGGAGAGCGCGAGCGCTGCCGCGGCGATCACGGGCCCGCGACCACCGCCCCCACGAATTCGCCCGGCCCGCCGTCGGGCCCCGCCGGGCAGGCGGCGACGGCGGAGACGCCGCCGCCGTCGGGCTCGAGGAGCGCCACCGAACCGCTGGCGCTGTCGGCGACCGCGATTCGCCCGTCTCCGAGGAAGGCGCTGACGGAGGGGGCGCCGAGCGGCACGGTGACGAGCCCGCTCACGAGCCCCGTGGCGACGTCGATGAGCGCGAGGGTACCCGTGCCGTTGCCGCCCGTGCAGGAGCCGTAGTAGCCGCCGCAGGACTCGACGGCGAGTCCACCGCCCGGGGAGACCGAGAGGAAGCCCGCGTTCACGCAGCTCGCGCCGGGGTCGATCGTGGCCGCGACGGAGCCCAGGGAGGGCGGCAGCACGAGCACGTCCGCCGGCGCGCCCGAGGGGCAGTAGTTCGCGAGGTACTCGAGGGTCACGAGCACCTCCGGGCCGCCGGGGGCCGCCGCCACCCCGATGCCCGACGGATCGGGCGAGACCCCGGGCCCGCCGTCGGGGACGGCGAGGGTCGCGGTGACCGTGCCCGTCGAGAGGTCGACGGCGTGCACGACCTGCGCCGAGGAGTCGGTCACGTAGAGCGTGTGGGCGCCGTCACAGGCCGCGAGGTAGGGATTCGTGCTGGCGCTCGGCGTCCCGAAAGAGATGGCCCCGACCGCGTAGGTCGCGGGGTCGATGGTCTCGATGCTGTCGTTGCCCGAGACGACGACCACCACCTTGCCTCCGCAGAGCAGGATCTGATTCGGGTAGTCCGGCCCCCCCGTGCCGATGGAGACCTTCGGGGTGGGCGGCCAGGTGGTCAGGTCCAGCACGTCGACCTGGCCGTTGCCCGAGTCGAGCAGCCAGAGCGTCTTCGGATCGGTGAAGACGAGGGAGATGGGGTTCGCAGGCACCGGGAGGCCGCCGTCGACGGGAGAGGGGGCGACCACGGGCCAGGGGGCCAGCGGCGCGCCGCCGTCCGCGGCCAGCGGCACGAGGAGCCCCGAGTGGTAGCAGGCCGCGAAGAGCGCCGGGCCTCCGACGCAGTGGCCCGCGCTGCAGCTCTCGAACGAGGGGCAGGCCGAGCCGCAGGCGCCGCAGTTCTGCGGGTTCGAGGTCACGTCGACGCAGCCGCCGTCGGGACCGCAGGCGCCGAGGCCCGCACCGCAGCCGCAGCTCCCCGCGCTGCAGATCTGCCCCGCCCCGCACGCCTTCCCGCAGCCGCCGCAGTTCAGGGGGGCGCTCGAGGTGTCGACGCACGATCCGCCGCAGTCCTGGATCGTTCCGGCCGCGCCACCGTCCGCCGGGCAGGCCGCCTGGCAATGGCCGCCGAAGCAGACGTCGGAGGCGCCGCAGGGCGAGCCGCAGCTCCCGCAGTTGTCGTGGTCGGACTGGAGATCGACGCAGCGACCGTCGCAGGAGGCGCCGGTCTCGCAGGCGCAGCTCCCGCCGTCGCAGTAGGCCCCGGAGAGGCACGCCTGGCCGCAGCCGCCGCAGTTCGTGGGGTCCGCCTTCGGATCGACGCAGAGGCTCCCGCAGGCGACGTCGGTCGCGCCGCAGGAGCAGGCGCCGGCGACGCAGCTCTGGCCCGAGGCGCAGGCCTGGCCGCAGCCGCCGCAGTTGCGCGGGTCCGTGGTCTCGTCGACGCACTCCGAGCCGCAGCTCGTCTTGGGACTCTGGCAGACGGCCCCCGGCTTCGGCGGGCACGCCGTGGAAAGCAGCAGGACTCCGAGGGAGAGCAGCAGCGGGAGACGTCTCATCGGTCGTGGCTCCGGGGGTTGGACTGCGGGTCGAACGAGCCCCGCAGGGTGAGGAAGAAGGAGGTGCCGGGAAGCGGGTAGCCGTAGAGGTCGGGCGCCTGGTCGTCGGTGAGGTTCTTCGCCTCGGCCGTGAGCCAGAGCTCCGGCCGATCCAGGACGCGGATCCCGGCGCCCGCGTCGACGATGAAGTGGCCCGGCAACGTCAGCGAGCCCGCCGCGTTCAGCGCCTGCGGCGTCGCCCAGTCGGCCTCGAGCGTCGCGAGGAAGCGACCCGGCTGCCAGACCGCGCGGCCGTGGGCGTGGTGGGGCGGCCGATAGGGGAGCGGATAGCCGTAGGTGGGCGACTGCGGGTCGTCGTCCCAGGTGAGCAGGTAGGTGTAGACGGCTTCGAGCGTGAGCGAGGCCGCCGGCCGCACCGACAGCGAAGCCTCGAGCCCCTCGATCCAGGCGCGCCCGATGTTGAACGGCTTGACCGCGAACGGGGGGTAGACCTCGTAGACGATCAGATCCTGGTAGGACGAGGCGAAGGCGGTCAGCGAAGCGAGCGCGGGGCCTTCGGAGAAGGCGACGCCGAGGTCGGCGCTCTCCCCACGCTCGGGGAGGAGCGAAGGGTTCGGCGCGACGAGCCCCTGCTGCAGGTAGAGCTCGCCGAAGGTCGGCGCGCGGAAGCTCTCGCCCACGTTGGCCCTCAGCTCGAGCGGCGCCCAGGGGCTGAACGAGGCGCCGAGCTTCGGGCTCACCCCCTCGAACGGCCCCTGCGCGTCCCAGCGGATCGCGGGCACGACGAGCAGCCGCTCGCGGAGCAGCGTGATCTCGTCGGAGAGCGACGCGAAGAGCTCGTTCCGAGCGGGGTTGCCTTCGTCCGCGGCCTGCAACGTCTCGCGGCCCGCCCCGGCCTCGGCCCGCCAGAGCTCTGGGCCGATGGCCCAGGCGAGCGAGGCCGACCCGCCCCCCTCGAGATCGGTCTGCGGGAGCGGTCCCTCGGGCGCGAGCGTCACGTCGAGCGAGTCGAGCCGGCCGTGGGCCGACAGCTCGAGATCCAGGGGGCCGAGCGCGTGCGGGTCGTCGAGCCGGGCCCCAACGATGGCCCGGCCGAACTGCTCGTGGTCCGTCGGGGTGAGCGCGTCGACCGGCCCGGCGAGGCCGCGCGCCCCGAAGCTTCCCTCGCCGACGACGGTGAGCTCCGATCGGCCGAGCCGCCACGAGCCGCTGCCCACCGAGCCGGCGAGGTCGCTCCAGTCGTTCCGCCGCACCGCGCCGAGCAGCGGGGATCCGGCCAGCTCGCTGGTCGGGTTCCAGCGGTAGGGGAAGTCTCCGTCCGAGCGAAAGAACGAGGCGGCGAGCGCCGCTCCCCCCGAAGCCCCCGCGAGCGCGCCCGCCGCGCTCACGTCCTCGGTGTTCCACTCGCCGGCGCCGACCGTCGCCGCCGAGACGGTCTCGCTGGGGCGGCGAGTCACGATGTTGATGACGCCGCCGAGCGCCCCCGCGCCGTAGCGCGCACCGGCGTCGCCGCGCAGGACCTCGATCCGGTCGATCAGCTCGGGCGGAATGGTGGAGAGGTCGACCGTGCCCCCGGCCGCGCTGGTGAGCGGCACCCCGTCGAGCAGGACGATGATCTGATCGGCCGAGGAGCCGCGCAGCGTCACCGTGGCGAGCTGGCCGAAGTCCCCGAGCCGGTGGATCGTCGCGCCGGGAGCGGAGGCGACGAGCTCCGCGACCGAGCGCTCCTCGCCCGCGTAGTCCTTCGCGCGGATCTCCGTCGTGAGCGCGGTCGGATCCCGCTCGTCCCGCGGCAGCTCGGGGCTCTCGGAGGTCGGGACGTCGACGGGAGGAAGCTCGGTCGCGCTCTGGGAAGGCGCCTCGGCGAGCGCCCGATCGGGCATTCGCCAGAGGGCCAGCGCGATCGAGATGGCGAGACGGCGGACCATGCGGCCTCGGCCCCCCTCACGCGGAGAGGCGAAGCGACGGCGGCGCGACCATCGCGCCGGCGACCCCGCGGAGATATCCTGGCTCCCGCGGCCGAGGGGTTTCCTCGGCGGCCTCCGCCTTCCCCGCGCTTCGCGAGTGGCGACGTCTGAGGCCTTCCGCGGCTACAGTGGCGGGACCGCGCCGGCGTTAGACCGGCTTCCCTCCGCAGCGGGCAGCCATCGTTTACTCGACCGTCGCTCGGATGGCAAGCGGCGCTCCGCCGGCCGTGCCCTCGCCGCTCAGCGCAGCAGCCGGTGGGCGAGCCAGCCCGCGTTGAACGCGACCAGGCCGAAAAGCAGCACGACCCAGAGCAGCACGAGGCTCGGTCGCCAGGGGCGCTCGCCGTCGAGCAGGATCCAGACGTGCGCGGTGCCGGCCTCGCGGCTCGGCGCGGCGAGCTGGTCCCGCCGGAGGAACTCGGCCACGACCTCGCGGTACCGAGGCGCGCGATCGTCCCGGAGCAGCCTCCCTTCGGCCGCGACGGGAGCGGCGGCGGAGGCGCCGGCCGGCCGCTCGAGCACGATCGGCGTCCCCAAGAGCGGCCGCAGCTCCCGGTCGCGGAGGGCGCGCCGGTAGGTCACCCGCGCGCTCCCGGGAGTCCCGACGACGCGGGCGAAGCGGTCGGCCTTGGCGCCCCGAAGGTCGTAGTGGCCGGCCGACCCGAGATCGACCGGGGGCGAGAGCGAGAGCTCGAAGGCGAGGTCGGCGCGCGCCTCCCAGAGGAGCGCGCCCGCGAAGAGCAGGCAGAGCGCCGGGACGAGCCAGCCGGCCGGGCGACGCGGACCGGTCACTCGGTCGGCCAGAGGAGCGCGACCGCCTGGACCGAGATCCCCTCCTCGCGGCCGACGAAGCCGAGCCCTTCCCCGGTCGTCGCCTTGACGTTCACCTGCGCCGGGGCGACGCAAAGCGCCTCGGCGAGCCGCGCCCGCAGATCCTCGGCGCGGGGCGCGATCTTGGGGCGCCGAGCCGCGATGGTCAGGTCGACGTTCTGGACGGCGAGCCCCCGCTCGGCGGCGAGCCTCACGGCATGGGCGAGCAGGCCGAGGCTGTCGGCGCCCGCGAAGGCCGGATCGTCGTCCGGGAAGTGGCGCCCGAGGTCGCCGAGGCCAGCGGCGCCGAGCACCGCGTCGGTCACGGCGTGAGCGACCGCGTCGGCGTCCGAGTGGCCGAGCAGCCCGTCCCCCGGAAACTCGACGCCCCCGAGGACCAGTCGCCGTCCGGGGGCGAAGCGGTGGACGTCGTAGCCGAGGCCGATCCGGGGCGCCCGGGGGGCGCGCCGAGCCTCCTGCGCGAGATCCTCGGGCCGCGTGATCTTGACGTTCCGCGCCTCCCCTTCGACGAGCGCCACGGGAAAGCCGAGTCGTTCGATCAGCGTCGCCTCGTCCGTCGCCGTCGAGACCGCTTCGCCGCCGCGCTCGAAGGCGGCGCGCAGCCAGTCGGCCCGGAAGGCCTGGGGCGTCTGGATCGCGCGGAGCGGCGCCCGATCGAGCGTCTCGATCACCGCCTCGCCGTCGACCCGCTTGACCGTCTCCGAGATGGGCAGCCCCGGCACCGCGGCGCCGACCTCGGCGGCGGCGCGCGCCACGCGGCGGAAGAGCTCCGGCGAGGCCCAGGGGCGGACGCCGTCGTGGACGACGACGATGTCGATGTCGGCCGGCAGGGCCGACAGTCCGGCGCGGACCGAGAGCGCGCGGCTCGCGCCCCCCGTGACCACGCGGACGTCGAGGCCCGCCCGCGAGAGCATCTCGTCCGCCCTCGCCTCCTCGCCCAACGGAACGACGAGGACGAGCGGCCCGCCGAGCGTGGCCGCCGCGCGGAGCGAGTGGACCACGACGGGATGGCCGTCGAGCGCGGAGAACTGCTTCAGCCCTCCAAAGCGGAGGCCCCGGCCGCCGGCGGTGACGATCGTGCCGGCGCTCGGGGCCTCGGGCTCCATGATCTCGAAGCGGCGACTAGCAGTTGAAGATGGCGCGGAGATCGCCCTCGATCTCCTCCTCGTCGCAGTTCTTCGCGAGCGAGAGCTCCTTGATGAGGAGCGACCGCGCCGTGTCGAGCATCTTCCGCTCGCCGAAGGAGAGGTCCTTGTCGAACTTGAGGAGGTAGAGGTCGCGCAGCACGGCGGCGATCTCGAAGACCGACCCGGTCTTGATCTTCTCCATGTACTCCCGGTAGCGGCGGTTCCAGGTCGTCGAGTCGACGGCGATGTCCTTCTCCTTGAGGATGGAGTAGACCTGCCGGACCTCCTTCTCCTGGATGATGTCGCGCAGCCCGACGCTGCCGACCTTGTTGATCGGGATCTTGATCTTGAGGCCGTTGTCGAGCATCTTGAGCTCGTAGAACGACTGCCGCTGCCCGGCGATGTCCTCGTGGACGATCCCGGTCAGCTCGCCGACGCCGTGCCCTGGGTAGACGGCCTTGTCGCCGATCTTGAACTGCTTCTGCGGCGAGAGCGGCTTCGTCGGGAGCGGCTTCGGCGCGATCTGCTGGCTCGGCATGAGACCTCCTGGTCGGTCTTCGAAAAAACCGCGCGAGCTTAGCAAAAATTTCCGATGAAGTCAACGCGCCTACATCGGCGCCGGCCCAATTGCAAGTGGGTCCCAACCGCCTGATTTGATTGAGCTCACTCGAGCCGCCGGCCGACGTGCTCCGCGGCGCGGAGGGCGAGCGCCATGATGGTCACCTGCGGGTTCACCCCGAGAGAACTCGGCACGGCGGCGCCATCGACCACGAAGAGACCGGGGACGTCGTGGGTCTCGTGGCTCGGGCCGACCACGGAGCGGCGCGGGTCCACGCCCATCCGGGCGGTCCCGAGCGGGTGGTAGGCGGTGAGGTCGATCTGGCGCGCCGCGAGGGGGGCCCGCTCGAGCCGCTCGACGTCGCGCAGGCCGCGCAGCCGCTCGTGGCCCACCACGGGGGCGTGCACCTCGCGGGCGCCCGCCGCGAAGAAGACTCGCGCCAGGATCCCCATCCCCTTGCGGAGCCGGTCGCGGTCCTCGCGGCCGAGCCAGTAGGTGACGACGGGATCGCCGCCGCGGCCGACCCGCACCCGGCCCCGCGACTGGTCCTTGACCATGAAGCCGAAGCCGAGCGTCTGGTCGAACCGCTCCATGAGCGCCACGTGGCCGGGGCCGAAGCCCGGCAAGGACGCGGAGGTCAGGTCGAGCGGGACCGAGGCCCCCTCGAAGAGGATCCCCTCCCCCGCGAACTGATCGATGGCGTAGCCCTGCGGCACGCTGCGCGCGGAGTCGACCCGCTCGTCGAAGAGCGCGAGCGCGTTCGAGGCGGGGTGGATCGAGAGGTTCTTGCCGAGCTCGCCCGAGCCGTTCGCGAGCCCGTTGCGCAAGAGCAGCGCGGGCGTCTCGAGCGCGCCGCACGAGAGCACCACGGCCCGCGCCCGCACGACGACGCGCTCGCCCGATCCGGTCCGCCCCTCGACGCCCGCCGCCCGCTCGCCGTCGAGCAGGAGCCGCTCGACCCGCAGGCCCGTCAGGAGCTGCGCGCCGCGCTCGAGCGCCCGGGGCACGAACGAGACGTTCGTCGAGCGCTTCGCGTCGGTGGGGCAGCCGAAGCAGCAGAGCCCCTGCCCGTCGCAGCCGGGCGCGTTGCGGGCGAGCGGCTGGTGCGAGTAGCCGAGCGCGTCGCAGCCGCGGGCGATGAGCTCGCCGGTCTTGCCGATGGCCGCCGGGGACGAGGGCCCGACCCCGAGCTCGCGCTCCACCTCCTCGTAGAAGGGGGCGAGCGCCTCGGGCGTCAGCTCGGTCAGCCCGTGATCCGTGCGCCAGGAGCGGAGGATCGGCTCCGGCAGCCGGAAGCAGGTGCCCGAGTTGATGAGCGTCGTCCCCCCCACCGCGCGGCCGATGGGGATCGGGATGGCGGTGTTGCCGAAGGCGACCGTGAAGCCGCCGCGCCGGTAGAGCTTGCGCATCATCTCCACCGGCCGGCCGGTGAAGCCCTCGCGCGTCTCGTGCTCCCCCTCCTCGACCAGCAGCACCGCGTGGCCCCGCTCGGCGAGCGCCCGCGCCACCGGCGCGCCGCCCGCGCCCGTCCCCACGACCACGACGTCGCACTCGAGCTCCGAGCCCGGGGGCAGGCTCTGGGCGCGCGTCACCTGCGCCCCCCAGCGCGCCTCCTCGCGGGGCGGCGGGTCGAGCGCGTAGCGGCAGTCGAGCGCCGCGTGGACCGCCGGGTCGTCGAAGTGGGCGAGCTTGAGCGGGACGAGGAGCGCCCGCAGCGCGAGCCGCCAGCTCTCGCTTCCGGCCCAGCCCTCGAGCAGCCGCAGCCGCGCGGCCGGGGAGGCGCGCTCGAAGCCCTGGAGCCGGAGCAAGCCGAGGAGCGCCCGGTAGCCCCCCACGATCGCGGGTGGCGCGCCGGCGAGCAGCGCCTCGGCGCGGGCGAGCGTCGACTCGCCCGCCCCCGGCAGGAGCCGCCCCGCCGGCAGCGCGGTCGCCGCGAGCTCGCGGGCGACGCAGCGCTCGGCGCCGAAGAAGAGCGGGGGCGCGCTCATCGGCCGAACCGGGGCAGCCACGAGGCGAGGAAGGCCGGCAGGTCGCGCAGGTCGAAGCGCATCTCGCCCTCGGCCACCGCCGGGCCGTCCAGCTCGCGGACGACCGCCCACATCGAGGTCATCGAGCGGACCGGCGCGAGGAGCGAGGGCCGCTTCTCGGCCAGCAGCCGGTAGCGCCTGCCGTCGTCCCCCGCGAAGGCGAGCGCGTAGGCGAGCCGGCGCGGCGAGATCGCGAGCTCGCCGCGCGCCGGGGCGTCCAGCGCGAACGGCGGAAAGGAGAGGCGGCCCGCGAGCGCGAAGCGGCCTCCGGCCCCCCCCGAGGCCCGCAGCTCGAAGGAGATCGGCTGCTCGCCCTCCGGCGCCCGCAACCAGCCGCGCATCGTCTCGGCGAAGGCGATCGCCATCAGATCGGCTCGATCCCAGCCGCGGGGCCGGGCTCCCGTCGGAGCAGCTCCAGCGCGCCGCCGTGCTCGCTGTAGAGCTCGAACGCCCCGCCCCGGCGCGGCTGGAGCTGCAGCCGGACCTCGGCGAGCTTCGAGTTGAAGCAGTACGAGAGCCGGCCGTCCGGGTTTCGGTAGCCGAGGCAGGCCGTCGGCCGGCCGGCGGCCTCCATCCGGAGCCGCGCCTCGCCGTCGGGGCCGCGCAGCGCGAGCGTCCAGCGCTCGCCGCCGACCTCGGACCGCTGCCGCCAGAAGTCGAGGAGCCGATCGAAGCGGAGCTCCTCCTCGCCGCGCCGCACCACCAGCGCCGACATCCAGGGCGTCCGTCGGCCGGCGACACAGACGCGCCCGGTGAAGCCCTCGAGCATCGCCTCCGGCGCGCCGCCCGCCCTGGGGAAGAGGCACTGGCCCCAGGCGTACTCGAAGGCGTGCTCGCGCCCCCAGTTGTGCCCCTGCATCCCGGGCCAGCCGTCGATCGCCACGGGGCCGTCCGGCAACGTCACGCTGCCCGAGAGGCGCGCCGCCGGCAGCGGCGTCAGGAGCTTCGAGCGGGGGAACGGCCCCTCGCGAAGCGCCTTCCCGCGCAGCAGCGCGAGCGGCTCGGCGATGGGCGACCGCTCCGGCGCGACCGAGAGGTCGAAGGCCGCCTCCCCGAAGCTCGCCCGCAGCGCGCCCCGCGCCCGGCCGATCGGCGAGGTCTCGATGTCGAAGCCCGCCGCCAGAAGGCGCGGCTCCGCGCCCGCACCGAAGCTCGCCTCGGAGAACGGCACCGTCGTCCGGTGGCCGAGCAGCCGCCGCTTCTCCCCGTCGAACCAGACGAACCAGCTCTCCGCCAGCGCGGGCCCCGAGAGCGGCGCCAGGATCGTCACCTTGAGCCAGAGCGCCCGCGGCCGGTCGGGATCGTTCGCCCGCCAGAACCAGCTCTCGACGTGGCCGGGCCGCCCCTCGTAGCGGAGCGCGTTCGGCGCCCTCTGCGCGGGCGCCGGAAAGGGGAGCAGCCGCATCGACGGAAGCGCGGGCATGGCCTTCGGAAGCGTTAGCACCGCGCGCAGGGCCGTTCAACAGCGGGCCCCGTCGACCGCGCCGTTGTTCCTCGACGCCCTCTCTGGCACCCTTGCGACGTGGCGCACCTCCTCTTCATCGACGAGAGCGGTGGCGACCGGGAGTCGCCCTACGAGGTCCTCGCCGGCTTGGCAGTCGAGGACCGGGACCTCTGGAACCTGATCCAATCGGTCCACCAGGCCGAGCACGACCACTTCGGACGGAGGATCTCGCAAGAGTTCGAGCTCGAGCTGAAGGGGAAGAAGCTTCTCAAGAAGAAGGTCTTTCGCCATGCCGCGCAGTGCGAGCCGATTCCGGCCGCCGAGAGGCTGGAACTCACGAAGAGCTGCCTCGCGAAAGGGGCCGCGGGAGCTGGAGCAGCGGTCACGCGCAGGGAGTTGGCAGCATTGGCGCAGGCAAAGCTGGGATTCTGCGCCCGGATCTTCGAGCAAGCCGCCGCGTTTCGCTGCAAGGCTTTCGCGAGCATCATCGACCGGGATGCTCCGCGGCCAACCGAGGGAGGGTTCCTCAGGAAAGACTTCGCCTACCTCTTCGAACGGTTCTACTACTTCCTGGACGAAACCGACCGCGGCCACGGCATCGTGGTTTTCGACGAGACGGAGAAGTCGCGCTCCCAGAACCTCGTCAACCAGATGCACCGCTACTTCCGAGAGACGGCCACCGGCAAGCTGCGCGCGAGCAAGATCATCCCGGAGCCGTTGTTCGTGCACTCCGATCTCACGACCCTCGTCCAGGTGGCAGATCTCACGGCGTACATCATCAACTGGGGCGTCCAGGTCAAGAGCATGGTCCGCGAGCGACGTCCCGAACTGGCTGATCTTGCTCAGGCTGTTTGCGACTTGCGGTTTCGCGCGACCCAAGAAAGGGCGGGAGTGCCCTCCCACGTTTGGAGCTTCAAGGTGATCGACGACCTGCGGTCACGGCAAGACCTTGCAGCGACCGGCAGCTAAGAAAAAAGGCAATGCCCAAGCTCGCGCTCAGACAAAGCCTCCGCGAAAAAAATATTCGCTGCCCAATTCGTTGTCAATGAGATCGGCGACCGCAACACGGGTGCCGCCCCCACCCCGCCTGTCACTCTGAGCGGCTGGCTCTACCGCAACGAGGCACGCCCATCTTCTGCCCGGCGCGCGGCCGAGGCAGCGAGCGCGTCCGCCGGCACGAGCGACCTGCCTGTGAGATCCCCTTTCCCCGTTCCGCGGCCTGCCTGTCAGATGCCCTTTCGCCGTTGCGAGTGTCAGGGATGTCTTGACCTGTTCCATCCGGTTCCATCCGCGATCCGCGATGGACGACGATCCATCCTGGGAGGACGACGATCCATCCCGGGAGGACGACGATCCATCCTGGGAGGACGACGATCCATCCCGGGAGGACGACGATCCATCCTGGGAGGACGACGATCCATCCTGGGAGGACGACGATCCATCCTGGGAGGACGACGATCCATCCTGGGAGGACGACGATCCATCCTGGGAGGACGACGATCCATCCTGGGAGGACGACGATCCATCCCGGGAGGATGACGATCCATCCCGGGAGGACGACGACCCATCCTGGGAGGACAACGATCCATCCGCGATGGATCGAGGTTCATCGTGGGAGGGCTTCGGTCCTCCCACGATGGATCTTCCCTCTCCTCGGGTGGCGCTCGCCTGAGAGGCGCTCTGCTCGGCGACTTCGCGACCGGGCAGGAGCCCCTCGACCTGGGCTTGGGAGCCAGCGCCCAGCTCGTGGTCGGTGGGGACGACGGCCCCTCGTCCCTCTGCCAGCCCCAGCTCGTCGAGCGCGATCTGCTCGCGGTCACCGCGCTGGGCGAGGGGGAGATCGCGGATCCCGATGGCCACGCTTCGTCTCGCGCGCCGCTCGGCGCGGGAGCGCTGGTCCGCGTCGGCCCGCTCTCGATCCTCCAGGTCGTTCGGGAGGAGCCCTTCGCGCCCTCGCTCTCCGCCGTCCCCGACGCGCCGGCGCCCACCGCCGAGCGGACCGAGCTCGCCCGCCCCGACGCGGGCGAGCCGCTCGCTCTCCTCCTGCGCCACGCGCGAGAGAGCTGCTCCTTCCCGCTCGAGGGGCGCGAGATCCTCGTGGGGCGCTTCGACGGAAAGCTGAAGGATCACGAGGTCCGCGAGGCGGAGCGGCTCCTCCACCTCCCCGACGCCTCCGTCTCCCGTCGCCGCCGGTCCATCCAGCCCGTGGGTGGCCGCGGCGTCGCTCCCGACCTGTCCACCGAGCGGCGCCGCCCCTTCGTCGGCGAGCTGCCCGTGGCGGAGGTCGAACTCATGCCCCACGCCGTCCTGCGGCTCGGGCCCCACGCGGACGGCCCCACGATCGATCTCGTCACCGTCCCCGCGCTCACACCAGCCGCCCAGGCGAAGCTCCTGCGCGCCCTCCAGGACGGCGAGCTGCGCCGCGTCGACGTGCGCGTCGTCGCCACCGCCGCTTGACAGCCTCGCCCCCGGGCCCTCACACTCCGGGGGGATGAACAACCGGCGGGCCAGCGAGCGGCATCCGGGTCGTCGCACCCCCGTGGAGCTCCGCTGCTTCTCGGAGCGGAACGTGGTGGCGGCGGTGGCGGTGAACCTCTCGGAGGGCGGAGCCCTGGTGGAGCTGCGCAAGCCGCTCGCTGAGCTCACGGGCCTCGTGGTGGTGGCGCTCGAGCTCGGCGGCGCTCCGGCGCGGCTGCCGGCGGTGGTGCAGCGGACGGAGACGTTCCGGGGCAAGCCCCGGATTGGGCTCAGCTTCCTCGACATCGGGGAGCAGCAGCGCCACGCCCTGCGGCGGCTGCTGCGGGACGGAAGCGAGCGGTAGCCTACGGGCTCTTCTGGGGGTAGCTCTCGAGGCGTCCCGCGAGCGCCGGACGGAGGCTCGCGTACGCGAGCGGCGCGGGAGCCTGCGGCAGCCCGCGCAGCTCGTTGACGAGGCAGCGCGGCCCGCCGCCCCCCTTGCCGAAGAGCTCCTCGAAGTCGAGCTCGCGCAGCCGGAGGCCCTGGGCGCGAAGCGTCTCCCGAAGCTTCGCCGAGAGGCCGGTGGGCATCAGCAGCTCCTCGCCCACCGGCAAGGAGTTGCAGGCGTAAGCCAGCGCGTCGGCCTCGTCGATCTCGATGGGCTCCGCCGACTGAGCGGCGAAGCGGCGCGCCGCCTCGTACTCCTCCCGGGAGGCGAAGGCTCCCGGGAAGACCAGCCAGACGGGCCCCTTGGGGGCGGGCAGCGGGTCCATGCAGGTGTCGCCGTGGAAGAACGGGTCGCGCAGCCGCGCGCCGTGGTAGGGCAGCCCCGGCGGAAGCGCCGCGGCGACCTCGTCGACGCTCTCGCGGACGCTGCGAACGCCATAGGTCAGGACGACCCGGTCGGCGAGGTGGCACATGTCGGCCTGCCCCTCCCAGACCGTCCGCGCCTCCTCCACGGCGAAGCCGGCGGCCTCCAGGGCGCGCCGCAGCAGCGGCCGCTCGTCCTTTCGATGCGCGACGCTGACGTTCGCGAGCCGGAAGGCCGGCGCGGATCCGGCGCGCAGGAGCCAGCCGGCGTTCGCGGTGTACATCATCCCGGTCAAGAGCGGCTCGTCCGAGGGCTCGACGACGGCGACCTTCCCTCCCGCCGCCTCGACGGCGTCGGCGAGCTCGAGCCATTCGCCGAAGGCCTTGCGGGGAGAGACGGCCGGCCGCCCCTTCGACTTGTAGTTGGCCGCCCCGCGGATCTTCCAGCCGCGCGGCGGAGGGCTCATCAGGTAGGCGTGCATCGGATCGCTCCTTGGCTCTCGAGAGCCCCCATCTCTGCCACGGCGAAGCCCGCCTCCGCCAGCACCTCGCGCGAGTGGGCCCCGAGGGCCGGCGGGGGCGCCCGGGGCGGCTCCTCTTCGAGCCGGACGGGCGTGCGGACGTGGCGCAGCTTCGCGCCCAGCCCCTCGACCTCGAAGAACGAGCCGCGGGCGACATGGACGGGATGCCGCTCGAGATCGGCGCGCCCGAGGACCGGCTCGATGCAGCAGTCGCTCGGCTCGAGCCGAGCGATCCAGTCGTCGCGGGAGGCCGCCTCGAAGAGCCGCTCGACCTCGCGGTGGAGCGCGTCGTCCCACTGCCGCTCGATCCAGTCCTCGCGCCCGACCGCCCGGCAGAAGGCGGCCCAGAACTTCGGCTCGAGCGCCGAGAGCGCGAGCCAGCGGCCGTCGCCGGCCCGGTAGAGCCGGTAGCACGGGAAGGCGCCGCCGAGGAGCGAGCGGCCGCCCGGCTCCAGCCACCGGGCGAGCTCCAGGGTCAGAAAGCCGAGGCAGCCCTCCGCCATCGAGACGTCGACGCGGCGCCCCAGCCCGGTCCGCTCGCGCTCGAAGGCCGCCGCCAGGATCCCGACCGCCGCCGGCCAGGCGCCGCCGCCGATGTCCGCCACCTGTCCCGCCGGGACGACGGGCGGGCGAGACTCGCCGTCGGCGGCGAGGAGCCCCCCGAGCGCCTGGTAGCCGAGATCGTGGCCCGCGCGCCCGGCGTAGGGGCCGGTCTGGCCGTAGCCGGAGATGGAGCAGAGGACGACCCGCGGCTGCCGCGCTCGCAGCGCCTCGTAGCCGAGCCCGAGGCGCTCCATGACCCCCGGGCGGAAGCTCTCGACGACGACGTCGAAGCGGCCGAGCAGCCGCAGGAAGGCCTCCCGGCCGGCCGGCCGCTTCAGATCGAGGGCGACCGAGCGCTTGTTCCGGTTGAGCAGCTGGAAGAGCGCGCTCGCCTCGCCGACCAAGGGCGGCATGGCGCGCAGGTAGTCGCCGCCCTCGGGCTCCTCCACCTTGACGACGTCGGCCCCCAGGTCGGCGAGGACCAGCGTCGCGTACGGGCCGGGGAGCAGCCGGGTCAGGTCGAGGATTCGCAGGCCGGCGAGCGGGCCGACCGCGGTCACTCGACCCCGCCCTCTTCCCGCGTGGGCTCGACCTCCGCGGGCGGAGCGCCGCCCGAGCTGGTCAGCAGCTCGACCGGCGCCTCGGACGACGCGACCGGCTCGGAGAGCGCGGCCTCGGGCGACGCGACCGCCTCGGAGAGCCGGGCTGGCTCCGGAGCCGCCGTCCCCTCGCCGGCCGCCTCCGCGCGCGGCGCCCTGTCCGGCGCCGGCCGTTCCGGCGCCGG
>JAJXUD010000049.1 GCA_021783235.1 Myxococcales bacterium | reverse complement strand
GGCGCCCCCCCGCGCGGCCGGCGGCCGGCTCGACCGCCGGGGCGCTCGGCCGCTGCCGGAGCGTGCGCCAGAAGGCGTCGTCGACGGCGCAGGACTCGTAGCTGTAGCAGCCGATCTGCCGCGTCACGAGCTCCTCGGCGAGCGCGTCGGCGCAGAGCAGGGTCACGAGCGGCTGGCCGACCGCGAGCGCCTCGGCGCGGGCGTCCCTCGTCGCGTCGGCCGCCGAGATCACGATCCCGGCGTGCGCCGCGAGCGGGGCGAGCTCCTGGCGGATCTCCTGGACGTCCTCGCGCCTCGCCTCGCCCTGGGTGACGAGCTTGACCGCGAAGCGGAAGTCGGTGAGGCCGAGCCGCCTGCGCGCGACGAAGAGCGAGCCCTCCCGGCCGGAGCCGCGCCGGACCAGGCGGCCGTCCCCGTAGCCGCTCTTCTCGAGGAGCGCGAGCGCGAGCCGTTCGAAGGATCCGGAATCGAGCTCGGCGAGCCGCCGCCGAAGCTGCCGGGCGGCGTTGCGCTTGGACTCCAGCGACTGCGAGAGGCCGTTGGACGAGGGGCGCGGCGACGGCCCGCGGCGGGCGTCCGACCGCGCCTCCTCCCGCTCGCCCTCGCTCGGCGCCTCGACCACCTCGACCGCGCCCGACTCGGCGAACGCGAAGGCCGGCCGGCGGCCCGCCTCCGAGCGGCGGCGGTTCTCGTCGGCGAGCGCGCTCGAGAGCGCCTCCACCGAGAGATCCGCCCCGACGAGGTCGCGCTCGCGCGCCCGCTCGAGGATCTCCTCGACCGGCAGCGAGCTCTTCGCCTCCGAGAGGATCTCGAAAGCGACCTCGGCGAGCGGCGGCAGCCGCTTGCGGCGACGCCGTCCCTCGCGATCCTCTCGTCCGCGGGGCTGCAGCAGCGGCGGGTGCCGCTCGCGCCCCCGGTAGGGGCGCCCCTCGTCCGGCTCGGAGGCGTTCTCGAGCGCCGTGAGCGCCTCGTGGTCCTCGGGGAGGCCCCAGTCGGTCAGGGCGAACTGGTCCGGCGCGACCACGGCGATGCGCCGGTTGCGGCTGCGCCTCGCGAGCGCCACCAGCCGCTGGCGCATGGTCTGCTCGGGAATCTGGCCGACGTGGGAGAGAAGTCCGTCCTGGATCGCCCGGGTCGTGATCTCCTGGTAGGAGAGCGGCTTACCCACCCGCTCCAGGACGGTGAGCCCAGCTTCGTGAAAAGTCATTGAAGTTCCGTTTCATTCGGAGTTTGGCCCGCCGACCCGGCAGCGTGGCGAAGTGCCACGCGAGGGTGCCGTCGGCGCTCGTGCCGTGGCCCGATGCCCCACTGGGTGGAGCCACCTTCGGGCGCGGGCGCATTTTAGCGTTCCCGGCGAGGGGCCGTCAACGGCTCTGCGGCGCGAACCATTCGGGCCTCCCGGCTCGCGAAGCTGCCCTGACCTCTGGCCTTTTTCGGCGGGCCCTCTAAACTGGCCCCATGATTCGGATCCAGCCGGGGCGGGCCTGGCGGCTCGACGCGAGGCTCCTCTCGGAGCTGCGAGGCCCCCGGGGGATGCTCGCGCTCGACCAGGCGCTCGTCGACGCCGTGGGGATCGAGGTCGACGGGGTCGACCTCGCGGCGGGCCTCGCGGAGGGGAGCGTCGTCGCCATCACCGCCGAGCTCGCCCGCGCGGTCGCGCGGCTCTCGGGGGGCGCTCGCCGCGACTCCGTCGCCTTCCGAGGCGACGGGGTCGTGCTCCTCCTCGACCGGCGCGACGACCGGATCGGCCTCTCCCTCGTCCGGCTCGACCGGCCCGCCGCCGTGCTGATGCGGGGCGTCCAGGTGGACCTCGCGGCCTTTCGGCGCGCCACGCTCGACTGCGGCATCGCGCTCCTCCGGGAGCTGCGCGCCATCAACCCAGCCCTCTCCCGGAGCCAGGCGGTCCGGCAGCTCTCCACGGCGGTGGCCCGGCTGGGCGAGGCGTCCGAGGCCGTCCAGCGCCCCTCGCGCCAGCCGGCGCTCCAGCGCCAGAGCCTTCGGGGCGGCTCCGGGACGAAGGCGCCGAGCTGCCGCTTCGAGCTCTCGGACGCCGAGGGGCTCCTCCGGAGCTTCTCGGGCGGCGCGCGCGACCTCCCTTCCCTGCTCGTGCCCGGCGTCGTCACCCTGCGGCTCGCGGCCCGGGCTCCGCTCCTGCGCTGGGAGGGGCACCCGTTCCTCGCCCTGCGGGAGCTCTCGGAGAGCGCGCTCGGGCTCGTCCGCGCCGTTCGGGACGCCGAGCCGCGCCACCGGCTGACGCTCGGCGACGCCGAGCTCGATCTCGATCTCGAGCGCGGAACGGGTCGATTTCGCGAAGGAAACGAGCTCGAGTGCGCCCCTCTTCCGCTCGCCTCCTCGCTCTTGCGCGCGACCTCCGCCTTCGCCGAGGCCGTCGCGCTCGAGAACCCGCGGCAGCGGAAGAACGGCTACCTCTCCGACCTCTCGCGGAGCGCCGAGGGCGGCCGGGCCGAGATCGCCGAGCTCTCCCCGCCGTCCGCGCGGCGGCCCTCGCGCCCCCCGGCCAGCGGGACGGCCCCGCCTTCGGCCGAAGCCGCCCCCCCCATCGCCCCGGCGCCCGGCCGGCTGCGCCGCGTCGCCTTCCGCCGAATCTGGTCGGTGGACGTCCGCGGGATCACCGGCCTCTGCCTCGGCTCGAAGCTGCTCGTCGCCTCGACCGAGCGCGGCGCCGTCGCGCTCTCGCCGGGAAGCGGCGCGCTGCGCTGGCGAAGCCCGCCGGGCATCCGGCCCTTCGAGCCGCTGCCGGACGGCGGCTTCGTCGCCACCGCCGCCGGCGGCCTCGCCCGGCTCGACGTTCGCGGTCGCGTCCGCTGGCAGAGCTCCCCCTGGGGACGCGGCGCCGAGATCGACTCGAGCTGCGTCCACGGCGAAGTGGCCGTGGCCGCCTCCGAGGGCGAGATCGTCGCGCTCTCGCTCCGCCAGGGCGATGCCCTCTGGCGCTTCTCCCCGCCCGGCTGCAGCTCCCTCAAGCTCTCGATCTCGGGCCCCGAGCTCGTCGCGGCGACCTCGGACGGCCGGCTCTATGGCATCGACCCCCGCGCCGGACGGCTGCTCTTTCGCGCGAGGACCAACGCGCGGCCGCTCGGGCCGCCGCTGCTCCTCGGCGGGCGGGCCTTCCTGCCGACGCAGCGGCCGGAGGGAGCGCTGCTCGCCTGCGTCGACCTTCGGACCGGGCGGCTCGCGCCGCTCGAGCAGCCCGCCCTCGGGCGAACGGGTGGAATCGTCGCCGCCGGCCCGGGCCTCGCGCTCGCCGGCAGCGCCGCGGGCGAAGGCGTCGTCGTCGGCTTCACCCCCGAAGGGCAGCTCGCCTGGCGCTTCCCCGGGGAGGGAGCCTCGCTCGGCCCCGGCGTCCCGCAGCTCGTTCGCTGTCCCGAGGGGCTGCTCGTCCGGGGCAGCCGCGAGACGGCGCTCCTCGGCGAGGACGGCCGGCCCCGCTGGCGGCGCGCCTTCGAGGAGGAGGTGCCGTTCGGCCCGCTCCCCCTCGCCCGGCGCGGCGTCGCGCTGCTGCCCGCCGAGCGCGGCCTCGCGATACTGGATCTGACGTCTGGGCGGCTGCTCGGGACGGCCGGCGAGCGCCACCTGGTCCCCGACTGGATCGCGCTCGACGACGAGCTGTCGATCTACTGCGCCGAGGAAGAGGGACCGGTGGTGGCCTTCTCCCTCGGGACGTTCCTCTCGATCGTCTAGGCCAGCCAGCTAGACGCCCAGGAACAGCCGCTTTCCGAAGTTGAGCGCGAGGTCGGCGTCGAAGATCTTCTGCGCCGAGGCCTCGACGTCGTACTCGACGCGAACGTAGCGGACGCTGCGCGCCTCGCTGTCGTAGACGACGCAGCAGGAGCGCGGGTCGTAGTCGCGCGGCTGCCCCACGCTGCCCACGGAGACGATGTACTTGTAGCCGCGCCTCAGGTTGAACTGGGGCGCCGCCACGTCGGCGACCTCCGAAGGGCCGATCGCGAACGCCTTGCAGAGGTGCGAGTGGCCGATGAAGGTGATCTCGGGCAGATCCTGGGTGAACGGCACGAGCTCCTGCGCCTGCTCGAGGGCGAAGATGTACTCGTAGGCCTCGGGGTCGATGGGCGAGCCGTGCGAGAGGCCGAGGTCCCCGTGCTGGGCGCAGAACGGCAGCGAGCGGAGCCAGGCGAGGTTCTCCTGGGTGACCCGCGAGGCCGACCAGTCGAGCGCGTGGCGGGCGGCCTCGTAGTAGAACGAGTAGTCCATCCGGCCGGCCACGGCGGCGTCGTGGTTGCCGAGCAGCGTGACGTCGCAGAGCTCGCGAACGATGTCGCAGCACTCGTTCGGGCTGGCGCCGTAGCCGACCACGTCCCCCAGGCAGACGTAGCTGTCGACCCGCTCGCCCTCGAGCGCCTTCAAGGTGGCGCCGAGCGCCTCGATGTTGCTGTGGACGTCCGAGAGGATCGCGTAGCGCATCTCTCAGCCCTCCTCCTCCACGTCGTCGCCGACGTAGCGGCGAATTCCACTGACCACGGCCTCGCCCGGCGCTTCGAAGCGCAGCCCCACGCCCTGCTCGGCCATCGCCCAGACGACCACCGCCGCCACCTCGTGCGCGCCCGACTGCTCCGGCAGCTCGAAGCGGAGGCGCGCCTCCGTCCCGGGCGGGAACGGGACCGGCGTGCGAAGGAAGAGCCCCCCTTCGCTCACGTTCCCGACCTGGGCGTAGACGGCCACCTCGTTCGCCTCGCACCAGCATCGGCCGTGGAGCACCGCTCTGGGGTGTCGCCTTCGCTCTCGCACGAACGGCTCCGCGCAGGACCGGGTGCCCTTGAAGCTGCCCCCCCGTTCCGGTCGGATCCGTGTTCGATTGGAATTGTAGCCGCCGAGCCGCCGCTCGGTCAACCCGCCAGGCGAGAGAGCTTCGGCTCGAACCAGGTGAGCCGCTCGAAGCGACGGCGGCGCGCCTCGATCTCCTGCGGCTGCAGCGTGCGGAAGCGATCGAGGCTGAAGTCCTCGACGGCGAGGCTCGCGAGGACGCTGCCCATCACCGCGGCGTGGCGCAGCTCGGCCGGCCCCTGCCGTCCGCCGGCCGCGAGCGCGCCCAGGAAGCCCCCGGCGAAGCTGTCGCCCGCGCCGGTGGGGTCGCGCACCTCTTCCATGGGGAGCGCGGGGATGGCGAAGACCCCGTCCTCCTCCTCGGCGGGCGGCTGGAAGAGCAGCGCGCCGTACTCGCCGCGCTTCACGCAGACGATGCGCGGGCCCATCCGCTGGATGGCCTGGACCGCCTTGACGATGCTGCTCTCGCCCGCGAGCTGGCGCGCCTCCGAGTCGTTGACGAAGAGCAGGTCGACCTTCGCGAGGGTGCGCAGGAGCGCCTCGCGCCGGCCGGTGATCCAGAAGTTCATGGTGTCGGCCGCGACGAGCTTCGGCCGATCGACCTGCTCGAGCACCGCGGCCTGCAGCTCGGGCTCGATGTTGCCGAGGAAGAGGATCTCGGGCCGCCGCAGCGGCTCCGGCACCTTTGGGTGGAAGCTCTCGAAGACGTTGAGCTCGGTCGCGAGCGTCTTCGCCTCGTTCAGATCCCAGTCGTAGCGGCCGCGCCAACGGAACGTCCGGCCGGGCCGCCGCTCGAGCCCCGAGAGCCCGACCCCGCGCGATCCGAGGAAGCGGACGTGCTCCTCGGGGAAGTCCTCGCCCACCACCGCGACGAGGTCCACCTTCGCGAGGAAAGAGGCGGCGGTGGAGAAGAAGGTGGCCGAGCCACCGAGCGCCTCCTCGCGCTCGCCCGACGGGGTGCGGACCGAGTCGAGCGCGACCGAGCCCACGCAGAGGATCGACACGGGCTACCTCCTCCCCGCGCGCGCGGCCTTGCGAGCCTTCTTCACGACGGGCTTCGCCTTCGCGGCTGGCAGGCGACGGCCGAAGAGCAGGCCGAGGCGGCGCCGCGCCGCCGGCGTCACGTGCGCCGGGTCGGTGAGCAGCGCGTCGCGCAACGCCTCGCCGCAGCCGCACGTCCGTGGCGCCGGCAGCTTCTTCGCGATCTCGCGCACCATCGACTTCGCGAGCGCCACGTTTCGGCGCAGGACCTCGAGCACCGCGGGCACCGAGACGTCGGCCTCGACCGCGTGCCAGCAGTCGAAGTCGGTGACGAGGGCCGCGGTCGCGTAGCAGATCTCCGCCTCCCGGGCGAGCTTCGCCTCCGGGAAGGCGGTCATGCCGACGACGTCCATGCCCCAGAGCCGGTGGACGCGCGACTCGGCCCGCGTCGAGAAGGCCGGCCCCTCCATGCAGAGGTAGGTGCCGCCCTTGTGGACCCGGCCGCCGAGCGCCGTGGCGGCGGCGTAGGCCATGTCCGACAGCTCCTGGCACATCGGATCGGCGAGCGGCACGTGGGCGACGAGGCCGTCGCCGAAGAAGGTCTGCTCGCGCCCCGCCGTCCGATCGAAGATCTGGTCCGGCATGACGAGATCGCCGGGCTCGATGGCCTCGCGAAGGCTGCCCACCGCCGAGAACGAGAGGAGCCGCTCGACGCCGAGCTTCTTGAAGCCCCAGAGGTTCGCCCGCGAGTTGACCTCGGAGGGGAGCAGCCGGTGGCCGACGCCGTGGCGGGGGAGGAAGCAGAGCTCGACCTCGCCGAGCCGGCCGAGCGTGTAGGGGGCGGACGGATCGCCGAACGGCGTCTTCACCAAGACCTTCTTGACGCGCGTGAGTCCTTCGATTTCGTAGAGCCCGCTGCCGCCGATGACGCCGAGCGCGATGGTCATTCAATCCTCCGGGAAGGCGCGCGAAGGTAGCAGAGGCGGCGCCGGGCGGGAAGCGGCGGCGGGAGTCCCGCCGGAAGATCAGGGCCCCAGAGGCTCGCGGGCCGGGCGCCGGTGGACGCCTGGTCTACCTCAGCGAGCCTCCCCCGCCGCCGGCCGCTCGCGCACGCACTCCTCGGGCGCCTCGTCCGGCCGCAGCCCGAGGAAGCTCGGGTGGCGCATCCGGCCGTCCCGCGTCCACTCGGCGAAGCGGACCTCGCAGACCGCCGCCGGCAGAAGCCAGCGCGCGCCCCGCAGCCGCGGCGCGTCGCGCGCCGTCGGCGAGTCGACCACCGCCGGCAAGAGCCCCTCCCAGAGCGCTCGCCGCTCTTGCTCGCTGAAGCCCGTGCCGACCTTGCCCGCGTACCGGAAGCCGCCCTCCTCGGCCACCGCGACGAGGAGCGCCCCGATCTCGGCGCGACCGCTCGCGCTCGGGGTCATCCCGACGACGACCGCCTCCTGCGACCGCACCAGCTTTCGCTTCTGCCACGCGGTCGATCGCGTCCCCACATAGGGCGACGCCCGATCCTTCGCGACGATCCCCTCCTGGCCTTCGTCGCGCGCGATCTCGAGCGCCCGCTCCGCGGGGGCGCCGACGATCTCGCAGAGCCTCACCCCCTCGGGCGCATTCGCGAGGAGGCTCTCGAGCAGCTCGCGCCGCTCGCGGAGTGGCCGGCGGCGAAGGTCCTCCCCGTCGAGCCAGAGGAGGTCGAAGGCGAAGAAGACGGGCGGCGCCTCGCCGCGCTGCAAGAGCTCGAAGCGAGGGGCGCCGTCGCGGCCGATCGCCGCGATCTCGCCGTCGACGACCGCCTCGCCGACGACCACGCCCTCGAGCGCCCGCGCGATCCCGGGGAAGCGCTCGGCGAGGTCGAGGCCGTTGCGGCTCCAGAGCGCGACGCGCCCTCCCGAGAGGCCGGCCAGCGCCCGGAAGCCGTCCAGCTTGAGCTCGTACTGCCAGCGGGAGGCGTCGCCCGGCAAGCGCTCCACGAGCGTCGCCAGCATCGGCGGCCAGACGCGCTCGAGGAGCCGCCGCGGCGCCGGGTGGCTCGCCCGCAGGACCGCCCGCCGCTCCGGCCCCCGCGTCAGCCGCCGGCCGGTCAGGACGCTCTCCGGCCGCTCCGCGACGACGTCGAAGGCGGGGTCGGCGGCCTCGTCCTTCGCCTTGAAGAGGAGCCAGCTCCGGCCACCGTCGCCGCGGCCGGTCCGGACGAGGTGCCAGCGGCCGTGGAGCTTCTCCCCGTGCAGCTCGACGAGGAGGTGGCCGCGCTCGCGCTGCCGATCGGCCTCCTCGGGCGGCACCGCGCTCCAGCTGCCGCGGTCCCAGACGAGCGAGTCGCCTCCGCCGTACTCGCCCTCCGGGATCCTCCCCTCGAAAGAGGCGTACTCGAGCGGGTGGTCCTCGGTCTGCACCGCGAGCCGCTTCACCGCGGGGTCGTAGGAGGGGCCCTTCGGGACGGCCCAGGAGGCGAGCGCGCCGTCGAACTCGAGTCGCAGGTCGTAGTGGAGCCGCCGGGCGTGGTGCTTGTGGACGACGAAGCGGCGCTCCGCGGCCGTCCGAGCAGGCGCCTCCCGGAGCGGCGCCGGCTCGGGCGTCCGGCCGAAGCGGCGCTTGCGCCCGTACGCCCCGAGGTCGCCGCCGGCCATGGTCCCCTCCGCGACTTCGCCGTCTACGAGGGAGCTTGGCCATCGAGATCGCGCGGCGCAGCCTCGTCCTCGATGAAGTGGTAGGGCGACGCGGGGCCGGTGAGCGAGACGTCGAGGCCGTCGGCCGCGAGTCGGCGGGTCGCGCCGTCCACCGCCTTCGCGAAGCCGGCGCTCCGCTTCTCGGCCACGAGGAAGAGCGCGTCGAGGAGGAGCCGCGCTTCGGGGACGCCCCCGACCTCCCCCCGGCGGCGCGCCTGCTCGGCCTTGGCGGCGAGCGTGTCGTAGAGCTTCGCGGCCACGCCCCTCGCCCGGCCCGAGAGCTCCCGGGCGGCCGACCACTCGCGCTGCCGCTGGCGAAGCCCGGCGGCGCCGCGTCCCGGCTCGCCCGCCCGCGCGATGCGCCGCACCAGCGAAGCGCGAGCGCGCCCCTCGTCGAGCTCGACGCGGAGTCCGAACTCCTTGCGGCCGGCGAGCCGATCGAAGAGCCGCCCGAGGCGTGCCCGCTCGCCGCGCGCGTGGGCGACGGCGTGCGCGTCGTCCCGGAAGATCGTGAAGCGCTTCAATGGCAGGGTGGGGCCGAGCCGACCGATCCGGTCGACCAGCTCCTCGTGGGCGACCGCGCAGCTCGAGACCCAGCGCAGATCCTTCATGGCCCGAGCGAGTCGGAGCCCGTCGTAGCGGCTCGGCGGAACGCCGCACACGACGAGCCAGAGCCCCGGCCCGGCGGAGGGCCGAGCCTCGACCTCGAGGAGGCGAACGGGCGACGCGCCGGGCAGGCCCGGCGGAAGACGGCCGATCTTGGGCTTCGGGCCGCGCACGAGGCAGTAGAGATAGGTCAACTCGCCGACGGCCGCTCGCTGCTCTCGCCGGCGCTGCCCGGTCTCCATGGCTCAGCGCCCTCCACGGCCAGAGCGGCTCCGCTCCAGCATGCGGCGCACCTCGGCGACCAGCGCCTCGGGCAGGCAGGGCTTCGCGACGAAGCCGTCGCAGCCGACCCCGCGCGCGCCCTCGGCGTGGCCGTCGAGGACGTGGCCCGTGACGGCGATGACCGGGATCCCGCGGGTGCGCTCGTCCTGCTTCAGCCGCCGCGTCGCCTCCCAGCCGTCCATGCCGGGGAGCGAGAGGTCCATCAGGATGATGTCGGGCAGGAGCTCGAAGGCCTTGGCGAGCGCCTCGTGGCCGTCCGCGGCCTCGGCGACCTGAAAGCCCGAGAAGGCGAGGTACTCGGCGTACATCTCGCGGTTGTCCACGAAGTCGTCGACGAGGAGGATCAGCGGAGTCGCGCGGGGGCCGCCGTTGGCCTCGGCCGCCTCGATCGCGGCCGGTGCCTTGCTCATGGCTCTCTCCTCCAGCGCTGGGGGAAGGAGAACGTGAAGGTGGAGCCGCGCCCGAGCTCGCTCGCGAGGTCGATCCGCCCGCCGATCGTCGTGGCGAGCCTACGGCAGATGGAGAGGCCGAGACCCGTGCCGCCGTAGGGGCGCGCCGGCGAGCTGTCGACCTGCCGGAAGTCCTCGAAGACCTTCTGGTGGTCGCTTGGGGCGATGCCGATGCCGGTGTCGACGACCGCGACCGAGATCTCCTCGCCCGCCAGCCGGACCCGGATCGCCACCGAACCACGCGGGGTGAACTTGAGGGCGTTCGTGAGGAGGTTCAGGATCACCTGCTTGATCTTCTGCCGATCGCCGTGGACGGGCGGCAGCCGGTCGGCGAGCTCGCGCCGGATCTCGAGCCTCGAGCGCTCCACGAGCGGCTCGAGCTCCGAGAGGATCTCGCCGACGAGCTCCGGCAGCTCGAACTCCGAGGCGCGCACGGGCATCCGGCCGGCCTCGATCTTCGCGATGTCGAGGATGTCGTTGATGATCGAGAGGAGGTGCTGCGCGTTCGAGTCGACCCGGCGCAGCCCCCGCTCCTGCCGGCCGTCGAGCGGGCCGTAGACCCCCTGCAAGAGCATGCTCGTGTAGCCGAGGATGGCGTTGAGCGGCGTGCGGAACTCGTGCGAGACGTTCGCGAGGAACTGCGACTTCAGCTGCGAGGCCTGCTCGAGCTCGATGTGCTGCCGCCGCAAGAGCTCGTTCTGGTGGACCAGCTCGGCGGTCGCCGCGCGGACCTTGCCCTCGAGCTCGCTCTTCGCCGCCTCGACCTCCCGGTAGAGGCGGGCGCGCTCGCGCGCCTCGGACTGGTCGTGGAGGATCGTGACGATGGCGGTGACCTCGCCCTGCTCGGAGAGCACCCTCCCCGAGATCGCCTCCATCGGGATCGCGGCGCCGGTCGCGGGGTCCGTGAGCGTCAGCTCCCCGCGCCAGCGCTGCCCCGGGGGCGCGGAGAAGAGCGTCGAGACGAAGGAGGAGAGCTGGGCGTCGTTGTCGCGCTCGGCCTGCCCCCGGGCCTCGCCCTCCCCTGGGGTCCCCGTGGGCGCACCCTCCCCGTCCGGCCGCTGCGAAGAGGTGAAGAGCCGCTCGGCGGGCTCGTTGACGAGCACCATCGCACCCGCGGGGTCGGTGACGAGGATGGGGTCGGCGACCGATCGGATGATGAGGTTCAGCCGGTCGCGCTCGGCGCGGATGTCCAGCTCCGCCGCCCGTAGCCGGCGGTAGTTCTCCTCGATCTCCTCGGTCGCCCGCCGCAGGTCGGTGACGTTGCGGAGGATCGAGACGACGCCGCTGCCCTTCCCCTCCTGCTCCCCCGCCACCGGCGCCGACAGCAGCTCGAAGAGGAGGTCCGAGCCGTCGGCCGGGTCGACGAGGAGCAGCTCGCGGCGGGCCTGCTCGCCGGCGGCGAGCACCCGCTGGGTCAAGGCCGACGAGAAGAGCAGGCTGTTGCGCGAAACCGCCTGCACGCGCCCCTCGCGCGGGGCCTCGCCCGCCGCGAAGAGCTCCTCGGCGCGCGGGTTCGCGAGCACCACTTGACCGTCCGCGTCGGTGAGGAGAATGGGATCCGGAACGGCGTCGAGCAGGCCGTCGAGCAGCCGCTGCTCCCGAGCGACCCGCCGCTCTCTCTCCCTCAGCTGCTCCCCCGTCCAGATCTGGTAGAGCCTCCGGCCGAGGTGGCGGCACATCCACTGGAGCTCCGAGGCGACCGCGTCGCCGAGCCGCGTCGCCTCGGCCACGAAGAGGACGCCGGCCGGCCGGGGGGCGCCGCCGGCGAGGCCGTGGAGCGGGAAAGCGACGAACGGCGCCCGCTGGAAGGGAGCCTCGGGCGCGTTCCGCCCGCCTCGCCCGAAGCGGACGGGGAGCTCCGCGCCGAGGACGGGGAGGAACGGGTCGGCCGGGTCGTCGAGCGCGATCGCGAACTGCTTGGCCCGGCTCCCGCGCGAGGCCAGCCTGACGAGCCGAAGCGGATCCTCGGCGAGGCCCGCGCAGACGAGCCCCGGCAGGCCGAGCTCGTCCGAAAGCCAGGAGACGGCGGCCTCGGCGCAGCCCCTGGCCTCCTCGGCCGCGAGCAGCCGCTCGAGGAGGTCGAGCCTCGAGCTCCCGGCGCCCGGAAGAGGTCTGCCCGACGGCGGAAGCGGCCCGACGGCCGGCCGCGCCGTCGACTCGGACAGCCGACCCGAGGGGTCAGCCATGAACGGGCCCGGTCGAGCGTTGGGTTCCGGGCTTCGAGTCGGTGGCCATTGGGAGGTTCACCGTTGATACCTTGCGGGTCTACCGGGGCGCAAGCCCTGGCGGGACGGTTGCCTTGACCCACAAAGAAAATGTGTGGGTCCTGACAGTCCCTGCCGGCCCGCCCGCTACGATGCGGGACTCCCCGTCTCGCTGGCCCCCGCGCCGCGCCCGCGAGATCGACCCTGGCGCGGCTCCGCCCGCGGCCCGACCGCGACGCCGTCCTGGAAGAGCTGCCGCTGGCCCAGCACGGCCGGGAGCCGGGCGCCAGGCGTCAGGACGCCGACGAGGTTCAGCGGATCGGTGCCGCCGAGCGCGACCCGCTCGGGGGCCGTGGGCGCCCAGCGGCGGACCGCGCGCAGCGCCTCCACGGCCCCTGGCAGCGCGAACTGCTCGCCGGCGAAGGCGTCCGCGAAGCGGCCGCCTCGCAGTTCGCCCCGCGCCTCGAGCCGGCGGAAGATCTGAAGGAGCTCGCGCCAGGGAGGCGCGCACGGCTCGCGGGCGCAGAGGTCGCGGAAGACCACGCCGTAGCGACGGAGGAGCTGCCGCGCCAGGGGCTCGACGGCGGAGTCGGACGCGATCTCGACTGCCGGTCGAAGGAGCGACCAGCGGCCGCCCTGCCAGGGCAGCCGCTGCGCGAAGCGGCCGGAGCGACGGGACGAGGCCCGACGGCGGCCCTGGGCCGCTGGCATGGGATCGACGAGCCGCCGCAGCCCCGCGAAGCCGTCGCAGGCGACCTCGCCCGCGGCCACGAGCTCCCAGAGCGCCTGCTCGAGCTCGGTCTCGAGCCGCCCGGTCGCCGCCTGGAGCTCCGGGACGAAGGTGGCGCCGCGGGCCTTGAGTCGATCGCGCAGGTCGGCCGCCGCTTCGGGCAGCGGCGGCGGCAGCTGGCCCGCCCGGGCGAGCGCGAAGAGCCAGGGTAGATCCTCGCGCCGAAAGAGGGCGACGGGAGCCGCCCGCGTGGGCGCCTGCCGGCGCGCGGGGGCGTCCGCCTCGCGCTCGGAGGGCGGCACGAGCCGTCCCCAGCCGACCTCGCCCGACAGGCAGAGCTGGTCGAGCCAGGAGGGGTCGTAGCGCGAGAGGCGCGCCGGCAGGATCTCCCGCTCCCAGGCGCCGGCCGGCGCCGAGAGCCCCTGGAGCTGCCCGAGGATCTCGCGCAGTCCGGCGAGGCCCGTCAGCTGCGTCCCGGGCTGCACGTGCTGCCAGCGGAAGAGGAAGCGGAAGAGATCGGCGGTGGAGACGGGCTCGATCTCCCGCCGCAGCTTGCCCAGGGTGAGCCGGTGGATGCGGGCGAGAAGCCCGCGCTCGCACCACTCGATCGGCTGCTCCTGCCTCCGCCCTCCGCCCCTCGTCGCGAAGAGCCCGGCTCCTCCGCCCTCCGTCCCCGGCGTGAAGCGGCCCCGGAGGATCTTGCCTCTCCCCTCGAGCCGGTGGAGCGCCTGGTCCACCGCCGGCCCCGGCAGGCCGAGGGACGTCGCGAGCGCCGCGCCCGTGGTCGGCCCGAGCGCGTCCATCCAGCCCGAGACCGCCCGGTCGAGCGCCGGCTCGTCGCCCGCGAGCGCCGCCCTGGCGAGCTCCTCGCGCTCGGCGGCCGCGATGCAGTGGCCGACGCGCAGGGCGCGGCCGGATTGGAGGAGGGAGTCGAGGAGGGGGGACCCGAGCGCGGCGTCCCCGCCCCAGCCCCGCTCCCGCGCCACAGCGCCCCCCGAGCTCGGCCAGAGCACGAGCTGCATCAGGGCGTCGTGCAGCTCGTCCGGGTCGCGCGGCGCGGGCCAGGCCTGCCGCCGCACCTCGTCGATCGCGGCCGGGTCGAGGGCGCCGATCTCGCTCGCGTCCTTCGGCGAGAGGCTCCGCCGGGTCTGGACCGCCCGCGCCCGCCGCTCCTCGAGCGGAGCGTCGTCGAGGAAGGCGTACGGGTGAGCCCCGAGGATCTCGTGGCAGAGCGGCGAGGGCTCTGGCAGGTCGCGCGCCACCGTGCGCAGCTCGCCCCGCCGCAGCCGCTCCAGGAGCGCGGTGAGCCCAGCCAGATCCATCGCGTCGGTCAGGCACTCGCGCAGCGCCTCGTCGACGAGCGGCTGGTCGGGCGGTTCGAGCGGCCCGGCGACGTTCTCCTGGCAGGCCGCCTGAGACGGGAAGAGCGTCGCGAGCAGGTCGTCCGCCTTCATGCGCAGCAGCGCCGGCGGCAGCTTGCGGCCGCCCTGCTGCCGCAGGAGCGCGAGCGAGCGGGTCGCCGCCCAGCGGAAGCGGGCCCGAAACATCGGCGCCCGCAGCACCGCCTGCGTGAGCGCCTCGCGGACGCTCGACGGGGAGAGGAGCTCGAAGACGAGCTCGAGCGGAAAGCTCTGCTGCGGCCCGAGCGACAGGAGGACCGCGTCGTCGGTGGCCGCCGCCTGCAGCTCGAAGTCGAAGGTGCGGCAGAAGCACTTGCGCAGGGCGAGGCCGAAGGCGCGGTTGATCCGGGCGCCGAACGGGGAGTGGACGACGAGCTGCATGCCGCCCCCCTCGTCGAAGAAGCGCTCGGCGACGAGGGTCCCTTGGGTCGGCAGGACCCCGAGCGCCTCGCGCCCCGCCGCGAGGTAGCGCACGACCTGCGCCGCCCCCGGCAGCGGCACCGCCCCCTCGCGCGAGAGCCAGGTCGCCGCGGCCTCGGGCTCGGCGAGCAGCGGCTCGATCTCCTCCCGGAGGCGCGACACCTCCTCCGACAGCTCGAGGGTGCGACCCGGCGCCTCGCCGTTCCAGAACGGGATGGAGGGCGGGGCGCCGCGGGCGTCCTCGACCCGCACCCTGCCCTGCTCCACCCGCAGGATTCGCCAGGAGGCGTTGCCGAGCGAGAAGACGTCGCCGGTCATGCTCTCGATGGCGAAGTCCTCGTCCACCGTTCCCACGGAGATCCCCTCGGGCTCCTTGACCACCGAGTAGACGCCCTGGTCGGGGATCGCGCCGCCGCAGGTCAGCGCGATCATCCGGCTGCCGCGCCTCCCCCGCAGCCGCCGCCGCACGCCGTCGCGGTGAACGTGCGCGCCCGCGCGACTCTTGCCGGGGGCGACCCCCTCCGACAGCATCTCGACCAGCCGGTCGAAGTCGCGCCGCGTCAGCCGCGCGTAGGGCCAGGCGCGGCGCGCGAGCGCGAAGAGCTCGTCCTCCCCCCACTCCTCGCAGGCGCAGGCGGCGACGAGCTGCTGGGCGAGGACGTCGAGCGGCGCGGGCGGCACGCGGACGAGGTCGAGGTGCCCGGCGCGGACGCCGCGCACGAAGGCGGCGCACTCGATGAGCTCGTCGCGCGAGAGCGGAAAGAGGCGCCCCTTGGGCGTCGCCCCCCGAAAGTGGCCCGAGCGGCCGATCCGCTGCAGCCCCACCGAGAGCGAGCGGGGAGAGCCGAGCTGGCAGACGAGGTCCACCGCGCCGACGTCGAGGCCGAGCTCGAGCGAGGCGGTCGCCACCGCGACCCGGACCTCGGCGCCCTTGAGCTTCTCCTCGGCCTGAAGCCGACGCTGCCGCGACATCGATCCGTGGTGCGCGACGACCTGCTCCTCGCCGAGCCGCTCGGCGAGCGAGTGCGAGATCCGCTCGACGAGCCGCCGCGTGTTCGCGAAGACGAGCGTCGTCCGGTGGGAGCGCACCAGCTCGGCGAGTCGGTCGTAGACCTCGCCCCAGAGCTCCTTCGAGGCGACGGCGGACAGCTCGCTCCGCGGGATCTCGACCCCGAGGTCGAGGGCGCGGCCGCGGCTCTCGTCCACGATGGCGCAGTCGGGCCTGCCGTCCGCTCCCACCCGGGCGGCGCCGACGAGGAAGCGGGCGATCTCCTCGATGGGGTTCTGGGTGGCCGACAGCCCGATCCGCTGGATGCGGCGGCCCGCGAGCGCCTCGAGCCGCTCGAGCGAGAGCGCGAGGTGGGCGCCGCGCTTGTCGTCCGCGAGCGCGTGGATCTCGTCGACGATGACCGTCCGGACCGGCCGCAGGATCTCCCGCCCCTTCGCAGAGGTGAGCAGGAGGTAGAGCGACTCGGGCGTCGTGAGGAGCAGCTGCGGCGGCCGGCGCAGGATCCTCGCCCGCTCGGACTGCGGCGTGTCGCCCGTGCGCACGGCCGTCCGGACCGGCGGCATCGAGAGGCCGAGCTCGACGGCGGCGGCGGCGATGCCCGCGAGCGGGACGGCGAGGTTCTTCTGGACGTCGTTGCCGAGCGCCTTGAGCGGGGAGACGTAGACCGCGACGGTCTCGTCGGGCAGCTCGCCCGCGAGCCCGCGCCGCACCAGATCGTCCAGGCAGGCGAGGAAGGCCGCGAGCGTCTTGCCCGATCCCGTCGGCGCTGCGATGAGGGTGTCGCGCCCGGCGCGGATCTCGGCCCAGCCGCGCCGCTGCGGCGGGGTCGGGTCCTCGAAGCGGCCGAGGAACCAGCGGGAGACCGCGGGGTGGAAGCCTTCGAGCATGGAGCCGTCAGTCTACGACAACCGCGGAGCCCCCCCCGGCTCTCCCCGGGGCCCAACACCCCTCCTGAAGGAAGGCGCGCGGGCGCCCCCGATTCGGGTTCGGGGCTACGGCAGGCAGTAGCTGCTGCCCACGTTCTGGCAGCTCGTCGGGGAGGGGCAGGTCGTCGTCCCGGCGGTGCACGATTCGAGGCAGACGCCGAAGTCGCCGCCGATGCCGACGCAGCCCGTGCCGGTGCCACAACCAGGGCCGCCGTCGGCGGCCATGGGGGCCTGGGCGCCGCAGATGGGATAGCAGAGCGAGGTCGTGCCGCCCGAGAAGCTCGTCAGGCAGTACGAGGTCCCGTCGCAGAGGGTGGCGAGGGCGCCGCCCGCGGGGCGAATCGGCGAGCAGCCGGTCGCGCCGGCCGCGAGCGGTCCGCCCTGCTGGCAGATGCCGACCGTCCCGGAGCCGGACGTGACCGGCAGGCAGACGCCGTCTCCGCTCCCCTGGGCGTTGCACGGGGCGTAGTAGACCGTGCCGTTGGCCGTGCCGCCGTCCGGCGAGCTGCCGGGACCGCAGAGGTCGTACCAGCAGACCGACTGGCCCGAGACGCTCTGGCAGGTCGTGCTCGGAGTGGGGCAGCCGGTGCTCGCCGCGCAGTCGACGACGCAGAGGTTCTCGCTGCCCGTGGGGAGGGTGATCGCGCTGCAGGTGAGCGGAGGGCTGCCCTGGGCGCAGCCGACCGCCGGCAGGCAGGGGTAGAACTCGGTCGGCAGCTCGCACTGGTAGCCGGACGTCCCGCCGCCCGTGTACATGCAGGCGAGCCCCGCGGTCGCGCAGGGGTCGGTCTGGCCGGCCGCGGGTGCCGTGCACGCCGAGCCGGCGGTCATCCCGCCGCCCGTGCTCCCTCCGCTGGTCGAGCCGCCGCTCGTGAAGCCGCCGCTGGACGTCGAGCCGCCGCCGAAGGTCGTGCCACCGGAGGTCGAGCCGCCGCCGAAGGTCGTGCCACCGGAGGTCGAGCCGCCGCCAAAGGTCGTGCCACCGGACGTCGAGCCGCCGCCGAAGGTCGTGCCACCGGACGTCGATCCGCCGCCAAACGTCGAGCCGCCGCTCGAGCTCGAGCCACCGTTGCCGCCGATGACCGTGCCCGTCCCCGTCGTGAAGCTACAGCTCCCCTCGCCGGCGCAGGAGGCCATCGTGCTCTGCCCGGTCAGCCCTTGGAGCGTGGGGCAGGAGGCCGCGTTGACGCAGTTGTAGAAGGCCTGGGGATTCGTGCAGCTCACCCCCGAGCTCGAGGTCCCGCAGGCCGCCTCGCACTGGGCCTCGGTTTCGGTCGGGCTTCCGGCGGCGCAGTCGAAGTAGAGGTGCTGGCAGGATTTCTGGCACTCGGCGACCGTCGAGTTGCCCAGGAAGCAGCCGGTCGCGCCTGCGGCGAGCCCGAAGAGGGAGAGGGCGACGAGGAGCGGCTTCTGGGTCATGGCAACCTCCGGTGCCCGGAGAGCGGGCGCGCGCCTTGCTACCGCACGGCACCCTTCGCCCGCAAGCGCACGGTCAGCGGCCCAGCCGCGATCGCCAGTCGGCGAGGAACGCGAGCGCCTCGAGCGGCGTCGTCCGATCGACGTCGAGGGCGCGCACGGCCTCCTCGAGCGGGGACGGCTCCGGCGGCGGCGGCGAGAAGAGGCGAAGCTGATCCTGCCGCTCTCGCGCCCGGGCCACGCGAGCGCGGCCGCGGCCGGCGCGGGCGAGCGCCGGCATCCCCTCCTCGTCGAGCTCGCCCGACTCGAGGTTCGCGAGGATCTCGCGGGCCCGCTCGATCACCTCGCGCGGCAGCCCGGCGAGTCGCGCCACCTCGATGCCGTAGCTGCGGCTCGCGCCGCCGTCGACGAGCTTTCGCAAGAAGACGACCCGGCCCCCCTCCTCGCGGACCGCGAGCGAGGCGTTCCGGACCCGCGGCCGGTCGCGCGCGAGATCCGTCAGCTCGTGGTAGTGCGTCGCGAAGAGGGCGCGCGCGCCGATCCGATCGTGCAGGGCCTCGGCGACCGCCCAGGCGATGGAGAGGCCGTCGAACGTGGACGTGCCGCGGCCGATCTCGTCGAGGATGACGAGCGAGCGGGCCGTCGCCTGCCGGAGGATGGCGGCGGTCTCGGTCATCTCGACCATGAAGGTCGACTGGCCGCGGGCGAGGTTGTCCGAGGCGCCCACGCGGGTGAAGATCCGGTCGCAGCGGCCGATGCGGGCCCGGCGCGCCGGCACGAAGCTCCCCGCCTGGGCCATCAAGACGACGAGCGCCACCTGCCGGAGCACGGTGCTCTTGCCGGCCATGTTGGGGCCGGTGAGGACGAGGAGCTGGCAGCTCCGCCGGTCGAGCCGGACGTCGTTCGGCACGAACGGCTCGATGCCGAGCATCCGCTCGACCACCGGGTGGCGGCCGTCCTCGATGACGAGCTCGTCGCCGTCGTCGAGATCGGGGCGCACGTAGCCGTACTCCGCGGCGGCGCGCGCGAACGAGAGCAGCGCGTCGAGCGTCGCCACCGCCCGCGCGGCGGTTCGCAGCGCCGGAAGGCGCGCGCAGACCCGCTGCCGCAGCTCCTCGAAGAGGCGCGCCTCGAGCGCGATCCGCCGCTCCTCGGCGCCGAGGACCTTCTCCTCCCAGCCCTTGAGCGCCTCGGTGACGAAGCGCTCGCCGCCCGCCGTGGTCTGCCGCCGCACCCAGTCCTTCGGCACGAGGTGGAGGTTCGGCGTCGTCACCTCGAGGTAGTAGCCGAAGACCTTGTTGAAGCGGACCTTGAGCGAGGAGATGCCGGTGCGCGCTCGCTCCTCGGCCTCGAGCGCGGCGAGCGTCGCCTTGCCGCCCTGGGCGAGCGCGACGAGCTCGTCGACCTCCGCGGAGAAGCCCGGCCGCACGAAGCCGCCCTCGCGCAGCGTGGCGGCGGGCTCGTCGAGGAGCGCGCCCTGGAGCGTGCCCGCGAGGTCGTCGAGCCCGTCGGTCCTCTCGAAGACCTCCGAGAAGAGGCCGGCTCCCAGGCCGGCGAGCTTCCCGCGCAAGAGCGGCAGCCGCCCGAGCGAATCGCCGAGCGCGCGCAGGTCGCGCGGACTGCCCTGCCCGAGCGAGAGGCGCGCCGAGAGCCGTTCGACGTCGCGCACGCCCCGCAGCGCGGCGGCGAGGTCCTCGCGCAGCACCGCCCGCTCCGCGAGCTCGCCCACCGCGTCGTGGCGCGCCCGGATGGCCCCGAGGTCGAGCAGCGGCCCGAGGAGCCAGTCGCACAGGAGCCGGGAGCCCATCGGGGTCTCCGTCCGGTCGAGGACGCCGAGGAGGGAGCCGCGCCGACCGCCGTCGCGCATCGTCCGGACGATCTCGAGGTTCTGCCGCGAGGCCTCGTCGACGACGAGCAGGTCGCTCGGCCGGTAGACCGTCACCCGGTCGACGTGGGCCGCGGTCCGCAGCTGGCTGCGCGCCGCGTAGCGGAGGAGGAGCGCGCAGGCCAAGCCGGCCGGGCCGTCGGGCGCGAGCCCCTGCGAGGCGCCGCGGTCGGGGCCGAGGTGGGCCGCCAGCGGATCGGGTTCGCCCCGCTCGGGCTCGGGCGCGGGCTGCACGGGCGCCCCGAGCGGCTCGAGGAGCGCGGGCGCGATCCCCGCCCCCGCGAGGATCTCGGCGGGCGCGTGGCGCCAGAGCTCGTCCTGGAGCCGCTCGGCCTGAAGCTCGGCGGCGCGCAGGTCGCCGGTCGAGAGGTCGAGGAAGGCGACGCCGGCCGAGCCGCCCTGCAGCGCCGCGGCGGCGAGCCAGCGGCTCTCCTTCGGGTCGAGCAGCTCGTCGTCGAGCACCATCCCCGGGGTGACGACCCGCGTCAGCTCGCGCCGGAAGAGCTTCTCCCTGCCGCCCCCAGGCTCCTCGACCTGGTCGCAGATGGCGACCTTGCGCCCCGCCGCCACGAGCTTCGCGACGTAGCCCCTCGCCGCGTGGAAAGGGACGCCGCACATCGGCACCCGGTCGTCGCCCTTGCTGCGCGAGGTGAGCGTGATCTCGAGCAGCCGCGCCGCCTCGATCGCGTCGTCGAAGAAGAGCTCGTAGAAGTCGCCGAGCCGGAAGAAGAGCAGCGCGTCGGGCACGCGCGCCTTCGTCTCGAGGTACTGCCGCATCATCGGCGTCTGCGACTCGAGGTCGACCGGGGCGCTGCTCATAGGGGACGAGAAGCTAACAGAGCCCCCGGACGCGGGGTAGCCGGGCGGGCAGCCTCGAAAGGTCGCGATTGACCCAAAGGGGCCGAGGGTGCATCCCTAAAGTCGTGCCGCTGGAAGCGCCAGAGACCTCGAGCGGGCTGCGCGTCCTCGTCGTCGACGACGAGAAGAACATCCGCACGGCGCTGACCGTCTGCCTCGACGGCGCAGGCTGCCGGGTGACCTCCGTTCCGGGACTGGGCGCTGCCCTCGAGGCGCTCGAGCGCACCCCGTTCGACCTCGCTTTCGTCGATCTCCGGCTCGGGGCCGAGAGCGGCCTCGACCTCCTCCCGCGCCTGCTGAGCGCGCGCCCGGATCTGTCGGTGGTGGTCGTCACCGCCTACGCGACCTTCGACAGCGCGGTGGAGGCGATCAAGCGGGGTGCGTTCGACTACCTTCCGAAGCCGTTCACGCCCGACCAGATCCGCCACGTCGTCGCGAAGCAGGCAGAGCGCCGAGCGGCCAGCCGCCTGGTCGCGGATCTCGAGTCTCGACTCGCCGGCGAGGTCCCGGCCATCGATCTGTCGACGGAGGCTCCGCGCATGCGCACGGCGCTCGACGTCGTCGCCCGCGCCGCGGCCTCCGAGGCGGCGATCCTTCTTCGGGGGGAGAGCGGCACCGGCAAAGGGCTCCTGGCGCGGGCCGCGCACGCCCAGAGTCCTCGCCGCCATCGACCCTTCGTCACGGTGAACTGCCCGACGCTCTCGGAGGATCTGCTCGCGAGCGAGCTCTTCGGCCACGCGAAGGGAGCCTTCACCGGCGCGATTCGGGACCAGCCGGGCCGGGTCGAGGCCGCCGAGGGGGGCACGCTCTTCCTCGACGAGATCGGCGAGATCTCACCTGGCCTCCAGGCGAAGCTCCTGCGCTTCCTCCAGGACAAAGAGTTCGAACGCGTGGGCGAGACCCGCACCCGCCGCGCCGACGTGCGTGTCGTCGCCGCCACGAATCGCGACCTCGAGGCCGACGTGAAGGCCGGCCGGTTCCGGGAGGACCTCTTCTTCCGCCTCGACGTCATCGAAGTGCGGGTCCCCCCCCTCCGAGAGCGGCTCGCGGACATCCCCCGCCTCGCGCGCGGCTTTCTCGCCTTCTTCGCCCGCGCGGCCGGGAGGCCCCCTCCCGAGCTCGCGGCGGCCGCCGAGGCGGCGCTGCTCGCCCACCCGTGGCCCGGAAACGTCCGCGAGCTGCGCAACGCCATGGAGCGCGCGACGATCCTCTGGCCTTCGGGCACCATCATCCCGGAGGCGCTCCCCGATCGGATCGCCGCGCAGGCGGTCGATCTGCCGCGGCTGGGCGGCAACTTCACCCTCGAGCAGATCGAGCGCGAGCACCTCCTTCGGGTGCTGCAGCGGAGTCCGACGCTCGAGGACGCCGCGCGGCTGCTCGGGATCGACGCCTCGACTCTCTGGCGCAAACGCAAGCGGCTCGAAGCGCCGCCGGGCGGAGGCGAACCGTGAGGCTCGGCGACCTCGTCCCCGCGTCCGGGATCCGCCTCCGGCTCTCCTCGACGGAACGGGAGGGCGCCATCGGCGAGCTCGCCGAGCTGCTCGCCGCGCAGGTCGACCTCTCGGCCGACCTCGTGCGGGCCGCGCTGATCGAGCGCGAGCAGCTCGGCTCGACGGCGCTCGGACACGGCGTCGCCGTCCCTCATGCCAAGCTGGCTGTGGCGCGAACGGTCGGAGTCCTCGGGCTCTCGGAGGGAGGAATCCCGTTCGACTCACCCGACGGGGAGCCGGTTCACATCTTCGTGGCCTTCATCTCCCCCGTGCAGGGCGGCCGCCACCTGCTGGCGCTCGCGGCGGTGGGACAGGAGCTCTCGGACGCCGAGGCCCGGCGGCGGCTGCTCGCCGCGAAGAGCGCCGAGGACGTCCACGCGCTGCTCGACGCCGTTCCCGCGCGCTGACGGATCACTCCACGGCGGCGGCCGGAAGCTCGAACCAGAACGTACTCCCCTTGCCCGGCTCGCTCTCGACGCCGATCTCGCCCCCATGGGCCTGGACGATCTCCCGGCAGATGAACAGACCGAGTCCCGCGCTTCCCGAGGCCGCGCCCGGCACCCGGAAGTACTTCTCGAAGATCGCCTGTCGATACTCCGGCGGGACCCCGGGGCCGCCGTCCTGCACCTCGAAGCGAACCCGGTCGCGCGCCGCTACCGCGCGCACCGTCACCACACCTCCCTCGGAGCTGGCGCGGAGCGCATTGCCGATGAGGTTCGAAAAGACGAGCTGAACCCGCTCCGGATCGACGAAGGCCTCGCCGATCCCCGGAAGCGCCTCGGACTCGAGCCGGATGTTCCGCTCCGCGGCGGCCGCCCGCGCCGCCTCCGCGGCCCGATCCACGAGCGCCTCCGCCGCGACCGCGCTCCGGCGCAGCTCGATTCGGCCCGCCTGGATGCGCGAGAGATCGAGCAACTCGTCGACGATCGACTGCAGCCGCTCGCAGTCCTCCCTCGCCGCGAACACGAGGTCGGCGAGCTTCTCGTCGAGCTCCGGGGCCACCCGTTCGACGAGCAGGTGGACCGACATCCGGAGCGACGTCAGCGGAGTGCGGAGCTCGTGCGCCACGGTGGCGACGAGATCGTTCCGCAGCTCCTCGAAGCGCAGGAGCCGCGTCACGTCCTGAAGAACGACGGTGGTCGCCGAAATCCCGCCCTCGTCCGCTTCGACCGGACTCGCGCGGGGCAGGAGGTAGCGCTCTCCCTCCGAGGTCACGAGCCGCGCCGCCTGGTCCACCCCTGGCGCGTAGGCTCCCCTCCCTGCCGCCACGTGCTGGATCGCCTTCTCGACCAGCTCTCGAATGGCCGGATCGAGCACCCCGATCCCGCCCCGCTCGACATCGACCTTCAGCGCCTCGCCGGCGGCCCGGTTCGCCTGCAACAGCTCGCCCCCCAGGCCGACGACGAGCACCGGATCCGGGAGGCTGTCGATCGTGGCCTGGGACGCTCTCTGCGCCTCGAGCAGCTCGCCGAGAGAGCTCTGCCGATACTTCTGGAGCCGCTCTGCCATCGTGTTGAGCTCGCGGGCCAGCCGGGCAATCTCGTCCTCACCCTCGATCACGGCCCGCGCGGCGAGGTCCCCCTCCCCGATCCGCCGCGCTGCCTGCCCGAGCACGGACAGCGGCCTCAAGACCCGCTCCGTCAGAGCGGCCGAGGCGAAGACCGAGAGCAGGCTCCCGGCGAGCGCGATGGCCGTGAGCCAGCCGATCGAGCGGTTCGCGAGCCTCCTGGCCAAGTCGCTCTTCCTCAGCATCGCGTCCTGGTTGATTTCGAGGACGTCTTGGGCGGCGCGGTCGGTCCCATCGAGGCGCGGCTCGAGCCGCTCGAAATAGCTCGCCGCGAGGCGGCCGGGCTCCTCCTCGGAGAGGAGCCCGTCCAGCGCTCGCCCGAAGGCGGCCCAGCTCGCCCGGAGCGCCACCGTCGCCTCGCGCTCCCCCGGTTCGGTGATGTTCTCTTCCTGGGCCTCCAGCTCCTCCTCGAAGCGCTGGCGCTGGCCGGCCATCTCCCCCTTGGCTCGCGCCCGCTCCCCAGCGACCACGAAGAGCGCGCCCCGGTCGAGCCGGGCCAGGGCCGCCTCCATCCGCTGCGCCGCGAGGACGCTCCGGTAATTGTCCTCGAGGATGGCGTTTGCGCCTTGCCCCAGCCGAGACACGAGCATGGCTCCCGCGATCGCGATCGCCACGAGCGCGAGGACCATCGGCGCCTCGGCGAGGAGCAGCTTACCCCGCAGCCTCATGACCGCCCCTCCCCCTCGTCGAACGCGACGATGTGGACGTCGAAGCTGGACGCCTCCCTGACGAGCCGGAGCGGCGTCGAGAGGCCGAGGAGCTGCTTCCACCAGGGCTGATGCGAGCGGCCGATGATGATGTGACCGACGCCGTGCGAGCGGGCGAAGTCCACCAGTCCCTCGACCGGGTCCTTCGCCTGGATCCGCACCACCTCGGCGCCGAGTTCGCGGGCCTTCGCGACGTTGTCGAGCAGATGCCGCTGCGCCTCGGCGTCGATGAGGTGGGGCGCCTCCCGCGGCGTCTCGACGTAGACCACGAACCAGTCGGAGCTCAGTCGCCCGGCCATGCGCGAGCCTTTCCGCAGGAGCGTCGCGGCGTGCGGCGGGTAGGAGGAGAGGCAGACCATGACCCGGCCCGGCCTCGCCACCCGCTCGTCCGACGCGCCGGAGCGCGCCTTGGCCTCGCTCGTCCGCTCGACGCTCTCGGCGACCTCGCGCAGCGCGAGCTCGCGAAGCGCGGAGAGGTGCGGCTCCTCGAAGAAGTGCTCGAGCGCCCACTGCACCTTCTCCGGCGCGTAAATCTTCCCGCCGCGCAGCCGATCGAGGAGATCCTCGACGGAGAGGTCTAGGTTCACGACCTGATCGGCGTTCTCGAGGAACAGATCGGGGACCGTCTCGCGGATCCCGACTCCGGTCGCTCGCTCGACCACGTCCTTGAGACTCTCGAGGTGCTGGATATTGAGCGCCCCGATGACGTTGATGCCGGCCTCGAGGATCTCGAGCACGTCCTGGTAGCGCTTTCGGTTCCGGCTGCCCGGGGCGTTCGTATGGGGGATCTCGTCGACGACCGCGATCTCGGGCCTGCGGGCGAGCACCGCGTCGAGGTCCATCTCCTCGACCGTCACCCCGCGGTACTCGATCGAGCGGCGCGCAATCAGCTCGAGTCCATCGACCAGCGCGGCGGTCTCGACGCGCCCATGCGGCTCGACGTAGGCGAGGACGATGTCGACGCCCCGCTTCTCCAACGCGTGCGCCTCTTCGAGCATCCGGTAGGTCTTTCCGACCCCCGCCGCGAAGCCGATGTAGAGCTTGAGGCGGCCGCGGCGCGCGCGGTGGACCAGCTCGAGGAAGTCCTCGGCACGCGCCTTCGGCTCGACCATCGCTCAGGGCGACCCCGGCGACGACCCGGCGCCGAACCAGCGATCGAGCGCGAGGTTCAAGAGGAGCACGTTCACCCGCCTCTCGCCGAGAACCCAGAGCTCCCGCGGCTCGATCTGCCCGTCCACGACGACCCTCAACCGCTCGGGCGCGACGCCGCGTGCCTTGGCCACGCGCGGGATCTGAAAGACCACGGCCTCGACCGAGAGATCCGGGTCGAGGCCGCTGCCGGAGCTGGTCACGAGATCGGCCGGCACCGGGCCGGGGCCCCCTCCCTCGGCCAGGAGCCGACCGACCTCGGACGCCGCCCGATCGTGGAGCTGCCGCGAGGTCGGCCCGAGGTTCGAGCCACCCGAGGCCAGGGCGTCCCATCCTCCTTCGCCAGCCGCCGACGGGCGCGAGTGGAAATAGGTGGGCGCGGCGAAGCGCTGCCCGAGGAGCTCGGAGCCCACCGTCCGACCCCGCTCGTCCTTCACGAGGCTGCCGTTCGCGCGCGAGGGGAAGAGCAGCTGGGCGAGGCCCGTCACGGAGAGCGGGTAGACGATGCCGGTGAGGAGCAGGGTCGCGAGCGTCGCGCGGATCGCAACGAGGAGGTTCGTCGTCACGGGGCTCCTATACCAGCCCGAAGGCTTGGAGGCAGAGGTCGATGAGCTTGATGCCGAGGAAGGGCGCGACGATTCCACCGAGGCCGTAGACGAGCATCGAGCGGCGGAACAGCGCGGCGGCGCCGAGCGGGCGATAGCGGACGCCGCGCAGCGCGAGCGGGATGAGGAGCACGATGATGAGCGCGTTGAAGATCACCGCCGAGAGGACGGCGCTGAACGGCGAGGCGAGGTGCATCACGTTCAGCGCCCCGATCTCCGGGAAAGCGCTCGAGAACATCGCCGGTAGGATGGCGAAGTACTTCGCGACGTCGTTCGCGATCGAGAAGGTCGTGAGCGTGCCGCGCGTCATCAGGAGCTGCTTTCCGACCTCGACCACCTCGAGCAGCTTCGTCGGGTTCGAGTCGAGGTCGACCATGTTGCCGGCCTCCTTGGCGGCCTGAGTCCCGCTGTTCATCGCCACCCCCACGTCCGCCTGCGCCAGCGCAGGGGCGTCGTTGGTCCCGTCGCCCGTCATCGCGACGAGCTTCCCCTTGGCCTGCTCCTCCCGGATGAGGCGAAGCTTCGCCTCCGGAGTGGCCTCGGCGAGGAAGTCGTCGACCCCAGCCTCGCGAGCGATCGCCTTGGCGGTGCGCGGGTTGTCTCCCGTGATCATGACGGTCCGGATTCCCATGGCGCGGAAGCGCTGGAACCGATCGCGGATTCCACCCTTCACCACGTCCTCGAGCTGGATCACCCCGAGGACGCGCCGCTCCTCGGCGACCGCCAGTGGCGTGCCTCCAGCGTCGGAGATCCGGTCCGAGATCGCCGAGAGCTCGCCCGGCACCTCGCCGCCGTTCGAGCGGACCCAGCTCCGCACCGCCTCGACGGCGCCCTTGCGAATCGAACGGCCCGAGAGGTCGCAGCCGCTCATGCGGGTCTGCGCGGAGAACGCGACGAACTCAGCCCCGATCGCCGCCACCTCCCGGCCACGGAGGCTGAAGCGCTCCTTCACGAAGACCACGACCGATCGTCCCTCCGGGGTTTCGTCCGCGAGGCTCGCGAGCTGCGCCGCGTCGGCGAGCGCCTCGGAATCCACTCCCGGCATCGGCAAGAGCGCGGTGGCCATCCGGTTTCCCAGCGTGATGGTTCCCGTCTTGTCGAGGAGCAAGGTGTCGACGTCGCCGGCCGCCTCTACCGCTCGGCCGCTCGTCGCGATGACGTTCTTGCGTAGGAGCCGGTCCATCCCCGCGATCCCGATGGCGGAGAGGAGCCCGCCAATGGTGGTGGGGATGAGGCAGACGAGCAGCGCCACCACGGAGGTGGCCGGGAGCGCGACGCCCAGGTGCATCGCGAGCGGGACGAGGGTCACGCAGGCGAGGAGGAAGACGATCGTGAGGCCCACGAGGAGGATGTGGAGCGCGATCTCGTTCGGAGTCTTCTGACGAGCCGCGCCCTCCACGAGCGCGATCATCCGATCGAGGAATGACTCGCCGGGGTTCGCGCCGATTCGAACGGCGATCCGGTCGGAGAGCACCTTGGTGCCACCCGTCACTGCCGACCGGTCGCCGCCGCACTCCCGGATGACCGGCGCCGACTCTCCCGTGATGGCGGACTCGTCCACCGAGGCGACGCCTTCGATCACCTCGCCGTCGCCTGGGACGAGCATCCCCGCCTCCACCAGCACGACGTCCCCCTTGCGGAGCGCCGAGGCTGACACCTCCTCGACCCGATCGCCGACCCGCCGGCGGGCCGTGACCTCCTTTCTCATCTTTCGCAGCGCGCTCGCCTGGGCCTTGCCGCGCCCCTCGGCCATCGCCTCGGCAAAGTTCGCGAAGATCACGGTGAACCAGAGCCAGAGGCTCACGAGGCCACCGAACCAGGGCGGCGGCGCGCCGGGGGGATGGACGACGAGCTGGCGGATCCAGAGGAACGTCGTCAAGGCGCTACCGACCTCGACGACGAGCATCACCGGGTTTCGAGCCACCGCCCTCGGGTCGAGCCGCTCGAGGCTCTCGATCGCAGCGGCCCGCGCGATCCCGGGGTCGAAGAGCGACAGATCCTTGCCGTGACTCGCCATCAGAACAGCCTCCCGCCGCCAGCCAGGGTCTCTTCGAGGATCGGCCCCAGGCAGAGGGCCGGGAAGAAGGTTAGCGCCCCGACGATGACGATGACCGAGACGAGCAGCCCGACGAAGAGCGGGCCATCCGTCGGGAAGGTCCCGAGCCCCGGAGAGACCACCTTCTTTCCGACCATCCCGCCGGCGAGCGCGAGCACCGGGACGATCATGAGGAAGCGGCCCGCGAGCATCGCGAGCGCCAGGACCACGTTCCACCAAGGCGTGTTGGCGTTCAGCCCCGCGAACGCCGAGCCGTTGTTCGCGGCGCTGCTCGAGAAGGCATAGAGAATCTCCGAGAGGCCGTGCGGTCCGGCGTTTCCGAGCGAGGCGACGCCCGCGGGCGCGACCGCCGCCCAGGCCGACCCGCAGAGGATGATCGCGGGGAAGACGAGGACGAAGAGCATCGCGAGCTTCATCTCGCGCGCCTCGATCTTCTTGCCCAGATACTCCGGGGTTCGCCCCACCATGAGCCCCGCGATGAAGACCGCGAGGAGCACGAACACGAGGGCCCCGAAGAGTCCCGCGCCGACCCCGCCGAAGATCACCTCGCCGAGCTCCATGTTCGCGAGGGTGACCAGGCCGCCGATCGGCGTGAAGCTGTCGTGCATCGAGTTGACGGCTCCACAGGAGGTGTCGGTGGTCACCGTCGCGAAGAGCGCCGAGGCGGCGACGCCGAAGCGCACCTCCTTCCCCTCGAGGTTCCCCGTGGACTGCGAGACGGCGAGGCCGCGCAGCGCGGGGTTGCCGCGGGCTTCGGCCCCGTAGCAGACGCCCACCCCGGCGAAGAAGAGCATCGACATGGCGGCGAAGAGCGCCCAGCCCTGCCGGCTGTCGCGCGCCATCCGGCCGTAGGTGTAGGTCAGGGCCGCGGGGATCGCGAAGATGAGCAGGAGTTCGACGAGGTTCGTGAGGGGCGTCGGGTTCTCGAACGGGTGGGCGCTGTTTGCGTTGAAAAAGCCGCCGCCGTTGGTGCCGAACTCCTTGATGGCCTCCTGCGAGGCGACCGGCCCCATCGGGAGGATCTGCCTCGGTCCCTCGAGGGTCGTCACGTCACGGTACGGCGCGAGGCTCTGGACGACCCCCTGCGAGACGAGAAACAGCGCCGCCACGACGCAGATGGGCAAGAGCACGAAGAGAACCGCGCGGACGAGGTCCACCCAGAAGTTTCCGAGCGTCTTCGCCCCGTCGGGTCCCTGGCGTCTCGTGAGCCCGCGGGCGAGCGCGAGCGCCACGCCGATCCCCGCCGCCGCCGAGGTGAAGTTGTGCCAGGCGAGCCCGGCCATCTGGGTCAGGTCGCTCATCGTCGACTCGCCCGAATAGGCCTGCCAGTTCGTGTTCGTCGTGAAGCTCGCGGCCGTGTCGAACGCGAGGGCGGGCTCGATGGCGGGAAACCGCTGCGGATTGAGCGGCAGGATGTGCTGGAGGCGCTCGAGCGCATAGGTCACGAGCATGCCGAAGAGGCTGAAGGCGAGGAGAGAGAAGGCGTACTCCTTCCAGTCCTGCTCGACCGAGGGGTCGACGCCGCAGAGCCGGAGGAAGAATCGCTCCATCGGCCCCACGATCCGCGGGAGTGGCCGCCGCCTGCCCTCGAACACTCGGTAGAGGTAGAGCCCGAGCGGCTTCGTGAGGAGCAGAACGAGCGCAAAGAAGGCGATGATCTGGATCCAGCCAATGGCGGTCATGTCCTAGAACCTCTCCGGACGCAGCAGCGCGTAGACGAGATAGACGCAGAGCCCAACGCTGACCACGAGCCCCAGCAAGGCATCGAAACCCAAGGGATCCTCCTAGAGCCGGGCGCATCCCGCGGCATAGAGCCAAGAGAGGGCGAAGAAGCCGACCGTCGCGAGCACGAAGACGAGATCTCTCATCGGGGCGATGACCTCACAGGTTGACCAGCATCGCGAGCGGTGCCGCGGCGTCGACGCGCGGCTCGCCCCCCGAACGGTCCAGCCGAGAGCGGCCGCTCCGAGGCGCCGGCGTTGCCCGACATCCAGGAGAAGTCGGCGAAGGCAGAGGGGGCCGGCGGCGAGCCGCCGTCAGCGATCGCGGGCGAAGCGCACAGGGGAACGGCGAGCGCCGTGAGCGCGAAGGCGAGGTCGTTCATCTCGAGCTGCAGGCAACAGCAACCGTCGTGCCACTGGAGCAGTCGGTTCTCGGCCACTGGCACAGCGATCGCCGTGCACTTTCGCAGGAAAGCTGCCATCCACCCCTGCAATCCGCAACGGCCCGTCCGGGAGCGAGCTCCCCGAACGCTTCCTCTTCAAGGCCCGGTCAGAAGTGGACCCCGCGGCTCACTCTTGCCCGCATCGAAAGGCCCTCGGCGCAGTACCGGCCGGGGGACCAAATCCGAGGTCACTGCACTCCCCCGAGCGAAGCGGCGCCACTGCGTGGTAGCTTCCCGGCGCCATGCTCCGCGAAGCCTTCCAGGATCTCGCCCGGCTGCGGCAGATCTCCGCCATCGTCGTGCGCCACGGCTTCGGCGAGCTGCTCGCCCGCTCGCGGCTGCGCGACAAGGTCCCCCTGCCCGAGGGCGAGGCCCCCTCGCCGGAGGAGCTGCGGCGGCTCTCGACGGCGCGCCGCTTCCGCGAGCTGCTCTCGGACCTCGGCCCCACCTTCATCAAGCTCGGCCAGGTGCTCTCGACGCGCGCCGACCTGCTCCCCGCCGAGGTCGTCGACGAGCTGCGCGGCCTGCAGGACGCGGCCCCGCCGATTCCGCTCGAGACCGTCCGAGCGCAGATCGAGCGGGCGCTCCGCAGGCCGGCGGACGAGGCCTTCGCCTGGATCGATCCCACGCCGCTCGCCTCGGCCTCGATCGCCCAGGTCCACCGCGCCCGCACGAAGGGGGGCGACGAGGTGGTGGTGAAGGTCCAGCGGCCCGACATCGAGCGGAAGATCGAGACCGACCTCGACCTGCTCGACTACCTCGCCCGGGCGCTCGAGGCGGTGGTGGAGGAGGTGGGCGTCTACACGCCCTCGGGCATCGTCGAGGAGTTCGACCGCGCCATCCACGAGGAGCTCGACTTCGAGAACGAGGCGAAGAACATCCGCGAGTTCGCGCAGAAGAACGAGGGCCGCCCGGCCATCGTCATCCCGAAGGTCTTCGACGAGCTCTCCGCCCGCTCGGTGCTGACGATGTCCTACCTCCAGGGCATCAAGATCACGGACGTCGAGGAGCCCGAGACGCGCAAGCTGCTCGCCCAGCGGGTGGTCGAGGAGAGCTTCCACCAGCTCTTCGACGACGGCCTCTTCCATGGCGACCCGCACCCGGGGAACCTCCTCTACCTGCCGGACGGCCGGACCGCGATCATCGACTTCGGCCTCGTCGGGCGGCTGAGCCCCGAGATGCAGCAGACGCTCGTGATGCTCACCGTCGCGGTGGCGATCGGCGACGCCGACACCGTGGCCCGCCTCCTCTACCGAGTGGGTATCCCGGACGCGCGCACGAACCTCGCGGCCTTTCGCGGCGACATCGCCGCGCTGCTCTCGCGCTACCGGGTCAAGAGCCTCAAGAACGTGGAGGCGAGCAGCCTCTTGCGCGATCTCCTGGACCTCGCCGTCCGCTACCGGATCCGGATCCCCAAGGACTACGCCCTCCTCTCGCGCGCCTCGGTGTCGGCCGAGGGCGTCCTGCGGCAGCTCGACCCGGATCTCGACATCGGCGCGACCACCATGCCGTACGTGCGGCAGCTGCTGTTCGGCGGGCTCTCCCCGGCCTCGCTCCAGGGCGGGCTCCTCAAGGGAGTCCTGCGGCTGCAGGAGATGGCTCAGGATCTGCCGACGCAGCTCTCGCAGATCCTGCTCGATCTCGAGGGCGGGAAGTTCGCGGTCAACGTGCAGGGACGACCGTTCGAGGATCTGACCGACGCCTTGCGCCGCGTCTCGGTGGTGCTGCTCGTCGGCATGCTCGGCTCCTCGCTCGTGGTCGGCGCCGTCATCAGCCTCGCGCGCGAGCCGTGGAGCTTCCACGGCGTGCCCATCGTCGCCGTCATCGCCATCGCCCTCGCCGCGATGCTCTTCGGCTCCGTCGCCACCTGGTACTTCGTCCTCGTCCGGATCAAGAAGCTCCGGATCTCGCGATGGCTGCCGCGCCGCTCGTCGCGCTGAAGGGCGCCGCGGTGGCGCCCGGCCCGGCGGGGGCGCTCGCGCCGCTCGATCTCTCGCTCTCCGCCGGGGCGCGGCTCCTCGTCACGGGTCCCTCGGGCTCGGGAAAGACCACGCTGCTCAAGCTGCTCGCCGGGCTGCGGCGGCCGACCGCCGGGCGAATCGACTGGGCGGGCGGCCGCGCCCCGGCCCGCGCCATGGCCTTCGAGAGGGACGCGCTGCTCGACTCGGAGAGCCTGCTCGAGAACGTACTCCTCCACTTGCGCCGGCTCCCCCGCGAGGCGGCCCTCGCGCGGGGGCGCGCCGCGCTCCGGAGCGTCGGCCTCGCCGCGAGCGACGAGGAGAAGCGGCCCCAGGAGCTCTCGGGCGGCATGCGTAAGCGGGCCGGCATCGCGCGCGCTCTGGCCTCGGGGGCGCCGGTCCGGATCTTCGACGAGCCCGCCGCCGGGCTCGATCCGGTGACGGCGCGGGAGATCGGCGCGCTGCTCTCGGCGCCGGCGGAGGGGCTGCTCGTCGTCGGCGCGGCGGACCCGGGCCCGCTCTGGGAGCTCGTCGATCTCGGGCTCGTCCTCGAACCGGGGCGGCCCGCGAGGCTCGGCCCTCGCGACGTGATCCGCGCCCGCTGGGAAACCCTGACGTGACGGACCGAGCGCTCGTCGCCGCGGGGCGCGCCGTCGGCCGCCCGCTCGTCGGCTGGCTCCGCGCGGCCGGCGCCCTCGCGCTGCTCGCCGGCCGCTCGGCGACCGCCCTGGGAAGCCTCGACGGCCGCGAGCTCGCCCGCATCCTCGCCTGGGACGGCGCGCAGAGTCTCGGCCTCGTCGCGATCACCGCGGCGCTCGCGGGCGCGCTCGTCGTGGTTCAGACCGGCTTCTTCATCCGGCAGCTCGGCGTGCTCGGCCTCCTCGGCTGGGGCGCGGGCTACGCGAGCCTACGCGAGGTCTGCCCGCTGCTCGTCGCGCTCGTCTACGCCGGGCGCGTCGGCGCCGCTCGCGCCGCCGAGGTCGCCGCGCTGCGGGCGGGAGAGCAGCTTCCCGCGCTCGAGGCGCTCGGCGTCGACAGCGTCCGCGCGCTCCTCGCGCCTCGGCTCTGGGGCATGGCGGCGTCCGTGCTGCTCCTCACCGCCTTCGGCGACGTCGTCGCGCTCGCGGCCGCCGCGCTCGCCGCCCGTGGATGGCTCGGGCTCCCCGTGCTCGAGTTCTGGCGCTCGATGCGCCGCTCGCTCGGGCCCCGCGACGCGGCGCTCGGGCTCGAGAAGTCGGCGGCCTTCGGGCTCGCGATCGCCCTCTCGGCCCTGCGGGCGGGCCTCGCGGCGCCGGCGAACGGGCGCGGCGTCGGGCAGGCCGCCCGCGCGGCGGTGGTCCACGCCATCGGCTGGATCCTGCTCCTCGACGTCCTGCTCACGGGGGGGATGTGAGGGGCCGCCCCGCCCCCCTCGTCGCCTTCGAGCGACCCGCCCTCGCCGAGACGGCCCGGCAGCTCTGGTCGCTCGGCCTCGGGAGCCTGCCCATCGCGACGCTCGCCCTCGCCTTCTTCGGGGTGGTCCTCGAGAAGCACGCCGCGCTCCAGGCCCAGCGCGCGCTCCTCGACCTCGACCGGATCGGGCCGATGTTCATGAAGCTCCTCGTGCGCGAGTTCGCGCCGATCATGGCGGGGAGCGTGCTCGCCGCGCGGCTCGGCTCGGCCACCGGCGCCGAGCTCGCCTGGATGGACGCCTCCGAGCAGTTGGACGCGCTCTCGCTCTACGGCGCCCGGATCGGCCGCGAGGTCTACCTGCCGCGGCTCCTCGCGGGGATCCTCGGGACCCTGCTCGTCGGCGTCGTCGGCGTGCTCGCCGCCTCGCTCGCCGCGGGCGGCTTCGCGCAGCTCACGGGCACGGGGCGGCTGTCGGCCTTCGTCTCGCCCCGGCTCGTCGACGGCAAGGACCTCGCCCTCTTCTGGGCGAAGCTCGGCCTCGACGGCGCGAGCTTGCCGCTCGCGGCGTTCCTCGCCGCCCGCCGCCATGGCCGCGGCCCCCGCGGCATCGCCCGCGCCGCCTCGACGGCCGTCGTCTGGGGCGTGCTCTGCGTGCTCGTCTGGGACATCCTGCTCGGGCTGGCGTTCGCGTGACGCCGGCGCTCGAAATCGCGGGGCTCGACATGTCGTTCGGCGGGCGGCGCGTGCTCGACGACGTCGCCATATCGGTGGGGTTCGGCGAGGTGGTCTACGTCATCGGCCGCTCCGGCGCCGGCAAGTCGGTGCTCGCCCGCCTCGCCCTCGGCCTCCTCACCCCCGATCGCGGCGAGATCCGGATCTCCGGGCGCCCGCTCGACCGGCGATCGCCCGGCGCCCTGCGGCGCAGCCGCAGCGGCGCCTCGCTCGTCCTGCAAGGCGCGGCGCTGCTCGACTGGCTCACGCTCGAGGAGAACGTCGCCCTGCCCTTGCGACACCGGCGGCGCCTCTCCCGTGGCGCGGCGGCAGCGCGGGCGCGCGAGCTGCTCGCCGGCGTCGGCCTCGCCGAGCTCGCCTTCGCGCTGCCGGGCCGCGTCTCTGCCGGGGCGCGCCAGCGGGCGGGCGTCGCCCGGGCCCTCGCGCTCGAGCCCGACGCGCTGGTCCTCGACGAGCCGACGAGCGGCCTCGATCCCCAGGCGGTTCGCCAGATCGACGACCTCGTCCGCGCGGTGGCCCGCCGCGGCACCGGCGTGCTCGTGGTCTCCCACGACATGCGCTCCCTGCGCCGCGTCGCCGACCGGCTGGTCTTCCTGCGCGACGGACGGGTCCGCTTCGCGGGAAAGCTCGCCGAGCTCGGGCCCGGCCTCGACGACGAGCTCGACCGCTTCCTCGCGGAGTGACGTTCGGGGGGGGCGCGCACGCCCTCTCCCGTCACGAGCAGCCGAGCCGACGATTCACTCACGCCCCCTCAGAGGCCGCCCAGCAGCCGCTGGGCTTCGGTCGCGAACTCGCCGCTCGGGAAGCGCGAGAGGTAGCCCTTCAGGTCGCGCACGGCGTCGGCGTTCTGGCCGAGATCGAGGCGGCAGCGGGCGCGGCCGATGAGGGCCCGCTCGACGAGCGGGTCGTTGCCCGGCTGGCCGGTCATGGCGGAGAAGATCCCGATGGCCTCCGCGCAGTGGCCCTCGTTCTCGAGCTGCTCGCCCCGCTCGAGCAGCGCGAGCGCGCTGCCGACGGGGGAGCCGGTCGCGGCGGCCGGCGC
>JAJXUD010000048.1 GCA_021783235.1 Myxococcales bacterium | reverse complement strand
CGCCGCGAGCGCCGCCGCGGTCCCGGCTCCGGCCGCCCCGCCGCAGCCGGCGGCCGCTCCGGCTCCACCGGCCCAGGCGGGCCCCGCGCCAGCACCGGCCGTTGCGCCGAAGGCCGAGGCGAAGGCGGAAGCCAAGGCCGAGCCCAAGGCGGAAGCCAAGGCAGAGGAGGCCAAGGCAGAGCCGGGCGGCCGCGCCGAAGCCGAAGCCGCGGGCGCGAAGGGCGAGCGGCCGGCGAGGGGCGCGGGGCACGACTTCAACTGGTACCTCGGCCGCGGCCACAAGCTCCTCGACAACCGGCCGAAGGAGGCGCTCGCGATGTTCGAGGAGGCCGCCCGGGTCGACCCGACCTCGCCCGAGCCGGACTCGGGCCGCGGCCTCGCCTACACGAACCTCGAGCAGTGGGAGCCCGCGATCACCGCCTTCCAGGCCGCCCTCAAGAAGAGCCCCGAGTTCACCGAGGCGATGATGGGGCTCGCCGAGGCCTACCGCTACTCGGGTGCGAAGGAGAAGGCGATCAAGTACTACAAGCGCTACCTCGACCTGACCCCCGACGGCCCCGACGCACCGGTGGCGAAGGCGCAGATCGAAGCGCTGAAGGGGAGCTGAGTCATGGCGATCCAGATCGACCGGGCCGAGGTCCGCCGCGTGGCCGCGCTCGCGCACCTCGCGCTCTCCGAGGACGAGGAGCGGCGGCTCGCCGGCGAGTTGACGAGCATCCTCGGCTACGTGGAGAAGCTGCGCGCGCTCGACACCGAGGCCGTGCCCCCGACCTCCGCGGTCGCCGCGGCGGTGCCGCCGCGCGAGGACCAGGTCCGCCCGTCCCTCTCCGCCGAAGCCGCCACGCAGAACGCGCCCGCCTCCCTCGGCGGCGCCTTCCTCGTGCCGAAGATCATGGAGTAACCGGATGGCCGCCTCCGTCGAGATCTGCGCGCTGACGATCGCCGAGCTCTCCGAGCGGCTTGCGCGCAAGGAGCTCTCGAGCGAGGAGGCGACGCGCGCGAGCCTCTCGCGCACGGCCGAGCTCGATCCGAAGATCCACGCCTTCCTCCTCGTGGACGAGGCCGGGGCGCTCGCCGCGGCGAAGGCGGCGGACGGCCGGCGCGCCTCGGGGAGCGCGCTCTCGCCGCTCGACGGCGTGCCGCTCGCCCTCAAGGACATCTTCGTCACCGAGGGGGTCGAGACCACGGCGGGATCGAAGATCCTGCGCGGCTTCCGGCCGCCCTTCGACGGCACCGCCGTGGCGCGGCTCGAGGCCGCGGGGGCCGTGCTCACCGGCAAGCTCTCGATGGACGAGTTCGCCATGGGCTCGTCGAACGAGAACACGCCCTTCGAGAAGGTCCACAACCCCTGGGATCTCTCGCGCGTGCCCGGCGGCTCCTCCGGCGGCAGCGCGGCGGCGGTGGCGGCGCGCGAGGTCTTCGGCAGCCTCGGCACCGACACCGGCGGCTCCATCCGGCAGCCCGCCTCGCTCTGCGGAATCGCGGGGCTCAAACCCACCTACGGCCGCGTCAGCCGCTACGGCGTCGTCGCCTTCGCCTCCTCGCTCGACCAGGTGGGGCCGATGGCCCGGACCGCCGAGGACTGCGCGCTGCTCTTGCAGGCCATCGCGGGCCACGACCCGCTCGACCAGACCTCGGCCGACGTGCCCGTGCCCGACTACCGCGCCGCCAGCGCCCGGGGCGTGAAGGGGCTGCGGGTCGGCGTGCCGCGCGAGTACTTCGTCTCGGGTCTCGACCCCGAGGTGGAGGCGAGCGTGCGCGCGGGCATCGCCCGGCTCGAGGCGCTCGGCGCGAAGACGGTCGAGCTCTCGCTGCCGCACACCGAGTACGCGGTGGCGACCTACTACATCGTGGCCACCGCCGAGGCCTCCTCGAACCTCGCGCGCTACGACGGCGTCCGCTACGGCGCCCGCTCCCCCGACGCCCGCTCGCTGCGCGAGATGTACCTGAGGACCCGCGCCGACGGCTTCGGCCCCGAGGTGAAGCGGCGCATCATGCTCGGCACCTATGTGCTCTCGGCCGGCTACTACGACGCCTACTACCTGAAGGCCCAGAAGGTCCGCACGCTCATCCGGCGCGACTTCGAGCGGGCCTTCGAGAGCTGCGACGCCCTGGTCGGCCCGACGACGCCGACGCCCGCCTTCCGGCTCGGCGAGAAGGTGGACGATCCGCTCCAGATGTACCTGGCGGACATCTTCACCATCTCCTGCAACCTCGCCGGGCTGCCGGGCCTCTCGGTCCCCTGCGGCTTCTCGAAGGCCGGGCTGCCCATCGGCTTGCAGCTCCTCGGCCGGCCGTTCGACGAGGAGACGCTCTTCGCGCTCGGCGGGGCGCTGGAGCGCGAGCTGCCGCTGCACCGCCAGGCGCCGACGATCTCCTGAGAGCAGCCGAAAGGGGTCGCCGAGCCCGAGGCCGCCTCACTGCCCCCGGCCCCTCTCCCGGCACTCTGCTCCGCGCCGGAAGAGGGGGGGCTGTGCGCACGCCTTCCGCGGGTGGCTAGAAGATGTAGAACGCGGAGAGCTGGAAGCGGTTGTCGGGCGCCTGGACGCCGTTCAAGTAGACCGTGTCGAAGTGCGAGTACTCGAAGCCGAGCCGCGTCGAGGGGGTCACGTCGGCGAAGAGGTTCACGTCCCACCAGATCTCGTGGTTGAAGACCGAGGCGGGCGAGCCGAAGTCCGACATGTTGTCGGAGTAGGTGTTGCTGTACGAGGCGGCGAGCCAGAGATCGCCGTTCGGCGGCAGGTAGAGCTGCGCCGAGACGATGAGCGAGCGCCAGTCGATCGTCTCGAGCGAGCCCGTGGGGCCCCAGCCGGCGAGGCCCGGGTCGATGTCGGCGACGGCGGAGTACTTGCTCGGCCCGCCGGCGAAGCCCGAGGGCGCGCCGACCGCGGCGTTGCCGGTGAGGCCGGTGAAGAGGTCGGCGTCGCCCGAGCCGGTCGAGGCCTCGCCGACGAACGTCAGCGCCCACTCCTTGCGCTCCTTCGCGGGGAGGATCGGCAACATCACGTCCGCCGCGAGCGCGTGGCCCCAGGTGGAGGCGAGGCTGTCCGGGTTCGGGCCGTCGACGAGCTTGTAGTTTCGCAGGCCGCCCGAGAGGCCGAAGGTCGCCGGGGCGATCGAGGTGCCCGTCGCGCCGACGGTCTGCACGCCGGTCCAGTGGTCGATCGAGAGCTTGACGCCGCCCTGGAGATCCGGGACCTCGCTGTCCATCTGCGGGGGGCGCAGCGCCGCGGCGGCCACCTCGAGGGTCGTCGGGCCGAGGTGGACCGACTTGACGAGCCGAAGCTGCGGAGTCCGAGAGTAGAGCTCGCCGGGGACGCCCTGGATCGCCACGGTGTTCGGCTGGAACGCCGCCTGCCAGCCGACGAGTTCCCAGGTCTGGCCGAACCAGAGGGCCACGACGTCGTTGTCCAGCTTGAGCAGGAAGTGGCGGACGCGGAAGGTCGGGTTGTTCCAGAACGGGCCTTCCTTGAAGCCCGGCTGCGGCGCCGTGCCCGGCTGGTTGCCGAGGAAGTCCATCTCGAGCCAGCCGCTCGCGCGGATTCCGTTGGTCTCGGGCGCCGTCAGGTGGAAGCCGAGCCGGCTGTTGCGGATGCCGAACATCGTGCGGCCGTTGTCGCCGTTCTCGGTGCCGGGCTGGGCGACGCCGCCCATCCCCGCGAGGTCGACGAAGCTACGGGTGCTGTCGTGCATCATGTCGGCCTCGATGAAGCCGTACATGGTGGTGGCGAACTTGCCGACGACGAGGGTCGGCGCGGTGAGCACGTGCGAGCCCTCCTCGATGAGATCCTCGCGCGCCCCCGCGAGCTGCTTCTCCGAGATGACGCCCTGCTTGCGCAGCGCCTCGAGGGTGGTGAGCTCGAGCCGGATGCCGGGGTCCTTGGCCTCCGGCGACTCGGGCGGCGCGGGCTCATGGGCCGGCGAGACGAACTGCGGGGTCTCGGTGGGCGGGGTGGCCGCCTGGCCGGCCCGGTTCTCGGGCTGGCCCGCCGGGGCGGGCGCCTCCGGCGGGGCGGCGTTCGCCGCGGGATCTGCGACGAGGGTCAGGGCGAGTGCGAGCGGTGCGAGCAGGGGCAAGACGACCTCCGGTGTGGGGACGCGCCGAGGTATACGCGCCCGAGGTGACCGTCCAGAAAGCCGTCTGTGACGATTGGGCGAAGCCGCTCTTTTTGCGCTCGCCGAGGGGAGGGGCCGCCGCACGACCAGCCCGCTATTAAGGAGGCGACGGCGGCGGAGGCTGCGTGAATGCACCCAGCCGCACTGTCCGGGGTGAGATCAGCCGTACACTTCGTGAACGCCTCTGCCGATCACGAGATCGTCATTCCGATGGGTTGCGTTCGATGGAACCATGGCCCGGACCTTGCGTATGTTCGCGCAAACTTTTCAGGAGCCCGACCATGAACCGCTCGCTCGCCTTCGGAATCGTCGCAGTGGCCGCCGCGTTTCTCGCCTCCTGCAGCGGGGGCCAGCCGGGGGCGGCCTGCCGCAGCAACCTCGACTGCGCGCCGGGAGACGCCTGCATGAGCGGCGTCTGCTCCCCCTCGCCGTACCGGAGCTGCCGGAGTTCGGCCGACTGCAACGCGGGCGACTTCTGCCCCCAGGGCCAGTGCGTCCCCGACTGCACGCTCCAGGGCTGCGGCAGCGGCCAGCTCTGCGACAAGGAGACGCACGAGTGCGCCCCGGCGTCGTCGACGCCCAGCGGCTCCGGCGCGCAGAGCTCGGGCAGCAGCGGCTCGAACGTCGGCAGCGGCAGCGGCAGTTCGTCCAGCTCGAACGGCGGCTCCGGCGCGACCGGCGTGGGCAGCAGCGGCTCCGGCAATGGCTCCGGCTCTGGCAGCGGTTCCGGAAGCGGCTCGGGCTCCGGCAGCGGCTCTGGGTCGTCGTCCTCCTCTTCCTCCTCGGGCAGCAGCGGCGGCTTCACGAGCGGCGGCTCCACGTCGGGCGGCAGCTCGACCTCGAGCGGCGGCACGGGCGGCTCCACCCTTTGCAAGGCCTGCACGCAGAACTCCGATTGCGGCGGCACCAAGAACTTCTGCCTCCAGGACTCGACCAACGCGACGTTCTGCGGCACCGACTGCAGCAGCGGCCAGGCCTGCCCCACGGGCTCGCAGTGCTACCAGATCCAGGATTCGAGCGGGAACACGGTGGGCTCGAACTGCTTCCCGACCTCCGGTAGCTGCTCCACGGGCACGACGACCTCGGGCGGTGGCTCGACCTCGGGCGGCTCTTCCACCTCGGGTGGCAGCTCGACCTCGGGTGGGAGCTCCAGCTCGGGCGGCAGCAGCGGCGGCACGACGAGCAGCTCGTCGAGCAGCTCCTCGAGCGGCGGCTCGACGAGCGGCGCGCCGCAGTGCACGCCGGACACCTGGTCCAACTTCGCCCTGAGCTTCTTCACGAACAACTGCTCGCAGTGCCACAGCTACTTCACGCAGTACAGCCAGGTGCAGGGCGACTCCTCGAACATCTCCTCGAGGATTCAGAGCGGTTCGATGCCGCCGGGGGGCGGACTGTCCTCCTCCGACCAGAGTCGGATCCTGGCCTGGATCAACTGCGGCATGCCGCAGTAGAGTAAGCCCCCATCGTGAACCGGCGACTGCGTCTCTCCTCGATCCTCTTCCGCCTCGCCGTCATCGTCGCGCTGCTCCCGCAGGCTTCCGCCGCGCGGGCGCAGCTCGACGATGACGAACCCGCCGCCGCGCCCGGGCCCGCCCGGGTGATCCATGGCGCCGGCCCCGCCGCCCCGTCGTCCTCCGACGACGCGGACGACGACGACGACAAGATCAAGCCCGACGAAGCGCTCCCCGCTCCTCCGCGCCGCGCCCCCGTGGCACGCCCTTCCGAGGAGGCGCCAGCGGAGGAGGCAGCTCCCCCGGCGCCCGAGCGGAAGCCCGTCCGCTCGAGCCCCGCGGAGGTCGAGGAGGCCCCGGCGCCCGCTCCCGCGCCGGCCGCTCCCCAGTTCGTGACGCGCAGCCGGCGGGTCAAGAAGTGCAAGGCCCACCACAAGCACTGCCACTGGGTGACCATCAAGGAGAAGGTCCCCGCCGGTTCTGCCGGCCAGTCGGTCTCGACTCGACGGGTGCTCGCGAGCCCCGCGAGCGGCAGCACGCCCGCCGGGGGGAGCGACGACGTCATCCCCGCCCACGACGTCGAGGGCTCCACGACCGCCTCGGGCAGGCCGGCGGACGCCCCCGAGGCGCCGTCGAGTATGAGCTTCGACCTGGTCCAGGAGAGCGGCCCCTCCGCCGCGGACGCCGCGATCGTCGAGCGAAAGGTCAAGACGCGCCGATCGATGCTCGAGGTCCACCAGGCCTTCGGCATCGCCACCTCGGCGCTGATGCTCGGCACGGTGATCACGGGCCAGCTCAACTACTCGGATCGCTTCGGAGGCGGCGGCAGCAGCGGCCAGTTCGAGATCTGGCACAGCACCCTCGAGATGGCGACGGTGCTGAGCTTCGCCACCACCGGGCTCCTCGCGCTCTTCGCCCCCGTCCCCTTCGAGAAGAAGAGCGAGGGGATCGACAGCGTGACGATCCACAAATGGTCGATGCTCGTCGCGACCATCGGCATGGCCTCCGAGATCCCGCTCGGCATCTACACGGTCTCTCGAGAGGGTTACGTGAACCAGGGGACCATGGCCATCACCCACCTCATCATCGGCTACATCACGGCCGCGGCGATGACCACCGGCGTCTCGGCCCTCTTCTTCTAACCCCGAAAGGAAGCCCCCATGCTCCAGACCATCGCACTCTCCGTGGCCCTCTCGGCGGGCACCATGTGGAACCTCGACGCATCGAAGTCGACGGTCAGCTACCACCTCGTCCACAAACTCCACCAGTTCACCGGCACCGACCATGGCCACCTGGACGGCAAGGCGCTGATGAAGCCCGACGGCACCGTCCAGGCCCAGGTGGTCGGCCACGTGAAGGACTTCGATTCGGAGAACTCGAACCGCGACGAGCACATGATGGAGACCGTCGAGGCGGCCCGCTTCCCGAACGTCTCGGCCAAGGCGCTCGTCCACTTCGACCCGGGCCAGGCGAGCGGCACGCAGAAGGCCGACGCCAAGGTGGAGATGAACCTGCACGGCAAGAACGAGACGAAGACCGTGCCCGTGACGCTGACCTACGAGGGGGCGAACCGGGTCCACGTCACGAGCGACTTCGACGCCAGCGTCGAGGGCTTTGGTATCCAGCGCCCGCAGCTCCTCTTCGTCCCCATCAACGACGCAATGGGCATCAAGCTCGACCTCTGGTTCGACCGTGCGCAGTGAAATCCTGCTCGTCGCCCTCCTCGCCGGGGGCTGCTACGACGTCTCGGGGCTCTACGGAACGCCATCGATGCTACCGGGCTCCGATTGCATGCAGTGCCACTCGGCAACGGGCACGGCGGCGCAGCGGACCTGGACCCTCGCCGGCACGGTCTTCCCCGACCCGAAGTCGCCGGCGGACGCCGGGCTGTCGAACGCCGAGATCCTGGTGACCGACTCGTCCAGCCCCAACCGGGCGCTGACCCTCGTCGCCGACGACGTGGGCAACTTCTACACCTCCGAGACTCTGACGCCGCCCCTCCGGGTCGAGGCGCAGTGGGGCGATCACCGGATGCGGATGGATCTCCCTCCGCCGCCGGGGATCTCGTGCAATTCGTGCCATTCGGCGGCGCCGCAGCCCATCGTCAACGGCTTCCCGCCCGCTCCCGGCCGGCTCTTCGTGCCGACGACGGCGCCTGCGGACGGAGGCGTGTAGATGAGACGCCACGCGCTCCTGCTCACGCTCACGCTCGGCCTCACCGCCTGCCTCGAACCGCCCGTCGAGAACGGGGTCAACCCGGTCGAAGGCTGCGTCCACGACGGCGACTGCCCGCAGGGCTTCCACTGCGCCGGCGGCGCCTGCCAGATCGCGCCGCGCCCTTGCACCATCGATCCGCAATGCGACCCGGGCCAGACGTGCCAAAACCAGCTCTGCGAGCTGGCGCTGCCCCCGGCCCCGTCCGACGGCGGGACGCAGCAGGCGGCGACCTTCCAGTTCGTCCTCAAGAACGTCATCCAGGCCCAGGGCTGCACGGTCTGCCACGGCGCCGGGGCCAGCAAGTACTTCGGTAGCCTCGATCTCGTGACCGACCCGTACACGGCGCTGCTCGGCGCGAACGGCACGGGCGAGCCCTCGTCGTGGAACGCGCAGATCCTCCGCGTGGTCCCCGGCAACGCGAGCCAGAGCATGCTCTACATCAAGGTGACCCAGACCGGCACGACCAGCCAGTACGGCCAGCCGATGCCGCCGGCCGGGAGCCCGCCGCTGCCGGCGCAGCTCGTCGAGGCGATCCAGTCCTGGATCGACGCGGGCGCGCAGAACAACTGACGCGGGCGGCGAGGCCACCGGGCGGGAAGTTGCCGCGGCTTTGGGCCGCGTGCCATAACCGCCACATGATCCGCGGTCTTCTGCTCGGTGGGGCGCTCGCGATGGTCGGCGCCTGCTCCGCCTCCTTCGCCCCCACACTCTCCGGCACGTTCGGCGGCGGCTCGGGCAGCGGCGGCTCGCCGGTCGGGGGAGGCTCCTCCTCTTCGGGAGGGGGAGGGGGCGGCGACGGCGGCGGCGCCACGGGGATGGCGATCGACGGCGGCGGCATCGGCGCCTCCTGTGACCCCGCGGTCGCCGGCGGCTGCGCGGCGGGGCTCACCTGCGACTCCAGCCGGTCGACCTGCCGCCTGCCGGCCGACGGCGAGGCCTGCGAACCCGGGGTCGGCTGCGGCCCCGCGCCCGCGGGGCTCGAGTGCGTCGCGGCGAGTTGGAGCGGTAACCAGCGGACGCTCTGCCTCGTCCCCTGCGATGGCGCCGACTCGGCGCCGTGCCCGTACCTCACGAGCTGCGGCGATCCGGATCTGCCCGGCTACTGCAGCCCGGCGGGCCAATCGGCCTGCACGCCCTGGCTCCCCTGTGCCCTCGGCCCCCACCTCGCCGGGAGCTGCTTGCCCGGGAACGGAGGCGACGTCTGCGCGGCGATCGGCACGGTGGTCACCCCGTACGGCCGCTGCGACCCGCTGGCCTCGAACCGCGACGGCTCGCTCCTCTGCGCGGCGGGGATGCTCTGCCTGCCAGACCCCAGCGGCCTCTCCGCCGAGGGCGAGTGCGTTCCCCTCTGCGACGCGGACGGCGGCCCCTCCTGCGTCTCGGACGAGCACTGCTCCTCCGCCTCGGGCTGGCCCTTCGGCCTCTGCCTCGCTGGCCCACCGTGCGAGATCGGGGGACGCGGCTGCTTCGCGGGAGCGACCTGCCTACCCGACGACCTCGACGCGCCCTACGGCGGCTGTGCGACCTCGGCCCCGGACGCCGGGAGCCGCGGGGCGAGCTGCACGCCGATCCACGGCAGCGGCCAGAACCCGTGCGCGCCGGGCCTCGCCTGCCTCCCCGGCTCGGACGGCGGCTCGGACTGCGAGCCGCCCTGCCTTCTCGGAGCGCCCGATCTCGGCGCAAGCTGCCAGTGCGTCCCGCTCGCCGGCGAGCCCGACGCGTCGATCGGCAACTGCCAGTAGCCCTCGAGCCTACGGGAGGAGCACCGCGGCGGCGCCGCGGAGGCGATCGTGGATCAGGCGCGAGAGCGCCTCGGACGCGCGGGCGAGTGGGAAGCGCTCGATCTCGGTCTTCAGCCCCGCGCCGGAGGCCTCGGCGAGCAGCTCGCGCGCGTCCTCGCGGCTGCTCGCGGTGACGCTGGTCAGGCGGCGCTCCCGAAAGAGCATCCGGTCGTAGTCGAGCGAGGGAATCGGCGTCAGCGTGAGCCCCGCGATCGCGAGCGTGGCGCCTGGCCCGAGCGCCTCCAGGATCTCCGGGACGAGCTCGCCGGCCGGGGCGAACAGGATGGCCGCGTCGAGCTTCTCGGGCGGACGCTCGCCGGGCTTCCCCGTCCAGCGGGCGCCGAGCTTGCGTGCCCGCGCGAGGTGGGCGTCGTCGCGGCTGACGGCGTAGATCTCGCAGCCGCGCCGGCGGGCGAGCTGGGCGACGAGGTGCGCCGACCCGCCGAAGCCGTAAAGACCCAGCCGATCGCCCGGGCGCGCCTCGGAGAGCCGAAGCGCCCGGTAGCCGATGATCCCGGCGCAGAGGAGCGGGGCCGCCGAGGCGTCCGGAAAACCCTCGGGGATCGGGTAGACGAAGTCCGCCCGCGCGACCATCGCGTCGGCGAAGCCGCCGTCCCGGTGGAAGCCCGTGAAGCGGGCCCGCGGGCAGAGGTTCTCGCGGGCCGTGCGGCAGAAGCGGCAGCGGCCGCACGTCGAGGCGAGCCAGCCCACGCCGACCCGATCGCCCAGGGCGAAGCCCGAGACGCCGCGGCCACTCCCGATCACCTCGCCGACGACCTGGTGCCCGGGGACGACGGGGAGGCGCGGCGGGGTGACCGCCCCCGAAACGAGGTGGCCGTCGGTGCCGCAGACTCCGCAGGCGCGCAGCCGCAGGAGCAGCTCGCCCGCGCCCGGTGACGGCATCGGCCGCCGGACGAGCCGGAGCCGGCGCCCCTCCCCCACCCGCTCGAGCAGCCACGCGCGCACGGCTCTCGCCCTAGCTCCCGGTGGGCGGCGTCACTGGCACTGGCTGTTGACGCAGCTCCCGTTCGGCCCGCAGAGGATGCCGCAGCCGCCGCAGTCGTCGGGGTCGACCGTCGTGTCGGTGCACTGGCCCTGGCAGAGCGTCTGCCCCTGGGGGCAGACGCAGCTGCCGCCCTGGCAGATCTCGCTCGAGCCGGCGAGGCACGCGAGGCCGCAGCCGCCACAGTTCTGGACGTCCGACGAGAGGTCGGCGCAGGCGCCGCCGCAGTCCGTCTCCCCCGAGGGGCAGCTCGCCGCGCAGGAGCCGTTCGCGCAGACCTGGTTCGGGCCGCAGCGTTGGCCGCAGCCGCCGCAGTCGTTCGGGTCGCTCGCCGTGTCCACGCAGAGCCCGTTGCATGGGGTCAACCCACCGGTGCAGGCGCAGCCGCCGTTCTGGCACGTCTCGCCGCCGTAGCAGCTCACCGCGCAGCCGCCGCAGTTCGACGAGTCCGAGGTGACGTCGGAGCAGGCGCCCATGCAGGCGGTCAGGCCGCCCGGGCAGCTCGCGGTGCAACCGCCGAAGAGGCAGGACTGGCCCGCCGGACAGGCGTTGCCGCAGCTCCCGCAGTCGGTCGCGCTCAAGGAGAGATCGACGCAGTGGCCGCGGCAGTCGACGAGATCGGGCGGGCAGACGCACTGTCCGCCCCTGCAGAGCTGCCCGCCCTGGCAGGCCGCCCCGCAGGCGCCGCAGTTCTTGCTGTCGGTCTGGCTGTCGAGGCAGTGGCCGGCGCAGTCGGTGAGAGACGGCGCGCAGCTACCGACGCATTGGCCGTTCGAGCAGACATCGCCCGTCGGGCAGACGTCCCCGCAGCTACCGCAGTCGTTCGGAGCGCTCGCCGGATCCACGCAGACGCCGCCGCAGCTGATGTCGCCCGGCGGGCAGGCGCAGCTCCCGTTCACGCAGATCGTCCCGCTCGAGCAGCGGTTGCCGCACGAGCCGCAGTTCCCGTCGCTCGTGCTCGGATCGATGCACGTGTTGTTGCAGTCGAGCTGACCGGGGTAGCAGCTGACCGGCGGCTTGCAGTGGCCACCCGTGCAGCTGTCGCCCGCGGGGCAGACGTTGCCGCAGCTGCCGCAGTCCGACCGGTCCGTCCTGAGGTTCACGCAGGCGCAGCCACAGAGCGACTCGCCCGGCTGGCAGACGAGCGTGCAGCTGCAGACGCCCTGCTGGCAGACCTCGTTCGGGCCGCAGGCATTGCCGCAGCCGCCGCAGTCCTGGGAATCCGTCTGCGGATCGATGCAGCTCCCCGAGCAGAGGAGCTGGCCCGAGGGGCAGCTCGTGCCGGTGCACTGCCCGGCCACGCAGGAGCCCTGGGTGCAGATCACCCCGCAGCCGCCGCAGTTGAGCGGGTCGTTCTCGAGGTTCGAGCAGAGCTGGAAGCCGAAGTCGTTGCAGAGGACGTCGGGCGGGAGGCAGGCGCAGGCGCCGTTCGAGCACTGCTGGCCGATGGGGCAGGCGTTGAAGCAGCCGCCGCAGTTGCCGGGGTCGGTCTGGAGGTTCGCGCAGCTGCCGCCGCAGTTCGTGTCGGGCGGCTGGCAGCTCGTCGCGCACTGGCCGTTCGTGCAGACGGCCCCGGACGGGCAGACCTTGTTGCAGCCGCCGCAGTTGCCGGGGTCGGTCTGGGTGATCGTGCAGACGCCGCCGCAGCTCGTCTGGCCGGGGTTGCAGGCGCAGGCGCCGTTCTGGCAGACGCCGCTCTGGCAGATGTTGCCGCAGCTCCCGCAGCTGTAGGGATTGCTCTGCACGTCCATGCAGAAGCCGAAGCAGTTCTGCTGCCCCGGCGGGCAGGGAGCCCCGCAGACGCCGCCGCTGCACGACGCGCCCGGCGCGCAGGCGTTCCCGCAGCCGCCGCAGTTCGAGGGGTCGCTCTGCGGGTCGACGCAGGTGCCCGAACAGTCGATCGCCCCCGGCGGGCAGACGCCGCCGTCGGTGCCTCCGTCGACACCGCCGTCGACACCGCCGTCCGTACCGCCGTCGGCCGAGAAGCAGCTGCCCGCCTGGCAGCTCTGACCAGCCTGGCAGGCGTTGCCGCAGCCGCCACAGTCCGCGGGGTCCGTCTGCAGGTTCACGCAGCTTCCGTTGCAGACGGCCTCGCCGCTCGGGCAGACGAGCGCGCAGCTCCCCGCGACGCAGCTCTGGCCGGCGGCGCAGAGGTGGCCGCAGGCGCCGCAGTCCGCGGGATCGGTCTCCGTGTTCACGCAGGCGCCGCCACAGTCGGTGAGCCCGGGCCCGCAGCCCTTCTGGCAGCTCCCCGCGAGGCAGCTCGTGCCCGCCGCGCAGGCGTTGCCGCAGGAGCCGCAGTTCTTCGAATCGGTGGCCGGGTCGACGCAGCTCCCGGCGCAGAGAAGGTCGCCCGCCGGGCAGCCGCAGAGGCCGCCCTGGCAGATCTGCGAGGGCGCGCAGACGTTGCCGCAGCTCCCGCAGTCGAGCGGGTCGGTCACGAGGTCGACGCAGGCGCCGGAGCAGTCGGTCTGGCCGCTCTGGCAGCTCTGGGCGCACTGGCCGGTCGAGCAGAGCTGCCCCGTGGGGCAGGCGTGGCCGCAGCTCCCACAGTCCTGCGGGTCGCTCTGGAGATCCACGCAGACCCCCGAGCAGTCGCTCGCGCCGTTCGGGCAGACCGGCAGGCACTGCCCGTTCTGGCAGGAGCTGCCCGCGCCGCAGGCCTTGCCGCAGGCGCCGCAGTTCGCGGAATCGGTGAGCGGGTTCACGCAGGCTCCGCCGCACTGAAGGTCGCCCGGCGGACAGCTCTGCTGGCACTGGCCCTGCACGCAGAACGCGCCGGCCGGACAGGCGGCGCCGCAGCTGCCGCAGTCGAACGGTTCGGACGAGAGGTCGTCACAGCCGTCCTTGCAGAACGTGGCGCCGGCGGCGCAGCCGCAGAGGCCGCCCGCGCAGACCTCGGTGGCCGCGCAGGCGATGCCGCACTGGCCGCAGTCCCCTGGATCGGTGGCGAGGTCGACGCAGGCCCCGTTGCACGAGGTCAGCCCCGGGCCGCAGCTCGCCTTGCAGCTTCCGGCGCTGCAGAGCGGGCTGGCGCCGCCGCAGACGGTGCCGCACTGGCCGCAGTCCTTCGGGTCGCTCGAGAGGTCGGCGCAGCTACCGTCGGGACAGGGGACGCTCGGCGGCGCGCAGCTCGTCTGGCACTGCCCGGCGACGCAGGCGGCCCCCGCGGGGCAGATGCTGCCGCAGCCGCCGCAGTTCAGTGGATCGGTCGCGGTGTCGGTGCAGGCGCTGCCGCAGACGATCTCGGAGCCGGTGCAGGCGCAGCCGCCGTTCACGCAGGCCTGACCCGCCGCGCAGGCGTTGCCGCAGAAGCCGCAGTTCTGCGGGTCGCCGAGCGGGTTCGTGCAGCCCGCCCCGCACTGGATCTCGTTCGCTGGGCAGCCGCAGGCGCCGCCGTTGCAGCTCTCGCCCGAGCCGCAAGCCTTGCCGCAGAGGCCGCAGTTCCCCGGGTCGGTGTTCGGATCGACGCAGGCCCCGCCGCAGAGGAGCTGGCCCGGAGGGCACTGGCCGCACGGGCCCGAGGCCGGGCACTGGCAGGTGCCATCCTGGCAGACGTCCCCAGCCGGGCAGAGCCGTCCGCAGCCACCGCAGTTCGAGGGATCGGCCGCGATGTCGGTGCAGCTACCGTCGCACCACTGGAAGCCGGGAGCCGAGCAGCCGGCGTCGGTCCCGCCGTCGAAGCCGGCGTCCGAGCCCGCGTCGCTCCCCGCGTCGGTTCCGCCGTCGCCCGCGACGCAGCTCCAGAGCGTCCCCTCGAGCGCGCAGGTCTGGCCGCTCGGGCAGCCGTCGACGTCGCAGCGATGCAGCGGCGTCCGGCCGCACGCGAGGAGCGAGGCGGCCGCGAACAGGGCCCAGGTGCGTGCGCGCAATGGTAGACCTCCGGCGGGGCATGGAGCTGAGTTCCGCCGAGGGCTAGGATTCCACCCAGGGGGAGCCGCTGTCAAAGCTCCGGCCAGGCGGGCGGACGGCTCGAAGGGTCCCCCCATCGACCGGGCCCTCCGCCCGCGGCTTGTTCCCCGCTCGCGCCAAGGCTAATGTGCGGTGGTTCGATCCGCCCGATGATGCCCGCCCCCCCCAAGAAGCCAGGCCAGAAGATGGTCGTCGGCTTCAACCACAACATCAAGCACAAGGGGAAGGTCTATCACGTCCAGACCGAGGACTCGGGCGTCGACAACCCGCACATCATCACGCACCTGTTCGTGGGCGGGAACATCCTCTCGTCGAAGAAGACCTCCTACGCCGATCTGCTGAAGGCGGAGGAGCTCGAGAAGCTGGTCCGCGAGCTGATGGAAGAGCAGCACAAGGAGATGCTGCGCAACCTCGTGGGCGGCGCCTTCGACGAGGGCGAGCAGGGCGGTGGGGCACGGGCCTTCCAGCCGGGCCAGCTCGCGGTGGGCGATGAGCCGCCCGCCGAGCCCAGCCCCCAGGCCGCCCCCCCGACCCCGGCGCCGAAGCCGCCCGAGCCGGCGGCCGCGCCGGACGTCGTCGCCGGCGCCCTCTTCGCCGAGGATCTCATCAGCGAGAAGAGCCTCGACGAGATCATCCTGAGCTACCTGTCTGGGTCGGGTGACGACGAGACGCAGCAATAGCCTGGTGCCGAGGGGCTGCCGCCCCCGGTTCCGCCGCCGCGCGTGATCCAGCTCTTCCACGTCCACAAGCAGTACCGGGGCCAGCCCGCCCTCGTGGACGTCAACCTCGACGTCGACAAGGGGGAGTTCGTCTTCCTGACCGGCGCCTCGGGGGCCGGCAAGACCACGCTCCTCAAGCTCATCTTCTGCGCCGAGAGGCCGAGCCGCGGGCAGATCCTCGTCTCGGGGCGCAACATCGCCCGCATCCGCGAGTCGGCCATCCCCTACCTGCGGCGCAACATCGGCGTGGTCTTCCAGGACTTCAAGCTGCTGCCCTCGGCCACCGTCTTCGACAACGTCGCCCTGACGCTCCACGTGCTCGGCCGTTCGTCGAGCGAGATCCGCCGCCGGGTCATGGCGGTGCTCGAGGCGGTGGGGCTCGAGCACAAGGCGGCGAACCCCCCGCAGCGGCTCTCGGGCGGCGAGCAGCAGCGCGTCGCCATCGCGCGCGCGCTCGTCAACGACCCCGCCATCCTCCTCGCCGACGAGCCGACCGGGAACCTCGATCCGGCGCTCACGCTCGACATCATGAACCTCCTCGCGGACGTCAACGTCCGCGGCACCACGGTGCTCGTCGCGACCCACGACCACAGCCTCCTCGAGCGCTACCAGAAGCGGACGCTCACCCTGGACCGGGGGCGGATCCTCGAGGAGAGCGGCTCGGCTTCCCGGCGGGCCGCCATCCCGGATCGCGGCAGCTGGGAGGAGCGGCGGTGAGCCTGCCCTACGTCTTTCGGCGGGCGCTCAAGGGGATGCGCGAGTCACCGTTCGGCGCCGCGGTCGCCACGGCCACCATCGCGCTCGCGCTCTTCGCGGTGGGGAGCCTCGGCGCGGCGGGCGCGGTGGCCGCGCGGGCGCTCTCGTCGTGGGGCCGCGATCTCGAGCTGACCGTCTACCTGGACGACGCCGCGACCCCCGCGGAGCGAGCCGAGGTGAGCCGCCGGCTCGCGGCTCTCGGCGAGCCCTCCTCGGAGGCGCCGCCCCGGCTGCTCGACAAGCGGCAGGCGCTGGCCGCGCTGCGCCAGAGCCTCGGGGACGTCGGCCCGGTGCTCGACGACCTGCCCGAGAACCCGCTGCGGGACGCCGTGGTGCGCCCCGTCCCGAGCCTCGACCCCGCGCGCCTCGCCGCGCTCGCGGGCGAGCTGCGGGCGCTGCCGGGCGTCGCCGACGTCGACGACGGCTCCCAGTGGATTGGCCCCGCGGTCCGGCTGCTCGCCTGGCTGCGGCGCGCCGGGCTCGCCCTCTTCGGCGTCGTCGTCGCCACCACGGTCATCCTCGTCTCGAACACCTTCCGGCTCGCCGTCTACGCGCGGCGCGACGAGATCGGCATCTTGAAGCTCGTCGGCGCCACCGACTCCTTCGTCCGGCTCCCCTTTCTCGTCGAGGGGCTCATCGAGGGCTCCCTGGGCGGCTCCTTCGCCTCGCTCGCCCTCGGCGGGGCGTGGCTCTGGGCTTGGCCCCGGGCGGCGGTCGCGGTCCCGCTCCTCGCGTCGCTCGGGGCCTCGCCCCTCCCGCTCGGGCGGCTGCTCGCCGGCATCGCCACCTTCGGCGCCCTCCTCGGGCTCGCCGCGAGCGGCCTCTCCGTCGGCCGCTTCCTCAAGGTATGAGCCCCCTCGCCGCGCTCGGCGTCGCCGCGCTCCTCGGGGCCGCGCAGCCGCCCGGCGCGGGGGCGCGCGACCGCCTCCGCGCCGTCACCGACGAGCTCCGGCAGGAGCAGCTCGACGTCGAGCGGCTTGGCCACGAGGAGGTCTCGCTCCTCGGCGCGCTCGACGACGCCGAGCGGGCCGAGGCCGCGGCCACCGCCTCGGCCATCTCGGCCGAGAAGCTCGAGCGGAAGGCCGAGGCCGACCTCGAGAGCGCCCGCCAATCCGAGGCCGACGCCGAGCGGCGCGCCCAGGACGAGCTGCGGCGGCTCGGACCCCGGCTGCGCGTCTGGCAGCGACTCTCGGCCGAGCGGCGGCTCGACCTCGTCCTCGACGCCCGCTCGATCCAGGAGGCGGCGCGCCGGCAGTCGGAGCTCGAGCGGATCCTCGGCGCCGAGCTTGGCCAGGCGCGCGGCTGCCTCGCCGATCTGAAGCACGCCCGCGCCGAGCGCGACCGGGTCGCCGGGCTCGCCCGCGATCTCGCTCAGCGCTCGGCGGCGGCCAAGGCCGCGCGCGCCGAGGCCGCGGCGCGCCGCTCCCGCCACGCCGCGCTGCTCGCCGCCGTCCGGGACGAGCGCGGCCTGCACCAGAAGGCCGCCGCCGAGCTGAAGGCGGCCCAGGCCCGGCTCGCGGCGGTCGTCTCCGCGCTGCCCCCGCTGCGAATGGAGAGCACGGACTTTGCGCGCGAGAAGGGAAGGCTCCCTCGCCCCTGCGCGGGCTCCGTCGAGGTCGGCTTCGGTCAGATCTACAATCCCCGCTGGCGTACCGTGACCCTGCAGAAAGGGATCGACCTGCGCGCCCCCGAGGGGACCCAGATCCTCGCCGTCCACCGCGGCCGGGTGGTCCACGCGGGCTGGCTCTCCGGCTACGGGAACCTCCTCATCGTCGACCACGGCGACGGTTTCTACACGCTCTTCGCCCACCTCGCGACGATGGACCGGCAGCCCGACGATCTCGTCGAGACCGGCGACCGGCTCGGCACCCTCGGGGCGACCGGCAGCCTCAAGGGGCCCTACCTCTACTTCGAGATCCGCCACCACGGCGAGGCGCTCGACCCATCGCAATGGCTCGCGCCGGAGGCCACGGCCGGCAAGTGACCGCGCGCGCCGGCGACGGTCCGCGCGAAGGCTTGGGCGCCACGGCGTCGCTCGCCCCTTCCCCGGGCAGCCTCGCCCGCAGGGTCAGCGCTGCAACAGGAGCGTCAGGCTGTTGCCGCGCGCGTCCGCCACCGCGAGATCCGGGCGGCCGTCGCCGTCGAGGTCGCCCACCGAGAGCCAGGCGGGTCCGAGGCCCGTGAGCAGCGTGACGGGATCGGCGAAGCGGCGGCCGCCGAGGTTGCGGTAGAGCCAGACGCTGTTCAGCGCGCCGCTCGCGATGGCGAGGTCTGGACGGCCGTCGAGATCGAAATCGCCCACGGCCACCGCGCTCGGGAAGAGGCCGGTGAGGAGCTGCCGCGGCGCCGAGAAGCCGCCGCGGCCGTCGCCGTAGAGGATCTGGAAGCTGTCGGTCCCGCCGTTCGTCACCACGGCGTCGACGAAGCCGTCGCCGTCGAGGTCGGCGAGCGCGAGCGCGGTCGGGGGTGGACCCGCCGGAAAGTCGCGCCGCAGCTCGAGCGTGCCGTCGGGCCGGCCGAGGAGGACCGAGATCGACAGCATCGCAGGGTCGAGCGCCACGACGTCGGCGCGGCCGTCCCGGTTCAGATCGGCGGCGCCGAGCCGGGAGATCCCGGGCATCACCGGGACCCGGGCCGACAGCCGGAGCTGGCCCCTCCCGTCCCCGAGCAGGAGCTCGATGGCGCCGACTCCGGGGTCGGCGACGACGGCGTCGGTGAAGCCGTCGCCGTTCACATCGGCGAGCGCCACGTCGGTGGCCACGTTCCCCGCGAGCACGTCGCGGCGCGGCGCGAAGCCGTTGGGCTTCGCCGGCTCGAAGAGCGTGAGCGTCCCGAGCCGGGTCGCGACCGCGAGGGAGGGCCGGCCGCTCCCGTCGAGGTTGCCGGCCGCGACCGCCATGGGGCCGAGTCCGGTCCTCAGCGTGACGGCCGGCCCGAAGCGACCGCCGCCCTGCGCCAGCAAGAGCCGCAGGTCGTCCGAGGCCGCGTCGGTGACCACGACGTCGGGGAGGCCGCGACGCCGAACGTCGACGGCGAGGACGCACGACGGGACGAGCCCCGCCGGCAGATCGAGCCGGCGCCAACCCTCGGGCGCCCAGACGCGAGAGCGCACGGCCGGCGAACCGAGGAGACCCACCGCGAGGAGGGCGAGGGCGAGCCGCACGCCCCCAAAGCTAGGGCCGTGCAGCGGCGACCGGTACGGCGGGGTCGCGCGTGCCGGCCCCCGAACCCACCGGGCGCCGGCGCGGCGTCAGGGGGTCGCGGGGGTCGGCGCCGCGGGGGCGGGGGCCGGCGCGGCCGGAGCCCCGAGCGCGCCCGTGTCGACGTAGAGCGCGTGGACGCCCTTGTGCTCCTCGGCCATGCCGCTCACGGTCACCCGCTTCGCGAGCAGCGGCAGGAACGTCGCCTTGAGATCGACCTGCCCGTCGCGGCGCGGGTCGTGCGCCTCGGCAAAGAGCACGTAGAGCGTCCCCTTGTCGTCGACGATGCCCATCGGCTGGCCGTTCTGGATGCACTTCGTGCCGCACGGGACGTGCTTCTCGCCGCGCTTGCCGAGCTGCAGGAAGCAGGAGACCTCGACCAGCTCGCCGGTCACGCTGGTCGCCTTTCCGTGCTTGAGGACCGCCTTCTGCTCGGGGGTCGCGGCGGCCTTCTCGGTGGTGTCGCTCCACTTCGCGCTCTTCTTCTCGCCCACGGTCGCGGCGACGGGCTCGGCGCCCTTCTTCTTCGCGGCCTTCTTGGCCTCAGGCTTCGCCTCGGCGGCCCGGGCGCTCGCGGCGCAGGCGCAGGCCGAGAATGCGGCGGCGGCGGCGAGGATCAGGAGCTTCTTCATGTCGTTACCCTCCGTGGACGGACGAAGAGCACTATTCCCGGCCGCTCCCCCGAGTAAAGGACTTTCGCCCGGCCGGCGGGCCGTTCACTGGTAAACCAGCAGCGCGTGGCCAGCTTGTTCCCTGGAGACACAGCGGGACCCCGGGCGAGATCGGGCCCCCGCGGGGAGAGGCCATGGAACGGTTCCTCGATCGATCCGAGGCGGGCGTTCGGCTGGCCGCTGCGCTCGAGCGCTACCGGGCCCTGCGGCCGATCGTGCTAGCGCTGCCGCGAGGCGGGGTCCCGGTGGGATTCGAGGTCGCGCGCGCGCTCGGGGCTCCGCTCGACGTCCTGGTGGTCCGCAAGGTCGGCGCCCCCTACCAGCCGGAGCTCGGGATGGGGGCCATCGCCGAGGGCGGCGCGCTCTTCCTCGACCCGGCGCTCGTGGGGGCGGTGGGGGCGAGCCCGGGCGACGTGGAGCGGATCGTCTCGCGCGAGGGCGATGAGGTCGAGCGGCGGGTGCGCCGCTACCGCAAGGGCCGGCCGCTGCCCGATCTGACCGCCCGGACCGTTCTCCTCGTCGACGACGGCGTCGCCACGGGAGGAACCGTCCGGGCCGCCATCCGAGCGCTTCGCGGCCTCGGCGCCGGGCGAATCGTCGTCGCCACGCCGATTGCCGCCGCGGAGACCGCCGAGCGGCTCGAGCGGGAGGCCGACGAGCTGGTCTGCCTCGAGCTGCCTCCGGCGCTCTGGGCCATCGGCTCCTGGTACGACCAGTTCGATCAGGTGACCGACGACGAGGTCATCGCGCTGCTCGACCGGGCGCGGCGGGAGCGCCAGTCCGCGCGGGCCTCGCCGGCCAAGGCCTCCGCGGGCGTGCCGGCTTCGGGCGTGGAGGAGCGCGAGATCCGCATCGAGGCCGGAGCGGTCACGCTCCCCGGAAACCTGCGCGTCCCCCGGGGCGCCCACGGGATCGTCCTCTTCTCTCACGGCAGCGGCTCGAGCCGCTTCAGCCCGCGCAACCGCTATGTGGCCCGGGCGCTCGGGGAGGCCGGGCTCGCGACGCTCCTCTTCGACCTCCTGACGGCGCGCGAGGAGCTCGAGGACGAGATCGACGCGCGGCTCCGCTTCGACATCGGCTTCCTTGCCCAGCGGCTCGGTGCCGCCACCGACTGGCTCCTGCGCGAGCGCTCGCTCGCGTCGCTTCGCCTCGGCTACTTCGGCTCGTCCACCGGCGCCGCCGCCGCGCTGGTCGCCGCCGCGATGCGGCCGAGCAGCGTCGCGGCCGTGGTCTCGCGCGGCGGCCGGCCGGATCTCGCGGGCGAGGCGCTCGAGCGCGTCTTCTCCCCCACCCTCCTCATCGTCGGCGGCGACGACCTCGAGGTCATCGAGCTGAACGAGCGGGCGCTGAGGCGGCTCCCGTGCGAGAAGTCCATCGTCATCGTGCCCGGCGCGACCCACCTCTTCGAGGAGGCCGGCGCGCTGGACGAGGTCGCCCGGCTCGCCGCCGACTGGTTCGTCCGGCGGCTCGGCGCGGAGGAGGCGGCCGCCCACCCGTGAACGGGGGCCCCGGGGCGGGAGCTGGCGCGGGAGTTCAGCGCGACGCGAGCAGCTCGCCGAGGGGCTCTCCCCCGAGGATCCGCCGGATGGCGTCCGCGAAGAGCGATGCGAGCGGGACCACGCGGTGCCTTTCGGGCAGCCCCGGCGCCGGCGGGAGGCTGTCGCTCGTCAGGACTCCGACGATCTCGGGCCGCCGGAGCCGATCGCGAGCCTCGCCGACGAAGAGCCCGTGCGTCGCCGCGACGGTCACCTCGGGCCGGGCGCCCCGCTCGAGCAGCGCGTCCAGCGCCGCTTCAATGGTGCCGCCCGTCGAGATCATGTCGTCCACGACGAGGGCGCGCCGCCCCCGCACCTCGCCCATGACGCTCCGGACCTCCACGTCCGAGCCCGACCGGCGAAGCTTGTAGATCACCGCGAGCGGCAGCCGTAGGAGGCCGGCGTACGCCTCGCAGAGCTTGACCGCGCCGAGGTCTGGCGAGACCAGCACCGCACCCTCGGTGCCGCCGACGGCGAGCTCGCGGGCGATCGCGGGCACGGCCGTCAGCTGGATGATCGGCGTTCGGAACGAGGCGACGGCCGCCGGGCCGTGGAGGTCGACGGCGAGGATCCGGGCGAGCGACGCCGTCTCGAGCGCCTCGGCGAGCACCCGCGCGCCGAGCGGCTGCCCCTCGCGGGTCACCCGATCCTGCCGCGCGAGCCCCAGGTACGGGACGACCGCCGTCACCGAGCCGGCGCCCGAACGGCGGCAGGCGTCCGCGAGCAAGAGCAGCTCGAGGAGCCGCTCCCCGATCGGGGAGCCGAGCGGCTGGACCAGGAAGACGGGGCGCCCCCGCGGCGCCGCCGTGAGCTCGACCCGCTGCTCTCCGTCGGGGAATCGGCCGAGCGCGCCCTCGGCGAGCTCGGCCCCGAGCTCCGCCGCGATCGCCGCGGCGAGGGCCCCGTGCCCCGAGCCTGAGACGATGAGCGGCGTCACGACGAGGCGGGGGCTGGGCGCCGAGGGCTCTAGCGCACGATGAGGACCGGCTTGTCGGTCAGCCGCACGAGCCGGTCCGCGACCGTCCCGAGGAGCGCCCGCGCGAGCGGGCTGCCGCCCCTGCTGCCGATGACGAGGAGGTCGATCTCGGGCGCGCTCCCCAGCTCGGCCAGGATCTCCGCCGGCCGGCCGACGCGAACGAGCCGCTCGATGGCGAGCCCCGGCTGCTTCAGGGAGCCGCTCAGATCGCGGAGCAGCCCCTCCAGGGCCGCGATGGTCTGTTTCTCGGCGGCCTCCGTCGGCTCCGGGAGGCCGGGGACCCGGTAGAGCTGGAGCACGCTCACGAGCGTCAGCTTGGCGCGAAACGGCGCCGCGAGCCGGGCGGCCCAGCGGGCGGCCTTCTCCGACTGATCCGTGCCGTCGACCCCGCAGAGGATGCCGTGCAACGGCGCGGTGGGCCGCTGGGCTTCGAAGAGCTCCCGCTCGAGGTTCGGGTCCATATACGCGGGAAGCTAGCCACGGCCGAGCCGACTGGCCCATCTGGCGGGCGGCGCCCTCTCGGGCCGCCCCTGCCGGGTTCCTAGCCAGCCCGCGCCGGCGCTGGAGCTCGGAGCTCGCCGCCCCTCAGACCCCGAGGTCGAAGAGCAGCAGCTCGCCCTCGTCGATCGAACCCATCGAGAGCGACTCCTCCCCCTCGATCGCGAGGCCGTCGCCCGCCGAGAGCGTCCGGCCGTTCACCTCGGCGGTGCCCCGCGCGACGTGCAGCCAGCCCTTGCGCCCCTGGGCGAGGACGTGCCGCACCACGCCGCCGCCGCCCACGAGCGTCGCGTAGAGCCAGGCGTCCTGCGCGACCCTCACCGAGCCCTCGGCCCCGTCCGGCGAGGCGATGAGCCGCAGCTTCCCCCGCCGCTCGTCGTCGCTGAAATGCTTCTGCTCGTAGCCCGCCTGCAGGCCGCGCTGCCGGGGGAGCAGCCAGATCTGGAGGAAGTGGACCTTCGCGTCCTTCGAGGCGTTGAACTCGCTGTGGGTGACCCCCGTGCCGGCGCTCATCCGCTGGAGGTCGCCCGGACGGATCACCGAGCCGTTGCCCATGCTGTCCTTGTGCTGGAGCGCCCCCTCGAGCACGTAGGAGAGGATCTCCATGTCGCGGTGGGCGTGCGGCGGGAAGCCCGCCCCCGGCGCCACCGTGTCGTCGTTGATGACCCGCAAGGGGCCGAAGCCCATGTGGCGCTGGTCGTAGTAGTCCGCGAACGAGAACGTGTGGTGCGTGTCGAGCCAGCCGTGGTTCTCGTGGCCTCGGTCCTGGGCTCTCCGGAGCGTGAGCATGGTCCGCAAGTCATAAGAACCGACCGGGAGCGCGGCAAGCAATCAGCCGCCCCGCTCGCCTCTGCTACGATGCCGCTGAATCGAAGGGCGGCGACCCCGTCCAAGCCGGCGACGCCGGAGGCTCGACATGAGATCGCTCGCCGCGGCGCTCGCGGCCCTCACCCTGCTCGCCGCGCCGCTCGCCCGCGGAGAGCAGGGGGACCGCCCGGGCCCAGCTCGGCCCCCCGCCCGCGCTCCCGCCAAGGCGGCGGGGCAGTGGGTCTTCACCACCCTCTTCGGCTGGATCTGGGCTCCCCGCGGAGAGCAGTACACCCACTACCGACCCGGCGAGCCGCCGAGGAGCTTCGTCTACTTCGCGCCGAAGGGCTGGCAGTGGATCGTCGCGCCGTGGGTCTGGGGGAACTGGTGGCCGTTCGACCACCGGCCCTTCAGCGATCCCAAGGGCGAGTGGTCGGGCGCGAGCCTCGACGGCTGGCAGCACCGGCGCGAGCCGAAGCCCGCGGCTTCGGACGCCGCCGCCGACGGCGACGACTCTTTCGACGATGACGACCCGTTCGGAGACGACAACAGGCCGTTTGCCTTCGACCAGGCGGAGATTGACGACGGTGAGGGCGACGGCGGCGGGTCGATGTGGTTCGGCCTCTGACCCCGCGAGCCGGCCCGGCGCCGCTCGATCATTGGGCCGAAGATCCGAAGGCGAAACCGTCCGCGACCCCGAGGAGGTAGAGGCCCAGAGCACCGTAACAGCCGGCGAGGTAGGCGACGTTCAAGGCGCGAGCGGTCGGCGCTTGCGCCGCCGAGTAGAGACCTCGAGGCCCCTGCATCGCGAGCGCCGCCGCGAGGCTGCCGAGGCCGATGCCGAGCGCCGCGACCTGCGCCGCGCCTAGGGAGTCTCCCCAGGCCACCGCCCCCCGGCGACGCTGCGGGATGCCCAGCGGCGCGAGTGCCCAGAGCGGGGTCTCGGTCGAGGGCGTCGGCCTCAGGATGATGACCCGAGGGGGCCGCGGCGGCATGGCGGCCGGGAGGAGGGGCGCCGCGCTGAGCGACTGCAGGCGAGCGATGCGGACCGCCTCCTCTCGCCGCACCGTCAGGTCGAAGTCCCGAAAGTCGGGAGGAAAGAGGTCAGGGGGCATCGCGACTCTCACGCCGAGGCCGTGCGCGCGCACCAATTCCTCCCGTGCCCCCTCGCGCCGCCCATTCGCGAAGGCCACGGCCGCCCGCAGCACGAGACTCTCCGCGAGCTCGGGCTTGGGCGGGCGAGACGGCTCCGTCAGGAGCGCGTCGAGCAGCGCGTCGCAGCGACCGAGCTGGCCCGCGCGGTAGGCATCGACGGCCTGCGCGAGCAACGGCCTCCCTCGCTCGTCCGGGAGCGCCGGCCCCGAGGCCGCGAGCGCGATGGCGAGGAGCTGGATCAAGGCTCAGTTCGCCCCGGCTTCCGCGCCGAGAGCGTAATCGAGGTCGAGCGACTGCCCAGGCCCCAAGGTCAGCGGCGCCTCGCGAATTGGATGGTACGGATTGACCAACCGAAGCAGGTGGCGCCCGGGTGGGAGCGTCAGCTCACGCACTGTCGGCGTGTAGCCGACCGACTGGCCGTCGACGAAGACCTGCGCCCAGGGCTCGGTGCGGAGGCTGACGTGGGCTGGCGGGAACTCGCCCCCCTGCTCTCCGGCCAGTGGCCCTCGGCCCCCGTGAGAGCGACGGGCCAGCGCCCTCGGCCGGACCTCGGCGACCGGGAGAGGAAGCGAGACCGCGGGCCTCTTCGACGAGTCTGGAGCGGGCGCGGGCGGAGCGCCGGCGATCGGCTCCAGCCGGCGGGGCTCGAGCCTGCGCCGGTGAACGCTCCAGGCGCCGCCCGCCCCGACCGCGGCGAGCGCCCCCAGTGCGAGGGCCACGCCCCACCGACCTCGGCGCCGCGGCGGCGTCACGAGCTCGGCGACCTCGAGTCCCGGCTGGTAGGTCGCCGCCCGGCTCGCGAACTGCGCCGCCGCGATCAGATCGCCGCGTGAGGAGGCGGCGCGAGCCTGGTCCGCGCAGCGCCGTCCTTGCCGGATGCCGAGGGCGCGTTCGTAGGCCTCGGGCGCGCGAAGGTAGCGCTGCAACTCCGCGGCCGGCTCGGCGATGCCCTCTTCGGCCAACACCGCGGCGAGGAGCGCCGCCAGCTCTGCTCCATCTCGCGGCCGGACGGCGAGGTCGCTCGAGAGGCAGCGGTGACAGAGCGCCGCGATCGACGGCGGCGCCGTGGGGCAGGCGATCGCGAGCGGGCGGCAGCGGCCGGCGAGCACCGCCGCCGCCATCGCCGCCGGGCTGTCGCCCCCAAAGGGCAGCGCGCCGCTCGCGAGCTCATAGAGGCTCACCCCCAGCGAGAAGACGTCCGCGGGCGGCTCCGCCTCTCTTCCGTCGATTCGCTCGGGGGCGAGGTAGGGGAGCGAACCGGTGAGCAGCCCCTCGCCCGTGAGCCGCGAGGTGGCGGCCTTGGCGATCGCGATGCCGAAATCGGCGAGCTTCACCTGCCCGTCGGTCGAGACGAGGACGTTCGCGGGCTTGACGTCGCGGTGAACCACGCCACGGGCGTGTGCCGCGCCGAGCGCGCTGGCGACCGGCTGGAGGAGGAGCGCGGCGCTCTCGGCAAACCGGCCGAGGCCGCGGTCGGCGAGGCCGGCCAAGGTCGTCCCCTCGACGTATTCGCTGACGAGGTAGGGCCGGCCGCCGTCGGCTCCGAAGTCGTAGACCACCACGGCGTTCGGGTGGTGGATCGCCGCGGCGAGGCGCGCCTCGCGCTCGAGCCGCTTCGCCGCCCCCTCGTCCAGGACAGCCGGGGGGAGCAGCTTGACCGCGACGTCGCGCTGGAGCGTCTCGTCGCGGGCGAGGTAGACGCACGCCATGCCGCCGCGCCCCAGCTCGCGCACGAGCCGGTAGCGGCCGCCGAGCAGCGAAGCGTTCTCCTTGGACACCGCCCGATTGTCAGGGGGCCCTCCGTGCCAGTCAAGCCACCGGCACGCAGACCATGGGTGCGAAGACGGCCGAGCTGGCGGCCTTGCAGCTGTACCCCGCTCGGCAATCCGAGCTCTGGCCGCAAGCCTGAAAGCAGGTGCCGCCGACGCAGGCGCCGCCGGGTGGGCACTGCCCCCCCGAGTCGCAGCCCGCGACGCAGTAGCCGCCGGGGAACGGCGTCGCACAGGCCCCCGCGCCGCAGTCGGAGTCGCTCGAGCAGGCCGCGCCGAAAGGGATCGGGGCGTCGCTGCAGGCGCCCTGGACGCAGAACTGGCCCGGCCCGCAGGGCGAGCTGTCGTCGTTGGGACAGGCGACGCGAATGTCCAGCGGACAGGCCGCGAGCGCGAGCAGCAGCATGGCGAGGGTCGCTCGCCTCATTCCCCGGCGTCTCCGAGGTATCGAAAGAGGCTGCGCACGCTGATGCCAAGGAGCTCGGCGGCGCGCCGCTTGTTTCCCCCCGACCGCGCGACGGCCTCCTCGACATGGCGCCTCACGAAGCGATCGCGGGCCGCGTCGAGCGGCTCGATCCCCTCGGGCTCGCCGAAGCCCAGCTCTCGCGGTCCGATCTCCCGATGGATCGCCAGCAGGGCGGCGCTGCGCACCTTCCCCTCGAGCTCGCGCACGTTCCCCGGCCAGCGATGGGCCAGGAGGCACGCCTGCGCGCGGGGGGTGAACGCGAGCCCGGGCCGCTCGCGACGGAGAAAGTGGTGAGCGAGGAGCAGCGCGTCGTCGCCGCGATCGCGCAAAGGCGGCAGGAGCAGCACGAGCTGGGCGATTCGGAAGTAGAGATCCTGCCGGAAGGCGGGCGGGGCGAGGTCGCGGTGCGTCGCCGAGATCACGCGCACGTCGACGGGTCGCTCGCGCGAATCGCCGACGCGAACGATGGCCTTCTCCTGCAGCGCCCGCAGGAGCTTCGGCTGGAGGATCGGGGGCAGCTCGCCCACCTCGTCGAGAAAGAGGGTGCCGCCCCGCGCCGCCTCGAAGAGCCCCTCCCGGTCTTCCGCGCCGGTGAACGCCCCCCGCACGCTGCCGAAGAGGACCGACTCGGCCAACTCGGCGGGGATGGCAGCGCAGCTCTGCGCGACGAATGGCCCCGGGCGGCCGGAGCGGCGGTGGAGGAGACGCGCGAGCAGCTCCTTGCCGGTGCCGGTCTCGCCCCGAACGAGGACGGCCAACCCGCTCTCGGCGACGCGCTCGGCGGTGCGCACGACCTCCCGCAGCGCCGGGCTGTCGCCGATGAGGTCGACACCCGCGAGGGCCTGCAAGCGGGCGGTGAGGCCGCGGACCTTCTCGGCGAGTTCGGTCACTTCACGGGCGTTGCCGAGCAGGAGCGCGGCCACCGCCGCGAAGGCGGTCAGCGCAGTGAGATCCTCGGGCCCGAACGGCGGCTGCCCGGCGCGGCGGCCCACGAAGAGGGCCCCCAGCGTCTCACCCGGTAACGAGAGCGGCACGGCCGCCGCGCTGGCGAGGTCGATGGCGAGGCTGGGCGCGTTTCGCAACCGCGCGGTGGCGGCTCGGCCGGGATCCGGGTAGAGGAGCGGCCCGCCGCTCTGGAACACCTGCGCGATGAGGGAGTCCGAGCGCAGGGCTTCGGCATGAGCGGGTCTCGAGAGGACGATCCGAGCCTCGCCGTCCAACGGAGACGGCGCCGCGAGCAGGCCGGCGTCGGCGGCGAGGTCGCGAACGGCGGAATCGAGGAGCCGCTCGAGCAGCTCACGCCAGCTCAGCCCCTGCCCCAGCGTGGCGCCGAAGGCGGCGATGCCCCGCAGCGCCCGGTCGGCCGCCGGAAGGACGGGCGAGGCGGCCGGCGGCGCCGTGCCCACCAGCGTGAGCCTCGCGCCGCCGAGCGCCAGCCGATCGCCCTCGGCGAGCACGGCTCCGTCGACCCGCCGGCCGTTGACCTCGAGCGGAGCGCCCGCGGAGGCCACGATCCGAAAGCCGCTCCCCTCGCGGAAGAGGACCGCGTGCTGCGGCCTGACCCCCTTCCCCTCGAGGATCACGTCGCAGGCACGCGAGGAGCCGATGGAGAGCGCCGGTCGGTCGAGCTCGATGCGATGCCGGGAGCTCTCGAGGACGAGGACGGCCATCGAGCACGACACTAGCATGCGGCGGGGACCCGGCGTTGGCCGGGCCCCCGCGCTTCGAACCTCACGCGCACGTGCCGATCTTGCAGTTCAGCGACTGGCACTCACAGTCGGTAAAACAGCTCTGGCCGCTCGGGGACGACCCGGGAGCCGAGCAGCACGAGCCGTTGGCGGAGCAGCCGAGGCCAGCCTGACAATCGCAGGTGTTCTGGCACAACGAGTTTTGCTGCCCGGGGCCGCTGCAGCAGACGCTGGAGACCGGATTGATCTGGCAGTAGTCCGACTGACAATCGCAGTTCGAGCTGCAAGTTCCGCCGATCTGCCCGGTGCCCGAGCAACTCCCGCTCGTGCTGCCACCGCTCGTGCTGCCACCGCTCGTGCTGCCACCGCTCGTGCTGCCACCGCTCGTGGTGCCACCGCTCGTGGTGCCACCGCTCGTGGTGCCACCGCTCGTGGTGCCACCGCTCGTGGTGCCGCCGCTCGTGGTGCCGCCGCTCGTGGTGCCTCAGCTGGTGGTGCCACCGCTCGTGGTGCCAAAGCCGCCCGAGATACATTGGCCGAAGCTACCCATCTCCGTGTAGCAGGTCAGCCCGCTCTCGCACGGATGCGTCGAATCGCAGACCGAGCCGAACGAGCCATTGGAACAGGCGCCGAGCCCGGGGCCGGAGGGGTACATCACGCAACCCCAGGACGAGGGGCAATCCACGGCGGTCTTGCAGGTCCCGGGCATGCAGAAGCGCCCCTTGGCCGGAAGGTAGCCGTCATTGCAGAGCGAGCCGTACTGTCCCACCGGACATTCGGGGTTGGAACCCGGCGCGCCGCAGGCCGGGAAGCTCTGGCAGTAGGGCGCCCCGACCGGGTTTCCGCTCGAGTCCTTCTGCTGCAGGCAGACCGAGGTTGAATCACAGCCATCGCTCTGCCCGGAGGCGAGATTCGCGTTGGGGTTACACGGCTGGGGGGGCTGCTGGGTGAGCGTGGCGCTGCAGAGCCCCTCGACGCAGAGCTGGCCGCTCTGGCAATCCGAGTTCGCGGAGCAGCTCGCCACCGTCTTGTCCTGGCAGAGGTGCGTCCACTCGGTGTCGCAATACTGGTTCGAGGCGCAGTTCGAATCCGACATGCAGCCGACCGCGCAGAGGCCGTCGAAGCAGAACTCGCCGCTCGGGCAGCCCGCGGGGCAGGTCGGGTTCGTGACGGGATTGCCGCCGCCGCTCGAACCCGTCCCGCCGCTGCTCGAGCCCGAGCTCGTGCCGCCGCCGTTCGTCTTGCCTGAAGCGCCACCGCTGCCGCAGGCCGCCAGCAGCGCCATCGTCGTGATCATCGTGATTAGAGGTCGCATCGTTCTCTCCGTTTCGTGGGAAGGGGTGAATTCAGGGGCAGAGGGTTTGGCTCTCGGTATCGGCGCACGCCGTGCTGCTTCCGCTGCACTGCCCGTCGGTGCAGGCCGCCGCGAGGTACTGCTGCCCGCTCGAACCGTTACAGCTGCAGCAGTTTGGCGCGCAGTCGCTGTACGACGAGCAGCTCGCACCTTGGGCGTTCGTTCCCGTGAGCGTCGAGGGACTCGAGGGGCAACTCCCGTTCACCTGCTCGGCCTGAGAGCTGCTGCTCGAGCTGCTGCCGCTCGAGCCACTGCCGCTCGCGTTTCCTCCGTTCGCGCTGCTCGCGACACCGGGTCCCGGTCCGCAAGCGGTCGATAGAGCCAGCGCAAGCATGCTACTTCGCAAGAAACAACGTGTCATTCCGTGCTCCTGTCGAGAGGGCTGATGTCCACTGGCGCGGACAAGGCAAAGAGCGGGCCAAGCCGCAAGAGACTGTCTTGACGAAGCTTTCTCACGGGCAACGCAGAAGCGTCGAGCGAACCGCGCCAGATCTGGCATGACCGGCCGAAAACTGATCGGCCCGTCCGTGGGGCTGGGCGCTTCGAGCACTTCAACTCGCACGCGAAGAAGAGCGATCGATCGGGGGCGACGACCGGGAGCCCTCGACCCGCTCCTTGAGCGCCCGGTTCATCTCCTCGAAGCCCCGGCGCGTGCCGCGATCGAGCGAGCCCGCCAAGAGGGGGACGAGCAGGCCGCGGAACAGCTCGCGCTGGACGAAGCGGGTGCGGTTGCCGGCGAGCGGCTCGAGCGTAAAGAGGTGCTCGCCGTCGAAGATGCCCGGCAGACCCACGCGCCCGAGCCAGCGCAGCTCGCGGTTCTCCTCGCTGACGAGGACGCGCGGCTCGAAGGTCATCGCCCGGCCGCCGGGCGGGCCGAGCCGCACCCGCAGCCGGTTGCCGGCCCGCGCCGCCCCGCTGATCTCGCGGATGAACGGGTTCCACTGCCGGAACGCCGGGAAGTCGGTCAGCACCTGCCAGACGCGCGCGGGCGGCGCTTCGATCTCGATCTCCGAGGTCAGCTCTTTCATTGGCGCTCCCGGCGGCGCACGCCTCGCCGCACCGGCGCGGCGAGGGCGGTGGACGAGGCGGCGGGAGGGCACAGGCGCATGGCCGCGCCTTCGACGACGCGAGCGCCCCGATATTCAAAGGCTCACGGGAGCAGCCGGAGCCCCTCCGCTCCGCCCCCGAAGTCCGAGCTCTCGGGCGACTCGGCCTCGGGTGAGCAGCGATTGCGGCAGGACGACCGGAGGCGGTCGCAGGAGTCGGTCGCCCAGGCGACCAGCGATCCCCGGCACTGGACGAACTGCGCATGGCAATTGGCCCGGCAGATCCGGGCAGAGAGCAGCGCGGCCTCCCTCCGGTCGCGGGCGCGCTCCCAGCGGCGCAGGGCGTCGAGCTCCGGGGGCGAGAGCCCCGTCAGCTCCGGGGCGAGATCGAGGCTCGCCTCGTCGAGGCGGGCGAGGATCGACCAGCGCTGGTCCGGCCGCGGCGAGAGCCGAAGCAAGGAGCGCCAGCGCGCGAGGGCCTCGGCGCGCTGCCGCGCCTGCCAGAGGACGTCGCCGCAGAGCCTCTCGAGCGCGAACGTCTGCACGCGGTCGGCCGCCGCGCAGACGAGCCGGCTGCCCGCCGGGGCGTCGAAGCTCGACCCGAGGTAGCGGCGCCAGCGCTCGAACAGGCTCCAGACCGCCGGACGCCGCGGCTCCGCCGCCGCGGCGTCGAACAGGAGGGCCAGCCCGCGCCGCGTCGCCTCGTCGAGAGCGGCGTTGCCCTGGTAGACGTCGAAGGTGTGCTCGGTCACCCCCTCGTAGAGGAGCTCGGAGCGGAGCAGCTTCCCGCTCGGCGAGGCGTCCTGCCGCACCGCATCGACCCGCGCGTGCCAGGCCGCCACCCCCGACGTCGCGCAGCCGCTCGCCGCGAGGCCCACGGCGACGATCCCGATTCTCATCTTCGAGCCTCCTCAGCGACGATGACCAACCGCATGATACCGTCGGGACGCGAAGAACCCGACTCCGGAGGAGTTCGCTCATGTTCCGTGGCTCGATACTGCTCTTGGCGCTGACCGGCCTACCCGCGCCCGCGCTCGCCTCGAAGCCGTGCCCTACGGCCGTGAAGGAAGCGGTGAAGAGGCTGCACCCGACCGCCCGGCTGGCGTCGTGCAAGCCAGAGAAGGACCAGGGCAAGCTTCAGTACGAGGTCAAGATCTCGAGCGAAGGGAAGCCGCTCGAGCTCGACCTGACGCCCGAGGGGCTGCTCCTCCAGACCGAGGAGAAGGTTCCCCTCGGCAGCCTTCCAGCGGGCGTCCTGTCGGCCTTCCGGTCGCGCTACGCGGGGATCGAGCCGCTGGCGGCGGAGAGGCAGACCAAGGCAGACGGCAAGACGACCTTCGAGGTCGCCTTCGAGCGCGACCGGAAGCGCCGCGAGGCGACGTTCAGCGAGACCGGCTCCTTCGTGGAGGAGGAGTGACCGCCGTGGCGCTGCCCGAGCGCGGCTCGCCAGACGCCCGCCCATGAGCCTGCCGCGCCAGCCAGCTCCGCGTGCGATCCCGGCGTCGATCTTCTCTGAAGGGTTCAGCTGGTCTTCCTGACGGTCGCACCCTCGAGCTTCTTCAGCGCGCGTTCAACGCCGCGAGCAGCTGCGCCGTGCTCCGCACCCGCCCCATCCGCGGGAAGATGCGGGTCACCGTGTGCTGGTGCTCCTCGGCGCTCCGCGAGGCCATCGCGTCCTCGGCGAAGAGCTGCTGGTAGCCGCGCTCGAAGGCGTCGCGGGCCGTGCTCTCCACGCCGAAGCAGGTGGCGATGCCGCACATGAGCAGGGTGGAGATGCCTCGGCGGCGGAGCTGGAGGTCGAGGTCGGTGCCGTAGAACGCGCCCCACTGCTTCTTCGTGAGGAGGTGGTCCTCGGGGTGCCCCGCCAGCTCGGGCACGATCTCCGCCCAGTCGGCCGAACGCGACCCGGACGAGGCAGGGGCCCCGGGGTCGAGGACCGGACGCAGCATGTCCTTCCCATCCGGGCGGGTGGCCACCCGAACCAGCACCACGAGGCCGCCGCGACCTCGCAGGGCATCGGCGAGGCGGGCGGCGTTCTCCACGACCTCCCGCGTCGTCCGAGGCGCGGTCTCCATCGCGACGACCGCCTTCTGGAGATCGACGACGACGAGGGCGGTCTCGGCTGGGCGCAGTTCGAAGGTCTCCATGGTGGGGGACATTCGCGCCCCGATCCCCTGGCGGTCAAGCGTCAGTGCAGCGCGCGTAGAACTTCCCGTCGGTCGACGTGAAGTGCCGCGCCCGCCCGGAGCGTCGCCGTCAGTACGGCGCCACGCGGTTGCGAGTTCGCCCCGTCGTGGCCATCAAACTGCCATGAAGCTCGACGCCTTGAACGTCCTCTTGCTCGGGCTCGCCGGAGCGGGCTGCGCGACGACGACCTCCCAGTTGCGGCTGCCGCCGCTGCAGACCGTCGATCACGTGGACCTGCAGCGATACCTGGGCGTCTGGTACGAGATCGCCCTATTTCCACAGAGCTTCGAGAAGGGCTGCACCGGCACCAGCGCGACCTACAGCCTCCGCAGGGACGGGGACATCGAGGTCGTGAACCGCTGCCACCGCGGTTCGCTCGACGGCCCCGTCAAGGTCGCCAAGGGTCGGGCTCGGGTCACGGACCGGGCCTCCAACGCGAAGCTGGAGGTCAGCTTCTTCTGGCCCTTCTGGGGCGCCTATTGGATCATCGACCTCGACCCCGGCTATCAGTATGCCGCGGTGGGGCATCCGAGCCGTGACTACCTCTGGATCCTGAGCCGAACCCCCCATCTGGCGCCCGAGGTGTACGACCGCCTCCTCGAGCGCGTGAAGGCCCAGGGGTACGACCTGTCCCGGCTGCAGCGCACGATCCAGGCGGGCTCCCCGCCCTGAAGGGCTGATCGCCGCGCCACTTCCGCACGACCGGCACGGGCCGGGTCGAAGGCGACCTGCGGGCGGTCCGCGAGATAGCCGGGAAGACGCCTCCGCCGTCATCTCGGCGCGCGCCTCCTGAGGCGACACGCTCCCGACGACGTTCCCGAGAGAGCTTGGACCTCTTCTGGATGTCTTCCCACCGATGCAGCTTCATGAGACCTCGAACTCGTCGGTGCCGAAGATCTCCACCGAATGAATACGGCGTTCAGGTCATATGCCGGCAGGGTGCTCTGCCGACGGCAGCCGGCGCTCGTGACGCCCAGTTGGCGCATTGAAGGCGGGGGATTATAATGATACCCTGAACAGGAAGGACTTATGACCGCCACGAGCCCCGAATTTACCCCCGCGCAGGCGGCTGCGCTCGCCGACGTGCCCGAGCCCGAGGTGCGCAAGGAGCTGGAGTATCACGTCCTACCGAAGGCGACGCCCCCTCGCCTCTCGTTTGCTGCTCTGGTCTACCTTCAAGCGAAGACGCGCATGGGCATCGAGCTGACCGTGAACGACCGAGTCGCGCTCTTCAAGAAGGTCGAAGGAGCCCTGTCGCGAAAGGGACGGGTCTCATCGGTCGAGGTCTCCGACTTGTTGAAGCTGAACATCTCCCCCGTGGTCACCAAGCTGCGCCATCGCCTGAGCCACTTCCAGGCGTGGGAGCGCAAGCGGGTCGTCTCCAATCCCGATGTCCTCGGCGGCGAGCCCGTCTTCAAGGGAACCCGGCTGGCGGTGCGCCACATCGGCGGGATGCTGGAGCGCGGCGAGTCGGAGAAGAACATCCGCTCGGACTACCGAGAGCTGTCCAAGGATGACCTCGCCTTCTCGCGGCTCTTTGTGAGAGCTTACCCGCGTGTCGGTCGCCCTCCCCAGGCAGGCGAAGCTGCTCCTGGATGAGAACCTGTCTCCGACCGTTGCCGCCAGGTTGAGGAAGGAGGGCTTCGAGGTCGTCTCGGTTCGAGACCGTGGGCTCCGCGGGAAGAGCGACCAGCGGGTTCTCGAACGCGCCTTCGCGATCGCTCTCGTCATCGAAGGCGACCTACTGATGGACGAACAGCGGGAGATCATCCGAAGTCTCCTTCGGATCGTCCAGGGGCGAACACGATGCTGGTCGAGGCCTCGTGAACCGCGTACTTCGCGGAGGTCGCAACCAAGCGTGGACCTTCGACGGAGCCGGCTAGGGTCTGGGCGACTGCCGCTCGGCTTGCGGAGTGCCAGCCGAGCCGTCTCCATGCTTCCAGGCCCATCCATCAAGTGGTCGGCGGGGCGCTCTCGGGCGTGCCTCCCGTCGCGGCCTGTCCAAATCGCCAACGTCGGTAGAGCATTTCGATGCCGAGCAAGCCGATCCAGCTATTGCCGATCACCAGCCGCCAGCCGAGAAATGCGTCGAGGGACAACCGAAAGCTCAGCCAGAGGTAGAGACCCATAGGCGTTAGCATGGGCGTTCGTCTAGCGAGGGCGTGGCGGTGTGATTTCGCTTGAACAAAAGGCCAAAGCCTCTATTGGGAAAGTGCGATCTTTTCCAAAGGAGAGGACAATGGCCCGACCGAAGCGTGTAGCG
>JAJXUD010000047.1 GCA_021783235.1 Myxococcales bacterium | reverse complement strand
AAGCCTCCAACAGAGCGACCGCTGGGAGCGAGGCTGGCGAATGGTCGCCGCCAGCTTCCAGGAAACCCCGCTCGTGGTGACCACGCATCGTGGCCTCAAGTGTTACGAGCAGCCAGGCTTTGCAGAGACCGCGTAATGCGGACGTCGCGCTCTGCCAGGGAGGGCTTCGATGCAATCAGTTTCAGACTTGCACCCATTGGGGATCGGCCATCCCAAGCGCTCGGACGCTCCCACCGTCGGCACCAACGCCGCCGGGCGGAGCAGTCGCTTCGAGGCACCCCGTGGTCCGGATCGGTCGCTCGCGCTTCCTCACCGAGGCCACGGGACCCGTGGATCCCCGGCCGGCCGACCATCGACCGCCCGGAGCCCACGAGAGCGCCCGCTCGCTTTTCTGGCTCCGTTCGCGTGCGCGGGACGACGAGTTCGCGTGCGCGGAGGACGACTCCACGTGCGCGGAGGGCGAGTCCGCGTGCGGAGAGCACGAGTCCGCGTGCGGGGAGCACGACTCCGCGTGCGGGGAGCACGACTCCGCGTGCGGGGAGGGCGACTCCGCATGCGGAAAGCACGAGTCCGCGTGCGGAGAGCGCTCCCGGACGCCGGAGTCGCGCGAGTCGTCGCGAGGCAGGGGCAAGACCGGGGGACGTATGGGGCTCGGGCGCTTGCGGCTACCGGCGCAGCTTGAGTAGCTTCTTCGGCGGGCAACTCGTCAGGAGAGACCGATGAGGTGGTTCCATGCGGTGGCGTTGCCTGCTTGCCACGATGTTCGCTGTCTACTCAACTACTTGAGCATTAAGAAGTCCGGGCGATGCTGCTGCTCGACGGAACGGTCATCCACGAGGGTGGCTTCAAAGCGGGAATCGACGTGACCCTCCCGGTGGCGCCGGGGCAGCACCGCCTCGAGTCGGCGATCGTGTGCGGCAGCATCTCAGCGGCGACGCGGCAGGGCTGGGACGTCGCGGTCCCCTGGCTGCCCAGGAAGCCATGGAACGACAAGACGGACCGGAGCGGCAGCTCCTCGACCGCGCGGAACAACGCCTGGTGGTCGTGGAAGGCGCCGACGTGATGGAGTCTGGCCCAAACCGACCGGCTGTCCAGTTCTCGGCGCCTGTAAGGCCAGGACCCGGTCGTGGTCGTCCCAGCACGTAGGAAGTAGAGGATGTAGGCGGGTAGCCCGGCCATGCTCCCAATTGTAGTGGGGGAGGGCGCGAGGCCACCCGAGAGGAGCGGCCCATTTGCGATGAGTTCTCAGCTCTTTACGTCGCCCGGAACGAGGATCGGGCCGGCCTCCTCCCCGCTCAGCCCGAGAACGCCTCACGGGCGACCCGAGCGCCGAGCTGGCGGGCAAACTCGACCGCGCGCGCCTGGACGGAGTCGTCGTAGCTCGTCCCGTGGGGATCGATCGGCTTCGACACGAAGATGTTCTCGAAGCGCCGCCGCCCGTCGGGGCCGAAGATCGCGACCATGGCGAAGACGCGCGTCGACGTACCCTGGATGTGGCCGTGCCCGTCCCGAACCAGCTGCCTGATCGGGACGAGCGCCGCCTCGATGAGCCCTTCGGCGCCGAGCTCGGCGGCCATGCGCCCCATCCGGGGCGACACCGGGCTCAGCTCGTCACTCAGGAAGTCGCGGGGAGAGAGCAGCTTCATCGGCCCTGCGCCCGCGCGGAAGGGGTCGGTGGAGGCCCGCTCGACGCGCACCTCGTCGCCCACCTCGAGCGGGAACGGGAACGCCCGCGCGTCGGCCCATGGCGCGGGCGAGGAGGGGCTCGGCTCGCGCAGCGCGGGCACGAGGGCCGCGAGGTCCGGCAGCGCCCGAACTCGATCGTCCGCGGCGAGCCCGACGCCGCCGCTCTGCAAGCCCAGCCGGAAGGCCGCGTACACCGCGGCCGGCTGCTCGATGGGCTCGGGCGGCGCGTCCGCCTCGGCCGCGGGGAACGGGCCGAAGAGGGCAGACGCGCGCGCGCGCGCGTCCTCGTCGAAGAGGACCCATGACACCTGGAAGAGGACGACCGCGGCCCGCGATCCCGCGGGGAGGCCGCCGAGCAGCGGCCCCGCCGAGAAGGAGAAGAGGCCAGAGTCTCCCATGAAGACCGACGTCCCCGCGCAGCAGCCGCTGGCGCCGCCGAAGACGAGCAGGGCGACGAGCGCGTCAGGGCACCACTTCAAAGGCGTCTCCCGAGTGGAACGTGTAGGTGAGAAAGAGCCCGATCTGACCGCCCGCTCCCGCCTCCGCGAGGACGCCGAGAGCGCTGCGCCGGTAGCTGAAGAAACGATCGAAGCCGGCGCGCCAGAGGACGCCGATCCAGTTGCCCTCCATGCCACCGGTGCGGCTGCCCGAGGACGGCGTCGTCAGGGTGGCCTGCGACAGGCCGGCGAGTGCGACGCCAGGCGCGGCCCCGCCGTAGAGGTCCCAGCGGGGGCCCAGGCGAAAGCGCAGATCGATCGGGAGGTCGAACAGCAGATCCCACACCGTGCCGGGCCCAAACGAGAAGCTGCTCCCGGACGGAGAGGCGGCGAGCGGGGGAGAGGGGCCCGCGGAGCCCACGCCGAGCATCAGGTCGCTCCCGAACTGGAGGGTCAGCCAGGAGGTGAGGCCGACGGCGCCCCCGAAGCCGAAGCCGATCTCGCCGACGCCCGTCGTCCCCGGGGCGAGCGCCGCGCCCGGCGCCGTGTCCGACGCCAGAAGTTGACCTGGACAGTTCGCCGTTGGGCTGCCGTGGCCACGGCAGCCCCCGCTCCAGAGCGGAGGAGGCACGAGCAGGTTGCCCCCGCCCAGCTCCATCGTGAGGGCGAAGTGGGGCGGGGACGTCCCGGGCTCGAAGGCCGCCGCGCGAGCCGCCGCGAGCGCGAGACCGGCGAGGAGCCCCGTGCGGCCCCAGGGGGGTCGTCGCTCCTTTCGGGCCGGCCGCGCCATCGCTCGATCTCGTAGATTAGCGGGCAGCTCGACGGGGCGACAAGCGAGGAGGCCCTTCCCCGTCTCTTCGTCACGGCTCGCGGCGACGGCGCGCGCTTGCTGGGGGCGCGCGCGGCCGGTACTGTTTTCTCCCGCCGTGAGCCGCGTCGCGGCAGGGAGGAGCCCTCGATGGACACTCCGACGGGTCGCTTGCCGGACGAGGCGATGGAGGAGCTTTGGGGCGCGAAGCGGCTACTCGAGACCGAGGGGCTCGCCGCTCGAGTCCTCGAGCTGGCCGGAAGGCCCATCGAGCGGGCCCTCGCGAAGCTCCCTGCGAAGGCGAGCGAGCTCGTCGCCGCGGCCAGCCAGAAGAGCCTCGCCGCGGCGGCCTCGCTCGCCATCGGCTCCCTGCCGAGCGAGGGCCGAACCCCGAGCCGCTGGGATCCCCGAGGCTGGCTGACGACCGACGTGACGCACGACCTGGCGGTGATCGCGACGGGCGGCGCCGGCGGGCTGCTCGGCCTCGAGGGGCTCCCCCTCGAGCTGCCCCTGACGACCACGCTCATGCTCCGATCGATCGCCGCGATCGGACGGGCCGAGGGAGAAGAGCTCGCCGAGCCGAAGGGGCGGCTCGCCTGCGTGGAGGTCTTCGCGCTGGGCGGACGGCAGGGTCGGGCCCGGGAGTCGGGCTACTTTTCAGCGCGGGCCGTCGTCGCCAGGGAGGTGACCGAGGCCGCGAGGTACCTCGCGGCCGGCGGAGCGGTCGACCTCGAGGCCCCCGCCATCGTGCGCTTCCTCTCGAAGGTCGCCGAGCGCTTCGGCGTGTCGGTCTCCGAGCGCGCCGCGGCGATGGCCGTGCCGGTGATCGGCGCCCTCGGCGGCGCCTGGGTGAACCACGTCTTCATCGACCACTACCAGAGGCTGGCCCACGGCCACTTCGTGATCCGGCGCCTCGAGCGCCGCCATGGCGAGGCCGCGGTGCGCGAGGCGTACGAGGCGCTCGGGGCGGGCCCTGAGCCTGCGAAGGATCGGTGACGCCCTGGGGGGACCGGCCCCTCGCTCCGGCGCCTACGCGGCGGCCGCGGCGACCAGCTCCTCCGCGGCGCGGCGGCCGGACTCGCTCGCCTCCCAGGCCTCCTCGACCGAGCGCAGGGGGCGCGCGAGGTGGGCGTCGAGGACGCGGGCGCAGAGCTCGGTGACCTTCGGCAGCGGGATGCGGCCCGCGAGAAACGCCGCGACGGCGGCCTCGTCGGCGCCGGAGAGGGCGGCGGGGGCGCTGCCGCCCTTCTCGAGGGCGCGGTAGGCGAGGCGAGTCGCCGGGAAGCGAGCCTCGTCGGGGGCGGCGAACGAGAGCTGGGCCCGGGCGGCGAGGTCCAACGGCGGCAGGTCGAGCGGGAGCCGCTCCGGCCAGCCGAGGGCGCAGGCGATGGGGCCGCGCATGTCGGAGTTGCCGAGCTGGGCGAGCACCGAGCCGTCGCGCAGCTCCACCATGGAGTGGACCACGCTCTGGGGATGGACGAGGACGTCGATCCGATCGGCGGGCAGATCGAAGAGCCAGCGCGCCTCGACGATCTCGAGCGCCTTGTTCATGAGCGTCGCCGAGTCGATGGTGATCTTGGGCCCCATCGACCAGTTCGGGTGGCGCAGCGCCTCCTCGGGGGTGGCACGGGCGAAGGCCTCCGGGGGGCGCGCCCAGAAGGGGCCGCCGCTCGCGGTGAGCACGAGCCGGCGCACGTCCTCGCGCCGCTGGCCGGCGAGGCACTGGAAGATGGCGGAGTGCTCGCTGTCCACGGGCAGGATCGTCGCGCCGCTCCGGCGCGCGAGGCCGCCGAGCAGCTCGCCCGCGAGCACCATCGACTCCTTGTTCGCGAGGCCGACCACCCTGCCCTTCGCGAGCGCGGCGGCGGTGGGCCGCATGCCGGCGCCGCCGCTGATGGCGGCGAGGACGAAGTCGGCCTCCATCGCCGCGACCTGCTCGGCCGCGGCCTCGCCCGCGAGGATCTCGGGGGCCTCCGCGCCGAGGGCAGCGCGGAGCGGCTCGGCGCCCGCGGCGTCTCGGACCGAGACGAGCCGGGGCCGGAAGGCGCGCAGCTGGCGGAGGAGCTCGTCCCCGCCCCGCCCCGCGGCGAGGCCGACGACCTCGAAGCGGTCGGGGAAGCGCGCGACGACGTCGAGGGCCTGCCTGCCGACCGAGCCGGTGGATCCGAGGACGACGATTCGCCGCCGGGTCACCAGGCCTGTCCCTTCGCGATCACGGCGTAGAGGTAGACGAGAGGGATGTTGAAGATCAAGGCGTCGATCCGATCGAGCAGGCCGCCGTGCCCCGGCAGGATGAAGCCGCTGTCCTTGACGCCGTAGCCGCGCTTGAGGAGCGACTCGGAGAGGTCGCCCACCGGGCCGACGACGCCCGCGGCGAGGCCGAGCAGGACGCAGTCGAGCGGCCCGAGCCCGGGCAGCCCGAGCTTCCGCACCACGAAGGCCGAGGCGACCGAGAACGCCATTCCGCCGAAGAAGCCCTCCCAGGTCTTGCCGGGGCTGACGCGCGGCAGGAGCTTGTGGCGGCCGAGCGCGTGGCCGACGAAGTAGGCGCCGGTGTCGTTCGTCCAGGTGACGAGGCAGACCAGGATCACCCACCAGAGCCCGCGGTCGAATTCGCGGATGCGGACGAGCAGGGCGAGCATGGCCGCGCCGTAGAGCCAGCCGAAGACGAGCCGCGGCGCATCCTCGGCGAGGCCGCGCAGCTCGGGACGATCCCCGCTCCCGGGCGTGGGCGGGCGGAAGAGGCCCGAGACGAGCGAGGCCATGACCGCGAGCGCGACGGCGGCGGGCGCGAGCCGGCCGAGGAGCGCGGGATCGAGCGCCGCGAAGGGCGTCGCCCCGGCGAGGAGCACGCCGGCCCAGGCGATGGGGTGCAGCGGCGCAGGGCGCGGGGCGGCGCCGTCGCCGAGCGTCATCGCGTAGAGCTCCTGCGCGCAGATCGCCGCGACCAGCGCCGCGAGCCCGGCGAAGGCGCGCCCGCCGAGGACGATGAGCCAGATGATGAGCGGCAGGAGGACCAGCGCGCTCACGACGCGGAGCGCGAGGTTGCGTCCTCGCGAGGGGGCGGTCGCCGCCACCTAGACCTCGCCCCGGAGCTGGGCGGACGTCTTGCCGAAGCGACGTTCGCGCCGCTGGAACTCGCGGACGCAGAGGAGCAGCTCGCGCTCGCGGAACTCGGGCCAGGACGTCTCGACGAAGCCGAGCTCGGCGTACGCCGCCTGCCAGAGGAGGAAGTTCGAGATGCGCCGTTCGCCGCCGGTGCGGACGAGCAGGTCGAGCGCGGGGAGGCCGGCCGTCCAGAGGCGCGCGGCGACGGCCTCCTCGTCGATCTGGCTCGCGGCGAGCCCCTCCTCGACGATGCGTCGCGCCGCCTGCACGATCTCCTCGCGGCTGCCGTACGAGAGGGCGAGCGTCAGCGTCATCTTCGTCGGCTGCGTGGCGGTGTGGGCCGACAGCTCGCGCAGCGGCCCGAGCACCCGCTCGGGGAGCCGCTCGACGTCGCCCGCCGCCTGGAGCCGGATCTGGTTGTCCCAGAGCTCGGCCCGCTCCTTGAGGAGGTACTCGCGCAAGAGATCCATCAACGCCTCGACCTCGTCCTCGGGCCGCTCCCAGTTCTGCGCCGAGAAGGCGTAGAGCGTCAGCGCCTCGACGCCGACGCGGCGCGCCTCGCGCGTCACCGCCCGGACCGACTCGCTCCCCTCGCGGTGGCCCGCGACGCGCGGCTGCCCGCGTGCCTCGGCCCAGCGGCCGTTGCCGTCCATGATGAGGGCGACGTGCCGCGGCACGCTCGCCTCCATCACCTCGCGCCGCAGCGCCAGGAGCTCGCTCTCGAAGGCCATTCGGGCCGCGCAGTCTAGAGCCGGACGCCTCCCGGGTCCACTGGAGGACGCCGGCCGTCTGGTCGCGCACGACCGGGGCGGGGCGATGGGCGGCGAAGCCAGCCTGGCGCGCCACCTCACGGATCGGGGCACACCCTGCCCAGCGCGTCCGCTTGACCCTCCGCTCCCGCGCGGCCTACGATCGCCCGGTGTTGCGGCGCGCGATCCTCCCTTCCCTGCTCTGCGCCTCCCTCTCCGGCTGCACGAGCGCCTCGGTCTACGCGACGAGCGGCAACGGGCTCGAGCCGCCCGACCGGGCGGTCTTCGAGGGGACCATCTGCGCCCCGCTGACCACGGGCGCGGGCTTTCCCATCAAGGTCCTCTTCGCGCTCGAGGGCGGAAATCCCCCGGTGGACCCCGGCACCGTGCAGGCGATCCTGCAGGGGGTGACCGACGTCGTGCAGAAGGAGCCGACCGACTCCACCCGCTACGCGCTCGTCGCCTACCACACCATCGCGAACGCGCTGCTCGCGACCTTCGGCGCGGGCTCGGATCTCACCAGCGCGCTCGGCCAGTTCCAATCGCAGTCGGCGCAGCAGTCGGGGCCGGTGAGCGTCCAGGCCGCGCTCGACCTCGCCCGCGCCATCATCTCGGGCGACATGCAGACCTCCTGCCGCGCGACCGTGCAGCGGACCCACTACTACGTCGTCCTGCTCGTCGCCTCCCAGGACGAGACCTGCACGAACCCGCTCTTCGCGGGCGCCCTCGCCCCCGACTGCCCGGACGCGGGCAGCGGCGACTGCTCGATCTGCCTCCTCCAGAACGAGGTCGCGCAGCTCGAGGCGCTCGCCACCCAGTACGGAGGCAAGGTCACCGTGCTGCCGATCTACTTCCGCCAGGCCCAGCAGCCCGACCCGACGATCCAGGGGCAGGTGGCGGCCATCGCGGGCGCCTCGGGATCGGTGCCGCTCGACACCGCCGCCGCGGATCTCCAGAAGGCGCTCGACGGCCTCTCGTTGCCCACGATCGAGGGGGCGCCCACGCTGAACCGGCTCTACGCCTGGAACCGGAGCAGCCTCGCGCGCGCCGGAGCGCTCATGGTCGACTCGGACGGCGACGGCCTCTCCGACGCGGACGAGCTCGCCATCGGCACCGATCCCACGAACCCCGACACCGACGGCGACGGCATCTCGGACGGCGTCGAGGTGAAGGTGGGCATGAACCCGCTCGTGCCCGACGTGATCGAGGGCTGCGACCCGGGGCAGGACGAGGACGGCGACCGGCTGAACGACTGCGAGGAGAAGGTGCTCGGCACCGACCCCTGCGCGGCCGACACCGACGGCGACGGGCTCTCGGATCTGGTCGAGGTCCACTCCGGCACGAACCCGCTCGTCGCCGAGGGGAACCAGGACCAGGACGGCGACGGCGTCTCGAACGCGGTCGAGGTGACGACCCACACCGATCCAGAGAGCGCCGACCTCGCGTTTCGCGCCGATCGCGCCCAGTTCACCTCGTTCACCGCGACCACGCCGACGCCGGACGGCCGCCCCTGCTACGACTTCACGGTCGGCAACGCGAGCCTCGTCGCGACGCTCGCGCGGCCGAACCCGCCCTTCGGGACGACCGCGGCCGGCACGAACGATCTCTACCTGATGGCGGAGTGGGGCTTCGGCGGGAGCGCCGAGATCGGCCAGAGCCTCATCCAGCAGGTCGTCTTCGCCCCGCCAGCGCTCCCCTCGCCGGCGAGCCCCATCGCCGTGGCCCCGACCGACCTCCAGACCGGAACATGAGGTCTCGACCCCACAGCGTGGGTGGGGAGCCCACCCCACACTCGGCGGCGCGAGCCGGATCCGCGGCAGCACTTTCAGCCACTTACAGCGATCGGATGCTGGCAAGCGTCTTGCTTTATCTGCAGGGAGCCCCACGGCGGGGCATCGAGGAGAGAGACATGAACCGGTTCACCCTCCCCCTGACTGCGCTCGCGCTCGTCGCGATGAGCTGGGCGCCGCTCGCCCGGGCTCAGACGAACTCCAACAACCCGGAGTGCTTCGGCTCCGACTGTGGCGCCCCCAAGGAGGAGGGCGGCGGCTGTGGCTGCGGCTGCGGCTGCTCGGTCTGGGTCGCATACACCGACCAGGGCAAGACGCTCTCCTACACGGACGACACCGACGGCGACGGCATCCCCGACGCGCTCGACAACTGCCCGTTCGTCTCGAACCCGGATCAGAAGGACACGGACGGCGACGGCGTCGGCGACGCCTGCGACAACTGCGCCCGCATCGCGAACCCGGACCAGAAGGACACGAACGGCAACGGCATCGGCGACCTCTGCGACCCCGACCTCGACGGCGACGGCGTGCCGGACAAGAAGGACGTCTCGGGCAACGGCTCGGCCTTCGAGGCCATCCCGCCAAGCCAGGGCGGGGACAACTGCCCGTACGTGCCGAACAAGGACCAGAAGGTCACCTGCAAGGCCCAGAGCGCGGGCTGCGGCAAGATCGCGACCGACGCCTCGGGCCAGCTCATCGGCGACGCCTGCAACCCCGACATCGACGGCGACGGCTTCGCGAACGCCAAGGACGACTGCCCCTGGTACGCCGATCCCGGCCAGAACCTCGCGGTGAACCCGCCCCCGGGCGTCACCTGCAAGATCGACACGGATGGCGACGGCGTCGACGACAGCTTCGACAACTGCCCCTTCATCGCGAACCCGGACCAGAAGGACCTGAACCAGAACGGCATCGGCGACGTCTGCGACACGGACATGGACGGCGACGGCGTGAACGACAAGAAGGACGTGAGCGTCGCCGCGGGCAAGCCGCTCGGCTCGGTCTTCCAGGTCATCGACCCGAGCGCGAAGGGCGACAACTGCCCGATGGTGCCGAACCACGACCAGCTCGACAGCTGGAACAACCCGACGTACGGCGACGCCTGTAACCCGCACGCCTGCTTCGTGGTCGACCGGACCCAGCCCGACCAGTGCCTCGACCCGACGGGCACCTTCGCGGTGAGCGCGGGCGTCGAGCATACGGTCTCGGTCGGGACGAAGGTGCAGCTGCCGCTCTGGGCGAACCGCAAGGGCGAGGCCATCACCTACAGCTGGACGGTGCTCTCGGCGCCGAACGGCTCGTCGGCGGCGGTGCAGAACCCGAAGGGCGCGGTCTCCGAGAGCCTGATGTGGCAGTATGTCTACGTGCCCGGCCAGGAGCCCGTCTTCACGCCCGACGTCCCCGGCGCCTACAAGATCCAGCTCACGGCGAGGTTGGCCTTCGACGACAAGGCCTACCCGGGGCAGGACAGCTCCACCGCCGAGCTCGACCTGACGGCGAACGGGACCGGGCACGGGCCCGGCGGCACGGGCTGCTCGTCCTCGGGCCAGGGTGGCTTCTCGCTCTTCGGCGCGCTGCTCGCCCTCGGCCTCGTGCTCCGCCGGAGGAAGCTCGCCTAGTCCGATGCCGAGCCGCATCGCGACAAGCGGAAAGGCCGCGGGGAGCTTCACGCTCCTCGCGGCCTTCTTCGTCTCCTGCACGGGCGCGCTCGTCGAGCCGCTGCCGACCGCGGATCAGGCGCTCGACGACCGGCTGACGCTCACCGGCCGCGTCTGCACCGATCCGCCGAACCCGAACGACTTCCCGGTGAAGGTGGTCTTCATCGTCGACGAGTCGGGCAGCATGTGCATCTCCGACCCACCGGGCTCCCAGCAGGGCAACGGCTTCTGCGAGATGCCGCAGGTCGTCTCGACCTTCCCGCCGGGCCAGACCCAGCCGGCGCGCGTGCGGGCGATCCACCAGCTCATCGACAAGCAGTTCGCGGGGCAGTCGAACGTGCAGGTGGCGATCGTCCCGTTCGAGACGAACGTCCTGAACGTCTGGCCGAACAACAACCTCCAGTTCGCGCCGCCGGACGGCACGACCGACGCCTTCATCGACCAACTGCAGACGGAGCTCGGCAACGGAACCGACTACCAGGGCGTGCTCGCCTACACCTACGAGCTCATCTCGGCCGACATCTCGGCGAGCCCGCCCGAAGAGCTGCCGCGCACCCGCTACGTCATCGTCTTCCTCACCGACGGGACGCCTTATCCGCGCTGCACGGCGGCGACGAACCTGCCGCCCCAGGACTACGCGACCCCCGAGCAGCCGTGGCTCACCTGGCAGAACGAGAGCGACTACTGCACGAAGCTGCCGTCCATCTGCCAGGCCGCGAGCAACAGCACGTCGCTCATCAGCGGGAACAGCAGCTGTGTCGCGGGGTTCAAGGCCGGGACCGACCTGAACCAGAACTACCAGGTCTTCGACGCCATCAACCAGATCACCGCGCTGCAGAGCCGCTACAACGTGGGGAGCATCCGGCTCGACACGGTGCTCCTGCTGAACCAGGCGGCGGTGCAGCAGTGCGGGACGATCTGCCAGGACGTCTACGGCACCTGGCCGGGAGTGAACCCGGCGAACTACCCGCAGGAGACCTTCAAGGCGGCCTCGTGGCTGCTCGGCCAGATGGCGAAGCTCGGCAACGGCGTCTTCCAGGCCTTCACGAACGGCCAGATCCAGGACCTCTCGCTCGGCGGCCTCGACTACACCTCGCTCGCGGCGCCGTACGTCATGAAGAACCTCATCGTCCAGTCGCTCACCTCGGTGCCGACTCCCGCGGGGCGGATCTTCGACAGCGACGGCGACGGGCTGCCCGACACGATCGACAACTCCTTCACGATCGGCACGAGCGCCTTCGACCCCGACACCGACAGCGACTGCTTCGACGACGGCTTCGAGGTGCGCCACCAGGCCGACGGCTTCAACCCGATCGTGCCGGACGCTCGCGGCTGCCTGCCCCCGCCGGCGCCGGCCTGCGTCTGCGCCGACACCGACGGCGACGGGCTCTCGCAGTACGCCGAGGCGTACCTCGGCTCGAACCCGGGCATGGTCGACTCGGACGGCGACGGCGTGCCCGACGGCCTCGAGGCGCGCTACGGCTTCGACCCGACGAAGTACGACGACTTCGCGGCGAAGGACACCGACGGCGACGGCGTCTCCGACTGGGACGAGTTCCGCGCCAACACCGACCCTACCACGGCCGACGCGCAGCTCTACACGACCGACGGCTACCAGTACGACGTCACGGGGACGGCGCAGCCGGACGGCACCACCTGCTATGATTTCAGCGTGTCCAACCTGAAGCTGCTGCAGACGCCGGCGCACACCGGGCAGCGCGACGGCTACGATCTCTACAAGATCTGGTTCGACGAGGCGCCCTCCTCGACCCTCGCCACCGACTACGGCGTCTGGAAGAGCGCCTGTGCCTGGGCCGAGTACTCGCCGCCGCAGCTTCGCGTGCCCGCGGGGCCCGACCTCTCCCTGAACAAGCCCAACGGCTCCTCGTACTTCGTTCCGGCAGGCCAGCTCACCGACACGGCGACCCAGTGCGCGGGCGTCGCGCCGTGATCCGCAGGCTCGCCCTCCTCGGGCTCGCCTGCTCCTCCTGCACGAGCAGCTACCTCTACGAGCTCGGCAGCCCGGCCCCGCCGCCCATCGACCGAGAGGTCGCGCTGCAGGGCCAGCTCTGCACGCTCGGCCCCGACGACGTTGTGAGCCCCATCAAGATCATCTTCGCGATGGACGCCACCGGCTCCATGATCGTCTCGGACCCGCAGGGTCAGCGCGCCGAGGCGATGGCGAGCCTCCTGCAGAGCTTCCCGCAGGACCCGAACGTCTGGTTCTCGGTGCTCGTCTTCGCGGGGCCCGCGGTCACCTACCTCACCCACGGCGGCGCGCCGGGCTTCGACCAGCTCGTGACCTACTCGCCGTCCCAGATGAACACGCTCGTGCAGACGCTGCTCGAGTACACGAACCCGGCGAACAACGCCCAGTCGACCGACTTCATCAAGCCGCTGAACGACATCTACACGATGATCGCGAGCGACATCCCGCTCGCCCTCCTCTCGGGCGCGGACGGCGGAGCGGACGCGGGCGCCACCGCGCCGCCGCGCTACTACGCGATCTTCCTCTCGGACGGCTCGCCGACGTTCGACGAGGACGGCGAGCTGCCCGGCGCCTGCAAGCGGATCGCGGACCTCGGCGCGCTCGTCGAGAGCGTGCAGCTCGACACTGTCCACGTCTTCAACCCGGCGACGCCGGTGGCCGCCGGCTGCATCGTCCCGGCCGACGGCGGGACCCCGAACTGCCCGGGCCTCATCATCGCCCAGGACGCCCAGCGGCTCGCCAACATGGCGAGCTGGGGCGGCGGCCAGTTCCGCGACTTCGAGAACGACGAGCCGATCAACTTCCTCTCGTTCACGCTCGGCGAGCTCCGCCGGCCCTTCGTGCTCAAGCAGATCTACGCCGCGAACCTCTCGGCCCCCCCCGACAGCCCGCTCGGCCTCGCGGACTCCGACGGCGACGGGCTCACCGACGCCGAGGAGGTGGCGATCGGTACCGACCCCCGGCGGCGGGACACCGACGGCGACGGCTTCTCGGACGGCCTCGAGGTGGCGCTCGCCCGGCTCGGCGCGAACCTGGACCCGCTCCGGCCCGACCCTGGCTGCCCGGCGGCGCTCATCGGCGTCGACAGCGACTGCGACGGCCTCTCGGACTGCGACGAGATGCTCATCGGCACGAACGCGCAGCTCGTCGACACCGACGGCGACGGCGCCCCCGACGGGCTCGAGTGGCTCCTCGGCACGCAGCCGACGACGCGCGACCTGCTCTTCGACCCGGACAGCGACGGCCTCTTGAACGGCACCGAGCTGCGGCTTCACTCGAACCCGCTCGTCGCCGACGCGGCGACCCTCTCCGAGATCGCCTACCGCTACGAGCTCTCGGTCTCGGGCCCGCCCGACGCACAGGGGCGGCAGTGCTACGACTTCAACGTCTCGAACGTTCTGCTCGCCGACACGCTCGACACCGGCCGCGGCGCCGGCGTCAACGACCTCTACCTCTCCTACGCGATGGTGCCCGCCGACGCCCCCGACGCGCCGACGCAGATGCGGCAGGCCCACCTTCTCTCCGCGCGCTACCCGGTCGCCGGCGTCAAGTCGCCGGCGGGCGGCGTGGTGACCGTCCAGCCGACGGACTTCACGGCTGGCTGCCCGGCTTCCCAATAGGACCCCCTCATGCGCTCTCGAAGACCTCCCGCCCTGCCCCTCTCCCGCTTCGCGGCGGAGGGGCTGCTGATCCTCGCGCTCGCGGGCTGCCCCGGGAAGAGCCACGGCCAAAGCGACGCGGGCGGCGTGCCCGACATCTGCAACAGCGCCGCCGACGCGACGTCCAGCGCGGCCTGTCAGCTCACGCTCGGCAAGGCGGCGAGCTACTACCTCGACCACGCGGGGAAGCAGCTCTGGCTCTCGGTGACCCTGCCGGCCACGCTGCCGCCGAACCCGCTCTTCCAGCTCCAGGCGGGCTACTCCGCGGAGGTGGGCACGCCGGTGCAGCTCGCCATCAACGTGCTCCAGTCGAACCAGAAGACGAGCCTCGCGCGGCAGGCCGACGATCACGGCGCGGGCGCGCCGCAGCCGGTCAGCATCCTGATCCCATCTCCTCCCGGCGGCTCGCAGCTCTTCCTGCTCGCGACCGACGACAGCGGCCAGGCCTTCGACGATCGGACGCCGTTCTCGATCACGGTGAACGTGATCCAGGACCCCGACCCGAACCCCACTGGGGCGCCGACGCAGCTCTCGCTCTCGGCCGGCTCGAACGGCGTACAGACGGCGAAGGGCACGGGCGTGCTCTCCACCCCGAACCGGGTGGACGAGTTCCAGCTGACGATCCCGCAGCTGAACCGGCCGATCCTCTACCTCTCGCTCACGGCGCCGAACCAGGATCTGACGCCGCCCGTCACTTACCTCATGACCTACCTCGTCGACGACGGCCAGGGGCACGTGATCGCCGAGGGGCACATGCCGAACCGCTTCGTGCCGATCGACCTCGCGACGGCGCGACTCGTCCAGGCGGGCGTCACCTACGACATCAAGGTCTTCGGCTGGAGCACGCCGGGCGACCCGACCCCGGTGCCGGGCGACACGCGGCTCACCTACACGCTGAACGTGGAGCTGATGCCCGACGTCGATCCGAACGAGCCGAACGACTCGATTGGGCAGGCGACGCCGGTCGTCTTCGCCCCGGGCGACCTCGACCAGGGGCCGAAGAGCCTGACCGGCCGCCTCTCCTACGTCCCGGACGAGGACTGGTTCGACGTCCAGCTTCCCTCGAACGGGGCGCCGACGCGGCTGCACTACAAGCTCGTGCCGGGGAGCGGCCCGGGCCGCTTCCCACCCTTGCCCGGCGTGCCGGTGCGCCAGCTCCTCGCCCTCGACCCCGTGAGCGTTCCCTCGGGAACGAACCCGGTCCAGGCCTGCGAGACCGACGAGAGCAGCTGCCCGAACGACTCGGCGAACCTGCCGTCGATCCAGGGGCTCATCGACGCCTACTGCGAGACCGACGGCGGGGCGCTCTGCCTCACCTCGGCGCGGCAGGAGGCCGCCAACTTCACGGCCCTCTCGAACTTCGAGGGGATGCTCGAGGTCCCGCCGGGCGGCGGGATGAGCCACGTCTACCTCGTCCACCAGGACCAGGGGCAGGCCTGGGCCGACGACGTCCCCTACACGCTGACGATCGAGTGGAAGTCGGAGACGCCGGACAAGCAGGGCGGCTACTACGACAGCTTCTCGAGCGCGAGGCAGGCGACGCTCACGGTCGACCCCGGCGGCGCGAGCTGGCCGAACCCGCCCGCGAACGCCACCACCCTGACGGGCGCGGTCAGCGTCGGCAACGGCTTCTTCGTGAACCAGGACCCGATCAACGGCCCCTACGGCGTCCACGGCCCCGAGGACTACGACGCCATCCCCTCGTCGCTCGACGTCTACGAGCTCGCCTTCCCGCCCTACGACCCGACCCAGGACGCGCTCGGCCAGAGCTGGGAGCTCTCCTGGAGCATCCAGGACACGGGGCCCGGCGGCAGCCGCCCCTACGATCTCGGCCTCGCGGTGGAGTACTGCGACGGCTCCGACGGCGGGACCGGGAGCTGCGTCATGGTGCCGGGGATGACGAGCGCCGACCCCTACGCCGGGCTCGCGCCGCTCGGCTACACGGACGGGCCGGTGACGAGCTGGTACACCGGCCAGAACCACGTCGACGTCTGGGGCCTCTCGGACAACGGCACGAGCGCGACCGTCACCGCGGGGGCGCAGGGCTGCTTCTGCTTCGAGCAGCGCTTCCTCCAGGGCGGAAAGTTCTACCTCGAGGTCGTGGGCGTCGACCGGACGAGCTACGTCGACTCGCAGTACCAGATCCGGATGGCGCTCGCCCCCTACCCCGAGAGCTACAGCCCGGACGGCGGCGCGCCCACGAGCTGCCCGGTCGACGCCGGCTTCACGGACGGCAACGGCAACCCGGTGGCCGGCTGCGCGATGGAGCCGTGAGCCGGGGTCAGGGGGCGCTGACCGGGGCGGTGAAGCTGCCGCTGACGCTCAGCGGCTGGAAGCCGCCCTGGTTCTCGAGGAGGCCGAGCGAGGCGTCGCTCGAGAAGTGCATCGTGACCGAGTCGCCGGGGGTCGTGCTCCAGTGGTCCAGGATCACGCTGCCCGCGACGTCCTGCCCCGTGCCGACATTGCCGCAGCTGCCGGCGTCCCAGCCGCCGCAGACGACGACGAGGCACGGGTTGATTCCCCCGTCCGGGGGGACGAGCGAGATCGACTGGCCGCTCGCGGGGCTGCAGCCCTGCCCCACGGCCATGGTGAGCTTGAGGGACGGCGAGTCGAGGCCCGAGGGCACGTCGCTGAAGACGTCCAGCTCCGACTGCGGCGATCCCGCGGTGTAGACCGCGGCAAAGCAGCTGACGTTCGCGGTCTGCCCCATGCCCGAGAGCATCACGCTGCCGCTCGCGCCCGGCTCGTTGCAGCCCCCTCCGCCGCCCGAGGACGACCCTCCCGGCCTGCCGCAGGCGACGGCGGCGAGCGCCAGAGCATGAACGGCGACGATTCGAAGGCGGCTCGGCATGGGCGTCCTCATCGGTTCGGAGCAGTCGGAGCCGGGAAGCTAGCAAGCCCCGGAGAACGGGGCCATCTCCTTTTCGGGAGGCGCGAGGGGACCCTCCGCTCTTCAGCGCCCTTTCAGCGCCCCGGCGGCGGCCCGGCTCTCGCTGGTCGCCTGGGGCAGCCGCACGATCTCGGCCTCGCGCCCCCCCTGCACGCGCCCGAGGAGCCGGAGGACGCCGTCGAGGAACGTCAGCGGGTGCGGCGGGCAGCCGGGCAGCCAGAGATCGACCGGCAGCAGGTCGCCGACGCCGTCCCGCACGGCGGGACTGCCGCGAAAGGGGCCGCCGCTGATGGCGCAGGCGCCCACCGCGATGACGAGCTTCGGCGCGGGGATGGCCTCGTAGGTCCGAAGCAGGGCGTCGCGCATGTTCTCGGTGACCGGCCCCGTGAGGACGAGGCCGTCGGCGTGGCGCGGCGAGGCGACCCACTGGATGCCGAAGCGCCCCATGTCGAACTGGATGTTGCCGCAGGCGTTCAGCTCCGCCTCGCAGCCGTTGCAGCCGCCGGCGCAGACCTCTCGCAGCTTGAGCGATCGGCCGAAGAGCTCGCGAAGCTTCTGTCCGAGCGCCTCGGCGAGCAGCGCCTCGTCGCGCTGGACGACGAGCGCGCCGCGCGTCCGCGCCGCGAGCCTGAAGTCCCGCGTGAACGCGATCGCCCCCTCGGGGCAGGCCTCGACGCAATCGGCGCAGAAGAGGCAGCGGCCTAGGTCGAGGCCGACGCCACCCGCCCCGGCTCCGAGCGGTCCGACGGCGTCCGTGGGGCACGCCTCCGCGCAGCGCTCGCAGCCGTCGGGGCAGCGGCTCGCGTCGAGGGTCGGACGGCCGCGGAAGCGCTCCGGAAGCTTCACCGGTCCGTCCGGGTAGGCGACGGTCTGGCGCCCCTCGCGGGCGCGGACGCGGAGGATGTCGAGGAGGGACATGGGCGGTCCTCTAGAGGTCGTGTCCGGCGTACGAGAGGTTGAAGCTCTTGTTGCAGAGCGGGAAGTCCGAGATCTGCTCGCCCCGGAGCGCCATGGCGAGGCCGAGCCAGTTGTGGACGGAGGGGTCGGTGACGTCGTAGCGCTCGAAGCGGCCGTCCGCGCCGGTCAGCGCCACGTGGCAGATCTCGCCGCGCCAGCCCTCGACGAGCGAGAGCGCGAGCCGATCCGGCGCCAGGCTGCCCAGCGCCACCCGCACGGGCCCCCCGGGGAGCGAGCGAAGCTGCTGGGCCACGAACGCCGCGCTCCGCTCGGCCTCGAGGAGGCGAATCCAGGCCCGGGAGAAGACGTCGCCGTGCTGTGCCAGGACGGCCGGGAGGTAGGCGAAGCGGTAGATGCCCGACGGGTGGTCGCGGCGGACGTCGCGCGCGAGGCCACAGGCGCGCGCCGCAGGCCCGACGAGCCCGAGGCTCGCGGCGAGCGCCGGGGCGACGACGCCCACCCCGTCGGTCCTGCCGCGCACGGAGGGCGCGTCGAAGAACAGGTCGGCGGCGGCCTGCACGCTCCGAACGGCCTTCTCCACCCGGACCGCGAGCGCCGCGGCGGCCTCGCTTCCGACGTCGAAGCGCACCCCGCCGGGCACGAGGAGGCCGCGGCCGAAGCGGCTCCCGCAGATCTCCGCCGTCGCGTTCAAAAACTCCGCGCGCAGCCGGCCGAGGAACGACGCCGACGGCAGGAAACCGACGTCGCCCGCGAGCGCCCCGAGGTCGCCCACGTGGTTCGCGAGCCGCTCGAGCTCGAGCGCGACCCCGCGCAGCGCCTGCGCGCGCGGCGGAGCGACCCCGCCCGAGAGCGCCTCGAGAAGCTCGCAGTGGGCAATCGCGTGGCCGATGGTCGTGTCGCCCGCGATGGTCTCCACGATCGAGAGGGTCCGCTTCGTCGGCCCGCCCCGCAGGAGCTCCTCGACGCCCCGGTGCTGCCAGCCGAGCTGGATCTCGAGGTGGAGGACCCGCTCGCCGTGGCACTGGAAGCGGAAATGGCCGGGCTCGATGACGCCGGCGTGGACCGGCCCGACCGCGACCTCGTGGACCTCCTCGCCCTCCACCGCGAAGTAGGGGTAGGCGCCCGGGATCGACGCCGCGCCCTCCCCCCCCGGCCGCGGCGGGAAGCGAAGCGGCTTGAGCCAGGGGTGGCCCTCGGGGACGACGCCCGTCTCCTCGAAGAGCTCGCGCTCGAACGCCTGCGCCTCCGGCCACTCGGAGGTCAGCGACGGGTAGCCGCCGCGCACGCGGGCCTCGACGACCCGGGAGGCGCCGACGCCGTCGTCGTTCACGACGGCGGTCAGGATCGCCTCGCCGGCGGCCCCCTCGCGCCCGAAGAGGGCGCCGAGCCGCGCGCCGCCCCGCAGCGCATCCCCGAGCGCGGATCGGAAGGCGTCGGCGGCCAGCGCCGGGATCTCTCGGCGGGAGACGGCGGTGGCGTTGGTGAGTTCGAGCATGGTCGTCACCCTCCGAGCGCCGTGGCCGCCGACAGGAAGAGGCGGTGGATCGGCCCGGGCAGAAAGAGGCCGAGCCAGGCGACCGCCACGAGCAGGACGAGCGGCGGCGCGGCGGTGAGCCAGCTGTCCCCCATGCCCGCGATCTCGGGAGCCCCCTCGGGATCGCCCTGGACGACGTGCAGGACGGTCACGGACATGCCGATGAAGACGATCGCGAGGAGGCCCAGGAAGAGGCCGCCCGCGAGGAAGCGGCCGGCGCCGAACGCGCCGTTCAGGATGCCGAACTCCGAGAAGAAGGGGCCGAACGGCGGCGAGCCGGTGACGGCGAAGAAGCCGAGCAAGAAGAGCGGGCCCGAGAGCGGGAGCCGCCGGGCCGCGCCTCGGACGACCTCGATCCGCTTGCTCCCGAACGAGCGGTGGATGTTGCCCGCCGAGAGGAAGAGCACGCCCTTCGCGAGGCCGTTGTTGACGATGTGGAACATCGCGAAGGCGAGCGCGGGCCCCCCGATCCCCACGCCGAACGCCAGGACGCCCATCTGCTCGACGCTCGAGTAGGCGAGCATCCGCTTGAAGTCGCGCTGCCCCACGACGAAGACCGCCGCCAGCGCCATCGAGAAGAGGCCCATGACCACGAGCGCCTCGAGCGCGAAGCCGGCGTGGCCGGCCGCGCGCAGGATCCCGAGCGGCCGGAGGATGCCGAGGAAGGCGCAGTTCGTCAGCGCGCCCGACAAGAGGGCGCCCACGACCGCCGGCGCCTCGCCGTAGGCGTCCGGCTTCCAGGAGTGGAGCGGGGCGAGCCCCATCTTCGTCCCGTAGCCGACGAGGATGAAGACGAAGGCCGCCTCGAGCCACGGGGGCGAGAGCCCCGCCGCGCCGGCCCGCAGGTCGGCGAGCATGAGCGAGCGCACCGGCGGCTCGCCGTTCGTCGCCGCGAGCGCGATGAGAAAGGTGCCGAGGAGCGCCAGCGCGATGCCGACCGAGCAGATGAGGAGGTACTTCCAGGTGGCCTCGAGGGAGCGGGCGTCGTGTTCGAAGTAGACGAGCGGCGCGCTCGCGAGCGTCGTCGCCTCGATCGCGATCCAGAGCAGACCGAGGTGCTGCGCCAGCGCGGCGAGGGTCATCGCCCCGAGGAAGGCCAAGAGGCCGGCCACGAAGACCCGGTCGTCCCGGTCCTCGCGCCTCCGCAGGTAGCCCTGCGCGTAGATCGCGCAGGCGAGAAAGAGCGTGGAGGCGGTGGTGAGGACGATCTTGCCGAGCGGATCGGCGGCGAGCCAGCGCGTCGGCTCCGGCGGCGCGATCCAGATCCAGGCGACTCCGCCGGCGTGGAGGAGCGCTCCCGCGAGGAGGAGGAGCGGCCGGCGCCGGCCCGCCCCCGGAGCGACCGCCGCGAGGGCGGCGAGGGCGAACGGCGAGAGGACGAGCGACCAGAGCATGTCAGTCCTTCAGCGAGGTGAGCTTCGCCGTGTCGATCGACGAGAACTCGCGGTTGATGTGGTAGATGACGATTCCCATCACGAAGATCGCCGCGAACAGGTCGAGCAGCACCCCCGCCTCGACCATCCACGGCATGACCGAGGCGAGCAGGAGGCCGACGAGGTAGACCCCGTTCTCGAGGACGAGGAAGCCGGCCACCTGCGTGATCGCCTTCTTGCGGGTGACGATGAGGAGCAGCCCGCAGAAGACGGACGAGAGCGCGGCGGGGACCAGGTAGGTGGCCGCGCCGAGGCCCCGCAGCGGGAGCTGCCGGGCCAGGGCGAACGAGAGGCCGATGCCGACCCCGGCGAGCATGAGCGACGGCACGAAGCCGAGCAGCGGGTCGACCTCCCGCCGGATGGACGCCTCCCGGATGGCCCAGAGCATCATCCGCGGCACGACGATGGCCTTGATGACGAGCGTCCCCGCGGCGAGGAGGATCGCCACCGACCCGAGCCCGTGGCCCCCCTCGATCGCGAGCGGCAGGGCGGCGAGCAGCGCGCCCTCGAGCGCGACCGCGCGGATGATGGCGTTGATCCGGCTCGTGCCCAGGGCGAAGAGATCGAGCAGCACGATCAGGATGAGGAGCACGTCGACGAGGCGGATGGCGGCTTCGGGCATGGGCGTCACCGGAGAACCAGGATCAGGCCGAAGCCCGAGAGGACCGCCGCCCCGACGAGGAGCTGCGGCACGTTGACGAGGCGCAGCCGCGCCATCAGCGACTCGACGAGCCCGATCGCGACGGCGAGGGCGGCGGTGAGAGCGGCGAAGGCGACGAGGCGCAGCCCGGGATCGACGAGGCCCGGCGGCAGGGCGAGCCCCGCGATCAGGGCGAGGAAGACGAAGAGCTTCAGCGCGGCGCCGTAGGAGATGAGCGCGAGATCCGGCCCGCCGTGATCGAGGACCATGACCTCGTGGATCATCGTCAGCTCGAGGTGAGTCGCGGGATCGTCGACCGGGATGCGGGCGTTCTCGGCGAGGGCGATGACGAGGAGGGCGACCCCGACGAGGACGAGCGCCGGCCCCGCCCCCGGGCTCGCCGGGGCGAGCGAGATCATCCGCGAGAGGCTCCAGCCGGAGGCCATGCGCCCGAGCGCGAGGAGGCAGAAGAAGAGGCCCGGCTCGGCGAGGCTCGAGAAGGTGACCTCCCGGGCGGCGCCCATCCCCTCGAACGACGAGCCCGTGTCGAGGGCCGCGAGCACCGTGAAGAAGCGCGCGACGCCGAGCAGGTAGACCAGGGCGACGAAGTCCCCGGGGAACGAGAGCGGCCCGGGGCGTCCTCCCACGGGCAAGATCAGCAGGGCGCAGAGGACCGCGGCCAGGCCGACGACGGGCCCGGCGCGGAAGAGCCAGCTGGTCGTGCGGCTGTAGACCGAGCCCTTCTGGAGGAGCTTCCGGAGGTCGCGGTACGGCTGGACGAGCGGCGGCCCCACGCGCCCCGCGAGCCGGGCCTTCACGCGGCCGATGAGGCCGAGGAGGAGCGGCGGCCAGAGGAGCGCGAGCGCGGCGTGGGCGAGAGCGAGGGCGACGGGGATCACCAGCGGAGCCTCCAGGCGAGCAGGGAGACGAGGACGAGCAGGAGCACGAGGACGTTCGCGTGGAGCGAGGGGCGCTGGGCGCGCCGGAGCTGGCGCGCCCCGGCGCCGAACGCGTGGGCGGCCGCCGCGAGGCCGACGTCGAGGACCGGATCCTCGGCGTGGCTCGAGAAGGAGCCACGGGCCGGGAACGGCGCGGCCGAGAGCTCCGAGCGCTCGTGGCGCACGATCGGCCAAGGCAGCGCGCGAAGGAGGAGATCGGCGAACGAGCTGCTCGTGTACTGCATCCGCGGAGTCGGGGCGGGGTAGCCGCAGCCCCAGGTCGCCACCGTGGGCGACGGCGCGCGGCCGGCGGCCCTACGGATCGCCCAGGCGAGCAGCGCCGCGGCGAGGAGCAGCGGCCCGACGACGCCGAGCCAGCCGAGCGCGGCCGACGGCGCCGCCCAGGCCGCCGGCGGCGCCCCGGGCCGCCGGTCCCAGGCGAGCACGGCCGAGCGGAGCGCGCCTCGGATCAGGCTCGGGAAGAGGCCGAGGAGTGCGCAGGCCGCGGCGAGGATCGCCATCGAGAGCCGCATGGTCGCCTTGGCCTCGTGCGCCTCGGCCGCGGCGGGCCCGCGCGGCGAGCCGAGAAAGATCACGCCGAAGGCCTTCGCGAAGCAGGCGGCGGCGAGCCCTCCGACGAGCGCCAGCGCCGCCGCGGCGAGCCCGGCGAAGGCGATCGCCGAGCGGCCCAGGAGCGCACGGCCGAAGCCGAGGTAGAGGAGGAGCTCGCTCGCGAAGCCGTTCAGCGGAGGGAGCCCGCTGATGGCGGCGGCGCCCACGAGGAAGCAGAGCGCCGTCACGGGCATGCGGCGCGCGAGGCCGCCCAGCCGGTCGAGCTGCCGGCTTCCGGTCGCGTGCTGGACCGCGCCCGCGCCGAAGAAGAGCAGCGACTTGAAGGTCGCGTGGTTCAGGACGTGGAAGATGGCGCCGCCGAGCCCGAGCGCCACGAGCGCGCCCTCGCCGTACGTCCGGCCGAGGAGCGCGAGCCCGACGCCCATGAGGATGATCCCGATGTTCTCGACGCTGTGGTAGGCGAGCAGCCGCTTGAGATCGTGCTGGGCGAGCGCGAAGACGACGCCGAGGAGCGCCGAGGTGGCTCCGGCCGCGAGCACGACCCAGCCCCAGCTCGCCGGCGTCTCGAGGAGCCCGCTCAGCCGCAAGAGGCCGTAGACGCCCATCTTGAGCACGACGCCCGACAGGAGCGCCGAGACGTGGCTCGGCGCGGCGGCGTGGGCGTCGGGCAGCCAGAAGTGCAGCGGCATCGCGCCGGCCTTCACCCCGAAGCCGAGCCCGAGGAGGGCGAGGAGCCAGGGGGAGCCCGGCAGCTCGCCGGCCAGCGACGCGAACGAGAACGAGCCCGAAGGCCGCGCGAGCAGCGCGAAGAGTCCGAAGAGGGCGAGGGTCGCCACGTGGGTCGCGGCCAGGTAGACGAACGCCGCCCTCTGGGCCTCTGCCCGCTCGTCCTCGACGAGCACGAGCGCGAAGCTCGCGAGCGCCATCGCCTCCCAGGCGACGAGGAAGACGAGCGCGTCGTCGGCGAGCAAGAGCAGCCCCATCCCCGCGATGGCGACGCCGTGGAAGAGCTGCCAGCGGCGGGCCTTCCCGCGAAGCTCGGCCACCGGGTAGTAGCCGACGCCATAGAGGGAGGCGAGGGCGCCGATGGCGAAGACCGGGAGGAGGAAGAGGGCGGAGAGCCCGTCGAGCCGCAGCGTGGCGCCGCCGAGCCAGCCGGCGAAGGTCATGGTCGCCGGGACCCCGGAGGCGAAGGCCCGCCCCGCGGCGGCGAAGGCGCAGGCGGCGCCCGTGCCCATCGAGGCGGCGGCGATCCGCTGGGCGGCCGGCCGTTCGAAGGCGAAGCCCAGAAGGCCGCTCGCGGACGCGAGCGCGACGGCCGCCCCCGCGAGGCCGAGGGTCAGCTCCACGGGCCGATCCAGAGGAGCGCCGCGAGGGCGAGGATCACGACGAGCGGATAGACGAGCTGGACGTCGAGCCGCCCGGCCTGGAGGGCCCGCAGGCGGGTGAAGCGGGCGGCGGTGGCCGCGAAGAGCGGCGCGAAGAGCCGCTGCATCGCCGGATCGGAGGGCTCGGTGCGCAGCGCGGCGCGGGCGGGGAACGGCCCCTCCGGCGGCGTCTCGACGCGGGCCGGCCGGAGCGCCCGCGGGAGCGTGGCCTCGAGGGCGAGCTGGGAGAAGGAGGCCGCGCCGTACTGCATGCGGGCGGTCGGCGCGGGGTAGCCGCAGCCCCAGGTGGCGCCGAGGCGCCGCTCGGCCCGCCGGCCGAGGAGGAATCGCAGCGCGAGGAGCGCCGACGCGCCGAGCAGGAGCGCGAGGGCCAGCGCCGGCAGAGGTCCCGAGAGGGCGGCCCGGCCCGGCCCGAGCCCCGCCGCGAGCGCCGTCGCTGGAACGCCCGCGAGCGCCGCCGCGACGGGCGCGATCAGGCGGACGAAGGGCATTGGAGCGAGGGCGATGGCGAGGCAGCCCGCGGCGGCGATGGCCATCGGCGCGATCATCAGCGGCGACGGCTCCCGGGCGCGCGCGGCCGCCTCGCTCCTCGGCTGTCCGAGCAGCGCGACGCCGCAGAGGCGCGTGAAGGCGATGGCGGCGAACGCGCCGGTGGCGGCGAGCCCGACGCCCCCGAGCGCGGCCGCGCCCGAGAGGGCCCGCGGGAGCCCCGCCGCGGCGTCGAAGAGGCCGAGGTAGAGGAGCCACTCCGAGACGAAGCCGTTCAGCGGGGGCAGCCCGGCGAGGGCCACCGCGCCGAGGATGAAGAGGGAGGCCGTCCGCGGGAGCCGGGCGATGAGACCCCCCATCCGCTCGGCGTCGCGCGTCCCCGCCGCCTGCGCGAGCGCTCCCGCCCCCATGAACAAGAGCCCCTTCGCGAGCGCGTGGTTCCAGACGTGGAGCAGCGCGCCCGTGAAGGCCAGGGCGGAGAGCGCGGGCGCGTTCTCGGAGAGGCCGACGAGGCCGGCGCCCAGCGCGAGCGCCACGATGCCGACGTTCTCGACGGTCGAGTAGGCGAGCAGCCGCTTGACGTCGCGCTCGCCGATCGCCTGGGCGATGGCGAAGAGCGCGCCGCCGAGGCCGACGGCGGCGAAGAAGAGGCCCAGGGCGACCGGCGGAGGCGGCAGGAACCAGAGCAGCCGGACGAGGCCGTAGATCCCGATCGCGGTCATCGCCCCCGACATGAGGGCCGAGACGTGGCTCGGGGCGGCCGGGTGGGCCTCGGGCAGCCAGACGTGGATCGGAACGAGGCCCGCCTTCGCGCCGAAGCCCGCGACGGCGAGCGCGACGAAGGGCCAGGCGCGCAGCCCCACGTCGGCCCGCAGCGCCGCGAGCCGCTCGAAGTCGAGGCCGCCGGCGCGCTGGCCGAGCGCGAGAAACAGGCCGAAGAGGCAGGCGGCGCCGAGCTGCGAGGCGAAGAGGTAGATGCGGCCCGCCGCTCGAACCCGGGCGTCCTCGTGCTCGAAGGTCACGAGGACGTAGGAGGAGATCGACATCAGCTCCCAGCCGAACAGGAAGACGAGGCTGCCGTCCGCGACGGTGACGAGCGCCATGGACGCGACGAGGAGGTCGTAGGCGAGGATGAAGGCGCCGAGCGAGCGCCGCGGCCCGGCGTGGCGCAGGTAGCCGAGGCCGTAGACGGCGCCGAGGCCGCCGAGCGCGAAGACCGGGAGCTGGAAGAACGCGGCGAGCCCGTCGAGCCGCAGCGGGATCGCCCCGGCCGCGCCGAAGCCCTCGATCGTCAGCCGGACGGGGCCGGGCGCGACGAGCGCACCGAGCGCCGCCCAGAGCCCGAGCGCCGATCCCAGCGCGCCGGCGAGGCTGCCGAGGCGCAGGGCGAGGCCCGGCCGGGCGCTCGCGGCGAACGCCACCGCGCCGCCCCCGACGAGGACGGCTTCGGCGAGGAGAAAGAGCGTCATCTATTCTTCCGGAGGCGCGGCCGGGGGGCGCAGCGCGGGCGAGTCCAGCTCGACGCGCTCGATCTCCGCGAGCAGCCGCTCGCGATCGGCCCGCGCCGCGAGCGCGGCCCTGACGCCCTCGCCGCGCAGCGCCCAGGCGATCCGGGCGAGGAGGTGGAGGTGGACCCTGATCGACGGGCTCGACATCACGAGGAGCGTGTGGACCGGCTCGCCGTCGAGCGCCCCGAAGTCCGCGGGGTGGTCGAGGAAGCAGACCGCGATGCTCGGGCGACTGCCCGGCAGGACGATCGGGCTGCGGGGATGGGGGATCGCGATGCCCTGCCCGAGGGCCGTCGTTCCGAGCGCCTCGCGCGCGAGCAGCATGCGCAGGAGAAACTCGCGGTCGAGCCCCTCCGGCGTGGGCAGGAGGCCGACGACGGCGCGGAGGATCTCCTCCTTGGTCTCGCCGCCGACCCGGTAGTGGATCCCGCCCGTGCGGAAGGCCTCGGCGAGGCTCGGCAGCGGCCGACCGACGCTCTCGGGCTCCACGAAGATGTCCGGCGAGACGTTGATCCGCTTCGCCGCCGCCCACTCGAGGATCTCCACCCGGTTGAAGCGGTACTGATCGTGGACGCGGTAGGCCGGCAGCTCGCCGGTCCGGATCCAGCGGTAGATGGTCTTCTCGGAGACGTTCAGGTAGGAGGCCGTCTCCCGCACCGTCAGCTGCATGCTTCTCCTCTGCCTGGACGCACGACCCCAGGGCCGGACAAACGTGACCCGGCGTTCCTTTGCATCGACCGCGCCAACCCGAAGGCCGCCCGTTCGAGCGGAACCGCGCGAGATCAGGCGGCCGAAGCGGCGCGCCGCGCCAGATCGGCTTGCGTCCCCTGCCGAATCGGCACTAGACTCTGCCATGCTGGATCTCGGGCTCGTGGGAGCGTCCGCCGCCCTGGCGAACGTCCGGGCGGCCATCGAGCGGATCTCCCGCTACAAGACGAACGTCCTCGTGCTCGGGGAGAGCGGCACCGGCAAGGAGCTCATTGCCCGGGCGCTGCACGAGCGGGGGCCGCGGGCGCAGCACGCCTTCGTCGCCGTCAACTGCGCCACGCTCGGCCGCGAGATCCTCGAGAACGAGCTCTTCGGCCACGAGCGCGGCGCCTTCACCGGCGCGAACGAGCGCAAGCGCGGCCTCCTCGAACAGGCCGACGGCGGCAGCCTCTTCCTCGACGAGATCGGCGAGATGGACCTCGGGACGCAGGCGAAGCTGCTGCGGGTGCTCGAGCGCAACGCCTTCCGCCGCGTCGGCGGCAACGAGAAGATCCACGTCGACCTCGGCGTCATCGCCGCGACGAACCAGGACCTCGAGCTCGCGATCGCCCACGGCCGGTTCCGCGACGACCTCTACTACCGGCTCAAGGTGGTGACGCTGCGGGTGCCGCCCCTGCGCGAGCACAAGGAGGACATCCCGGCGCTCGTCGACTGGTTCGTGGCCGACTTCAACCGGCGCCACGGCGGCCGCATCAGCGGCCTCGCCCCGGGCGCGCTGGAGCGGCTCTACGCGCACGACTGGCCGGGCAACGTCCGCGAGCTCAAGAACGCGCTCGACAGCGCCGCGGTCCTCGCCCGCGGCGACAGCATCGGCCCCGAGGATCTCGGGCCGCTCGGCCCCGCCCGCGAGGCGCCGGCGGGCCGGGCCGCCGAGGCCGCTCCGGGCGGCGCGGCCGAAAGCCTGACGATCCCGGTCGGCAGCTCGCTCGCCGACGCCGAGCGGGCGCTGATCCTCGCGGCGGTGCGGCGCTTCCCCACGAAGGCCGAGGCCGCCCAGGCGCTCGGCATCGGGCTGCGGACGCTCTACACGAAGCTGCGCGCCTACGGCGCCGAGGAGGGCTGACCCGCTCGGAGGCCCCTCAGCCCAGGGCGCCGCGCAGGTCGAGGTCGAGCTCGGGCTCGCCCCCCGGGAGCTCCTCGCGCTCGCTCCCCTCGCCGCCGAAGAACGCGTCGATGGCGGCGCGGACCTCGCGCGGGTCGTCCAGGGTCACGGCGCGCTGCCGGAAGGCGGAGGCGCCGCGCAGGCCGTGCGCGTACCAGAGCAGCTGCTTGCGGAACTGGCGCACGCCCTGAAGGCTCGCGCTCGCGCGCGGCCCCCCCGCCCCTCCGCCGGCCGCCCGAGCCCCCTCCCCCGCCGTCTCCGCGACGAAGTCGAGCTGGGCGTCGAAGTGGCCGCGGACGAGCTCGCGCCGCTCCTCGGCCGTGGGCGGCGGCCCCCCGCACAGCTCGCGGAAGATCCAGGGATTGCCGAGCGCGCCGCGGCCGATCATCACGCCGTCGCAGCCGGTCTCCTCGACCATCCGCCGCCCCGCCTCGGGGGTCGTCACGTCGCCGTTGCCCACGACGGGGATCTGGACCGCGGCCTTCACCTTCGCGATGAGCGACCAGTCGGCCCGCCCCGCGTAGCCCTGCGCCCGGCTGCGGGCGTGGATCGCCACCCAGGCGGCGCCGGCGGCCTCGAGCGCCTGCGCCACCTCGACGGCGTTGATGCGGCTCTGGTCCCAGCCCGAGCGGATCTTCGCGGTGACGGGCAGCCCGGCCGTGGCCACCGCGCGCACGATCTCCGCGGCGCGCTCGGGCTGGCAGAGGAGCGCCGAGCCGGCGCCGTTCTTCGTCACCTTGGGGACGGGGCAGCCCATGTTGACGTCGATCGCGTCCGCGCCCGCGTCGCGCGCCATCGCCGCGGCCTCGGCCATCTGCGCGGGGTCGCCGCCGAAGAGCTGCACGACGAAGGGCTGCTCCGCCGGGTCGCGCCGCAGGTACTTCCGCGTCCGCGCGCTCGCCCGCACGAGCCCCGCGCTCGAGACGAGCTCGGTCGGGCAGAGCGCCGCGCCGAGCCGCTGCGCGATGACGCGGAACGGCCGCTCGCTGACCCCGGCCATGGGGGCGAGGATCCAGCGGTTTCGCAGCACGTACGGGCCGAGCCGGAGCATCGGGCCGTCTCTTACCACGGGGGCGAAGGCCCGGCGAAGCGGCCGCGCTCAGGGAGAAGAGAACGGGATCTCCCTCGCGACGTCGCCGCGACCGGCTCTTTCCCCGGAGCCGAAGACCATCCCGACCACGCCGCTACTCATGGGCGCGGCTCGAAAGAACTCGACTCGCTTGGCCGGCCGCCATGGCGTCGCGCGGCGGCGCACGAGATTCGCCAAGGGTCCGACGCGGCTCGACTGGCGGCGCACGAGGCTCGCTGGCGGCCTCGCGAGGATCGATCGGCGGCGCGCGAGGGGCGCTGGCGGCCTCACCAGGATCGATCGGCGGCGCGCGAGGGTCGCTGGCGGCCTCGCGAGCCTGGCCAGGCGGCGCGCGCGGCTCGATCGGCGGCGATCGAGCCTCGCACGCCGCCGATCGAAGGCCCCATGGCGGCGATCGAGCCACGCTCGCCGCCAAGGCAACCGATGCAGGCGGCGATCGAGCCAGCCTCGCCGTCACCACCGCCCCAGCTGGCGGCGCACGAGCTCGGATCGACGCCACTCCAGCCACCGATGGCGGCGCAGCCCGCCTTCTGCTAGCCTCGCGCCGGCGCGCCGGAGATCCAGCCGCGCGGCGGAGGTCCCCACCATGCCACGCAGCTTCGAAGCGCTGGTCCAAGAGGCCTGTCGCGAGCTCCACCTCGGCTATCGGGCGCTCGGCCAGCTCTGCGGCCTCGGGCTGCGGACCGTGCAGCGCCACCACGGCCTGCCGGGGCCGATGTACGCCGCGCCGCTCATCCGGTCTCTCCACGCGGTGAACCCCGCGATGGCGCGCGAGCTGGCGACGGCCTCGTTCACGAGCCTCGAGCTGCTCGGGATCGAGGCCCCGGCCGCGGCCGCGACCCCGGCCCCTTCGACGGCCGCGCCGGGCGAGGGCGGGACCCTCCGGCTGCACGCCGAGTCGGTCCTGCTCGCCGCCGCCGACGCCATGCAGCTCCCGCCGGGGGCCGTCCGCCCGGCGGTGGCGGCGGCCCTCGGGCGCGCGGCCGAACTCGGGGCCGACCCGAAGGCGCTCGCGGGCCAGCTCTCGCGGCCCGGCTCCCGCGCCGCCGGGGGGGCGAGGGCGAAGAGGGCCGGGTAACTGCGAGAGGTCACCCCTCGTTCGCTTCGCCCCCAGATGGAACCGTTGCCGGCGAGCCGCCCCAAACCCACGTTGCCGGGATGCCGACCATCGTGGGAGCGGCCTCCGCCCTCCCGGAGCACGTCTACTCCCAAGCGGAGCTTCGCCAGGCGACGGCCTCCCTCTTCGCCGAGCGGCTCCCCGACCTCGAAGAGACCCTCCGCATCTTCGACCACTCCCGGATCGAGCGGCGGCAGCTCATGCGGCCGCTCGACTGGTACGCCCGCCCACGGACGACCGTCGAGCGGAGCCGAATCTACCTGGACGAGGGGGGCGCGCTGGCGCGCGAGGCGGCCCGGCGCTGCCTCGCGCGCGCCGACGTCGCGCCTCGCGAGATCGATCGCGTCCTCTGGGTCTCCTCGACGGGGATCGCGGCGCCGACCCCCGACGCGTACCTGATCAACGAGCTCGGGCTCCGCCCCAGCACCATCCGCGTGCCGATCTGGGGCCTCGGCTGCGCGGGCGGGGCCGCGGGCCTCGGGCGCGCCTTCGAGTTCTGCCGCGCCTTCCCCGAGAGCCTCACGCTCGTCGTCGCGCTCGAGACCTGCAGCTTGACCCTGGTCGACGCCGACGCCACCAAGCGGAACGTCGTCGCCGCCTCCCTCTTCGCCGACGGCGCGGCGGCCGCGCTCGTGGCGGGGGACGCGACCGGCCGGACGGGAGCCGAGATCCTCCGCACGCGCTCCCACCTCTTCCCGGACAGCTACCAGGTCATGGGCTGGAACGTCGTCGACGAGGGGCTCGGGCTCGTGCTCTCGCCGAAGCTCCCCGCGATCGTGAAGCGGGAGCTGCCCGCGCTGGCGGCGGAGCTGCGGCGCGAGGCGAAGCTCGAGCGCTTCCAGTTCTACCTAACCCACCCGGGCGGGGCGCGGGTCATCGACGCCTACCAGCAGGCGCTGCAACTCACGGACGAGGATCTGGCGCTGACGGCCGAGGTGTTGCGGGATCACGGCAACGTCTCCTCGGTGTCGGTCCTCCTCGTCCTCGAGAGGTGGCTCGCGGGCCAGGGGATCCACGGGGGCCAGGGGCTGCTCTCGGCCTTCGGTCCCGGCTTCTCCGCCGAGCTCCTGCTCGTCTCGGACGTCCGTTGATCCCGGCCGGCTCGATCGTCGCGATCCTCGGCGGCCAGCGCCTCTTCGAGCTCTGGCTCTCCCGCCGGAATCTCCGGCTCGCCCTGGCCGAAGGGGGCCGCGAGCGATTCCCCGAGCGCTTCTGGCCCATCGCGCTCATGCACGGGCTCTTCCTCCCGGCGCTCTGGCTCGAGTCGAGGAGACGGCCGGTCAGGCTCGACGGCGTCCAGCTCGCCCTGCTCGCCTCTCTCCTCTCGCTCGAGCTCTGCCGGCTCTCTTGCATCGCGTCGCTCGGGAGGCGCTGGAACGTGCGGATCGTCACCGTCCCCGGGAGCCCGCTCGTGCGCCGGGGGCCCTACCGCTGGCTCCGCCACCCGAACTACCTCATCGTCTCGCTCGAGTTTCTCCTCATCCCGCTCCTGCTCGGCGCGCCGAGGAGCCTCGCGATCTTCTTTCCCGCGAACCTCTGGCTGCTCCGCGGGCGAATCAAGCTCGAGGAGCGCGCGCTCGCCGAGGCGGCGGCGCAGCCGGCCTGACGAAGCCTTGGGGCACAAGGACGCGCCCGCTCGGACCTAACCCCCGTCGAGGCCCCCGTCGGCGGCGCAGGCGATGGGCGGGCTCTCGGCCGGCGGGCCGAGCGGAAAGGTGCAGCCCTCGCATCGCCCGGTCGACGTGCAGGCCGAGGGACCGTTCCAGCACCCGTTGTCGACCTGGCAAGGCTCGACGCAGCCGTTCGAATAGCAGCGCTGCCTCCCCGGGCAGTCGCCGTCTCGAACGCAAAGCTGGCAATGTCCCGTCGAGTCGCAGGTCGGCGCCCCGATGGGGAGTCGCTTGCAGTCGGCGTCGGACGCGCAGGGAGGCTCGCAGAAGCCGCGCTGGCATACCCGCCCGCAACCGCAGTCGGGATCGGCCTGGCACCTCCAGCCGCAGATCCCGTCTACGCAGGTCTGGCCTTCGATGCAATCGGACTCGGATGAGCAGGCGCAGCTCCCCGCGACGCAGCTCTGCCCTCTCTGGCAAGACGCCGGGACGCACGGGCTACACAGGAACAGCCAAGTGGCTCCACCCTCGCAGCTCGTGATGGCGAAGTTCTGTGGCTGCCAGATGACGCATCCCAAGCGATTGACCAGCGCCGCGGCGGCATCCTGCCCCTCGGCCTGGACGATGCTGTCATCGACCCAGCAGTCGTCCACGCTCCCACAGGCAGAGAAGCACCTCCCGGCCTCGCAGGTCTCCGAAGGGTCGCAGTCGGAGCTCGATGTGCAATCGCCGCAGTGTCCGTCTGCGTGGCAGCTCGACGAGTAGTTGGCCGACCGAGGACAGTCCGCGTTGCTCTGGCAAGGACCGCAGCCGCCGTCGGCAAGGCACACCCCGTTCACGCAGTCGAGGCTTCGAGGGCAGGAGCAGCCGTCGCCGGGACCGCTCCCGCAGTACGGACGGCCTGGCGGACAAGAGAATGTCCCGTCGACGCAATTCGGAGGGTTCCGGGGCGTGCAGCCAGCGACGGCGACGAGGAGAGCTGGCACGAGACTGGAGCGCACGTTCACCCCGATTCAGGCATGAACGCGCCGACCCGCCAAGCCCCGCTTCGGCCGGATGCTTCCCGCCCGTCAGCCCGCCTTCGCGGCCTCGGCGCGGCGGGCCTTCAGGTACTCGAGGTAGACCTCGGGCGGCTGGCTGCTCTCGAGCTTGCCGTCGCGGATGGCCTCGAGGAGCACGTCGCGCAGCCGGCCGATCTCGGGGCCGAGCGGCACCCGGAGCTCCTCGGAGATGCGGGTGCCGAGCCCCGGCGGCAGCTTCGGCAAGAGCGCCGCCGCCGTCCGCAGCCCCTCGATGCGCCGCTCGAGGTCGCCCACGCTCTCGAGCGCTCGCGCGACCCGGTTCGGGTTCGACGAGGTCACGTCGGCGCGGCTGAGGGCGAGCAGGTCCTCGAGCCAGTCGCCCGCGTCCTCGGCGAGGCGGCGCACGGCGCTGTCGCTCCAGCCCTTCTGGTAGAGGTTCGGCCGCAGGTGCGCGAAGACGAGGAAGCGGATCCGCTTGCGCTCCTCGCGGCCGAAGCGGAGCCGCTCGGCGATGCCGTCGAACATCTCGGCGCCGAGCTCGGCGTGGTGGAGGAAGTGGACCTCGCCCTCCGCCTCGGTCCGGGTCTGCGGCTTCGCGACGTCGTGCAAGAGCGCGGCCCAGCGCACCGGCGCGCGGCGCGGCGCGTTCTCGACCACCTTGAGCGTGTGCTCCCAGATGTCCTTGCTGTGGTAGCGCCCCTGGGAGCGGCCGGTCATCAGGAGCATCGCGTGCAGCTCGGGGAGGAGGAACGAGAGCAGCCGCGTCTGGGCGGCGAAGGCGAGCCCCGCCGCCGCGGCCTCGCCGACGAGCAGCTTGTCGAGCTCCTGCTTCCAGCGCTCGCGCGAGACGGTGAGGATGTCGGCCGCTCGCTCCTCCATGGCCGCGCTGACCTCGGGCGAGGGGGTGAAGCCGAGCTGCGAGACGAAGCGGGCCGCCCGCAGCATCCGCAAGGGATCCTCGCCGAAGATCTCGACGGCCGGCGAGGGCGTCCGGAGGAGCTTCCGCTCGAGGTCGGCCCTGCCGCCGAACGGGTCGACGATCTCCCCGTCGTCGCGGAGCGCCATCGCGTTGATGGTGAAGTCGCGCCGGGCGAGGTCCTGCTCGATCGAGTGGCCGAAGGTCACCGCGGGGTGGCGGCTGCCGCGCCGGTAGCTCTCGGCGGTGCGGAAGGTCGTGATCTCGACCTGCCGCTTCTCGCCGCTCGCGTCCGGGAGGAGCGTCGCGATGGTGCCGAAGGCCTCGCCGATGGGGATGGCGGGGTAGCCCGCCTTGCGCAGGATCTCCTTCGTCTGCGGCGGCGTCGCCTCGGTGGCGAAGTCGACGTCCTTGTGGGGGACGCCGCGCAGCCGGTCGCGGACGGCACCGCCCACGAGGAAGAGCGGCTTGCCCGCCGCGCGGAAGGCGCTCTCTAGCGGCTTCGTGTCCATGGGTCACTCCTCGAGGGCGGCCCGGAAGGCGGCCTCGGGGTCTGGGAAGAGGAACTCGTAGCCGAGCGCGCGCGCCCGCTCGGGCAGCACCCGCTGGCTCGCGAGCAAGAGCTCCCGCGCCATCTGCGAGCCCAAGAGGAGCCGCAAGGCCGGCGCGGGCACGGGCAGAAACGAGGGCCGGCCGAGGATCCGCCCGACGAGCTTCGCCACGTCGCGGTTGCGCAGCGGCTCGGGGCCGACGGCGTTCACGGGCCCGCGCGCGTCGTCCCGGGCGAGCGCGTGGCGGACGAGCCCGCAGACGTCGTCGAGGTGAATCCACGACATCCACTGCCGGCCGCCGCCGATGGGGCCGCCCGCGAAGAGGCGGAACGGCCGGGCGAGCGGCGGCAGGCCGCCGCCGCGCTTGCCGAGGACGAAGCCGAGCCGCAGCGAGACGACCCGGCCGGCGGGGAGGAGCTTCTCGGCCTCGGCCTCCCAGGCCTCGCAGACGTCCGCGAGGAAGCCCTCGCCCTTCGCCGAGGTCTCGGTGAGGAGCTCGTCACCCCGGTCGCCGTAGTAGCCGACGCCCGACGCCACCACGGCGACGCTCGGCGGCACGGCGAGGCTCGCGAGCGACTCGGCGAGGTGGCGGGTGCCGAGGACGCGGCTGTCCCGGATGCGCGCCTTCCGCTCGCCGCTCCAGCGGTGGCCCGCCACGGGCTCGCCCGCGAGGTGCACCACGGCCTCCGGCGCGGCCGCCTTGACGTCGATCGGCCCGCGCGCGAGATCGCCCACCACCGTCGCGCTGGCGCCGGTGACGGGGCGCGAGTCGCGCGTGAGCGCCCAGACCTCGTGCCGCTCCCCGGCGAGCTGGCCGAGGAGCCGCTGACCGATGAAACCAGAGGCTCCGGTGACGAGGATGCGCATGGGCTCGGGCGGGGAGAGGCGGCTCGCAATAGCAGGAAACGGCGCCGACGCGCAATCGCCCCGGGCGGGCCCCGAGGCCCGCCTCGGCCGCCGGGGCGCTTGCCCCGGGCCGCGCCGAGATCGAGCTTTCCGGCTATGCAACGGCTCCTCCTCCCGCTCCTCGCCGCCCTCTGCCTCTTCGCCCTCCCCGCCCGGGCCCAGGTCGACCCGCACGCCTGGATGATCCCCACCGGCTGGACCGCGGTCGCCCTCGGCGGGGCCGCCGAGATCGCCGGGCTCGTGGTCATCCTCCAGGGCACCCACCAGCTCGTCGGGACCACCGGCGCCGGGGCCTCGCCGCTCGCGGCCCAGCTCTCGGTCGCGCAGCGCACGCTCGCCTGGGGCGAGGGGCTCACCGCGGTGGGAGGCACCGTGCTGGCGGGCGGCTTCGCCCTCCTCCTGAGCCATGCCCTACTGCCAAAACCGACGCACGGCCTGAGCCTGGCCCCCGCGCCCGGCGGGGCAGCGCTGGCCCTCTCTTTCTAGCGCCCGATCCGTCGGCGAGGGCGCGAGGCGCTCGCTGCCCAGGGAGCGCCCGTCGTCCTTGCCGCCGCCTGGGCGCGGCTCTAGGATGCGCGCCCATGAGCCCCCTCTCGGTCCTCCTGATCGCCCTCGCCCAGGCGCCGGCCGCTGCACAGGCGCAGAAGCCCGCCGCCCCGACCGCCGCTCCAGCGGCCCCCGCCCCGGCCCCCAGCGCGGCCCCCAGCGCGGCCCCC
>JAJXUD010000046.1 GCA_021783235.1 Myxococcales bacterium | reverse complement strand
GGCGCGCGCGGGCGCGGCCGCCGGGTGGAAGCCGGGCCCTTGGAACGGCTCGGGCCGGGCGCCCTCGGGCGCGGGTCGGGCCAGCGCACCGGCGGGCCGCTCGAAGGCGCCGGCGGGCCGGATCACCGGCTGCGGCCGGTAGGCCGGGTGAGAGGCGACGAAGCGCTGCGTCTCCACGTGCGAGGCCGAAACGATGCCGCCGACGCCGAGGCGCACGGTCGGCGCGACGACGCGGCCCGGCTCGAAGGGGTGCGGGGCCGCGTGGAAGCGGGGGGCGTAGAAGGCGATGCCTCCGGCGGCGCGGGCCCCCGGCCGCGAGACGGCCTCGATGACCACGGGCCGCACGGGGTGGCCGCCCGCCCGCTCGACCCTGCCGACCGAGGGGCCGACGAAGGTGACGCCGCCCTCGGTCACCACGCCGGCCGGGCGGGTGCTCACCCAGATGCTCGTCGCGACGACCGCCGGGGCGACGGCCCAGCGGTAGACGGGGCCGCCGCCGTAGAAGCCGGCGTACGGCACGAAGCACCAGCGGCTGTAGTGGACCGGGTAGGCGGGATCCCAGCCGGCGCCGTAGGCCCAGCCGGGCTCGAGCGGCGTCCAGCCGACGTAGGAGTCGCCGAAGCGCCAGGAGACCCAGGCCGGGCCCCAGGTGTAGCCCGGGACCCAGACCCAGCCGCTGCCCGGGTAGACCGTCCAGCGGCCGTAGTGGTACGGCCCCCAGGCCCAGGGCTCGTCGCCCACCCAGGTCCAGCCGTAGGCGGTGTAGTCCCAGCGCCCCATGGTGTACGGCCGCCAGTCGGGGCCGACGCCGTTCGGCATCCAGACGAAGCCGTACTCGGGCGTCTGGTACCAGTTGCCGTACGGCGCGAGCGCCTCCTGGAACTGCTGGAGGTCGCCCTGGTCGGGCGCCGCGCCGACGCCCGGATCGGGCTGCATGGCGGGCGGCTCCTCGGGCGGGGCCCCCTCCATCGGGCCAGGCTGGGGGCCGGGCTGAAAGCCGGGCTCCGGCTGGGCCTGCGCCTGGTCGGGGAAGGCGCAGCCGCCGTTCACGCAGATCCGGTCGCCCTTGCAGTCGGTGTCGCGGCCGCAGGGGTCGCCCACCTGGGCGAGCGCGCCCGAGCCGAGCGCGAGGATCCCCAGCGCCGAGAGAACGCCTACCGTCGATCGCAGCGCCGCGCGCATGGCCGTTGGCCTCCCGTCGGGCCCACGGGAGCGCAAGAGGCGCCCCCGAGGCCGACGGGAGACTAGCGGCGGCGGCTGGATCTCGTCAAACGGCCGCTACTTCATGGCCTTCGCGTAGCGCTCGTTGACCGACTTCCAGGAGAGGTTCTTGAAGAACGCCTCCAGGTAGTCGGCCTTCTTCGTCTGGTAGTCGAAGAAGTAGGCGTGCTCCCAGCAGTCGAGCACGACGAGCGGCATCGCGCCGACGAGGAGGCCGACGTGGTGCTCGCTCGAGACCAGGTCGTTGCGGACCGTCTTCGTGTTCGGGTCGAAGACGGTCATCGCCCAGCCGTGCGACGAGTTGGCGGCCGCCTTCAGGTCGGCGATCCAGCCGTCCCAGCTCCCGTACGAGGCCTCGAGCGCCTTCTTGAGCTCGGGCGAGCACTGGTCGCCGTTCGCCCCGAGGTTCTCGAAGTAGAGCTCGTGCAGGAAGGTGCCGTTGTAGGGGACCGGCTCGCGGCGGCGCAGCTCGCTGTAGTCGCCGTAGGAGTAGTTGGCGGTCGCCTTGTCGGCCTTCGGCAGCTTCTCCCAGATCTCGTTCAGCTTCTTCACGTAGCCCTGGTAGAGCGTGAAGTGCGCCTTGAGCTGGGTGTCCGAAATGCCGTGCAGCTTGCCGAGCAGGTTCTCGTAGCTCTTCGCGACGTGTGAGGCCATGGCTCTCGTTCTCCTCCCCCGGTTCGGGGATGTGCCCCCGACGAAGCGCCGGGGGAATGACGTGAGGCCGAAGAAGTAGGCACGCGGGGAGCCCTCGGCAACCAGGCCGACTTGATCCGTGTCAACGCATTGCGTATGAGTCCCGAGGCTCGCCGCCCGTGGCGGGAGGAGGTCTCCAAAATGTACTGGCTCGAAGCGCTGTTCCGCTGGACCCACGTCGTCGCCGGCATCGCCTGGATCGGCCACCTCTTCTTCTTCAACTTCGTCAACGCGCAGCTCGCGAAGAGCTACGACGCCGATTCGAAGAGGAAGGTGCTGCCCGAGCTGATGCCGCGCGCCCTCTACTGGTTCCGCTGGGGCGCCGCCTACACCTGGATCACGGGCTTCCTCCTCCTCGGGGTCGTCTACTACATGGAGGGGAACGCCCCCTTCCAGCTCGACTTCGTCGGACGCGGCATGGCCACGGGCATCTCGGTCGCCGCCATCGTGGTCGTCTTCTTCGTCTACGACGTCCTCTGGAAGACCGTGAAGAGCGAGAAGGCCGCCGCGACGGCCTCGTTCCTCCTCTTCGTCGCGACCGCCTTCGGCCTCTCGCAGGTCTACGTGGGCCGCGCGGTCTTCATCCAGCTCGGCGCCCTCTTCGGCACCATCATGGCGATGAACGTCTGGATGCGGATCTGGCCCGCCCAGAAGAAGATCATCGCTGGCGTGAAGGGGCTCGCCCCGGCGCCCGACGCCTCCGTCGCCGCGATGGCCGGCCTGCGCTCGAAGCACAACACCTACATGTCCGTGCCGCTCGTCTTCTTCATGGTGAGCAACCACTACTCGGACATCTTCAACCTGAACTACTCCTGGGCCGTCGCCTCGGGCTTCGTCCTCGTCGGCTGGGGCGTGACGAAGCTGCTCTACCTCAAGTCGGCGAGCCCGGTGACCGCGAGCTTCGGCGCCCCCGCGGCGACGGCGCCCGCGACGGCGCCCGCCGCGGCGACGAAATAGCCCGGGAGGTCGAAGGCCCACGGGCCTGGAAAGAGAACCGCCCGCCACCGTTGGTCACGGCGGAGCGCTACCGGCGCGGACTGGTTCGCAGCGCCTCGAGATCGTCGGCGTCCCGGAGGTCCTTCGCCCGCCCGGAGGCTCGCTTGTTGGCCAGGAGCGCGCCGTAGCCCAAGAACGCCAGCGGGCGGCCGTGGACCAGAACCTCGACGCGCGACGACCAGGCCTCGTCGAACGAAAGGCCCGAGATCGCCGTCATGACGTCGATGCGCCGCGGGACCACGCCCATCTGGTAGACCATCCCCGGGCGCGCGAGCTCCTCCGGCGTCACCGGGGCGGTCGCGAGCGGGGCGCCAAAACGGGCGAGCGCGGCGCAGACGCGGCGGGCGTTCTCCAGCGAGGGTCGGACCAGCACGTCGAAGTCGCCCGTCGAGCGCGGCAAGCCGTGCTCGGCGAGGGCGAACGCGCCGACGACCAGGAAGTCGACCCCCTCCGCCCGAAAGCAGTCGACGAGGTCGACGTAGTCCGGATTCCACTCAGCCGAGGCCATTCGTGTCCGGCCTCGGCTCGCCGGGCCGGAAGAGGCGGGCCGGCCACTGGGACCGCGGCACGGCCACGAGGCTGTAGCCGGCGAGCGAGTAGGCCTCGGCCGTCAGCTCGAGCACCGCATCCCAGGCGGCCGTCGGATCGGCGGGGCCTCGGGCGACGCCCGGATCGAAGCCTCGGATGAGCGAGGCCGGCCATGCCGCGCGCCGCGCCGCGCGCTCCGCGAGGGTCTCGTCGCCCACGCGACGAGCATAGGATCAATGGGCGAGCGGTTCCAGGGGGGAGCTCCGCCGAGCCGAAGCGAGGGGCTCTCGTTTGGCCCCCTACCCCGCGGACTCCCTCGCCGCCCTCCGCGCGCCCGCGAGCCAGGCGAGCCCGCCGAGGAGGATCGCGGCGGGGAGCGTCGAGAGCGCCACCTGCATGCCGGCGCGGTCGGCCACGTAGCCGAGGATGGGCGGCGAGATCAGGTCCCCCCCGAAGTGCATCGCGAGGATGCTCGCCGCCATCGCCCTCGCGCGCAGCTCCTCGGGGACCGAGCGGAGGATCGCGGTGTTGATGGGCGCGGTGGAGGCGAAGAGCAAGAGCTCCGAGGCCGCGAGGCCGCCGAGGAACGGCTCGACGCCGAAGTGGCGCGGCACGGCGATGGCGAGGAGCGCGAGCGGGGCGCCGGCGAGGCTGGTCCAGGCGGAGAAGCGCAGGAGCCGCTCGAGTTCGCTCCTCCCCGGCCAGCGGTGGCCGAGCGCACCGAGCGCGGTGCCGACGAGCCCGGTCGCGGCGGTGACGACCCCGAAGGCGAGGTCGCCGTGGGCGAGCGAGAGGCCGTAGCGCTCCATCGTGTACTTCGGCGCCCAGAAGGCGAAGCCGCCGATCGCGAAGGTGTAGCAGGTGAGGCCGAGGACGGTGCTCACGTAGAGCGGCGCCCCGAGGAGCCGGCCGTAGCCGGGGCCGCCAGCCGCGGCCGGCGTCTGCCGCGCCGGCTCGCGGAGCCGCAGCGCGAAGAGCGCGAAGAGGAGCCCGGGACCGCCCGCCACGAGGAAGGCGAGCCGCCAGCCGATGGCCGCCTCGAGGAGCCCGCCGACGGCGTAGCCGAGCGCCGAGCCGACGGGGATCGCCACGTAGAAGACGGCGAGCCAGCGGTTCGTCCTCGAGGACCGACTGCTCGGATCGCCGGGCCCGGCCCCAGCGAGATCGTCGATGATCGTGGGCGAGAGCGTCGCGTAGCCGGCCTCGCCGACGCCCACGCCCGCGCGCAGCGCGAAGAGCGAGGCGAAGCCGCGGGCCAGGCTCGCCCCCGCGGTGGCGAGGCTCCAGAGGCCGATCGAGAGCGCGATGAGGCCGCGCCGCGGCCGCCGATCGCCGAGCCAGCCGAAGACGGGCGAGAGCAGGACGTAGCCCACCATGAAGGCGCCGCCCGCGAGCCCCGCCTGGAAGTTCGTGAGCCGGAGATCCTCCTGCACCCTCGGCACCACCGCGGCGAGCAGGTAGCGGTCGAAGTAGTTGAGGAGGTTCAGGCCGGTGAGGACGGCGAGGGCGACGCGGGGCGACCCGCTCCCTCCGCCGCCGAAGCCGAGGGAGGGCGCTGGAGGGGGGTCGGCGGGATCGCTCGGGCTCAGGCGCCCTTCCAGCGGAGCCGCTCGACCGGGTTCCCCTGGACGAGGTGCTGCTCGACGAGCTCGGGCACGTCGTCGGGGGTCACGCCCGCGTACCAGAAGCCCTCGGGGTAGACCAGGATCATCGGCCCGTCGAGGCACATCCCGAGACAGCCGCAGGCGGTCACGGCGACGTCCTTCGCGAGCTCGGGCCGCCGGTCGAGCGCGTCGAGGAGCCGGCTGTAGACCTCGGCCGAGCCGCGCGCGCCGCAGGAGGGCTCCTCTCCCCCGTCGGGGCGGTGCGTCTGGCAGACGAAGAAGTGGCGTTTGTAGGCGATCACGGCGCCGCAGAGTGCCGGCGCGGGCCGTCGAGGTCAAGCGGACTTGGTACGAGCCAGATCCGTCCGTAACGAGCGAATCCCTTGCGCCCAACGCCCTGGCCGTCGAGAAGGGTGCAGATGCGGAGGGCTGGCGAGGAGCGGAGTGACCGTGGTGGGGTAATGAGCAGCGCAGCCAGCCCGACAACGACGCAGATGCGCCTTATCGACGGATCAGGGGTACGAGCCGAGCCGCTCCCGAGGCGTTCGGCTATACTCGCCGCATGCCCCCGAAACGCCCGCTCGTCGACGGGAGCCTCGTCGACGAGGCGCTGGCCCTCCGCCCCGAGGAGCGGCTCCGTCGAAACGACCGGTTCGTGGCAGCCGCGCTGGAGCTCCGCCGTGCCTTCTCCGCCCGCAAAGCCACCCCCGCCACCCCCGCCGCCACCGCCGTCGCTGACGAGCCTGCTCGAGACGCTCGTTGAAGCGGGCGTCGAGCTGATCCTCGTCGGGGGCCTCGCCGCCGTCAGATCGGGCGGAGACGTTTGCCCCGCCCCGAATGGGGGGCGCCCATCGAGTCCTTGCGCGCGGGGGCGCGACCCGCCATTAGATGCCCCATGTCCCACCACGTCACGATCATCCCCGGCGACGGCATCGGCCCCGAGGTCACCTCCGCCGCCCAGCGCGTCATCGCCGCGGCCGGCGTCGCGATCGACTGGGAGCTCGGCGAGGCCGGCGGCGAGGTCATCCACAAGTACGGCACCGCCCTCCCCCAGGCGACCATCGACTCGGTCGTCAAGAACGGCGTCGCCCTGAAGGGCCCCAGCGGCACCCCGATCGGCTCGGGCCACGCCTCTGCCAACGTCGCGCTGCGCAAGGCGCTCGACCTCTACGCGAACCTGCGCCCCGTCCGCTCGCAGGTCGGCGTCCCCACCCGCTTCGAGAACGTCGACCTCGTGGTCGTCCGCGAGAACACCGAGGACCTCTACAGCGGCATCGAGCACGTCGTCGTGCCGGGGGTCGTCGAGACGCTCAAGATCATCACCGAGCGCGCCTCGAGCCGCATCGCCGAGTACGCCTTCGCCTACGCCGAGAAGCACGGCCGCCGGAAGGTGACCGCCGTCCACAAGGCGAACATCATGAAGCTCTCGGACGGCCTCTTCCTCGACTGCTGCCGCCGGGTCGCCCGCGCCCACCCGAAGATCCAGTACGACGAGGCCATCGTCGACGCCTGCTGCATGCAGCTCGTGCGCGACCCGAGCCGCTACGACGTCCTGCTCCTCGAGAACCTCTACGGCGACATCGTGAGCGACCTCTGCGCGGGGCTCGTCGGCGGCCTCGGCCTCGTCCCCGGCGCGAACCTCGGCGAGCGCTGCGCCGTCTTCGAGGCGGTCCACGGCTCGGCCCCCGACATCGCCGGCAAGGGGATCGCGAACCCGACCGCCGTCCTCCGCTCGGCGACGCTGATGCTCCGCCACCTCGGTGAGGACGACGCCGCCGCCCGCATCGACCGCGCCATCGACCGCGTCCTCGGCGGAGGCGGCCCGCGCACCCCGGACCTCGGCGGCAAGGCGACCACCGCGGAGTACGTCGACGCGCTCGTCGCCGCGCTGGCGTAGAGGTCGTCTGCTGCACCTCGGCGCCTGAAACCGTCCCATCCGGCCAGGCGGGGCCAGTTGGACCTCATCGTCCTTCGTATCGCGCTGCTCGTCGCGGGCTGCTCCTGCCAGCTGCACCTCTCGGCCGCCCGGCTCCAGCCAGGCGATTGGCGAGCGGGGGCGCGCGTCGCGATCGCGGCCTTCGACGTCGCGGACGCGCTCGACTTCAGAGCCGAGGCGAAACCTCGAGGAGATCCTCGCGAAGCTCGCGGCGCGGCTGGGCCATCGAAAGTAGCGGCGCCCGAGCGCTCGATTTTCGCCTTGACAGCTTTCGTTCGCGGGCCTACGGTGGCGCCCCGCTTGGCGCACAAGCGCCCGTTTTGACTGGCGAAAGAGGGCGTCCTGGAACCAAAATCCATCACCGCGCGGCCTCAGACCCGGCCTCTGACCGATGAGGAGAAGGCCCGCTTCGATCGCGAGATGGTGGCGGTCCTCGCCCGCTTCCCCGACGACCGCAAGCGGGCGGCGATGCTGCCGGCGCTCTGGCTCATGCAGGGGATGCTCGGCCAGCTGACGCCCGAGGCGCTCGAGATCGTCGCGAAGAGGCTCGAGGTGCCGCCGACGGCCGTGGCCGAGGTCGCCACCTTCTACAGCATGTTCCGGCTCGAGCCGACGGGCCGCTACGTCATCGAGGTCTGCACGAACATCGGCTGCGCCCTCTGCGGCGCCGAGAAGATCCTCGCCCACCTCGAGAAGAGGCTCGGCGTCTCGGTGGGGCAGACGACGGCCGACGGCAAGTTCACCCTGCGCGAGGTCGAGTGCCTCGCCTCCTGCGGCACGGGACCGGTGCTCCAGCTCAACCACGAGTTCGAGGAGCGGCTCACCCCCGAGCGGCTGGACGCCATGCTCGAGAGGCTGGAGTAGCCGATGGCGCCCGCCCCGAGCGACGCGACGCTTCCGTTGCACCGGCCCGAGTCGGTCCTGCCCCTCGGCGGTCCGGCCGTGGACGACGGCGACGGCGTTCCGACCGTCGAGCGGGTCGTGAGCCGCCGCTGGGGCAAGCCCGAGTCGTGGACGCTCGCCTCCTACGAGAAGGACGGCGGCTACGAGGCGCTGAAGAAGGCGCTCTCGATGCAGCCCGGCCAGCTCGTCGACGAGGTGAAGAGGTCGAACCTGCGCGGCCGCGGCGGCGCCGGCTTCCCCACCGGAATGAAGTGGAGCTTCATCCCGAAGGACAATCCCAAGCCGCGCTACCTCTGCGTCAACGCCGACGAGAGCGAGCCGGGCACCTTCAAGGACCGCTACATCCTCGACAACGACCCCCACTCGCTCGTCGAGGGGGCGGCCATCGCGGCCTACGCCATCGGCGCGCACCGCGCCTACGTCTACGTGCGCGGGGAGCTCCAGCGGCAGGCCGACCGGCTCGAGGCGGCGATCCGCGAGGCCACCGCCGCGGGCCACCTCGGCCCGAAGGTGATGGGCTCGGACTTCGCGCTCGAGATCCACGTCCACCGCGGCGCCGGCGCCTACATCTGCGGCGAGGAGACGGCGCTGCTCGAGAGCCTCGAGGGCAAGCGCGGCTGGCCCCGGCTGAAGCCGCCCTTCCCCGCGGTGGTCGGCCTCTTCGGCAGCCCGACGGTGGTGAACAACGTCGAGACGCTCGCGAACGTGCCCCAGATCATCTCGAAGGGCGCCGACTGGTTCGCGAAGCTCGGCACCGAGAAGAGCGGCGGCACGCGGCTCGTCTGCGTCTCGGGCCACGTGAAGCGGCCCGGCGTCTACGAGATCTCGATGAAGACGACGATCCGGCAGATCGTCGAGCAGCTCTGCGGCGGCCCCGAGGGCGGCCGCAAGGTGAAGGCCGTCATCCCGGGCGGCTCGTCGGCCCCGGTGCTCTCGGCGTCCGAGCTCGACGTCGCCTGCGAGTTCGAGGCGCTCAAGAACGCCGGCACCATGGCGGGCTCGGGCGGCATCATCGTGATGGACGAGTCGACCTGCCTCGTCCGCGCCCTCTGGCGGATCGCCAAGTTCTACGCCGAGGAGTCGTGCGGCCAGTGCACCCCCTGCCGCGAGGGCACCCCCTGGCAGGAAGGGCTGCTCCACAAGCTCGAGAGCGGCCGGGGCACGAGCCGCGACATCGACGACCTGCTCTCGGTGGCGAGCGCCATCTGCCCCTTCCCGCCGATGGGGCTCGGCAACACCATCTGCGCCCTGGGCGACGCCGCGGCGCTGCCCGTCCACTCGTTCCTCAAGCGCTTCCGCCCGGAGTTCGAGGCCCACGCGAAGGAGCACCGTTGCCCCTTCGACGCGCCCTGGGGCGCCTCGTCCGAGGCCTACGCGGGCGGCGTCGAGCTGCGCCGGCGCTGGAGCTGAGAATCGCATGCAAGGCACCGTCGCCGTCCTCTTCTGGATCTTCGCCGTCCTCGCGGTCGCGGGCGGCGTCGGCGTGGTCGCCGCGAAGAACCCGGTCCACGGCGCCATGTCGCTCGTCGGCTCGTTCTTCGCGCTCGCGGGGCTCTACCTGCTGCTCGACGCTCAGCTCATCGCGGCGCTGCAGGTCATCGTCTACGCGGGCGCCGTCATGGTGCTCTTCCTCTTCGTCCTGATGCTCCTGAACCTGACGCCCGCGGAGCTCGGCAGCCCCCGCTTCGGCGTCGGCAAGGTCGTCGGCGCGCTCTGCGCGGCCGGGGTCACCGCGCTCGTCGTCTCGACGCTCGTCGCGCTGCCGGTCCGCGCCACCCCGGCGGCCACCGACTTCGGCACCGTGGCGGCGGTCGGGCGGCTGCTCTACGGCAAGTTCACGCTCGCGTTCGAGGCCACCTCGGTGCTGCTGCTCGCGGCCATCGTGGGCGCGGTGGTCGTGGCGAAGGGCAAGATATGATCGGCGCTCCCCACTTCCTCGTCGTCGCCGCGCTGCTCTTCGGCCTCGGCCTCCTCGGCGTGCTCGTGCGGCGCAACGCGCTCGTCGTCTTCATGTCGATCGAGCTCATGCTGAACGCGGCGAACCTCACCTTCCTCGCCTTCGCGCGCTTCCCCGTGCGGGGCCGGCCCAGCCTGGACGGCCACGCCATCGCCTTCTTCGTCGTCGCGGTCGCCGCCGCCGAGGCCTCGGTGGGGCTCGCCGTCGTCATCGCCGCCTTCCGCAGCCGCGGCAGCATCAACGTCGACGAGCTGCGCGCGCTGCGGAACTGACCCATGTCCCCCGAGAGCCTGCTCCTCATCCCGCTCTTCCCCCTGCTCGGCGCGATCGTCTGCGGCGCGCTCGGGCCCCGGCTCGGCCGGCAGAACGTCGGCACGATCGCCTCGGGGATGGTGCTCGGCGCCTTCGCCCTGTCGGTCGCGGCCTTCGTCGCGGTCTGGAACGGCGCCGAGCCCGCCGTGGCCGGCAACTGGTTCACGGTCGGCGCCTTCCACGTCGGCGCGGGGCTCGTGGTCGACCGGCTCACCGCCGTGATGCTGCTCGTCGTCACCGGGGTCGGCTTCCTCATCCACGTCTACAGCACGGGCTACATGGCGGACGACCCGTCGCCCGGCCGCTTCTTCGCCTACTTGAACCTCTTCGTCGCCGCGATGCTCGTGCTCGTGCTCGCGGACAACCTGGTCCTGCTCTTCGTCGGCTGGGAGGGCGTCGGCCTCTGCTCCTACCTCCTCATCGGCTTCTGGTACGAGGACGAGAAGAACGCCCAGGCGGGCAAGAAGGCGTTCATCGCGAACCGGGTGGGCGACTTCGGCTTCACCCTCGCCGTCTTCGCGCTCTTCGCCCTCTTCGGCACGGCGCAGTTCGGCCAGCTCCGCGCCGCGGCCGCGGGGCTCGACCCCTCGGCGCTGCTCCACCAGGGCGCCTTCGCCGGCTGGACGCTCGGCGGAGCGCTGACGCTCGTCTGCCTGCTCTTCGCGCTCGGCGTCACCGGCAAGAGCGCCCAGATCCCGCTCTACGTCTGGCTGCCCGACGCGATGGCGGGCCCGACGCCGGTGTCGGCGCTCATCCACGCGGCCACCATGGTGACCGCGGGCGTCTACCTCGTCAGCCGGCTCTCGTTCCTCTTCGCGCTCTCGCCGGTGGCGATGCTCGTCCTCGCCCTGATCGGCGGCGGCACCGCGGCCTTCGCGGCCATCATCGCCTTCGCGCAGAACGACCTGAAGAAGGTGCTCGCGTACAGCACCATCTCCCAGCTCGGCTACATGGTGATGGCGACCGGCGTCGGCGCCTTCTGGGCCGCCATCTTCCACCTCGTCACCCACGCCTGCTTCAAGGCGCTCCTCTTCCTCGGCGCGGGCAGCGTCATCCACGGGCTGCACGGCGAGCAGGACATGCGGAAGATGGGCGGCCTGCGAAAGCGGCTGCCCCAGACCGCCGCGGCCTTCGGCGTCGCGACCGTGGCCATCACGGGCGTGCTGCCGCTCTCGGGCTTCTTCTCGAAGGACGCGATCCTCGGGCTCGCGCTCTCCAGCTCGAACCGGCTCTTCCCCTGGTCGCCCGTCCTGCTCTACGCGGTGGGCACCGCCGCCGCGCTCGGCACCGCCTTCTACATGTGGCGCGCCTTCGCGCTCACCTTCGGGGGGGCGCCGCGCAGCGAGGCGGCCGAGCACGGCCACGAGGCGCCGATCTCGATGACCCTCGTCACCTGGATCCTCGCGCTCGCCTCCATCGCCGCGCTCGTCCTCGGCCTGCCCCTCGAGGGGGGCGCGCCGATCGAGCGCTTCCTCGAGCCGGTCTTCGCGCAGGCGATGCACGCGCTCCCCGCGTTGGTCCCGGCGCGGGAGACGGGCGTGCCCTGGGCCCTCTACGGCGTCGCGCTGCTCGTCGCCTGGGCGGGCCTCGCGGGCGCCTGGCTCCTCTACGTCGGCCCCGGCCAGGCGGCCCCGGCGAAGCTCGCCGCGAGCGCTCCCTGGGCCTACTCGCTCGTCGCGAACAAGTTCTACGTGGACGAGATCTACGACCTCCTCGTCGTCCGGCCGCTCTTCGGCGGCGCGCGGGTCGTCTGGCGGCTCATCGACGCCGGGCTCATCGACGGCGTGCTCGTCCGGGGCACCGGCTGGTTCGTCCGGGTCTTCTCGCAGGTCGTGCTGCGGCCGCTCCAGGACGGCGACGCGCAGCGCTACGCCACCGCGATGGCCCTCGGGGCGGTGGCGATGCTCTGGCTCCTCCTCCGGTGACCCCGCGTGACCGACTTCCCGATCCTCACCCTCCTCGTCTTTCTGCCGCTCCTCGGCGCCGTCCTCGTCGGCCTCTTGCCGCGCGAGGAGCAAGGCCAGCAGCGGGCCCTCGGCCTCGGCTTCATGCTCGCGACCCTCGGCGTCGCCTGCTGGGCGGCCGCGGCGTTCGACGGCCGGGCCGGCGCGCCCGAGTTCCAGCTCCAGACGACCGTCCCCTGGGTGAAGGGGCTCGGCCTCTCCTACCACGTCGGGATCGACGGCTTCGCCCTCGTGCTCGTCCTGCTCACCGCCGTGCTCGGGCCGCTCGTCGTCCTCTCGGCCTTCTCGGCGGTGAAGGAGCGGGTCAAGGAGTTCGTCATCGCGCTGCTCGTCCTGCAGACGGCGATGCTCGGCGCCTTCCTCGCCCTCGACCTCGTCCTCTTCTACGTCTTCTGGGAGCTGATGCTGGTGCCGATGTACCTGCTCATCGGCATCTGGGGGAGCGAGCGGCGGCTCTACGCGGCGGTGAAGTTCTTCGTCTACACGATGGCGGGATCGCTGCTCATGCTGATCGCGATCCTCTACGTCTACTTCGCCGTCGCGGGGCCCGGCGGCCACACCTTCGACTACCTCGAGATCCTGAAGGCGGCGCCGAAGCTCCCCCGGGCGACGCAGGTCTGGCTGTTCTCTGCCTTCGCGATCTCCTTCGCCATCAAGGTCCCGATGGTGCCGCTGCACACCTGGCTGCCGGACGCCCACACCGAGGCGCCCGCGGCGGGATCGGTGATCCTGGCCGGCGTCCTCCTCAAGATGGGCGGCTTCGGCTTCCTCCGCTACGCCTTCCCGCTCTTCCCGCGGGGGGCGTTCGAGCTGCGGACCACCCTCGCCGTCCTCGCCGTGGTGGGCATCCTCTACGGCGCGCTGATGTGCCTCGCGCAGCGGGACATGAAGCGGCTCGTCGCCTACTCGTCGGTGAGCCACCTCGGCTTCGTGATGCTCGGGCTGTCGGCGTTCACGGTGGAGGGGCTGTCGGGCGGCGTCTACCAGATGCTGAACCACGGCGTCTCGACGGGCGCCCTCTTCGTCCTCGTCGGCATCCTCTACGAGCGGCGCCACACCCGCGCGCTCGCGGACTACGGCGGCCTCGCGAGGGTGGTGCCGGGGCTCGCCGCCGCCTGGCTGCTCGTCACGCTCGCGAGCATCGGGCTGCCGGGCACGAACGGCTTCGTCGGCGAGTTCCTGATCCTCGCCGGCTCGTGGACCTCGCGGCTCGCGAACGCCCCCGTCATCGCCTCGGTCGCCGCCGCGGGGGTCATCCTCGGCGCGGTCTACATGCTCTGGATGTACCAGCGCGTCTTCTTCGGCAAGGTGCGCCACCGCGAGAACGAGCGGCTCGCCGACCTGTCGGGCCGCGAGTGGGCGGTGCTCGCGCCGCTCGCCGCGCTCATCGTCGTGATGGGCGTCTGGCCGCAGCCCTGGCTCGACTGGATCCAGCCGTCGGCGGAGCGGCTCGTGCAGCGGATGGGGGACGCGCGCGCCGCCGAGGTGGGGCTCGCCCCGATCTCCGAGCCGGTCTTCGCGCCCGCGCCGCCCCGCGCCGCCCCGGCGCCGGGGGCGGCGCCGGGCCACCCCTTCCCCCAGATTCCGCCGAACATCCTGCGGCAGCTGATGCGCCGCCACCACTAGGAGTTCGGAATGAACGCCTCGGGCCCCGACGTCCTCGCGATCCTCCCCGAGCTCCTCCTCACGGGAGGGGCCCTCGTCCTCGCGCTGAGCGAGGTCTTCCTGCGCGGCGAGCGGCGCGGCTACCAGCCGGTCGTCGCCGGAGTCGTCTCGGCGCTCGCCTTCGCCTCCTTCGCCGCGAACGCCTCGGAGCCCGCGCGCGCTCTCTTCGGCGGCTTCGCGGCGCAGGACGGCCTCGCGATCTTCGGCGGCGCCACCGTCTGCGTCGGGCTCTTCCTCACCGTGCTCGTCGGCGCCGGCTTCTTGCGGGTCCGGGCGGCGGAGCGGGGCGAGTTCTACGCGCTCCTCCTCCTGTCGGCCGCGGGGATGTGCCTGCTCCTTCGGGCCACCGACCTGCTCCTCGTCTTCGTCGCCATCGAGCTCATGTCGGTGCCGACCTACGCGCTCGCCACCTACCTCCGAACCGGCCAGCGGCCGGCCGAGGCGGCCTTCAAGTACTTCCTCCTCGGCGCCTTCTCGAGCGCCCTCTTCCTCTACGGGGCGGCGCTCTGCTACGGGGCGACGGGCCAGACGTCCCTGCGAGGCATCGCGGCGGCGGGCGGCGGGCCGCTGCTCGTCGCGGGGCTCGCCTTCCTCCTCGCGGGGCTCGGCTTCAAGGTCGCGGCCGTGCCGTTCCACATGTGGACGCCGGACGTCTACGAGGGCTCGCCGACCCCGGTGACCACGTTCATGTCGGTCGGGGTGAAGACCGCGGCCTTCGTGGCCATGCTGCGGATCCTCGTCACGGCCTTCGGGGGCACGGGCCTCGCCGGGACCGTCGCCTGGGGGCCCGTCGTCCAGGCGCTCGCCGTCCTCACCATGGCGATCGGCAACCTGTTCGCGCTGACGCAGCGGAGCGTGAAGCGAATGCTCGCCTACTCGAGCGTCGCGCACGCGGGCTACCTGCTCGTCGCCGTCGCCGCGGCGGCGAACGGCGCGGTCCGCGCCGAGGCCACCCAGGGGCTCCTCTTTTACCTCGCGGCGTACACGCTGACCGCGGCGGGCGCCTTCGGCGCGGTGGCCATGCTCGAGCGGCGCTCGGGCGCCTCCGCCCAGCCCTGGGACCTCGACCAGTTCGCCGGGCTCGCACGCCGGCGGCCGTGGGCCGCGGCGGCGACCGCGATGCTCCTGCTCTCGCTCGCCGGGATCCCGCCTTCGGCGGGCTTCGTCGGGAAGCTGCTCGTCCTGCGGGCGGCGGTCGACGCGGGGCTCGTTCCGCTCGCGGTCGTCGCGGTGCTGACCTCGGTGGTCGGGCTCTATTACTACCTGCGGGTCGTCGTCTACCTCTACATGCAGCCGCCGGCCGAGGCGCAGGAGATCCCGGTCCACTCCTGGGCCACGGACGCGGCGCTCCTCGCGACGGCCGTCGCGGTGCTGGCCGTCGGCATCGGCCCCGGGCTCCTCTCGGACGCGGCCACGGCGGGCGCGAAGCTCTTCGGGGGGTAGCCCTCGCCGGCCACCCGCTTCGACTCGCCGTCTCTGGACTGGCCCCTGGAACCGGCGGTAAGCTTCGATCGACATGCCGGACGACTTCGAGGACGACCGAACGGTCATCCGCGGCCTCCCCGCCGCTCCGCTGGCGTCCGCTGGCCGCAGCCAGAACGCCTACCTCATCGTCATCAGCGGCAAGGCCGTCGGAAAGATGTTCAAGCTCACGGACGCCGAGATGATCATCGGCCGCTCCGAGCAGGCGGAGATCCTCCTCGACGACGAGGGCGTTTCGCGCAAGCACGCGAAGATCGTCCGGGGGCAGGACGGCTCGATCCGGATCGTCGACTTGCAGTCGACGAACGGGACCTACTGCGACGGACAGCAGATCGAGAGCCGGGTGCTCAAGGACGGCGACAAGGTCCAGATCGGCAACGCCACCATCCTCAAGTTCTCCTACCAGGACGACCTCGAGGAGAGCTTCCAGCGGCAGCTCTACGAGAGCGCCACGAAGGACGGCCTCACCAAGATCTACAACAAGAAGTTCTTCCTCGATCGGCTGCGGCACGAGGTGGCCTACTCCCTGCGCCACTCGATCCCGCTGACCCTGCTCATGTTCGACGTGGACCTCTTCAAGAAGGTCAACGACGGTCACGGACACCAGGCGGGAGACTACGTGCTCACTCGGCTCGCGGCCGTGGTCTCCGAGACCATCCGCGGCGAGGACGTCTTCGCCCGTTATGGCGGCGAGGAGTTCGCGATCATCCTGCGCGAGTGCACCGCGGACAAGGGGATGCTCCTCGCCGAGCGGCTTCGCAGGCTCGTCGAGGGGACCGACTTCACCTTCGCCGGCCAGCGGATCCCCGTCACCATCAGCATCGGCTGCGCCTGCCTCGCGGGCGGAAACTACCCCGGGCCCGACGAGCTCGTCGCCGCCGCCGATTCCTTCCTGTACGCGGCGAAGCGAAACGGCCGCAACCGCGTGGAGGCTCGCCGCGCGGGTTAGCGGCGCTCGCCGCCCACGAGCGTCGCCGGCGAGCGCCTCCCCAGGGGCGCTCCACTTTTTTGCTTGAACCAGCGAGCGGACGGCCGCAAGATCGCCCCTCAGGAGGGTCTTGCCATGGTCCGAACGCTGTCTCTCGCCGCCGCCTTCTCGCTCTGTGCCGCCCTGCCCGCCCACGCCTTCGAGCTGCGCGAGGAGGCGCCGAAGGCGCCGAGCGCGCGACTCGACGTCGCGCCGGGAGAGCTGAGCGATGGGATCCCGCTCTCGATGAAGACCGCCTTCGCGGGAGACGTCGCCTCCGAGCTGACCCTGAACGCCGAGGCGTTCGTGCGGGACGTCGAGGCGCAGGACGACGCCGCCCAGGACGCGCTCGCGGGCGGAGGCGCCCACGGCCAGGCGGCGGACGGCAACGAGGTGCTCGCCTTCATCCTGGGCCTCATCCCCGGCTTCGGCCTCGGCCACTTCCTCATCGCCGGCGACAACGCCGGCGGCATGCAGTGGCTCATCATCGACATCATCTTCCTCGTCGTCCTCGTGGTCTTGGACGTCCTGCCCTGGCCCTTCTGGATCATCGCGGACCTCGCCTGGGTCGGCTGGCTCGTCGAGCACATCTTCCAGGGGCTCAGCGCCTTCCACGCCGCCGGCGGCCGCCGGGTCTTCTCGGAGAGCGCGCCGCCGCCCGAGGAGCCTCGCGGCCCCCGGGTCGCCGGGGCCGGCTACCCGAACCTCCTGAACCTGCACTTTTGACGGCTCGGCGGCCCAGCTTCCGGGGGCTGACGAGGTTTGACCCTGTGGTTTCGCGCGGGGTATAACCCACGAATCCCGCTCGGGGTTCGCGGGCGAAGCGCCTTCTTTCGACCAGAGGTTCAGTCGTGGCCCGAATCAAGTTGCTCATGGTGGCGGCGGCGGTGGCTTCGCTCGGCGCGGCGTTCCTCATTCGGGTCGCCCACCGCGAGATCCCCGGGATCGAGGCGCGGGCGGAGAAGGAGCTGGCCGGCGCCGCGAACGCGCTCGGCGCTCGGCTGCAGGCGCTGCAAGCCGCCGAGCTCGCCGCCGCGAAGCAGGTCGCCCAGGGCGGAGAGATCGTCCGGGCGCTCGACGACCAGGGCCGGCCCACGGCCTCCTCGCTCGAGGCGGCCGTCAGCGCCGTGGCCAAGCTGACGGGTGACGCCGCGAAGCCCGACACCGTGATCGTGATCGCGGGCGGCGGCGCCGGCCGCTACCGGGTCGGCAAGACCAACCGCTTCGACGCCAAGCTCGACCCCGAGCTCGCCTCCAAAGTCGGGCTCTCGGCCGCGCCCGGGAGCGGACGCGGGGCGCGGACGCTCTTCGGGGCGCTCGACGGGTCGCCCTCGGCCGTGGCCGTGGCGCCGCTCGTCGGCGACGACGGCAACGCGCTCGGCGCGCTGGTCCTCGGCTGGTCGCTCACGGACGACCTCGCGCGCACGCTCGGCCAGGAGCTCGGCGGCCTCGGCGTGACCTTCGTCGCGGCCCGCAAGGTCACGGGTTCGAACCTGACCCCGATGAGCCGCCCCGGCCTCGCCCGCGCGGCCCGGGCCGGCGCGGACGGCTTCGGCTTCGGGCCGCTCGACGGCGAGCCCTTCCTGCTCGTCGCGGGCCTTCCCGAGAGCGTGACGGCCAAGTTGAAGCTGCCGCCGCTGCCGCTCGGCGGAGCGGAGCTGACCGCCTCCCGTGGCCTCGCCCTACCGCTCGGCGACGGAGCGCTCGCGGTGCTCTCGGTCCGGCTGGAGCGCGCCCTCGCGGAGCTCGCGGCCGATCAGCGCATGCTCCTCGGCGGAATCGCCGGCCTCGTCTTCCTCTGCCTGCTGCTCATGGCCTTCGGCGGGAACCCGGCGAAGGGGCTGCCGCGCCTCGCGGCCATCGCCGACAAGCTCGCGCAGGGAGACCTCTCCGTGCGCGCTCCCACCGAGGGGCTCGCCTCGGGCGTGAGGCGAATCGCGGTCGCGCTGAACGCCATCGCCGCCAACGCCGAGCAGCGGGCCGCGAGCCCGGCGGCCGTCCAGACGGCCAGCTCGCCCGGCGCCTTCGCGAAGGCCGGCCCGAGCGTGGCGCTCGACATGAGCGCCTCGCCCGACGCGCTCCTGCAGAACGCCGCCCAGGCGTTCGACCCCTCGCAGACGGTTCGCGACCAGAGGCAGAGCGAGCAGCCCGCGCCGCAGGTGGCCGAGCCGCCGCGCTCCAGGGTCACGGCCGAGGCCGCGCCGCTGCCCTCGCCAAAGCCGGCCGCCGGAGCGGACGACGACTTCGCCGGACTCTTCGCGGCGGCCTCCACGGCGCAGAAGCCGGCGCCCGCCGCCGTCCGCGCCTCTCCCTCGCAGCCGCAGCGAACCGCCGCGCCACCGCCGCCGCCCAAGCCGGCGGCCTACGTCCCCGGGCCGATGGAGGACGACGGCGACGGCTACAACCCCGACGCGACGGTCATCGCCCAGGTGCCCGAGGCGCTGGTCCGCGCGACTCGCGCGGCGGCCCCGAGCTCGCGGCCGTCGCAAGCCCCCTCGTCCGATGCCGTCGAGCTGCCCGCGCCCCGCGAGCCGTCGCGCGTCGGCGGGGCCCCCGCCTCGCAGGAAGACGCCCACTTCCAGCAGGTCTACAAGGACTTCGTCCAGACGCGTGAGAAGTGCGGCGAGCCGGCCGACGGCCTCACCTTCGACAAGTTCGCGGTCAAGCTCCGCAAGAACAAGGAGCAGCTCGTCCAGAAGTACGCCTGCAAGAGCGTCCGCTTCCAGGTCTACGTGAAGGAAGGGAAGGCCGCCCTGAAGGCGACCCCCGTCAAGGACTGAGAAGCCAGCCGGCCGCGCCGCTTTCGGCTACAGCGCGCCGCGGGTGTCGCCCCGCAGAAACAGATCCTTGTCGTGGTTCTCGCCCGGCGGCAGCGCCGTGGCGGTCGGTTGCGTCCCAGGCAGGAACGGCTCCGAGAGGCCGTCCGGGTCGCCGGGGGCCGCGAGCTTGCCGGTCGTGGGGTCGATGGTCGCAAAGACGATCCCCGGCGGCGGCGCGAAGGCGGAGGGGGGATGGCGCGCCAGCGCCGCCTTCATGAAGGCGATCCAGATCGGCAGCGCCGCGTGGGCGCCCTGCTCGTAGCTGCCGAGCGGCCGGTGGTCGTCGAAGCCGACCCAGGCGCCGGCCACGAGCGACGACGAGTAGCCGACGAACCAGGCGTCGCGCTCGTCGGTGGCGGTCCCCGTCTTGCCCGCGAGCGGCCCGGGCAGATCCTTGGCGCGCCGTCCGGTGCCGGTCGGCTCCTCGATGACGCCTCGCAGCAGGTCGGTCACGACGAAGGCGACCTCCGGCTTCACCGCCGGCCGGGCCGCGAGCCCGTCGTCCTCGAGGAGCTTCCCCTTCCGATCGACGGCCCGTAGCACCATCCGCGGCGGGGCGTAGCTGCCGCCGTCGTCGAAGGTCGCGTAGGCGTCGACGAGCTCGAGGAGCGACACCTCGCCGGTGCCGAGGCCCAAGGTCAGCGAGTTCGGCAGCTCCGAGACGATGCCGGCGCGGTGGGCGAGGTCCATCACCGGCGCGGCGCCGAGGCCCTCGATGAGCTTCACCGCGACCGTGTTCTTCGACTCGGCGAGCGCGCGGCGCAGCGTCATCGGCCCCTCGAAGCTCTCCTTCTCGTCGTTCTGCGGCCTCCACGTCGTCCCCGTCACGGGGTCCCGCACCAGCTCTGGCGTGTCGAGGACCACCGAGGCCGAGCTGTACTTGCCGCTCTCGACGGCCGCCGCGTAGACGAACGGCTTGAAGGCCGAGCCCGGCTGCCGCTTCGCCTGCACCGCCCGGTCGAAGGGCGTCTTCCTGAAGTCGCTTCCGCCGACCAGGGCGAGCACGCGCCGGTCCTTCGGATCGATCGCGGCGAAGGCCGCCTCGGGCAGCGGCGTGGCGCGATAGCGCTCCCGCTTGTCGAGCTCGGCGAGCCCCTGGGCCACCGCCGACTGGGCGGCCCGCTGGAGCTCCGGATCCATGCCGACCGTCACGGTGAGCCCGCCCTCGTACAGCAGGGGCGCCCCGTAGCGGGCCTCGAGGTAGCGGCGGACCTCCTCGGCGTAGTAGGGGCCGGGCGGCGCGGGCGGCGGGTGGGCCACGATCGGCGCGTCGCCCCAGCGCTTCTCCTCGGCCGCGTCGATCCAGCCGTCCTCGCGCATCCGGTGGAGCACGTAGAGCTGCCGCCGCTTCGCCGCCTCGGGGTGGTGGATCGGAGAGTAGGCCTGCGGGAGCTGCGGCATGCCCGCGAGCAGCGCCGCCTCGCCCACGTCGAGCTCCCAGACGTGCTTGCCGAAGTAGTAGCGGGCGGCCTCCTCGACGCCGTAGCGCTCGTGGCCGAAGTAGATCTGGTTCAGGTAGAGCCAGAGGATCTCGTCCTTCGAGAGGTGGTTCGAGATCCGCTCGGCCAGGATCGCCTCGCGGATCTTGCGCCGAAACGTCCGCTCGGATCCGACGAGGAAGGTCTTCACCACCTGCTGCGTGATGGTGCTGCCCCCCTCGATCCGGCCGCGCAGGAGGTAGCGCTTGACGAGCGCCCGGAGGATGCCGGACGGGCTGACGCCGCCCGGACGCGAGTAGAACTCCTTGTCCTCCGCCGAGATCACCGCCTCCCGCAGGAGCTTCGGGATCTTGTCCATCGGCACGACGGTGCGCCGCTCGTGGGAGAAGGACGCGACCTCCTCGCCCTCCGGGGTCACGAGGCGGGTCGCCTCCTTCGGCTCGTAGTCGAGCAGGCTGTCGAAGCGCGGCAGCTCCCGCAAGAAGGCGAACGAGAAGGCGGCCGCCAGGATTCCCCCCGCGAGGAGAACCCCGACGACCGCCCAGAGCCGCCGTTTCGTTCGGAGCTTCATCGTCAGGCGCGAAGGAAGATCTCCTTCGCGATGATGAGCCGCTGGATCTGCGAGGTGCCCTCGTAGATCTGGAAGATCTTGGCGTCGCGCATCAGCTTCTCGACCGGATACTCCTTGTTGAAGCCGTTGCCGCCGAAGACCTGCACCGCGTCGGTGGCGACGCGCATCGCCGTGTCCGCCGCGAAGGCCTTCGCGTACGCCGCCTGCCGCGTGTTGCGCTGGCCGCGGTCGATGGTCCAGGCGGCGAGCCGGACGAGCTGCCGGGCCGCCTCGACGTCCTTCGCCATGTCGGCGATCATGAAGCTCACCGCCTGGTGCATCGCGATCGGTCCGCCGAAGGTCTGCCGCTCCTTCGCGTAGGAGATGGCGTGCTCCATGGCGGAGCGGGCGAGCCCCACGGCGCCCGACGCCACCATCGGCCGGGTGTGGTCGAAGGCCGACATCGCGATCTTCCAGCCCTGCCCCTCGGCGCCGAGGACGTTCTTCGCGGGGACGACGACCTCCTCGAAGGTGAGCCCGCGGGTGTCGGAGGCCCGCTGCCCCATGTTCTGCTCCTTCTTGCCCACCGTGATGCCCGGGGTCGAGCGCGGCACGAGGAAGCCCGTCATGCCCCGCGTGCCCGCGTCCTTGTCGGTGTAGGCGAGGACGAAGTACCACTCGGCGACGCCGGCGTTCGTGATCCACATCTTGTTGCCGTTGATGACGTAGTCGCTCCCCACCTTGCGGGCGACCGTCTTGATGCCCTGCACGTCGCTGCCCGCGCCGGGCTCGGTGACGCCATAGGCCGCGAACTTGAGCTCCTCCACGAGCGGCGTGAGGAAGCGCTTCTTCTGGTCGTCGTTGCCGGCCACGATCACCGGCGCCTGGGCGAGGCCGTTCGCCTCCATGGCGGTCGAGATGCCCGTGCAGCCCGCCGCGAGCTCCTCGGCGATGAAGGTGCCGTCGAGGACGCCGAGGCCGAGCCCGCCGTACTCCTGCGGGACGTGGGTGTTCATGAGGCCGAGCTCGTGGGCCTTCGCGATGATCTCGCGCGGGAACTCGCCGGTCTCGTCGTGGTGCCGGACCTTCTCCGGCGTGAACTCCTTGCGGACGAAGTCGCGGGCGAGCCGCTGAAGGTCTTCCTGCTCGGGGGAGAGGCTGAAGTCGATGGCCATGGTGGATCCTCGCGTCGGTTTGGGCGGGCGGCATTGAACACCCGGGCCGATCCCTTTTCAAGCGAAGCCGGCGAGCGAGGCTCGGGATCAGGGGCGGGGGAAGAGTCGCTCGAACCAAGCCGCGAACGCAGTCGCGGCCGCGGAGCCATTGGGTTGGAGGTCGCCACTCGTGATCGCCCTGCCGTACGGACGGCCGGGCTGCGTCCGCCAGGCGAGCCAGGTGTGAAGCCAGGCCTTCGAATGGTGCCTCTGGTTGAAGGGCGCTCCCATGCCCCTCGCCTCGGTAGCCGCGCGGCCGGCGTGGCTCCACGTTGGATCCGCCCGCGGGACCATCGGGGTCAAGAACTGCTCCAAGGCGCCGACGTTCTGATTGTCCGGCATGATCCAGGCGCCGACGGTCACGCCTGCGCCGGTCGATCCGATCCAGCCTTCCGCCGGCGGGTCCACTGGAAGCCCGGTCACGCTGCCGTTCAACTCGTCGCAGATCGCCTTCCAGCGATCCGGCGCCCGTTTCCCATCCTCGTCGTCGGCATCCAGGACGATGCCGACCCTCGCCGGAGCGCTCTGCTTGATGGCCACCGCGAAGACCGCGAGCGCCCTGGCGTCGCTTCCGGAGGCTTCGACCCAGCATTGCTCCGACGTGAACGAGCGACCGAGCCTCGGCATCAAGTTGATGACGACCCATTTGTCGTCGTCGCCCTCGACCAGGAGCAGGTTCTTGCGTCCAAGTGGTTGCGGCACTCAGCGAACCTCGATGGTCGACTCGGCGCCGAGCACGATCTCCTCGGGGCGGTAGAGAGTCGGCTCCGTCCGCCCACGATCCAGGCGCAGGAGGACGACGCCCTCGCCGGCCTCCTGCGCCGAGCGAAGGTACTTCGCGAGCCCCCGGAGGCAATCGTCGCTGTGGGTCGTCGCGAACAGCTGCACGTCGAGCTTCCGGGCGGTCTCGATCGCGAGCTTCCACATCTTTTCCATCGTGGAGACGTGCAGGCCACGATCGATCTCGTCGACCAGCAAGATTCCGCTCCGCGCCTCGACGAGGCTTCCGGCCAAGGAGAGGATCCGCCCGGTGCCCTCGCCCAAGCTTCCGAGGGGCACACCGCCATCGACCCCTTCCAGCTTGACGCTCAGCGTCTGATTCTGCGAGGGAAGCAGCGCGATGGCCGCGTCCTCGATGCGCGGCTCCACGATGCGCATCGCCTCGAGGACCAGGGCTTGCTCGGGCTTGAGGACCACCGCGCTCCAGGCTCTCACGGCCTCGGCGGCCCCGACTGGCCCCGTCCCGACGTAGCTCATCGAGCTCGAGGGTCCAACGCTCCATGGGGGCGGCGTCGCTGGCAAGAAATCCTCGCCGAAGATCGGGAAAGACACCTCGAGTCCGTCCGATGCCTTGGTGCGGAGGAACATCGAAGGCTGCGCGACGACCGGCGGCTGCAGGTAGAGCACCGGCGCGACGATGCCGGCGGGTGTTCGAGCGATGCTCGCCTCGATCGTCCGTTCGCCTCCGTCGCGCCCCGAGATTCGGAAGCCCGCCCCTTCGCCGGCCGAATAGCCATGGAGGACGTACCGAAGCACGAGGCCGAGGACCATCTGGCCATGCACCGGGACGATGAAGGGCTCCCCCCTGCGCTGTGCCTGGGTCTGCAGCGGGGCGACGCTTCGCGCCCCCAAGAGCTCGATCGCCTCGAGCAGGCACGTCTTCCCCGAGTTGTTCTGCCCGACGATGAGGTTGATCCGGCCGAGGCCACGAACGTTCAGCCGCTCGAAGGCGCGAAAGCCGGTGACGTCGATCTCTCTCAGCATCAGCGCTCCTCGGGGCCGGCGCGCCCCCGCGTCCTACTTACCCCGGGCGTCCAGCCGCGCCAAGTCGTCGTTCTGAGGATCAAAGAGGCCCCGAGAATCGCTGCTGCTCTCTCCCCGGGGCCTCGCTGCTGCTACTGCCCTGCCGGGCCGGACTGACCCCTGGTTCCCGCCGGGCTGACCTTCTTCCGGTCGGGCCCCAGGATCAGCGTCGGCGTCGGCGCCGAGCCCATGAGCCTCTTCTGCTTCTTGCTCATGGTCCCGTGCTTCTCCCGCGTGTCCGAAGCCCTGAGCCCGAGAGCCATCAATCAGCCTTGACAGGGCCCGACGCGCCGCCCGAAGCTCGCGCTCCATGCCCACATCAGAAGAGCCGAAGCCGATGCTCGCGCGACCCGAGGCCCAACCCGTCCACTCCTGGGACGAGCTCTCCTCGGATCAGCAGGCGGCCTTCGAAGGGGTGCTGGGACTCCTCGGTGCGTTGGCGGCGAAGGACCCGGCCGAGCCGACAGCCGCAGCCAGGAGCGACCTGAGAGCGCTGTTTCGGCTGGACGCGGTCCGGTACAACTCGGTCGTCCTGTTGGAAGGGGGGCGCGGAAGCGGAAAGACGACAGTTTTCTTGACCCTCCTCGATCACCTGCAACGGCTCGCGAGCGGGGAGTCCCCACGCCACCCCTTCCATCACGTAAAGCCGATCGTGAGACTAACCCTGCAGCCGGCGAGCGGGGAGTCCCCCAAGAGCGACGGCTTCTCACGCTTCAAAGGGCGTCCCTGGGATCGGATTCTGCCAATCGGCATCATCGATCTCCAAGCGATCGATCGCTCGACCCATCTGCTCTTGCAGGTCGGCCAGGAGCTGGAGCGGCTCGTTCGCCTGTTCGAGGGGAGGCTGCCGGCGGGCGGCCAAGAGGGCGCCACCTGCCCACCCGCCCAGACCGAGACGCCTCGGCGCGGCTGCGCCCCCTGGGAGCCGATGGCCAGCGAGACACTCGGCTCGCGTATCCGCTGGAACCAATTCGCCCGCGCCGCGGCCCTCGGCTGGGACGATTCGCTGAAGGAGCGTCGCGACCGGCTCGATCTCGAGACCTACCTGGTCGAGTTGAATGAGGCCGCCGTCGACCGCGGCGGACGGGGAATCGTCGAGAGCTTCCACCGCTTCGTCTCCCAACTCGTCTCCGACTACCTCTGTTGGGCCAGACCGACCCCGGCCGAGACGCCGCTCTTCGTGATCGGCATCGACGACGCCGACATGAACCCCGAGCGCTCGGTCGAGCTGCTCTGGGTCCTCCGGACCCTCTGGCACCCGCGCCTGGCGTTCGTCTTGACCGGCGACGCCAAGCTCTTCGATCTGACGCTGCGCGCGTCGTATCTGGGGGAGCTGCGAACACCGCTCGCTGGGTTTCGAGTGAATGCCACGGACCGGGCCGAGCTCGGCGACCGGGCTAGCGCCTGGACCCTCGCGCACGACGCGCTCGACAAAGCCATCCCCCGCGCGCACCGGCTGGCGCTCGGTCCGATTGCGCCCGAGCTTCGCCGCGACTTCCCGCCCGGCCATTCGTCCTCGATCGGCGAGCGGATCGATCCGCTTCCGCTTCCGGCGACCACGAGGGATAAGGCGGACAAGAAAATCAGGGCGTGGCCGAGGACCTTGGGCGACTACTTCGAAGAGAACCCGGCGGCCCTCGAGGCGCTGCCCGATCGACCGAGGACGCTGCTCGACTTCTGGCAATGGCTCCAGGAGTCGCGGCAGGCGTCAGAAGTCGTCGAAGAACTCTGGCGGCGGGCGTTCGAGCAGGAGCCGCTGTCCCCCGAGGATCGGCAGAGGCTCGCGCGGGCCGTTCGCCGCATCCCATCCATCGGAGGAGGTCTCCAGGTCGACCGGCACGCATTCGGCTTGATTCGATTCGAGCTCCACGCCCCCACCTCGAACTGGCACAATGGCTGGCGATTCGATCTCGCGACGGTAGCCCGCCTAGATGTTTTTCTTTCGGCGGAGAAGCCATCGGCGAGGCCGTCGCCGATCTCGGGGCGCCTGGGCCAAGCGTTCGTCCTGGCCCATGACCTCGCGCTTCACTCTCCGGGCGGCGGACTACTCGGTCCCCTGCGCCCCCTCCTCAACGGGCTCCTGGCCCCGTTCGCCAGGAGGAGCAGTCCCCCGCAACTCTCGCCAATCAGCATCCCTTTCTCCTGGCCGACGCCAGATCTATTGAGCATCCTTGACCTCATCTGGTTCTCACGCCGCTGGGCCGACTGCTTGCCTTCACCTGAAACGAAGCTCGACGACCCACAGCGTGATCGCCTAGGGGCGATGTTCCTATGGATCTGCGCCAATCCCGCCGAGTCGTTGAATCCGGCCGACGCCAATTGGAAGCGGCTCGGGGCGATGATCGTCGATATCGCACACCGGGACCCCACTTCGCGCCGCGAGGAGGCCCTCGTGCAGTGGGCCCGCTACCGAGCGGGGCTCCTTGCGGCTCCGGAGTCCGGCCTTCCGAACGACACAGCGAAAGCACTCCTCGACGCCTTGAAGACGGGTGCCACGGGTGCCCAGGAGAACTGGGAGAAGTTTCGAGCAGGGCTCATTCAGGCGCGGCTCGAGCGAGCGGCGGAGTCCTTTCGTGAGGCGCAGCAGATCGCAGTTGGGACACCAATTCAAGTGGCCGATGCCCAGGCGCTCCTTATTGGCATCGACAGCCAATTCCCATCGCACCCGTGGATCGAAGCGATGAAGTAGTCGTGACCTCCTCGGCCGCGCCCCCCGCCGCCATGCCCCACGAGGCACCGAACGCCCGCTTGACCGCCTGGGCAGAGGCGTGGCCCCTGACGTCCGGGCTGGCCTTCACGCAGGCGTCGCTCGAGCTGGGCTGGCAACAGCCCGGGATCCTCGACGAGGGGACCGAGCGGATCGCCCAGGAGCTGGAGGGCTGGCTCCGCCCCCGGGCAGCGGGCCGCTCGCTGGAGGCGCTGCGGCTGGTACGCGAGCGGGCCTGGGCCCCGCGCGACCCACCGACTGGGCGGTGGCCCCGCCGGATTCGCCTTGTCGATCACCTCACGAACGTGGCGAAGCTCCACCTGGCCAGCCAGGGGCGGCGCGTCACGCTCCGCCAGGAGCCGGGCTGCGACCTCGCCGATCAAGCCGCCCAGTGGCGCTGGCTCTCCCTGGCGCTTCCAGCCGATCTCCTGATCGCCGCGCTCTGCTCCTCCGAGGAGAGCGAGCCGCCGGGTGACTGGGTCGCCATCGGCTCGCCACACGTCGAGCGGCTCCTTCACGAGGAGCGGATCCCCGAGAACCACCTGCACGCGGGCGCGGCCGTCTCCTTCGCACAGCTCTGGAGCTGCCTCATGGGGGGCCTGCGAGGCTGGGATCCCGAGCCGCGCTCGATCGACCTCGACCGCCACGATCCGTTCGGCCCGGGCGAGCGCTTCGCCCGGCTGATCCTCGCGGCCGGCCTCTGCCGGCTGCTGCTCGCGGCGTTTCTCTGGAAGCGCGAGCGCGGTGGCACGACGAGCGACCTCGCCCAGTTCGCCGAGACCTATCTCGAGAGCTGCTCGCAGGATGCCGCCGGCGCCTGGGGGGCCGCGCTGAAGCGAAGCTGGCTGGGAGCGATTCGCGGGGTCGTTCACGGCGGGGAGCTGCCTCGGGCGGCGGAGCTGCGGTACGCCCACCAGCTCCTCTGCGGGCCCGGCCCCCACGCCGAGGCGCTGAGCGAACTCCTCGCGGCGGATCCCATCTCCCGCTGGCTCCCGGCGGCCGAGGGGCGGGCGCTGCCCGAGACGCGATTCCTCGCCCGGTCGCTCGCCTACCTTCGAAGCGCCAGAGAGGGCCGCGAAGACCGCGAATTCGCCCGCCTCTTCTGGCAACTCCAGCGGGTCCGCTGCCGGCTCTTTCGCCACCTGACGCTGGAGCCTGGAACGGCGGGGCTCGGCTGGTTCCGCAAGAGCTTTGCCGCGTTGAAGCCCTTTCGCGCGCCGCTCGACCGGGCGTGCTTCGAGGCCGCGCTGCGACACGAGTCCGGAGGGCTCTCGCTCGGCTCCATCGAGCTACGGCTGGCCCCGAGTTCCGGCTGGGGGACGATCCGAGACGCTGTCCAAGGGCTGGATCGCCAGGTCGCGCGCTTCACTTCGGCAAGCGGCCTCGCGCGACCGGAGGTGGGGCTCATCTACCACTTCACGAAGGAGCGTGAGCGGGGCAGGGGCCGCTCGAGGCGGTCGAGCGCCGATCCCGGAGGGCCCTTCGGCTGCCGCTTCGGCGGCTGGTACAAAGAGAAGCTGAGCCAGGCGATGGCGATCGAGCGGGCGCTCGAGGTGGAGCCGCGCTCGTTGCGCCTGCTGCGGGGCATCGACGTCGCGAGCGACGAGCTGGCGGTTCCCACCTGGGCCTTCGCGCCGCTCATCCGGCGCGTCCGAGCGGCCTCGCGGCAAGCGTCGGCCCGACTCGCCAGCGCCGAGCCCCGCTGGCGGGCGGAGCCCATGCGCTTCACCTGCCACGCCGGCGAAGAGTTTCGGACGCTCGCCGAGGGGCTGCGCCGAATCCACGAGCTCCTCGGGGCCAGGCTCCTCGAGCCGGGTGACCGGCTCGGCCACGCCCTCGCGCTCGGGGTGCCGCCGGAGCGTTGGACCGCCTGTGGCGGGCAACCCCAGCCGAGCGAGGAGCGGCTCGACGATCTGCTATGGGAGATCGACCTCCAGCAGAAGGGCGAGATGCCACTCGAGCCGACGCGGCACGCCTTCGCTCGGGCCGAGGCGTTGCAGCTCGGAGCGGACATCTTTGCCTCGAGGGCCCCGGGCCTCGAGGCGCTGCTCGACCTGCGGCGGCTTCGTCTCGAGGGCTCGCAGCTCGAGCGCTTCGGTTTCCCATTCCTTCGCAGGCCGGCGTCGCTGGACGAGCCCCAGACGCTCCTCTGGCGCTATCTCACGGATCCCTCGGTGTTCGAGCGAGGACAGCGACCGGTCGAGGGCACTGGAACGTCGGCGGTGCGAGAGGGAGAGCTGCGGATGCTGGCGGCGACCCAGCGCTGGCTGCGGAGCCTTCTCGCGCGCCAGGAGATTTCGGTCGAGGGCAACCCCTCGAGCAACCTCCTCATCGGCGATCACGCGGCCCTCGAGATGCTTCCACTCTTCAGGCTCTGCGGCCAGCAGGCCGCGGTGGAGGCGCCCGAGGCCGATCTCTGGGTCTCGCTCAGCAGCGACGACCCCGTGAGCTTCGCCACCCGCCTCGCCGACGAGTACGCCTACGCCTACTTCGCGCTCCTTCGCGATGGCCTTCCGGCGGCCGAGGCGCTCGGCTGGCTCCAGCGGCGATGCCGTGAAGGCTGGATGTCGCGCTTCACCCTCGAGACCAGCGCGACATCATCCCCTGCCCCCGTCACACCTTCAGCACGAGGAGCAGCTCGCCCAGGATGAGCAGCGCGATGAGGAGGTCGAGCGAGAGCGTCCGCCGCGTGTCGAGGTCCTGCTTCAGGACGCCGGCGGTCTGCACGAGGAGCTCCTGCTTGCGGTCGAGCGCGGCCTGCCAGACCGGGAGGCGGAAGCGGAGCACGGCGCCGTGGTAGACGCGGGCGAGGTAGAAGTCGCCGACCACCTTGACGGCGTTCTCGATCCGCTCGGCGAACTCGGCCACCTCGACGACGAGCCTCGTCATCTCGCGCGAGAGCTGCGAGTAGCGGCCGCCGAAGAGGGAGAAGAGGCCGAAGCGGCGGGTCGAGATCTCGCCGTAGATGCGGGCGAGCTCCCGATCGAGCAGCGCGTCGTAGTAGCGCAGCTCGAGGAGCTGCGCGGTCGCGAACTCGAGGAGGTCGGGGACGTCGCGCGAGCCGGAGGGCTCGAGCACCAGGGCGGAGTTCCAGTCGATGACGGCGAGGTCGCGCTTCTGGTAGCTGAAGCGGCGGCGCAGGACGTCGTGCCGCTCGGCGGCCGAGAGCGGCAGGGTGGACTGCTCGCCGACGAGGAGCCGCACGACGAGCTGGGAGTCGCGCAGGAGGTCGGTCGCGAGCGCGGGCCCCTTCTCGCCCCGCAGCTCCTCGAGGAAGAGGACGGTGTAGGTCTCGTGCCCCTCCCAGCGGTGCGGGCGGCGCGCCGCCGGGTCGAGCCGCCCCATGAGGAGGTCGACCTCGCGGCGGCCGAGCTCGACGAGCGCGGGGCTGTCCGCCAGCTCGTCCGAGAGCGCGACGAGCGAGCCCAGCTCGACCGGGGCCTCGAGGGCCGCCGTGAAGAGGAGGCTCACGACGCCGAAGTCGAAGAGGCGCGCCGACAGCTCGAGCTGCCGCTCGCGGCCGGCGAGCGAGAGCGTCCGGCGACCGAGGGAGACGGCGAGGGGCGGGTTCGGGATCTCGAGCGCCTCGGAGCGCTCGCGCCGGGGCCTCGTGCGGGCCGCCTCGCCGAGGAGGAGCTGCTCGGCCCGCGCGAGGTCGACCTCGTCGGCGACCTCGAAGAGCCGGTAGGCGAGGAAGGCCCCCTTGTGGACGGTCAGCGCGCCTGGCATCTCTCGCCGCCCGTGACCGCGCTCGACTGGAAGCTCGCCATCGTCTTCGGCCTCTTCGCGCTGCTGCTCGTCTTCAAGATCGCCTTGGGGGGACGGGCGCGGTCGATCCGGCCGCGCCGGCGCCGCGGCCGCCGATCGGCAGGCGGCCCTTCGTCCGGACGACCTTGACGCGCCGCACCCGGCGCGGCGTCCGATCGACCACCGAGATCTGGACCCCGTCGGCGAAGAAGCGGTCGCCCTGCTCTGGGATCGTGCCCGCCTGGGCGTTGAGCCAGCCGGCGAGCGTCTCGTACTCGCCGGAGGCGAGGCTCACGCCGAAGGCCTCGGCGAAGTCGTCCACCGAGATGCCGGCGCGCACCAGCGCCGAGCCGTCGGCGAGCAGCTCGACGTCCCGGCTGCCCTCGGGGCGCCCCTCGTCCTCGATCTCGCCGACGATCTCCTCGAGGATGTCCTCGAGCGTCACGACGCCCATGACGCCGCCGTACTCGTCCACCACCACGGCGAGGTGGATGCGCCGGCCCTGGAGCTCCCGCAACAGCGCCCCGATCCGCTTCGCCCAGGGCACGAAGTAGGTCGGCCGCATGACGTCCTGAACCACGATGAGCTTCGGGTTCGCGAGCAGCGGCACGAGATCCCGCGTGTGCAGGACCCCGACGATGTCGTCGATGGTCTCCCGGTAGACGGGCAGCCGGGAGTGGCCCCGCTCCGAGATGAGCCGGACGATCTCCTCGGGCGGGGTCGACAGCTCGACGCCCACCACCTGGGTCCGCGGCACCATCACCTCGCGGGCGGTCTTCTCGGAGAACTCGAGGACCGAGCGGAGGAGCTCGGGGTCGGTGCGGCCGAGCCGGCCGGCGCGCGACTCGGCGACGAGGAAGGACTCGACGTCCTCGAGCGAGGGCAGCGCCGGCGCGAGCTGGGGCCGCCCGCCGCCGAGCGGCCGCAGCGTCCGCTCGAGCAGCGCGGCGGCGGCCGCCTGGACGGGGCGCGCGAGCTGGAGCCCGAGCCAGGCGGACGGGGCGAGGGCGAGCGCCCAGCCCTCCGGCTTCTGCCCCGCGAAGCCGCGCAGGACGAGCTCGAGCGCGGCGACCCCCGCGGCGAAGGCCAGCGCCGCGGCGAGGAAGGGGAGCTCGTGCCCCTCGAAGGCGAGCGCGCCCGCGAGGACGCTCGCCGCGTAGAGCGCCTGCCCGACGAGCCGGTGGAGCCAGTAGGCCGGCTCGAGCTCGACCTTGAGGGCGAGCAGCGCCTTGCCCGCGCGCGACCCCTCGGCGAGCTCGCGCGCCCGCGTGATCGGCACCCGGCTCACCGACGACTCGGTGGCGCCGCCGAGCGCCCGCGCGATCCCGCACAGGACGGCCACGGCGAGCTCCGGTTGCGAGGCGGGCGACACGGCTCCTCCAAGGAAGGCCGGCGCGGCCTCCCCCAGCGAGGATAGCCCCCCGACCGGCCCGTGGGCGAGCGGTCGTGAGGGCGCTGACGGCGGTGGCCGTCCAGGTCGAAGGAGCGCTCGCTTCAGGGGCGCGGCGCCCGCTTGCGACTCGAGGCTCCAATCCCCAGCTTGGTGTCTTCAGGGCGAACATGCGAAGGCTTCTCCGCCCGTCGGTCCTCGCGCTCGCCGTCGCCGGCTGCGGCTGCGGCCGCTCGATGGTCTACGAGTTGCCGGAGCCGGAGCCTCAGAGCCTTCCTTCCGAACTGCCGGAGCGTTGCCCCCCACCGCCCCCTCCTGCTCCGGTACCTCCCCTACCTGGCTCTCGCATGGTCGAGCTCTGGCGGCGGACGTTCGAGCCGTCTCGCGCCGCGACCTCCTTGGGCCTGGATGCGGAGGGTCGGCTACTCGCCTACTTCCAGGCCGACGACCCCGCGAACTCCACGATCCAGGCCTACGATCCATCGACCGGGGAGCCGCTCGCGGCCTTCCCCGCGCCATTCGAGAGCATGCCTCAGTTCTCGGTCAAGGGCGACGAAGTGGTCGTCTCCGGAGGACCCGGCTCTCCCACAATCCATTCCAAGAGATGTGCGGGCAGTGGCTGGACCGACCTGGATGTCGCGGGCGTGCAGTGCTACTGGCCCACGTGTCAGTTCTCGATCGCGCCTGCGGGAGATCGGCTGGCAGTCCGCGCGTTCGATCGAGTGCTCATCGTCGGCCTCCCCGCCAATCGGATCGAGCAGTGGATCGACGCAAGTCACCCTGGCAATGCCCCTCAATCCAATGTCTGGCGAAGCGACTCACGGGTCGCTGCCGTCGCCTGGAGTTCAACTGGCGATCTTCTCGTATGGCTGGACACGCCGAACGGATTCCAGTCGTTCGCCGGGGCGGAGGTCTGCACCCCGACGAAGCCGGCGATGACCCTCGTGGAGTTCAGCGAGACCTTCTCGCTGAAATGGGCGACGTCGCTTTCCGGCGGCTGCACCGATCTCGGTGATGTCCCCACCGGCTATCTCGAAACGACCGCCGATGGATCGATCAGCTGGTATGCCACCGTCCATGGCGGCGCCGCCTGGGGAGCGTGGCAGCTTGGCCCATCTTCCCCGAGCGCCTCCCAGGTGAGCCAACCGCCGCGGGAAAGCTTTCTGGCCTCGGCCGACCAAGACGGACGGCCGGCCTGGGCGCACACCACCAGAGACGCGACGCCATCCACCGGGCCAAGCGGCCTGACGGTGTCGCTCTCGGCAAATGCCCTCGTCGCCTTGGGCCCCGACGGGCTGCCTCTTGGCCCTTCCACGCCGTTGCCCTTCGAAGTCGAGCATGAACGGTCGCCCATCCTCGTTACATCTGACGACCGGGCCTTCGTGGCCGCCAACGGCCTCCGCCACAGCCAGTTGATCGCCTACCAGCTAGAACGGTGAGGGGAAGGCCCGGGCCCTCGCTCGCCCCCTCCTTGCCGCTGGGCCCGGTAGGCGCACCCTCGTGGATGGCGGAGCGGCCCCTCGCGGGCGACGGCCCTTTCCGTCGCGCGCCCGCGCCCGTACAATCGACCGGTCCGTGGGAGAGCTGCGCAAGATCCTCGTCGCGACGTTCGGCGTCGTCCCCACCTTCACCGGGGCGAGCGGCCGACTGACCGAGCTCTTGCGCGGCCTCACGCCGCTCTTCTCGGTCGACGCCCTCTCGGTGAAGCCCGAGGGGCTCGCCCACATCGAGCGCTACTACGGCGCGCGGCTCATGCGCGTGCCGATGCTGCGGCGAGATCTCGCCTCGCGCGCCCAGACCTTCGAGCGGGCGGTGCGGCGGCAGGTCGAGAGCGACGACTACGAGATCGTCCACGTGACCGACCCCTTCGCGGGCTACCCCGTGCTGCAGCGGCGGGGCCAGTCGGGCCACAAGGTCGTCTACGACGCCCACAGCCTCCTGAGCCTCGAATGGCAGCTCACCGCCTCCGACGCGCTCGAGGATCTCCGCTTCGCGACGCGGCTGCGGCGCCTCGAGCGGCACTGCCTGCTCGCCTCGGATCTCGTCCTCACGAGCAGCGAGGCGATGCGCGGCTACCTCGCCGCCTCGGGGGTGCAGAGCGAGCGGCTGCGGGTCGTGCCGCCGCCGGTCGAGACCGCGGAGCTGCGCGAGACGCCGCCGCCCCCGGACGGAGACGGCCTGCGGCTCTGCTACCTCGGCGCGGGCGAGCCGTGGGAAGGGCTCGAGCCCGTCCTGCGCGCGCTGCGGCTCGCGCAGGACGGCGGGCTGCGGGCGCGGCTCGAGATCGCGGGGCCCCTCTCCAGCGCCGGCCGGCGGCTCCTGCGCACGGCGTTGCCGGCGCTCCGGCTCGGCGAGTTCGTCGAGGCGAGCGGCCCCGTCTCGCGCGAGAAGCTCGGCGAGCTCTTCGAGCGGAGCCACGCCTGCCTCGCCCCCTTCGCGGCGCCGTTGCCGACGGGCCCCATCGGCCTCGGCGCCCAGAAGCTCGCCGACTGCCTCGCGAGCGGCCGTCCGGTGCTCTGCGCCGACACGCCGCTCCACCGCGAGCTCGCCGGGGCGGACGGCGCCCTCTTCCACCGCCCGGGCGACGCGGCGGAGATCGCCGCCGCGCTCGGGCGGCTCGCCGATCCCGCCCTCCGCGCGGCGCTCGGCGACCGGGGCAGGCGGCGCGCCCGGCAGACGCTCGACGCCGGGCTCGCGCGGCGTGCGCTCCTCCAGGCCTACTACGGGCTGCTCGACCCCTCGGTCGTGGTCGCCCCCGAGGTCTTCGCGGTGCAGGACCGGACGGGGCTGCTCGAAGGGGACGGCCCCACGATGACGCTCGAGGGGCTGGACGCGCTGCCGGGCGACTTCGAGCCGGCGACGCACCCCGAGGCCGCGGCCGAGCCGGCGACCAACGTCCTGCGGCTCGATCCGGAGGCCGCGACGGCGCTGGCGGCGCCGCTGCCGCTGCCGACGCCGGTGGGACCCGCGCCGGTCGCGCCCCCCGCGGAGCCGCCGACGAGCAGCGCCGCCCCCGCTCCTCCGCTGCCCGAGCCGCCGCCGGTGCCGCCGGGCAACGAGGACTGGTTCAGCTCGTTTTTGCCCGGCAAGTGAGCCCCTTCGACGGAGCGCTTCAGGTCCACCTTTTCGGCTGTTACAAGGGAGAGCATGAGCGGAAGATCACGAGAGCGCGCCCGGCTCGCACGCGGCCGGGCGGGGCCGGCTCGTCCGGGCGGGATCGGGGCCGAGCCGTCGGAGCGGCTCCGGCAGCGGGTCTCGCTCCAGCCGAAGCAGCTCCAGGGCTGGGAGATCCAGGCGATGTTCGCTGGCGCCCTCTGCTCCTCGGATCCCGAGTACGGTCCGAAGCTCGTCCTCGACCACATGCAGGGCGACGAGGGCTGGTGGGACGACATCGACCACGTCATGGGCTTCTCGAGGATGACGGCCGGGCTCTGGGGGCTGCTCGAGCTCTCGCAGGGGCGCCACGGCATCCCCCTGCACGCGGTCGAGCTCTCGGACCCGCCCACCGTCGCGGAGCTCCGCCAGATCGTCTGGACGCGCGAGCGCGAGTACCAGCGGTTCCAGGAGGGCATGGGCCTCTCGGCGAAGCCCGGGGACGATCTCGACCCGCAGGCGAAGGAGGCCGCCGTCGACTTCGCGAAGGCGAAGCTCGGGTTGAAGGCGATCGACCGGTCCCTGCGCCGCGCCCCGCCCTCCTCGCCGGAGGCGCTGCGGGCGGTCCGGGCCGAGCTCGAGCAGCTCAGCCTGGAGATGGAGGACTTCTACTTCCGGATGGGCGCCCTCGGCCGGCGGCTGCGCGAGGAGCGGCTGCGGCGCGAGCCGCCCATCGACGCGCCCCACCTGCCCTGCCACTGCGGGAGCGGGAAGCTCGGCGGCGCCTGCTGCCTGCGGGCCGCGCCCGGCCCGAGATGAAGGCGAGGCCGGCTCGCACGCGGCTCGGCGGCGACCGCGGGCCGAGGCCGCGGGGCCGAGCCGCGGAGGGAGGCGATCCGCCGGCGCTCGCCCGCGCGACCCCGGACCCCGATCGGGCGCTGCGGGCCATCGAGGCGCTCCTCCGCTCGCGCGAGGCGCGCGGCTGGCGAGCGCGGCCGCGGGAAGAGGAGACGCTGGCGCTCGCCGCCACGATCGGGGCCTCCTCCGAGACGCTCGCCCGCGCCGCCGCCGCCTGGCCCGCCCGGCTCGAGGCGATCGTGCGCGGGGGCGGCCTCGACCGGCCGCTCGACGGCC
>JAJXUD010000045.1 GCA_021783235.1 Myxococcales bacterium | reverse complement strand
CCGCGAAGGCCAAGCTGACGCGGGAGAAGCACGGGACCATGAGCAAGAAGCAGAAGAGGCTCATGGGCTCGGCGCCGACGCCGACGCTGACCTTGGGCCCCGACGGGAAGAAGATCATCCCGGCGGGGGGAACCACGGGTCAGTCCGGCCCGGCAGGGCAGTAGCAGGGAACGGGGGCCCCGGGGAGAGCAGCAGCGCTCCTCGGGGCCTCTTTTCGCGCTTCCCTCCCGCCGTGATAGCGTCTCGCCGCTTCGTTCGAGGAGGCGACGATCCGTGGGCGACGAGCCTTTCAACAACCCCTTCGCCGATCTCGCCGGCAAGCTCGGCGCCCTTCCCGCGGAACCGAGGGCCGAGCCGCCCGCGCCGCCGAAGGGGCCGGCGAGGGCGCTCGTCCGGCTCGAGCGCAAGGGGCGCCGCGGCAAGGAGGTCACGGTCATCGAGCAGCTCGACCTCCCGCCGAGGCAGCTCGACGCCTGGCTCTCGGAGCTCAAGCGCAAGCTCGGCTGCGGCGGAGCGCGCGACGACCGCGCCCTGGTGCTGCAGGGCGACCTGCGCGAGCGGCTCCCCGCGCTGCTCACCGCGCGCGGGGTCCGGAAGGTCTCGGTCGGCTGAAGCCGCGGCGGGCTCGGGCGGCCGTGGTTACGATCGGGGCATGCCTTCGCTCGAGCCCCGGTTGGGGGCCCATCCCGTCCCCGGCGGGGTGGCCTTCTCGGTCTGGGCGCCGTCGCCCCCTCGCGTGGAGCTGGCGCTCCTCACGGGAGCCCGCGCGGGCGTCCATCCCCTTCGCCAGAGGGAGGGCGGCGTCTGGAGCGGCCTCGTCGAAGGAGCGGCGGCTGGCGACCGCTACTTCTTCCGGCTCGCCGGGGTCGACCGGCCGGATCCGCGCTCCCGCTTCCAGCCGGAGGGGGTCCACGGCCCCTCCGAGGTGATCGACCCGGCCTCGTTTCCCTGGACGACCGCCCCCTTCTCCCCGCGACCGCTCGGCGAGCTCCCCCTCTACGAGCTGCACGTCGGGACGTTCAGCCGCGAGGGCAGCTTCGACGGCGCGATCCCAGCGCTGCGGGAGATCCGCGAGCTCGGCTTCGGCGCCATCGAGCTGCTGCCGGTGGCCCAGTTCCCCGGCGCCCGCAACTGGGGCTACGACGGCGTCGACCTGTACGCGGCGCAGGCCAGCTACGGCGGGCCCGCGGGCCTCGCGCGGCTCGTCGACGCGGCCCACGCGCTCGACCTCGCCGTCGTCCTCGACGTCGTCTACAACCACCTCGGGCCCGAGGGGAACTACCTGCGCGAGTTCGGGCCCTACTTCACCGAGCGCCACCGGACATCCTGGGGGCCGGCGCTCGATCTCGACGGACCGGCCTCGCGCCCGGTGCGCGACCTCCTGCTCGACAACGCCCTCTCCTGGATCGAGGACTTCCGGATCGACGGGCTGCGGCTCGACGCGGTCCACGCCATCCTGGACCAGGGCCCCACCCACCTGCTGCGCGAGCTGACCGACCGGATCGCCGCCTTCGAGCGCGCGACCGGGCGCCGGGTCTTCGCCATCGCGGAGAGCGACGACAACGACGCCCGGCTGATCCAGCCGCCCTCCGAGGGGGGCCACGGCCTCGACGCCGTCTGGAGCGACGACTTCCACCACGCGCTCCACGCGCTGCTCACCGGCGAGCGGCGCGGCTACTACCAGGACTTCGGCCGCGTCGCCGACCTCGGGGCGGCCCTGCGGCAGGGCTTCGTCTTCGAGGGGCAGTGGTCGTCGTTCCGCGGCCGGCCGCACGGGACGCTCGGCCGCGGCCTGCCCACCGATCGCTTCGTCGTCTTCGCCCAGAACCACGATCAGGTGGGCAACCGGGCGCACGGCGAGCGGCTCTCCACCCTGGTCTCCCCCGAGGCCGAGCGGCTCTCCCTCGCGCTGCTCTTCTTCGCGCCCGGCACCCCGCTCGTCTTCATGGGCGAGGAGTACGGCGAGACCGCGCCGTTTCTCTACTTCACGAGCCACGGCGACCCGGATCTCGCCCGCGCGGTCGAGCGGGGCCGGCGCGACGAGTTCGCGAGCTTCGACTGGGCGGGCGAGGTGCCGAACCCCCAGGCGCCCGAGACGTTCGAGGCCTCGAAGCTCGACCGCTCGTTGCGCGAGCGGCCGCGCCACGCCGGCCTCGCTCGCCTCACCTCGGACCTCCTGGCGCTCCGGGCGAAGCTGCCCGCGCTGCGCGATCCCGTTCGCGCCCATTGCCAGGTCGAGGCCGACGAGCAGCGCCGCCTCCTCCTCGTCCAGCGCGGCCTCGGCGACGAGAAGCTGATCGCCCTCTTCTCCTTCTCGCCCGAGGGCCAGTGCTGGGAAGGCCACGTGCCGGAAGGGCGCTGGGAGCCGCTGCTCGACAGCGCCGATGCCCGATACGGAGGCCCCGGGGCCTCGGGCGCGCCGCTGCGGGGCGGCCTCTCCGAGGTCCGACTCTCGCCCTGGGAGGCGAGGATCTACGGCCAGGCGCGCCGCTGAGCCGACGCCCAGCGACGAGCGACTGCCTCGCCCTCCATGTCCCGGCCGTCACCGCCCCGCTCCGGGGGAGGGCCGGGACGTTGTGAACCGGCCGCTCCGAGCGTACCATCGGGGCATGGACCCGGAATCGCCCCGGGAGGTCCTCTTCGCGAGCTCCCGCGATCTGCTCTCGCGTTACGTCGCCGAGGGGCCCGGGCAGCTGGTCGCGCCGCTCCCGGGACCGCCCGCGCCCGGCTCCATGCCGGTCGGGCAGATCGTCTCGATGATCCTGGCGTTCCGCGATCGCGCGCTCCGCATCCCGGTTCGCTGCCGGATCCTCGCCGTCAAGAGCGACGGCGACGGCCACTGGCGCGCCCACCTCGAGTTCGCCTCGCCGCGCGAGGCGCGGGCGGCCTTCGGCGGAGCTCCCGCGCCGCTCCGCCCCCGGCTGCGCGTCACCCTCCCGAGCGGAGCGCAGGCCGAGGCCGCGATCGGGCGGATGACGCCGGACGTCCTCGAGCTCGAGGCGCCGATTGCGGCGACCGACGGCGACGTCGTGCGGCTCTCGATCCGGGCGCCGGGCCGACTGCTGCCGCTGCGGCTCGCCGGGGAGGTCCGGACGCGCGGCGGGCGCTGGGCGATCGACCTCCTGTTCCGAGAGCCCCGCGAGGAGCTCGCCTGGAGCCAGCTCGTCGAGCGGGAGGCCGAGCGACGGGGTGAGCTCTTCCCGGTGCAGCAGGCGCCGTCCGGCGCCGGAACGCACTGACGCGCCGACGGGGCGCGCCCGCGCCTCAGTTCGCGAAGGGGTCGATCATCCCCGTGTTGTCGTCCGGGGAGCTCGAGGGGGCCGACTCCGCGGCCGGCTTGCGCCGGTGGGGGCGAGCGGCCTTCGGCTTCGCCTGCGGCTCCTTCGCGGAGAGCTTCACGGGGACCTGGGGGGCAGCGGGGGCCGGCGCGGGAGGAGGGACCGGGGCGGCGGCGGGCGTCGGGGGGAGCGGTGGGGCGGCGGCCGCGATCGGGGCGGCGACGGCTGGCAGCGCGCTCGGCAGCGGGGCCTTCGCCTCCGGCGCGAGCTGCGCCTTGGCCTGTGCGGCCTCCCCGCTGCCTCCCGCGGCGGAGGCGGACTCCGGCGCCGAGGTCGCGGTGAGCCGCCAGACGCCGAGCGCGGCGAGCAGCCCCACGACGATGCCGGCCGCGAGGCTCGGCACGAGCCAGCGGCGCGGGCGGGCCGGGGCCGGCAGCGAGGCCGCCCTCCCCGATCCACCGCCCTCGGTCAGCTTCTCGAGCGCCTCGGCGATCTCGCCCGCGCTCTGGACCCGGCGCTGCGGCTCCCGCTCGAGGCAACGCCGAACCAGCTCTCCGAGCACGGGCGGAATCGGCTCGCCCGCGGGCGTCCGATCGGGAAGCGTCTCGGGGGGCGTCGTGAGCTGCTTCACCATCAGCTCGCCGAAGGTGTTGCCGCGGTACGGGAGCTGGTCCGACAAGAGCCAGTACATCACGACGCCGAGCGAGTAGATGTCCGACCGGTAGTCGACCGGCCGGCCGCCCGCCTGCTCGGGCGACATGTACTCCGGAGTCCCCAGGATCATCCCCGCCCGGGTCTGAGGCTTGTCCGTGAGCTCGCCGCCCGAGAGCTTCGCGATGCCGAAGTCGAGCAGCTTGACGAAGTGGGCGTCCTCGCCGCGCCGGATGAGGAAGACGTTCTCGGGCTTGAGATCGCGGTGGACGATCCCCTTCGCATGCGAGGCGGCGAGGGCCGAGCAGACCTGGCCGACGATGTGGAGGACGTCGCCCAGCGGGAAGGGACCGCTCTCCTCGCGCGCCTTCGCGAGGTCGCGCCCGTCGAGCAGCTCCATGATGAAGTAGTTGTAGCCGCCCGGCTCCTCGACGAAGTCGACGATCTCCACGATGTGCTCGTGGTTGATCTGGTTGACCGCCTTCGCCTCGTGGAAGAAGCGGCCGACGACCTCGGGATTGCCGGCGAACTCGGGGAGCAGGAGCTTGAGCGCGACCCGGCGGCCGAGCCGCTTGTGCTCGGCGAGGAAGACCTGCCCCATTCCCCCGGCGCCCAAGAGCTTGACGATCCGGTACTGGCCGAGCTCGGTCCCCGTCTTCGGAACGGGCTTCGTGATTTGGTAGCTGGAGACGGTGTCGCCCATGGCGCCGCGCGGAAATCTATCAGTGATCTCGGCGCCTGGGCAAGGAAGCGAAACTTGGCCGTCGAAAGCTACGGCAGCTCTTCCCAGCGCGGCGGGGCCGGGGCGTTCTCGATGGGAGGGGGGTCCACCGAGAGGATGTACTCGGCCCGCCGGTTTCGGGCCTCGGGCGTCTCGTCCGGGGTCGCCACCGCGAGCGCCTCCTCGCCGAGACCCGCGACGAGCAGCGGGAGCCGGACGCCGTGGGCGCGAAACCAGCGCCCGATGCTGCGGGCGCGGGCCAAGGAGAGCGCCGCGTTGTCCGCCTTCGCTCCGACCGTGTCGGTGTAGCCCAGGACGAAGAGCCGCACCGGCGCTCGGCCCGCGATCTTCCGCAGCTCCGCGTCGATGCGCGCCGCGCTCGCGGCGAGCTTTGGCGCCTCGGACGCCTGGAGCTCGGCGCTGCCGCTTCGGAACTGGACCTCCTCGTGCGGGATCGCGAGCCTCCACGGGTAGAGGGCGAGCCCGGCGAACAGCCCGCCAGGGTCGTAGACCGTCACCTCGATCTCGAGCGGCGTCCCGCCGGCCGGATAGGGGATCGAGAGCAGCTCGCCGGCGGCCTGGCCGCCGAGCGGAACCGTCGCCTCGCCCAGCCGGACGCCCCCCTCGCCGACGACCTCGACGCGGGCGTGGTCGGCCACCCGATCGAAGGTGACGCGAACGACGTGGTTCTCGGCGTCGAGCGGCTCCTTCGCGGGCTCCAGCCGCGGTGGGCCCGCGACCTCCGAGCTGAACGCGAGCGGCATCGTCGACTCCTCGCCCCCGATCACGGCCGAGAGGGTCCCCCGCCAGTCGCAGCGCCCCACGGGCTGGTCCAGCTCGAAGCGCGCCTCGCGCCCGGCGGCGACGCGCGCCTTGGCGAGGTGGAGCTCGCCGGCTCCGCAGCCGGATCGAGTCAAGTCGAGCCGGAGGTTTCGGGCCGAGACGTGGGCCGACACGATGACCGCCGGCCGGCCCTTGCCCGACAGCAGCTGCCCGACGAGCTGAACGTCGAGGGGCGAGGCGGCCGCGACGGGCGACGCGGCGAGGACCAGGGCGGCTGCGGCGGCCGAAAGTCTCACGCGCGGAAGATACACGATCGTTCGGGCGCGCGGGGGTCAGGCGAGCCGCTTGTGAAAGCGCGCGATCGACAGCCCCAAGACGCCGCTCCCCAAGATCGAGAGCGCGATCATCTGAGGGAAGAGGTCGGTGAACCCCTCGCCCTTCAAGAGGCAGCCGCGGACGATCTCGAGGAAGTGGCGCATGGGATTGAACAACGTCAACGGCCGCAGCCAGATCGGCATCGCGTCGATGGGGGAGAGGTAGCCCGACAGCAGCGAGCCCGGCAGGATGAAGGCGAAGGCGCCGAGCATGGCCTGCTGCTGCGAGCTCGCGAGCGTCCCGAGCAGGATGCCGAAGCCGAGGGTCGAGAAGACGTAGAGGATTCCACCCACCGCGATGACGGCGAGCGAGCCGTGGAGGGGGACGTCGAAGATCAAGGATCCGAGCAGGAGCACGCCCGCGATGTTCGAGAGCCCCACGAAGACGAACGGCAGCGACTTGCCGGCGAGCAAGATGGAGGGCTGGAGCGGTGTCACGAGCACCTGCTCGAGCGTCCCGCTCTCCTTCTCGCGGGTGAGGCCCATGGCCGTCAGCATGGCGGTCACGTTCATGAGCAGCATGGAGAGGATCCCCGGGACCATGAAGACCGGGCTCGCGAGCCTCGGGTTGTAGAAGATCCGCGGGGAGAGGAGGAACGGCGGCGCGCGGTTCGCGCCCGGTCTGGCGGCGCCGGCGGCTCCGTGGAGGAGGAGGAACTGACTTGCGTCGGCCTGCGCGACCTGCGCCCGGGTGGAGTCGGTGCCGTCGAGCAGGAGCTGGATCTGCGGGGCGTCCCGCCGGCCGAGCCCACGGGCGTAGCCGTGCGGCACGATCACGGCCACCGCGGCCTCCCCGGACTCGAGCGCGTCCTGGGCCGCCCGCGGCGCGAAGACGTCCCGCCGCCTCGCGAACGTGCCGTTCGCAAAGAAGTCCTGGAGCAGCCGCTCGCTCTCTTCGGTCCGGTCCTGGTCGCAGACCACCGTCGGGATGTGATCGACGTCGAGGTTCACCGCGTAGCCGAACATCGTGAGCTGGATGAGCGGCGCGGCGACGAGCAAGAAGACCATCCGCCGGTCCCGCAGCGTCTGGGTGGCCTCCTTTCTCATGACGTTCAGGAGCGATCGGAGCATCGAGACCTCCTCAGGCGAGCCGCCGGCGGAACCTCGAGGCCGCGGCGGCGAGGACGACGGCGGCGAAGGCCGCGAGCGGCACGAACTCTCGCCAGAGCACCGAGAGCCCGTTCCCCTTCAGCATGATCCCGCGCAGCGACGAGACGTAGTAGCGGGCGGGGAAGACCGAGGCGAAGCCCTGGAGCCAGACGGGCATGTTCGCGATGGGGAAGAGGAAGCCGGAGAGGAGCATCGCGGGCAAAAACGAGATCAGCATCGAGGCCTGGACGGAGACCATCTGGTTCTTCGTCGCCGCGCTCACGAAGAACCCGATCCCGAGCATCGCGAGCAGGAAGAGGAGCGAGGCGAGAAACAGCAAGGGGAGCGACCCGCGGATCGGCACGTCGAAGAGGTACGAGCCCAAGGTCAGGATGAGGAGCGTCTGCAAGAAGCCGAGGGCGGCGTAGGGGAGGAGCTTGCCGACGATGATCTCCCCGCGGCGGACCGGGGTCGCGAAGAGCTGCTCCATGTTGCCGCGCTCCCACTCCCGGGCGACCGTGAGCGCCGTGAGCAAGGTCGAGACCATCGACAGGATCATCGCGACGAGCGCCGGGACGATGTCGTACGCCGACCGGAGCGCCGGGTTGAACCGGACGCGGATGGGCGGCTCCGGCAGCTCCTGCCCCCCGGAGGCCTGGACGACGCCCGCGGCGTCGCCGAGCGCGACCTGGGCGTACGAGGAGTCGCTGCCGTCGAGGAGGAGCTGGATCTCGCCCGGCTCGCCCCGCGCGAGCCGCCGCTGCGTCCCCTTCGGGATCACGAAGACGCCCCGCGCGCGCCCCTTGCGGAGAAAGGCGTCGCCCTCCCCGGGCGACGAGAGATCCGCCACCCGGACGAACTGCCCCCCCGCGGTGAGCCGCTGCAAGAGGCGCCGTGAGCTCTCGGTCCGATCCTGGTCCACCACCGCCACGGGGACGTGATCCACGTCCACCGAGACCCCGTAGCCGAAGAGCGCCAGCATCACCACGGGCAGGCCGACCGCCATGTAGACCGCCTGGGGATCCCGGATGAGGTGGATCAGCTCCTTGTGGGCGATGGCGAGGGTGCGACGGAAGAAGCGGCTCATCGCGCGCCACCGGCCAGGGCCGACCGCTCGACCGTGAGGAAGACGTCCTCGAGCGTCGAGCTGGTCTCGGCCACCCGGGCGCCCTCGATGCCGCTCGAGACGAGCAGCCGCCGCAGCTCCTCCGGTCCCGGCCCGTCCTTCGCGACCCGGACGTGCAGCGCGGCGCCGAACGGCTCGACCTCGAGCAGCGTCAGCCCCCGCGACGCCCCCTCGAGCTGCTCGACGCTCACCCCGTGGACCTCGAGGACGCGGCCGGGGACGAACCGCTCCCGCAGCTCGGCCGGCGTCCCCAGGGCGGCCAACCTTCCAGCCGACATGAGCCCGAGCCGCTCGCAGTACTCCGCCTCGTCCAGGTAGTGGGTGGTCACGAAGACGGTCGTCCCCCCGCTCGCGAGCCGCCGGATGAGCCGCCAGAACGAGCGCCGAGCCTCCGGATCGACCCCCGCGGTGGGCTCGTCGAGGAAGACGATCCCCGGCTGGTGGAGGATCGCCGAGGCCAGCGCGACCCGCTGCTTGATGCCCCCGGGGAGCGCGCCGACGAGCTCGCCCTCGATCGCCGTCAGCTCGAGCGCGGCGGACACGGCGTCGCGACGGGCGCGAAAGGCCTTGCCGAAGAGGCCGTAGGCGCCGCCGAAGAAGGCCAGGTTCTCCTCGACGGTGAGATCGAGGTAGAGCGAGAACTTCTGCGACATGTAGCCGATGGACCGCCGCACCGCGGCGGGCTCCCGGATCACGTCGACGCCCGAAACCCTCGCCTCGCCCTCGGAGGCGCCGAGGAGCCCGCAGAGGATGCGGATGGTGGTGGATTTGCCGGCGCCGTTGGCGCCGAGGTAGCCGAAGATCTCGCCGCGCGAGACGTCGAAGGAGACGTCGTTCACCGCCACGAACTCGCCGAAGCGGCGGGTCAGGTGGCGGACCTCGACGGAGAGTTCGCTCATGCGCGCCGCTCCGCTTCGCGTCGCTCGCGCACCCGGGCGAGGAAGAGGTCCTCGAACGTCGGCATGGCGGGGGAGGCCGCGCTGCCGAAGGTCTCGAGCAGGCTCTTTTCGCGTCCCCGCCGGACCACGACCCGCAGCTCGGCCCCGGCCGGCGTGAAGGCCAGGGCATCCCCGCTCTCCTCCACCCAGGCCTCGAGCCGGTCGCGCTCGCCGGAGACGCGGAAGACCGGCTGCTCGAAGGCTCGCACGAGCTCCCCGGGCCGCCCCTCCTCGAGGAGACGCCCCTCGTACAGAAGGCCCACGCGGTGGCAACGGGCGGCCTCGTCCATGGTGGGCGTCGCGAAGACGATCGCCATGCCCTCCGCGAGGAAGCCGTGGAGGAGGTCCCAGAACTCCCGGCGGCTCACCGGGTCGACGCCGTTCGTCGGCTCGTCCAGCAGGAGCACCTTCGGCTCGTGGAGCAGGACGCTCGCGAGCGCGAGCTTCTTGTACATTCCGCCCGACAGGGCGCTCGCTCGCCGCCTCCCGAAGGGCGCGAGCCGGGTGAGCGCGAGGAGTCGCTCCTTGCGGCGCGCGAAGGCCTCCCGTCGCAGGCAGAACATCTCGCGAAAGAAGGCGAGGTTCTCGTCCACGGTGAGGTCCCCGTAGAGGCTGTACTGCTGGGGCATGTAGCCGAGGAACTCCCTGAACCCGCCTCCGCCCCGCGCGAAGGGGTCCCGGCCGAGGATCGACACCCGGCCGCCGTCGGGGTCCAAGAGGCCGGCGAGCATCCGCAGGGTGGTGGTCTTCCCCGCCCCGTCCGGTCCGACGAGGCCGTAGATCTCCCCGGGCTCGACGCGAAGGGAGAGCGACGAGACGGCGAGCTGGCCGCCGAAGGCGCGCCGCAGCTCCACGGCCTCGACGGCGGCCTCGCTCACTGCCAGCTGCCCTCGATGGAGACCTCGACCGGCATCCCCGAGCGGAGCCGGAGGTCCTGGTTCGGGATGCGCACCTCGACCGCGTAGACGAGCCGCTCCCGGTCCTCCCGGGTCTGCACGTTTCGGGGGGTGAACTCGGCCCGCGGCGAGACGTAGGCGATGGTGCCGTTGAAGGTCTGGCCGGGGTAGGCGTCGGCGACCACCGAGACCCGCTTGCCGGGAGCGGCCGCCGCGAGCTCCTGGTTCGGAAGGTAGAAGAAGGCCCGGGCCACGGTGAGATCGGTCAGCGAGAGAATGGCCAGCCCCGGCTGGACGGCCTCGCCGGGCTCGAAGTTGCGCGAGACCACGATTCCGTCCCGGGGCGAGGTCAGCTTGCACTCGCGCACCGACACCTCGGCTCGGGCGACGTCGGCTCGGGCGCCGTCCGCGTTTCCCCGCGCCACCTCGATCTGGGCACGAGCCGCCGCGCCGCTGCTCGAGAGCGCGCCCGCCTGGGCCCGGCTCGCCCCTTCGCTCGCCTGCTGAGCGGCGATCTGCGCGAGCAGCGTGTCGTGGTGGGCGCGGGCGTCGTCCAGCGCCGCGCGCGTCGTCGCTCCCGCCTCGAAGTTCTCCGTCGCGCGCTCCAGCTCCGATCGGGCCTGGGCCTCCTGCGAGCGCAGCGCCTCGAGCTGCTGCCGGGAGGCGGTCACGTTCTCGCGCCCCGCCGAGGCGCTGCTGGACGCCGAGCTGGCGTTCGCCTGCGAGGCCGCGAGCGAGGCCTCCGCGACCGCGAGCCGAGCTCGGGCGGCGTCCAGCGCGGCCGCCTCCCCGGTGCAGTCGAGCTCGACGAGGAGCTCGCCCTTCTTCACCGAGTCCCCTTCCCGCACGTGGACGGCCACGATCCGTTCGGCGATGAGCGGCGTCACGTTGAAGTCCGTCCCCTCGACGACGCCGCTGCCGCCCGCCGGGCCGTGCTCGGCGGCGCGGAGCTGCTCGACGCGCACGAAGAGGGCCACGACGAGCGCGGCGGTCAAGAGCCCGATGGCGAGCAACGTGCGTCGGACGGTCATGGCGACTCCTCCAGGAGCGGTTGCCCCGAGGCCTTCTCGAGAGAGAGCAACGCCGCGGCGAGACCCGCGCGCGATTGGGCGAGGCTGGCATCGGCGGAGAACGAGTCCCGGCTGGCCTGCGAGACGTCGAGCGAGGTCGCGGTGCCGGAGCGAAACTGGGTCTGCGTGAGCTCGAGGGCATCCCGGGCGCTCGCCGATTCCGCGACGGCGGCCACGAGCTGCGCGCGATCGGCCTCGATCTCGAGCCACGACGAATGCACCTCGTCGCGGACGGCGTCCTCCGTCTCGGCCAGCCGCTCCCGCTGCTCCTCGACGGCAGCGCGGGCCTGCTTGATGGCCGCGCTCGTCCCAAATGGATCCAGGCTCCAGCCGAGGCTCACCCCGGCGGTCCAGAAGTTGTCCGAGGGCAGAAAGCCGGGGGCGTTGGTGTAGTACTCGTGCGCGGCCGCCGAGAGGGTGGGGAGGAAGCGGGCCCAGGCCGCCCGGAGGGCGTCCTCGGCGCGCGCGACGGACTCCCGGCCCTCGGCGACCTCCTCCCGCTCTCGCTCGGCCTTCTCGACGAACGCGGCCTCGGGAAGGGCCGGCAGGTCGGGCTCCCCCGGCGCGGGCAGCGCCTCTGGCGCCGGCTCGCCGGTCAACGTCTCGAGGTTGCGGCGGGCGAGCCCGAGCCCCTGCCGGGCGCTCGCGAGCTGCTTGCCCGCGCGCTCGAGATCCACGCGGGCCCGATCGACCGAGAGCCGCGTCGCCGAGCCGCTCTTCAGCATCGCCTCCGCCACCCGAAGGCTGTCCTGAGCCGTCGCCAGGGCCCGCACGGACGCGTCCACGATCCCCTGGCTCGCGACGACCTGGTAGTAGGCCCTCGCGGTGGCGAGCGCCACCTCCGCCTCGGTCGCCCGCTCGACATGTCTCGCCGCGTCCCGACCTCGGCGCGCCTCGGCCTCCCCGAAGAGCCTCGTGCCGTCGAAGAGCGGGGCGACGATTCCAACCGCTCCATTCCACTGGTCGTACGGCTGTATCGTCAGCGAGCTCGTCCCAGCGCCCCTTCCGAGCAGGGCGTTCGGCACCGTGAAGATCGCGTCGTACTGGTTGCGCGTGTAGCCGCCAGAGGCCTGGAGGGTGGGGAGCAGCGCCGCGAGCGCCTGCTGGGCGGCCGCCTCCTGCTCGGCCAGCTGAGCGCGAGAGACGCGGAGCGAATGGTTGCGGGATCGCGCGGCCCGAAGCGCTTGAACGAGCGGCGGCGGGAGCGACCCGAGCCAGACGAAGAGGAGAGCGTGGATGAGGTTCATGGCGCGAACACCGAGCAAAAGAAGCGGACGTGGCGCTCCGCCATCCGCCGGAGCCTTTCGGGCGCGTGCTCACCGCCCACGACGTGCAGGATCCGGAGCACGACCAGCGGACCGAGGAACTGATGGGCGAGCAGCTCGGGTTCGTGGCGCACGAGCTTCCCCCGCCGGACCAGCTCCGCGAAGAGCGCGGTCAGCCGCGCCAGGATTCCCCCGAACTCGGTCCGAACGCTCAGCGGCGTCCCCTGGAGCTTCGGCGCCTCCGCGAGCATCAGCTGGAAGATCCGCGCCTCCCGGGGAGAGGTCCAGAAGGCGACCAGCTGGCGCGCGAGGCGCAAAAGCAGCGGGAGCGCCTCGCCCTCCGCCGCCTCCGAGAGCCCTCGGTCCGCGATCGATTGGACGTTTTCGCGGAGGACGTCGGCGACGAGGGCGGCGAGGATCGCCTCCTTGCTCGGGAAGTGGTGATAGAGCGTGCTCTCGCGGACCTGCACCGCCTTCGCGAGCTGGCGCATGGAGGTTGCCGCGAAGCCCGCGTCCGCGAAGAGGTCGAGGGCCGCGTCCAGGATCGCCCCGCGCGTGTCCCTCGCCTCCTCCCGCCTCGGGCGGCCGGGGGCCTTCTTCGCTGCCGTCCGTTTCACCGGGGCGCGCACGCCACCGCATCTATCGAACGTTCGTTCGGTCGTCAATCGCGATCTCTCGAGGGATCGTCGAACGCGCTCTCGGGCTCTCGCTCGAGGAGCGTTCACCCATTCGGGCCGTCCAGCGGAAAGCCGACGACCGGATGGCTACCTTCCTCCCGCCGACGAAGGGGCGCCGCGCCGCGCTCCCCGAGGAGCCGCGTGGACCCTGAAAGGAAGGAGCTCATCCGAGAGCTGATCCAGAGCGTGCTTCCCGGAGCGGAGCTCGAGTCGGCGTCGCTGCTGCCGACCGATCGATCGACGCCCGGCGACGACACTTCGAAGGGAGCGGGCTACGTCCGCCCCCTCCGCGTCCGAGCGCTCGTGGGCACGGAGCGACGGGAGCTGGTCCTTCGCCTCGGCACGGCCGACGAGTTCGGCCACGACCGGCGCTCCGATCGCGCGGGGCGAGCGCTCCTCGCCTTCGACACGGCGGACCGAATCCCCGAGCACGTTCGGATCCTGGACGTCGGGCTGCTCGCGCGGGGCGACCGGCTCGTCTCGCTGCGGACCTACGGGGAGCCGTACCTGCTCTCGGAGTTCGCGGAGGGGCGGCCGTACTCGGCCGACTTGCGGCGCATCGCCCAGGCGGGGCGCGCCCTCCCCTCGGATCTCGAGCGTCGCGACACCCTCGCCCGCTACCTGGTCCGCCTGCACGCCATCCGGGAGAGCCCGGGCTCGCGCTACCGGCGAAGCGTCCGCGACCTCCTCGGACACGGCGAAGGCATCTTCGGCATGGTCGACGGCTACCCGGACGACGTCCCGGCCGCGCCGCCTGACCGGCTCCGCCGAATCGAGCGCCGCTGCTGGGAGTGGCGCTGGAGGCTGCGGGGACGGGAAGGACGCCTGCGCCGGATTCACGGCGACTTCCACCCGTTCAACGTCCTCTTCCGCGAGGGCACGGCGTTCACCCTCGTGGGCGCCGCCCGGGGCTGCGCCGGAGAGGCGGCGGACGACGTCGCGGCGATGGCGATCAACTTCTTCTTCTTCGCCCTCGGGAGCCATGGCTCGTGGCCCGAGGGGCTCCGCCCCCTCTGGCATGGGTTCTGGAAGCTCTACCTGGACGAGAGCGGGGACGAGGAGCTCCTGGAGGTCGTGCCACCCTTCCTCGCCTGGCGCGGACTCGTGCTCGCGCAGCCACGCTTCTATCCCAACGTGCCGGCGCGCGAGCGCGAGGCGTTGCTGTCCTTCGTGGAGGCCGCGCTCGAGGCCGATCGCTTCGAGCCGAGCTCGGCCGATGCCTTCTTCTCGTGACGGCATCGTCATCTGGGTGACGGGGCTCCCCGAGTCCGGCAAGAGCACGTTCGCTCGGCGGCTGCGCTCCGAGCTCCTCGAGGTCGGACGCCAGTCTCTCGTGCTGGACGGCGACCTCGTCCGGGCCGCGCTGGCGCCGAGTCCGGGCTACGGTCCGAGGGCCCGCGACCGCTTCTACGAGACGCTCGCGCGCCTGGCCGCGCTGCTCGCGCGCCAGCGGCTCACGGTCATCGTCGCGGCCACCGCCTCGCGCAGAGCCTACCGGCGCACGGCCCGCGGCCTCGCGCCCAGGTTCCTCGAGGTCTACCTCGACGTTCCCTTGGAGCGCTGCGAGCGGAGGGATCGGAAGCGACTCTACGCGCGGGCTCGAGCGGGCGAGCTCTCGGGCTTGCCCGGGGTGGACGCCGCCTTCGAGCCGCCGGAGAGGCCCGATGTGATCGCCCGAGGAGGGCGCGATGGCCGGGCGGTCCGCGAGGTCGTGGAGCGGCTGGGTGAGACCCCAAGGGGGAACCACCTCCGGTGGGCGACGCAGGCCACGCGCCCCGCCCTTCCCCCGGCGCAACGGCTGCGCGGGCACGCGGAGGCCCCGAGGCTTGGCGATCGACCGAGCGGGGCCTAGCTTCCTTGGCCTGGCGGATCGACCGCCGGCACAACCGAGAGAGGGTCACGATGGCGATCACCCGATGGGATCCGATGTCCGAGCTGAGGTCGTTCACCCGCCAAATGGAGCGCTCGCTCTGGCCGCTCCTTTCGGGTCCGAGCCGACTTCTCGCCGAGCGCGAGCCGCTCACCGCCTCGTTCGTCGGCGAATGGCCGCCGGTCGACATCTACGAGGACCAGGAGGAGCTCGTCTTCCGGGTCGAAGCCCCCGGCCTCCAGCAGAAGGACGTCCAGCTGCAGATCGAGGATTCGACGCTGACCCTTCGGGGCGAGCGCACGCTCAGCCGCTCCGAAAAGAAGGAGAACTACCAGCGCATCGAGAGCAGCTACGGATCGTTCTACCGCTCGTTCGCGCTGCCCTCGACCATCGACCGCGAGAAGATTCGCGCGGAGATGAAGAACGGCGTCCTCGAGGTCCACATCCCGAAGCGAGAGGGCGCCAAGGCCAAGATGATTCCGATCGGCTCCTAGCGCGCTCTTTGGCCGGGACGGGACCCGTCGCGGGAGGCGGGTTCCGTCCCTCGTTCGGCACCATCGCATTCGGCGTTTCATCTGCATCGACATCGACCGAGCCCCCGGGGGCGACGACGTCATGCGCGGGGAGGCCTCGTGGCTCCAGAGAAGAGCATCGTCTGGTTCGAGGAGTTGGGACGAGAGGACGCCGACCGGGTCGGCGGCAAGGGAGCCAACCTGGGCGAGCTCGCCAGCGCCGGCTTCCCGGTTCCGCCGGGCTTCGTCGTCACCGCGGCGAGCTTCCTCGCCGCGATGGATCGCGGCGGCGCCCGGGCGCGGCTGCGAGAGCTGCTGGCGCAGACGAACCTCGACGACCGCTCCGGGGTGGCGAAGGCGGCCGCCGAGATGAAGGGGCTCATCCGAAAGGCGGGGATGCCCGCGGAGCTGCGCGCGGAGGTCGCGGCCGCGCTCCAGGAGCTGGGCCCCGATTCGTTTCTGGCCGTCCGTTCGTCGGCGCTCGCCGAGGACCGCGAGTCGACGTCGTTCGCGGGGATGCACGAGAGCTTCACCGACGTCCGGGGCGAGGCGGAGCTCGCCGCCCGCGTCGTCGATTGCTGGGCCTCGGCCTACGGCGAGCGCGTCCTCGCCTACCGCACCTCTCGACGGCTGGACGAGGAGCCGGCGGTGGCGGTGGTGGTGCAACGAATGGTCTCCTCGAAGCGATCCGGCGTGATCTTCACGGTCGATCCGACCGGAAGCTCGGACGACACGCTGGTCATCGAGGCCGCGTTCGGCCTCGGCGAGGCCGTGGTCAGCGGCGAGGTCGAGCCCGACACCTACCGGATCTCCCGATCCGGCAAGCGCCTCCTCGACGCGCGCGTGGGGCAGAAGAGCGTCGAGATCGTCCGGGGGCCGGACGGCCACGACCGCCGCGTCGCCCTCGGCCCGGACCGTTCGGGCGCGCGGGTTCTCCGCGACGACGAGGCCCTCGAGCTCGCGGCGCTGGCGCTGCGCGTCGAGCGCCATTACAGGGCCCCACAGGATCTCGAGTGGGCGGAGGACGAGGGCCGCTTCTACCTGGTCCAGACCCGGCCCATCACGACCCTGGGAAAGCGCGAGGAGGCCGCCGAGGAGCCGGCCGGCGCGCTTCTCGTCTCGGGGCTCGGGGCCTCCCCCGGCAGGGCCACGGGGAGAGCGCGGCTCCTCTCCTCCCCGGAGCAGGGCGCCGCCCTCGAGCAGGGAGAGATCCTCGTCGCCCCGATGACCTCGCCCGATTGGCTCCCGGCCATGCGGCGAGCGGGCGCCGTGGTCACCGACGCCGGCGGCCTCACCTGCCACGCCGCCATCGTGAGCCGGGAGCTCGGGATCCCGTGCGTCGTCGGAACCCGCGAGGCGACGCGCCTGCTTCGGACCGGCGAGCTCGTCACGGTGGACGGCGCCCAGGGACAGATCTTCTCGGGAGCGCTCGGGAAGCCGGCCGTCGAGCGGCGCGACACCGCCCCGAGCCTCGCTCCTGCCGCCGAGGAGGCGACCGCGACTCACCTCTACGTCAACCTCTCGATCGCCGACGAGGCCGAACGGGCCGCGGCGCTGAACGTCGACGGCGTCGGGCTCCTGCGCGCCGAGTTCATGATCACCGACGCGCTTGAGGGGCAGCACCCGAAGGCCCTGCTCGCCCACGGCGGGCGCCAGCGCTTCATCGACGCGATGGTCGCCTCGCTCCTTCGGGTCACCCGAGCCTTTCGACCACGCCCGGTCATCTACCGGACCTACGACTTCCGGACCAACGAGTTTCGCGGCCTCGCGGGCGGCGAGGCGTACGAGCCCGTCGAGGCGAACCCGATGATCGGCTACCGGGGCTGCTTCCGCTACACCCAGGACCCCGAGCTCTTCGACCTCGAGCTCGAGGTGCTGGCCGCGGTCCGTGAGGAGACCCCGAACCTCCACCTGATGCTCCCCTTCATCCGCACCCGCTGGGAGCTCGAGCGCTGCCTGAGCCTCATCGCCGACAGCCAGCTGGGCCGGCAGCGGGGCCTCCTGCGCTGGGTGATGGCGGAGGTCCCCTCGGTGGTATATTGGCTACCGTACTACGCCCGGATGGGCATCGACGGCGTCTCGATCGGCAGCAACGACCTGACGCAGCTCATGCTGGGCGTGGACCGCGACTCGGAGAGCTGCGCCCCTCTTTTCGACGAATCGGATCCCGCCGTGCTCCACGCCATTCGCACCATCATCCTCGAGGCCAAGGCTGCCGGCCTGACCTGCTCGCTCTGCGGGCAGGCACCGAGCAACCGGCCGTCCTTCGCCGAGCAGCTCGTCCGCTTCGGCATCGATTCCGTCTCGGTGAACCCGGACGCGGTCCATGCCGCGCGCCACGCCATCCGCAGCGCCGAGCAGCGGCTGCTCCTCGACGAGGCGCGCGCCGCGCTGAATGGCACCGTCGGGCATGCCTGAGCCGGCCCTGTCCGCCAGAGGGGACGCAGTCGGGCTCGACCGCCTCTTTCGGCCCCGCGCGGTCGCCGTGATCGGCGCCTCGCACCGGGCCGGCTCGGTGGGCGGCGCCGTGCTCCACAACCTCCTGCGCGGCGGCTTCCAGGGACCGGTCTACCCGGTCAACCGGCACGCGCCCTTCGTCCAGTCCGTGCGCGCGTATCCGGACCTCGCCTCGCTGCCCGAGGTCCCGGATCTCGCGGTGATCGTCGTCCCCGCGCCCGAGGTGCCCTCGCTGCTCCGCGAGGGGGCGCGCCTCGGCGTACCGGCGGTCTGCGTCATCTCCGCCGGATTCGGCGAAACCCCCGCGGGCCGCGACCTCGAGACCGAGATCACGACCATCGCGCGCGGCGCGGCCATGCGCCTCCTCGGTCCGAACTGCCTCGGGCTACAGAATCCCGACCCCACCGTCCGGCTCGACGCCACCTTCGCGACGACCTTCGCCCCCGACGGCCACGTCGCCTTCGCGACCCAGTCGGGCGCGCTGGGCCTCGCGGCGCTCGACTACGCGCAGGATCTCGGCATCGGCTTCTCGCTCTTCGCCTCGCTGGGAAACAAGGCCGACGTCTCGGGCAACGACGTCCTCGAGCAGGTCGCGCGCGACGAGCGCACCCGGCTCGTCCTCCTCTACCTCGAGTCGCTGGGAAACGGCCGCCGCTTCCGGGAGATCGCCGTGCGGCTCGGCCGCCACAAGCCGATCGCGCTCGTCAAGAGCGGCCGCTCGAAGGCAGGCGCGCGCGCCGCCGGCTCCCACACCGGCGCGCTCGCGGGTCCGGACTCGGCGATCTCGGCGCTCTGCCGGCAGACCGGAGTCCTCCGCGCGGACACGCTCGAAGAGCTCTTCGACGTCGCGATGGTGCTCGCGAACCAGCCTCTTCCCACCGGGCGGCGCGTCGCCATCGTCACGAACGCGGGCGGTCCGGGCATTCTCGCGGCGGACGCCCTCGAAGGGGCCGGCCTCGAGGTGCCGCGCCTGGACCCGGCGACCGAGCGATCGCTGCGCGCGGTCCTGCGCGAGGCGGCCTCGGTGCAGAACCCGGTCGACGTCTTGGCCGACGCCGGTGCCCGGAGCTTCGGAGAGGCGCTGCGGCTCGTGCTCGCCGACCCGGGCATCGACGCCGCGCTCGCCGTCTTCGTGCCCCCGATCACGACGCAGGCGCAGGAGGTCGCGGCGGCGATCCTCGAGGTGGCGGGCGGGGCACAGAAGCCGATCCTCTCGTGCTTCATGGGCACCCACGGCGTCCCGGAGAGTCTCCGCTCGCTCCACGCCGGCCGCGTGCCGAGTTTCCGATTTCCGGAGGGCGCTGCCCGCGCGCTCGCGCTCGTGACGCGCCACGCCGAGTGGCGCCGGACCGAGGCCGTCGTGCCGGCGGCGACGCCGGCGGCCCCCGAGAGGGCCCAGGCCGCGCTCCGGAGCGCGCGGCGGCGGCTCGGCGCGGAGGGCGGCTGGCTGAGCGGCGAGGAGGCCACCGAGTTCTGCGCCGCGTTCGGAATGGCTCTCGCCCCGGCGATGACGGTCGCGCCCGATCCCGATGCCGCGGCAGCGGCCGCGGAGGCGATCGGGTTCCCGGTGGTGCTCAAGGCGCTGCGCGGTGATCTCCTCCACAAGTCCCAGGCTGGCGGCGTCGAGCTCGGGCTGGCGAACGGCGCGGCGGTGCGCGCGGCGGTCTCACGGCTCGCTCACCTCGGGCCGAGCGGCCTGCTCGTGCAGCGACAGCTCACCGGAGGCGAGGAGTGGCTCGTCGGGGCCGTCCGCGACCCCGACCTGGGCCCGCTCGTGACCGTGGGCGCGGGAGGCACCCGGACCGAGATCTGGAAGGACGTCGAGCAGCGCCTCGCGCCGCTCAGCGACGCGGATCTCGACGCGCTGGTCGGCCTTCCGCGCTTCGCCCGCACGCTCGAGGGGTCGTCCGGGCGACCGGCGGGCGACCGCGCCGCGCTGCGCGACTTCGTGCGCCGCCTCGCCTATGCCGCCGACGCCCTCTCGGAGCTGGAGGAGATCGAGTCGAATCCGCTCCTGGTCTTCCCCGAGGGGCTCGGGGCGGCCGCGGTGGACGTCCGGATTCGAATCGGCAGGAGCGCGGCCGAGCCCGAGGCTCACGCCTCGAGAAGGCTGTAGAGCTCCTCTTCCTGGGCGAAGTGGAGCGAGAGGACGGCGTTCAGCCCGTAGAGGGCCCGCCGGACGTCCCGCAGCTCCTCCGGCGCCAGCCCCTCCGCGGGGATGCGCTCGACGAGCCGCGCGAAGAGCCGGGCGAGGCGCTGGATCTCGTGGTGGGTCCCGATCAACGGACCGGTCGGGTCCTCGGACTCGAGCATCTTCGCGAGGAGCGGGTAGGCCGTCTGCTGCTCTTCGCGCTCGTGCGGCAGCAGCTCCAGCTCGACCATGGCCCGCGCGGCGTCGAGCTGCCGGCGGGCCTCCGCGGGCTCGAGGCCGTCGAGGCTCGCCGCCAACGTGGCGAGCCCTCGGATCCTCGGCCGAAGCCGCCGATGCGCCTCCGCGAGCCCCTGCGACAGCGCCGCCGCCTCCAGCGGCTCCGCCGGGCGAACGGCCCGCCCCCGACCGAGCGCCCGAAGCGCGTTCAGGATCACCAGGACGTCGATGCCCTCCTGGAGGATCGCGCCGGCCACGGGCGCGATGAGCCCGAATCCGGCGGCCACCATGGCGATGAAGGACAGCCCCATCCCCACCAGCACGCTCTCGAGCGCGATGCGGCGCGTCCGCTTCGCGATCTGGATGGCCCTGACGAGCCCCTCCAGCCGGTCGGCGGTCAGCACCACGTCGGCCGCCTCGGAGGCCGCCGTCGCGCCTCGCGCCCCCATGGCCACGCCGACGTCCGCCAACGCGAGCGCGGGCGCGTCGTTGATGCCGTCGCCGACCATCACGGTCACCCCCTCCGCCCGGACCTGCCGGACGACCTCCACCTTCTCCTCCGGAGCTCGCTCGGCGAAGACCCGATCGAGTCCGAGCGCGTCGCCGACGAGCTCCGCCACGTCCGGGTGATCTCCGGTCACCATGTGGATCCGCCGAACGCCCAGCTGGCGAAGCTCCCTAAGCGCGCGCGGGGCCTCCGGGCGAATCGGGTCCTGAAGGACGAAGACGCCCGCCAGCTGGCCGTCGATGGCCACGTGCACGGCGGAGGATCCCTCGATCGCGGTCCGCAGCTCGATGGAGCGAAACGCCGCCATTCGGGTCGAGCCCGGCGCGGCCCAGGCGGCCTGCCCCACCGCCACGCGCCGCCCGTCGACGAGGCCGGCGATTCCGACCCCCATCTGCTCGCGGACGTCCTCCGGGAAGGCGAGCTCGATTCCACGGCTGCGGGCCTCGGCCGCGATCGCCGGCGCGTAGGGGTGGATGGAGAGCTGCTCGACGGACGCGGCGAGTCTCACGACGACCTCGACCGAGAACGGCGGGATGGGGTCGACCTCGACCACCTCCGGGCGCGCGAGCGTCAGCGTCCCGGTCTTGTCGAGGAGGAGCACCGACGCGCGCGCGAGCGTCTCGAGCGGACCTCCGCCCTTGACGATGATCCCGTGGCGGGCCGCTTGCGAAACCCCGGCGATGATGGCCGCCGGAGCGGCGAGGATGAGGGGACACGGGGTGGCGACGACCAGGACGGCGAGCCCGCGGACCGCGTCGCCCGAGAGGATCCAGGCGGCACCGGAGACGACCAGCGTCAGGACGAAGAAGCCGAGCGCGTAGCGATCCGCGAGACGGACGAACGGGGCCTTGGAGTCCTCGGCCTGGCTCACCAGGCGGAGGATCCCCGCGTAGCTGCTCTTCTCGGCCGGCGCCGTCACGCGCAGCTCGAGCGGCCCCCCGGCGTTCGTTCCACCGCTCCGAACCGGCGCGCCGACCGTGAGCTCGACCGCCCTGGCCTCGCCCGTCAGCGCCGACTCGTCGAGCAGCGCGCTTTCGGAGGTGAGGAGCCCGTCCGCCGGGATCACCTCGCCGGGCGCGACGACCAGGCGATCCCCGATCTGGACGTCGGCCACGGCCACCGTCGCGACGCGATCCCCGTCGCGGCGATGAGCCACCCGGGGCGCTCGCTTCAGCAGCGCCGTCAGCTCGCGGCGCGCCCGGCCAGCGGCGTGCCGCTCGAGCGCGGCTCCGCCCGTCAGCATGACGGCGATGATGGCGCCGGCCAAGAACTCGCCGAGGGCCAAGGCGGCGGCCAGCGCCAGCATGGCGACCAGATCGACCCCCGTCTGGCGGCGCAGCAGGCTGCGCACCGAGGAGATCACCGTTGGAACGAGCGCGAGGAGGGTCGACGCCGCGAAGACCCAGCGACCCGCATGGTCGACCTGGAAGAGGACGAGGAGGCCCCCGACGGCGAGGCCCAGCCAGGTCGCGAGGAGTTCGGCGAGCTGCCACGACGAGGCGAGCCCTCGGAGGCTCATGGCGAGGGGCGCTCCAGCCGGTCGGCGAGGAGGTTCATGGCCGTCGCCGCGAGGCTCCCGATCAGGGGGCCGAGCAGGACCCCTTTCGCGCCGAGCAGCTGCAGCCCACCGAAGAGCGTGAGGAAGAGGAGCAGCTTCGGAATGGCCATGTGCCCCCTCGAGACGAAGGGACGGAGCAGGTTGTCGCCCGCCCCGACGATGACCGTCCCCCAGACGAGCAGCCCGAGCGCCCGATAGGGATGGGCCTCGAGCCAGAGCCCGACCACCAAGGGTAGCCAGACGACCGCCGTTCCGACCAGCGGAATGAAGGCCGCGACCGCTGTGATGGAGCCGAGCAGGACCACGGGATGCACCCCGAAGATCCAGTAGCCCAAGGACGACGTGACGCCGTGGAAGGCGACCATGACGAGGCTCCCCCAGAAGAGCCCGAGCGCGACCTGGTGGAACTCCTCGAGGAACGCGGCGGTCTGAGCGGCCGGCAACGGAATGAGCCGCCTGACCAGCTCGACGAACCTCGGGCCTTCCTTGAACAGGTAGTAGATGGTCACGACGGTCAGGAAGAGATCCGCGAGCAGCCAGCCGGCCGAGGAGAGCAGCTTGGGCGCGATCTCCGAGAGGCGGGAGAGCAGCCCCACCGCCGCCTCCATGAACGAGCGGGTCAGGGTCGGGACCATGGCGCGGAGCCCGGCGGGCAACCGCGCGGTGAGCCCCTCGATTCCGCCGAGCTTTTGGAACGCCCGGTCCAGTCCCTGCCAGGCCTCGAGAGACTCGCCGATCGCGAGGACGGCCGTGGCCCCGATTGGCAAGAGGAGGAGCAGAGACGTGATCGATGTCGCGACGAAGGCGGCGAGCGAGCGCCGGCCTCGCAGGGAGCCCACGAGCCCGCTGAACGGACGCTCGGCGACGAGGACCGTGTAGCCGGCCACCAGCACCACCGACGCCTCCGGCCAGAGGATCCAGCCGAGCGCGACCAGCAGCGCCAAGGTGAAGAGCTGCAGAGGGCGCTCGTGGAACATCGACTGGCTCACGGGCCGGCGTGGTCGAGAAGGCCGCGCACGCCTCCTCGACCAGCGGGGTCCCGACCGGCTACTTCTCCTGCATGGGCGGAGCCATCATGGGCGGACCCATGCCGCGGCGGGGCCGGCCCATCATCGGGCAGAGATCCGGCGCGCTCCGACCCATCGACCGCTGGCAGCTCTTCGCCATCTCGGCGCGGCAATCGGCGATGGGACGATTGGAGCGCAGACAGGTGGCGAACTTCTCGTGCACCTGGGCCATCTCGTCCCGCTGCGCCTTCGTGACCTTGTCGCTCGCCGCCGCCTGCGCGAACGCCGCGCCGCTCACCAGGACGACCAGAGCCAGAAATGTCTTTTTCATGTGCGCCTCCTCCCGGATGAACGTAGCCACCGGCACATCGTCCGGCAGAGCAGCGCGCCTTCCTTCACTGAGCGACCCAGCCGCCGTCCACCGCGATGGCCTGGCCCGTGACGAAAGACGCCTCGTCGGAGCAGAGCCAGAGGACGGCGGCGGCGACCTCCTCGGGCCGACCGGCGCGCCCGATGGGCTCCCCGGCGGCGATGTTCATCTCCGGCTGCTCCCGCTCGAGCCGCTCCACCATCGGGGTTTGGATGACGCCTGGGCAGACGGCGTTCACTCGGATCCCCGTCTTCGCGTTCTCGAGCGCGGCCGTTCGCGTCAGCCCGACGACCCCATGCTTGCTCGCGGTGTAGGCGGGGAGCTGCGGGAAGCCGACGAGGCCGGCCACCGACGCGCAGTTCACGATGGCGCCCCGCCCGCGCTCGAGCATCCGCGGCAGCTCGTGCTTCATGCAGAGCCAGACGCCCTTCAGGTCGATCGAGAGCGTCCGATCCCAGTTCGCCTCGGTGCAGTCCAGGGTGGACGCCATCTCGCCCTCGACGCCGGCGTTGTTGAAGGCGCAGTCCAGCCTCCCGTAGCGTTCGACCGCCTGCCGCACGAGCGACTGGACGTCGGCCGAGCGAGAGACGTCCGTCTCGACGAAGGTGGCCTCGCCGCCCTCGGTCCGGATCCGGCGGGCGGTCTCGTTGCCGCCTTCGACGGCGACGTCCGCGACCACGACCCGAAGCCCCTGCTTCGCAAAGGCGAGGGCCGTGGCGCGACCGATGCCCGAACCCGCGCCCGTCACGAGCGCCACTCTTCCACGCCAATCGCTCACGTCACGCCTCCTCGAACGAGAGGCGATGAAGCTAGGGCTCGAAAGCCCGAGACGCACGAGCGCGTGCCTGGATGGGCCGAGGCCGCCGGCGCGCCTGGCGCGCTCGCCCGGCTCGGCGGCCCTACCTTACCGTCGTGTAGTCCGGTCCAACCGGGAGGCTACGAATGGACGAGCACTCGAACGACCTCGACCCCAGGGAGGCGAGGGGCGAGATCGCGTCGCACCTGAAGGGAAGCCTGCGGACGCTCTCGACCTTGCGGGACGAGGTCCGGGTCGTCATCCACCTCGCCTCGCTCGAGGCGCGAAAGCGCTGGGCGGCGCTCTCGGCCCAGCTCGATCGAACCGAGCACGAGGCGAAGCAGCGTGCCGACGACGTGGCCGCCCGCGCCGTCGACGAGGCGATCGTGGCCCTGGACGCCTTCCGGCGGGCCATCGTCGAGGCGAGGGAGAAGCGGAGCGCGGCGAAGAAGCGGCCGAGCTAGCCGCGACGGCTGCCTCAACCGCCCTGCGCGGTCGGCTCGCCGACGAGCCGGCGAACCGAGGCGCGGATGGTTCGCTCGAGCTCGGGCGGCACCGGCGCGGCCGGAAGGCTCTTGCAGAGCGCGAGGCTCGCCCGGAGCGAGTCGCAGGTCGCGCGGCAGACCTCGCAGCCCTCGAGGTGCCGCTCCATTGCCGCGCAGCTCTCGGGGCCGATCTCGCCCTCGAGGTGCCGCGAGAGGAGCCTCGCGATGTCCGGGCAGCCCGGATCCCGGCGCCGAAGCTCGGGCGGCTCGAGCAGTGGGGCGAGCTGCTCGCGAACGGCCAGCCGAGCCCGGTGGAGCCGGCTCTTGATCGCGGGGATGCCGATGCCGAGCACCTCTCCCACCTCCGGCGCGCTCAGCCCCTCGACGTCCCGGAGGAGGAGGACCTCTCGGTACTTCGGCTCGAGCGCGCGGATGGCGGTCTCGAGCGCGGCGCCGAGCTCCTTTCGGGCGAGCGACTCCTCGGGCCCGGCGTCCTCGGTGGCCGGCAGCGAGGACTCGGGCTCGGCCTCGATCGGACGCTCCCCCGAGAGCGCGCTCTTTCCTCGCCGCCGCCGCTTCAGGCAGAAGCTGCGCGCGATCGCGTAGGCCCAGGTCGAGACCGAGGACGCCCCGCGAAAGTCCTTCACCGTCCGCGCCATCGCGAGGAGGCTGTCCTGGAGGACGTCCTGCGCGTCCTCGGGGTCCCGGCAGAGGCGCGAGCTGAAGCGCAGGATGGCGGGCTCGTAGAGCGCGAGCAGCCGCTCGAGCGCGCGGCGATCCCCGTCCCGGGCGGCGACCACCAGGGACTGATCTCCTTCCGGCTCCACGCCGCCGGTATCTCACGGCCCCGAACCCGCGTGCAAGGGGCGCGGCGAGGCGGGTCACACCGTGCTGGCCGAGCTTCCCTCTCTCTGGGGATGCGACCCCGGCGCCTCTTCCGAGACGGACCGGACCGTGAAGACGGGCGGGGCCGCGAGGGTCTTCTTCACCTTGCAGCCCGCCGCCGCCTGCGCCACCGCGTCCCGGTAGCGCGCCGGGAAGCTCTCGGGGAGAACGACCTCGAGATCGACGCCCACGAGGTGTCCCGCCTCGTCCGTGCGCTGGTGCTGGACGATCCGGATTCCCTCGGTCGAGATCTTTCGCGCCTGGCAGAAGCCGACGACGTAGATGCCCGCGCAGCTGCCGATCGACGCGAGGAAGAGGTCGAAGGGGGCGACCGCCGAGTCCTCGCCCCCCGCGGAGACGGGCTGATCCGTGCGGACGAGGTGGCGCCCCACCCGCGCGTCCACGCGCTTGCCACCGGGGAAGACGATTTCGATGTCGTTCATGTCCGTGGGAGCCGCGCCGGCGGAGAAGGATTCGCTTTTTTCGCCTCTGGCGGCGTTGTTTCCTTGACATCGATCGGCCCACGGGCGAAAGAGCCGCGGGCGAAGTCGTGAGCCGTTCGGCGTGACGCCGGGGCCGTGCGAGGAGGTCTCTGACCAGATGGAGCCGAGCCATGAACCCCCGCCCGCCGTTCCTCGTGGCGAGCCTCCTCTTCGCCTCGGCGAGCGCGACCGCGCAGGACGCACCGCCCGGCCCGAGGCCCGACGACGAGGCCGACCTGATGCATCTGCTCGCGCGCCACGGCCTCCACGACCTCGAGGACGAGCGCTGGAACGTCTACGGCCAGCTCACCTGGATCCAGCAGCTCAAGCCGCCGTTTCCGGCCCGCTACACGAACCTGCACGGCAGCACGAACTCGCTCTTGCCAACCGAGGAGTGGGGCTTCACGGGGACCGCGACCCTCTACCTCGGGCTGCGGCTCTGGAAGGGGGGCGAGGCGTACGTCGTCCCCGAGCTGATCTCCGAGCATCCCTTCTCCCAGCTCCGCGGCCTGACGGGCGCCATCCCGGACTTCGAGCTGCAGAAAGGGGGCACCGACACCCCCCAGCTCTACCGATCCCGAGCGTTCGTGAAGGAGACGATCGGACTCGGCGGCGGCCGTGAGCGGCTCGAGTCGAACCCGATGCAGCTCGGGACGACCAGCGACCGGCGGCGGCTCGTGCTCGTCGTCGGAAACTTCAGCATCCTCGACTTCTTCGATCGGGTCCCGTTCGGCATCGATCCCCGCCAGGGGCTCTTCAGCCTGGCGTTCCTCACCTACGCGGCCTGGGACTTCGCCTCGGACGCCCGCGGCTACTCCTGGGGCGGCGTCGCCGAGCTCGACTGGGACGACTGGTCCGTCCGCTTCGGCCGCATCACGCCGCCAGAGGAGCCGAACCAGCTCCAGGTCGACTTCCGGCTCTGGGAGTACTACGGCGACCAGCTCGAGATCGAGCACCGCCACCGCGTCTGGGGGCTCGACGGCCGGGCCCGCGTGCTGGGCTTCCACAACCACGAGTTCATGGGACGCTTCGACGACGCGGTGGCGGCGTTCGAGGCCGATCCCCAGAAGAACGCGACGACCTGCACCGGCTTCAACTACGGCTCGCAGAACTCGACCGCCCCAGACCTCTGCTGGGCGCGCAGGCCGAACGACAAGGTCGGCGTCGGCTTCTACCTCGAGCAGTACGTCGCGCCCGACATCGGCGTCTTCCTCCGCGGGATGTGGGCCGACGGACAGACGGAGGTGGACGCCTACACCTCGGCGGATCGCTCGGCCTCGGCCGGCGCGCTCGCGCGCGGCGCCGCCTGGGGCCGGCCCGCGGACGTCGCCGGCCTCGGGCTGAACGCGAGCTTCCTCTCGGCCGCCCACGCCGAGTACCTGAGGCTCGGCGGCATCGACGGCTTCATCGGGGACGGCGCGATCAGCCCCGCGCCCGAAGAGACGATCGACGTGTTCTACAGCGTGAATCTCCTCGCCGCCCTCTGGCTCTCCGGCGACTACCAGCACATCGTCAACCCGGCGATGAACGCCGCTCGAGGCCCCGTCGAGGTCTTCGGCGCGAGGCTCCATGCGGAGTTCTGAGCCCATCGACCGCCTCGCCCTCGCGGCGCTCGCCGTCTGCGCCGCCTTCGCGCCCCGGGCCGCGGCACAGATCCCGGCGCAGGGCTTCGCCCTGGAGCGGTTCGTCCCCTCGGCCCCGGGCGCCGGCTGGTTCGTCATGGACGACCTCGACATCCAGGGCGAGCTGCGCGGCGCGGTCGAGCTGACGACGAGCGTCGCGCACGACCCGCTCGTCGTCGGGGGCGGCGGCCAGCGGCTCGCCGTCGTCTCCAGCGAGGCGTTCGCCGACCTCGCCGTGGCCGCGAGCTGGAAGCGCTTCCGCCTCTACCTCGACCTTCCCATGCCGCTCCTTCTCGCGGGCGAGAGCGGCACGATCGACGGCCATCGGTTCAGCGCCCCGCTCGTGAACCTCGGAACGAACCCCGACAGCATCGCCGACCCGAGCGTGGGCGTCGACGCGCTCCTCGCCGGAAGACCGGGCTCGGCCTTCCGCCTCGGCGCGGGGGCGCAGCTCTTCGTCCCCTCGAACGGCCCGGGCGACACCCGCGCGAGCTACCTCACGGACGGCACGGTCCGCGCAATGTTGCGGCTACTCGCCGCGGGCGACCTCGGCAGCTACCGCTACGCGGGCGAGCTCGGCGGAGAGCTCCGGCCGCTCGACGACTGGCCCACGCCGGGCAGCCCCCAGGGCAGCGAGCTGCTCTTCGGGGCGGCGGCCGGCCGCTCGTTTCCCGTCCTGACGGACTGGGCGCTGATCGTGGGGCCGGAGCTCTGGGGCGAGACGGCCTTCGCCTCACTGTTCGGGAGCGGCGCCACCGGGCTCGAGGGGCTCCTGACGGGGCGGCTCGAGGGGACGGGCGATGGCGAGCAGCTCCGCTTCAAGCTCGGCGCCGGCGGCGGCATCGTGCCGCAGTTCGGCGCGCCCGAGTGGCGGGTCGTGCTGGCGCTGGAGCTCTTCGGCGGCGCGGCCGGGGCGCGCTGAACCACCCGGCGGCGGCTGGGCTAGATCAGCCCCTTGTTGCGGCGGAGCTGGTCGATCGCCTTCTGGTACTCGACGTCCCAGGCGGGGGTCCCCTCCTGGAGGTGCTTCAGCCGCCCGCGAACCTCGCGATCGAGATCCTCGTCGATGTCGAGGTGGCGCTTCATGATCTGGAAGACCTTCTTCCGGATGACGTTGTCCTCGGCGTAGACCTCTTCGACGTTGCGCGAGACCAGGAGGAACTCGATCATCTGGCCGATGACGTATTCGATGCCCTCGTCGCCCATCTTGAAGCCGCGGACGTCGGCCATCTCGCGCTTGACCTGGTTGAACTTGGAGTGATCGTAGCCGCGGCGCTCGAGCGCCTCGCGGGTCGCCTGGTTCACCCGCTCCTCCGCGGCCAGGTACTCCTTCATGATCGAGGCCATGTCCATCTCGGCGTCGCCGACGCGCAGCGGCTCCACCTCGACGTCGCCGTCCTTCGTCAAGCGCTCGATGACCTCGCGCGCAACCGCCGGGATGACCTTCGGATAGAGCTTCATGGGCTCACGCTATAGAACAGCCCCGCCAAAGGCCGCAACAAAAAACCACGCAAATGTCAATCTAGGCACCGGCGGCCTCGGGCGGAGGAAGCCCCGATCCGAGGGAGCCGAGGATCCGCTCCGCGAGATCGGGACCGAAACCCGGCAGGGCGGCGATCTCCGCGGGCTCGGCCGCCCGCACCCCCTCGAGGCTGCCGAAGCGCCGCAGGAGCGCCCGCCGCCGGGTCGGACCGACGCCCGGGATCGCGTCGAGCGCCGAGCGGAGCGTCCGCCGGTCGCGGAGCTTTCGGTGGTAGCCGATGGCGAAGCGGTGGGCCTCGTCGCGCAGCCGCTGGAGGAGGAAGATCTCCGAGCTGTTCTGCCGCAGCACGATCGGCTCCTTGACCCCCGGCAAAAAGACGCGCTCGGGGGAGTGGCGCATCCCGCCGTCCTCGGCCGGCCCCTCGGCCCGGCTCTTCGCGAGCGAGACGACGTCGACGCCCTCGACGCGCCCGTCGCGCAGCGCCGCCATCGCCACCTCGAGCTGCCCCTTCCCGCCGTCGATGACGAGCAGATCCGGCAGATCCCCCTCGGCCTTCCCCTTCGCGAGCCGGCGCGAGAGGACCTCGTAGAGCGAGGCGAAGTCGTCCTGCCCGGCGAAGCCCCGGATGCGGAAGCGCCGGTAGCCCGCCTTGTCGGGCTCCCCGTCGCGGAAGGCGACCTTCGAGCCCACGACCTCGGTCCCCTGGAAGTTCGAGATGTCGTAGCACTCGATCCGGTGGGGCGGCCGCGAGAGGTTCAGCCGGTGGACGAGCCGAGCGAGCGTCTCGTCGAGGTCCCGCCCCTTCCTCGCGCGATCGCGCAGCGCCTGCTCGGCGTTCTGGCAGGCCATCAGGACGAGCCTCCGCTTCTCGCCCCGCTTCGGGACGAGGACCTCGACCGGGTGGCCGGCCCTCTCCGCGAGCAGCGCCGCGAGCGGCCCCTCCCCCTCGATGGGCACGGGCAGGAGCAGCCCCCTCGGCGGCGTCGCCCGCTCGTAGTAGAGCGTGAGGAAGCTCGCGAGCAGCTCCTCGGTGGGAAACTCCTGCTTCGTGAAGTCGAAGGCCCGGCTCTCGACGAGCCGCCCGCGCCGCACGAGCAGCAGCGCGATGGCGAGGTGGGGCCCCTCCCGGAAGACGCCGAAGACGTCCTCCTCGATCCGCTCCGCCTGGACCACCCGCTGCCGCTCGAGGCTCCGCTCGATCGCGCCGAGCTGATCCCGCAGCCGCGCCGCCTCCTCGAACCGCTCCTCGGCCGCGGCGGCCTGCATCCGCCCCTCGAGCGTCCCCGTCAGCTCGTCCGCCTTCCCCGCAAGGAAGAGCTCGACCTCCCGGACGCTCTCGCCGTAGCGCTCGGCCGGGACCTCGAGCACGCAGGGCGCGGGGCAGCGGCCGAGTTGGAACTCGAGGCAGGGGCGCGAGCGGCCCTGGAATTCGCGATCGGTGCAGCTCCGGAGCTGGAAGTGGCGGTTCACCACCCGCAGGGTCTCGCGGATGGACGAGGCCGAGCTGTAGGGGCCGAAGTAGGCGGCGCCGTCGGCCTTGCGCCCCTTCGCCCGCACGATCTCGAGCCGCGGGTAGGGGTGGCGCCGGTCGAGCCGCAGGCAGATGAAGCTCTTGTCGTCCCGCAGCATCACGTTGAAGCGGGGCTTGTGCCTCTGGATGAGGCTGCTCTCGAGGATGAGCGCCTCCTTCTCGTTCGTCGTCAGGACGACCTCGATGTCGCCGACGAGCCGCTCGAGCAGGGGGATGAAGGCGCGCGAATCGCCGCCCGCGCGCGAGAAGTAGCTCCGCACGCGCGAGCGCAGGCTCACCGCCTTGCCGACGTAGACGACCCGCCCCTCGCGGTCCTTCATGAGGTAGACGCCCGGCGCGGCGGGGAGCCGGTCGAGCCTCTCCTGGAGCTGTGGGGGCAGAGGGATCATCGCCGCCCAGTCTAACGGGCGGCGAGGGCTTCGTCTTCGCGGCCGCTACTCGCCGCTACTCGACGGCGTACAGGTTGCCGTCGTCCGAGACGAAGTAGACGGTTCCGTCGGGGCCGATGGCGGGCGAGCTCGAGATCCGCCCGCCGGTGGTCACCTTGGCGCGCAGGGTCCCGTTCGGAGTGACCGCGTAGAACGAGCCGTCGGACGTCCCGAAGAAGATCGTCCCGTCGCCGCCGATGGCCGGCGCCGAGTCGACGTCCGCGGACGAGAACGGGAAGCCAGGCTTCACGGTACCGGTCTGTCCGTCCACCGCGTAGAGGCCGTCGCCGTTGCCGACGTAGACCGTCCCGTCGTCGGCGATCGCGGGCGCGCCGTTGCCGACGTCCGAGCTGAAGATGTAGCTCTGGCTCGCGAACGAGACCGCGGTGGGCGGCGTGAACTGCGGCATCTTGAAGGTCCAGTGCGGCTGGCCGTTCGCCGGGTCGAGCGCCGCGAGCTCGGTCTGCCCGGTGGTCGAGCCGCCGAGCCCGAGCAGGCCGCCGCCGAAGCTCTCCCAGGCGACCATCGCCATGATGAAGCCGGTGTGGTGGCTGTCGAGCGCGAGGTCGGAGTTGACCCAGGCGCTCACCCCCGCGGTCGAGTTGTCGGGCGCGTCCGGCGAGATCGGCTGGCCGTTCGCGTTCCAGGCGGGGAGCTGCGTGAAGCCCTGCGTGGGCGGCGCGACCGCGAAGCAGACGTTCAGGCTGCACCAGTAGCTCGTGTCGTCCGGCCCGATGGCGAGCGCCACCCGCTCGCCGAAGAACGGCAGGATGACGTGGTTCGCCTCGGAGAAGTTGCCCCCCGACTGGACCGAGTAGGTGACCACCTGCCCGAAGTCGTCGCCGTCGAAGATGAGCGGCGTCAGGTTGCCGAGGCTCGGGCAGACGTCGAAGCCGTCGGCCTTGTCGCACTGCCCGCTCGAGGGGTCGGTGCGGCAGTCCGAGGGCGGCGGCTCGGCGTGGAGGATCTTCCCGCCGCCAGGCCCCCCCGAGACGTGGAAGATCTGCCCCGAGCTGCCCACGTTGTCGCAGCCGCTCTCGACGAAGAGCGAGTCGTCGGCCGCGATGATCGGCGTCGCCGGGTGGGGATCGCTCGCCGGCGAGACGAGCATCACCTTCCAGGCCTGGCTGCCGTCCGGGTTGATGGCGTAGAGGTTCCCGTCCATGCCGAGCTGGTAGATCATGCCGCTCGAGTCGACCACCGGGGAGTTCATGTAGGTCGGGCTCGAGTTCGAGAGGCCGCCGCTCGACGCGGACGCCGCGCCCACGTTGAACTTCCAGGCCACCTGCCCCTTGAAGGCCGAGGTGTCCGCCTCGCTCTGCCCCTCGTCGGTGTTCCCCATGTGCCACTTCGGCCAGCCGGCCTGGTACGGGGAGCTCGACTGGATGTAGGCGGTGAGCGGGATGCGGCCGCTCTGGTTCGCGGGGTCGTTCGACTGGAAGTCGATGGCGCCCTTGCGCAGGAGCTGCCCGCCCGAGTTCGTCACGTCGCAGCTCGCCTGGATCTGCGCCGTGCCGCCCGCCGGGATGGTGAGCGTCCCCGGGTTCCCCACGAGCGCGAAGGACGAGTCCGAGGCGGGGTCGAGGGCGATGCCCGTCAGCGTGCACTGCGCCTGCCCCTGGTTCACGAGCGTCACCGACTTCTGCAGCGTCTGGTTCAACGGCGCGTTGCCGAAGTTGAGCGCGGGCGGCTGGAAGACCAGCGTGCACGGGTTCAGCGTCTCGTTGCCGAAGAGCGGATCCTGCGCCGTCTCCGGCGGCACCGCGGCCGGGGCGAAGGCGCTGCCCGCGCCGATGGCGCCCGGCTGGAAGACCGCGACGAGCGCGTCCTGATCCCCGGCGCTGGCGGCCGTGTAGTCGACCGTGATCGTGACCGACGCGCCGGGCGCGAGCACGATGGGGGAGGAGGCCGAGAAGCCGCTCGGCAGCCCGGTCACCGCGAACGGACTCGATCCGCCGCCCTGGACGGCGAGCGAGCCGATGGCGACGGCGGCGCTCCCCGTGTCGGTGATCTTCACCGGCACCGAGTTCGTGGTTCCCGACGGGACGTTCGCGAAGCCGACCGGGTCCGGCGAGAACGTCAGGGCGCCGTCGATGCCGACGCCGGTGAGCTGGATGCTCTGCGCCTGGCAGCCCGAGCAGGCGAGGTAGGGGATCTGCCCGGCGGCGTTGCCCGTCTGCGTGGGCCCGAAGCTGACCGTGAGCGTCAGCGACTGGCCGGGGGCGAGCGAGCTGCCCTGCCCCACCCAGGCGAACTCGCTCGCCTGCGGCCCGCCGACGGGCTGGATCTGGATCGGATCGGAGGGCGTGGAGCCCTTGTTCGTCAGCGTCACGGGCAGGGTCTTCTGAGTCCCCACCTGGACCGGCCCGAAGTCGAGCGCGGTGACGCTCGCGGCGATGACGACGTCCTTGCCGTTGCCGGTGAGCTGCACCTTCAGGACCGGGATCGCCTGGCTGTTCGTCGAGATGGAGAGCGTCGCGCTCCGCGGGCCGCCCGCCGACGGCACGAACTGGATCGGGAGCTGCGCGTTCGACCCCGGCTGGATCGCGGAGGGGACCTTGCCCACGACCGCGAAGTCTCCCTTGTCTGCGCCGCCGACGGTGGCGCCCGCGACGTCGAGCTCGAGCGCGCCCACGTTCGAGAGCGTGAGCGGCAAGGTCTTCGGCTGGCCCAAGGGGACGTTCCCGAAGTCCAGGTTCGGCGCCTGCGGCGTCGAATCCTTCGATTCGAGCTGGTTCGACGAGCCACGGTGGGGGCAGCTGCAGGCCGCGAAGAGCGCGGCAGCGGCGACGGCGAGGACTCGGCGCATGTGGACCTCCGGGGCGAAGCGTGCCGGAGGCTGCCACGCGGGCGGACGAAGGGCAAGCCGCGCCGCGGCAAGGGCTGCCTTAGAGACGCCGTTCGCCGTTCGACGTGAAGCAGTCCCGGCGGTCTCCTAGCCGGGCCACGGCTCGACGTAGGCCAGGCCCGAACCGTTGGACGAGCCGTCGAGCTTTCGGGGAAGCGCCGGCGCGTAGCTGCCTGCGCCGCTCACGCTCGAGGCGGAGAGCCGGATGCGGCCGAGGCCGCCCGCGCCGCCGGCGCCGCCCGGGGCGCCGCGCGCGGAGACCGAGAAGCCGCCCTGGCCGCCGACGGCGGAGATGGTCCCAAAGTTCACGACCGACGGCGCGCTCAGGAAGATGACGCCGCCCGAGCCACCGCCGCCGCCGCCGCCCTGACAGCAGTCCGGGACCGGGCTCGGTGTACCGCCGCCGTCGCCGCCGTTCGCGAGCAGGCTGCCGTAGACCGAGATCTGGGTGAGACTCGCGATGCGGATCGCGCCGCCGCCGCCGCCACCGCCGCGCCCCTCGTCGCCGGCCCCGCCGCCGCCCGCCGAGCCGGGCCGGAAGCTGCTCGCCACCGCGAGATCCAGCGCCGCGTCGCTGCCGATCGAGCCGCCGCCGCCGCCCGCGCCGATGGGGTTCGTCGCGTTGCCGCAGCCGGCGCCCGCGACGTAGTTCCAGCTCGCGCCGTTCGCCCCGTCGTAGGGGGCACCGCCGCCCTGTCCGCCTTGACCGCCCCCGACGATCTGCCCGTTGATCACGCCGCCGAGGCCGCCGAAGGCGCCGCCACCTGCGCCGCCCGCCACCTGGTCCGCGCTGGTCGCGCCGTTGCAGTTGCAGAGGGCCGGGGCGCACGAGTTCGCGCCGCCGCCGCCGCCCGCGAAGCCGCCGCCGCCACCGCCGCCGAAGCCGCCGGCGCCGCCGCCGCCGAAGTCGCCCCCGAGCCCCTGGGAGGCGTTGCACGAGTTGATCCCGGGTGCGTTGCTACCAGCCGCGCCGGCGCCGCCCTTGCCCGCGGGCTTGCCGTTCGCCCCACAGGCGCAGCCGCAGCCCGGGGCCGGCGTGGCCCCGGCCGCCAGCGGGTTCGCCGTGTCGCCGCCGCCGGCTCCGGTCCAGGAGACGTCGCCCGGCGGGCCCATCCCACCGAGGCCGCCGGACAGATCGAGCTTGCCCTGGATGGTCACGTCGCCCGTGGCTCGCAGGTCGAGCATGCCACCGTTCGTGGCCGGATCGATGGTCACGGTGACGCCCGCGGGGATGAAGATGCTTCTGAAGTTGTGGACGCCGCCGCTGAGGGTGGTGTTCGCGAGGGGGAAGAAGTCGCCCTCCGCGCCGGTCGAGGCAAAGGGCGCGCAGGCGCCCTGGAGGCAGGCGCCGCCGTCGCAGGAGTTGCCGCAGCTCCCGCAGTTCTGCGAGTCGGCCGTGACGTTCGTCTCGCAGCCGTTCGCGGGGTTCTTGTCGCAGTCCCCCCAGCCGGCGTTGCAGCTCGCGACGGCGCAGATCCCGGTCGCGCAGCCGCCGGTCGCGTTGGGCGGGGCGCAGGCGATCCCGCAGCCGCCGCAAGCGACGTCGCTCGTGAGGGCGGTCTCGCAACCCTTCGAGGGGTCTCCCGCGCAGTTCGCGAAGCCCGGGTTGCACGAGGCGACCTGGCAGACGCCTTCCAGGCAGGCGCCGGTCGCGTTGGCCGGCGCACAGGCCGAACCGCAGGCGCCGCAGTTCATCGGGTCGGTGTCGGTGCGAATCTCGCAGCCGTCGCCGGCGTCCTTGTCGCAGTCGGCGAATCCCGCGGCGCAGGTCGCGACGTCGCAGCTCCCGCTCGCGCAGCTACCGGTCGCGTTGGCCGGCGCGCAGGCGACGCCGCAGCCTCCGCAGTTCTCGTCGCTGTTCAGCGGGACGCACTGTCCGACGCAGCAGCCCAGTGGGGCCCCCGCGTCCAGCTTCGCGCAGTCGGCGACGCTCGCGCAGAAAAAGGCCGGCCCCGTGGCGCCCGTCGCGCCCGTGGCCCCGGCGGCACCCTGCTTGCCCGTGACGCCGCTCGAGCCCGCGGAGCCCTGGGTTCCGGTTGGCCCGGTGGGGCCGGCGACGCCCTGGGGACCGGTGGCCCCCGGACAGGCCGCGAGGCCGAGACAGGCCGAAAGCGTGAGGAACGAGCGCTTGGAGATCATGTGGGGCCCCTTCGAGGAGTGGCTCATGTTCGGTCAACCGAATGGCGCCGGTCAAGCGGTGCCCCTCAGGAGCTACCCCGAGTTCTTGCGGGCAGGCCGCGCGAGAGCACAGCGGCCCAAGGACTCGAAATGACTCGGGATTTCGAACAGGGCTAGTGAATACGAGGAAAGCCTAGTACGGCAAGCGTTTCGC